>CAMDWJ010000009.1 GCA_945877815.1 Caenispirillum bisanense
ACGGTAATGCCCAATGCTGGGGCGGCAACCGTCAGGAGCCGGACAAGTGCAAAGCAGCCTCGATGGTGATTATCCAGGCCGACCGGATCGTGAGCACCGAGGAGATCGCGAAGGACGCGTCCAAGACGACCGTTCCGGGTCCCTGGGTCGATTACGTGGTGCATGCGCCGTTCGCAGCACATCCGACCTTTTCGTCCGGTTCCTACGCGGTCGACGAGAAGCATCTGCGCCTGTACCTCGAGATGTGCAAGGAAGGGAAGGTCCAGGAATATCTCGACAAGTTTGTCTACGGTCCGAAGGACCATTGGGAATATCTCGAACTGGTCGGCGGCATGAAGCGCATGACCGAGCTTCAGACCATGCTGTCAGTCAATTAAGGGAGCGCCAAAATGGCATCTACTCAAGCCAATCCGGGAACCGACCGCTACTCGATGGCGGAATTGATGACGGTCTGCATGGCGCGGGCATTGTCGGGCGAGGAAGAAAAGCGCGGCGGTGGCGGCGCCAACTCCGTCATTCCGTTGGCGGCCGGGCGCCTTGCTCAGCTGACCACCGCGCCGAACCTGTGGCTGACCACCGGCGGCGCCGGCTCGATCAACGGCAAGTTCGACCGCCTGCCGATCGGCACGTGGGATCCGCGCTGCGATATCGGCGCGGAATGCAAAAG
The DNA here is from genome assembly GCA_945877815.1 of Caenispirillum bisanense. Lineage (GTDB taxonomy): Bacteria > Pseudomonadota > Alphaproteobacteria > Rhodospirillales > UBA2165 > CANIGJ01. Next base: position 668 of record CAMDWJ010000009.1, read on the forward strand.
CTATATGATGGACGTAGTGGACAACGCCATCAAAGGCCGCAAGCAGGGACGGCGGATGAATTTCGCCTCGATCGCAGGCCTCGGCGGCATGCAGATCGACAAGCATGGCAATTCCAACATGATCGGCATCGGATCGCACCCGAAGCTCAAGGTGCGCGGCCCCGGTACGGTCGGCACCATCTGGCTCGGTTCTGGCCCGACCTCGAACTACACCGAGCATCACTCCAAGCGCATTTTCGTCGAGAAAGTCGCCTATCGTTCAGGCGCCGGCTGGATGGAAGGCGGCAACAGCCGCCACGAGACGTTGGATGGCCGCGACGGGCCTGGCTATTGCTGGTCGCCGATCTGCGTGTGCGATTACACGGAAGACGAACATCGCATGCGTTTGGTCTCGGTCCACCCCGGCTATACGGTGGACGATGTGATCCAGAATACCGGCTTCGAATTGGTGATCGAGGGCGATGTACCGCAGACCACGCCGCCCACGGATTGGGAGCTGCAGGTTCTGCGCACTCAGGTCGACAAGGACGGGCGGCTCAAGAAGCGCCGGGTGACAGTCGGCGAATAACTGGGTATTTAATTCGGATGCTCCGGGCAGCGCCCGGGCATCCGAAAGGCGCCCACTAAACCGCGAATAATGGCCGGGCGACAACGCCTAAGTGGCAGGTAGGACATGCTCGTCGGTGACAGCCTCGCTCAGAACGTTCGGCTCCAGCCCGATCGCACGGCGATCATTTTCGGCGATCAGCGTCGCAATTGGCGCGAGTTGAACGCCGGCGCCAATCGCGTCGCCAATGCCATGATCAAGCTCGGCGTTCGGGCCGGCGACCGCGTGGTTTATCCGCTCGAAAACGGAATCGAATTCGTCGAAATCTTTTTCGGACTCGCCAAGATCGGCGCGATCGGCGCGCCGGTGATGCCGAACCAGGTCGGCAATGAGATCGCGCACGTCATCGACGATCTCGAAGCGAAATATGTCATCGTCGGCGCGGGTGCCAAAGCGACCATTGCGGAGATCGCCGGGGCACGACGCAGCCTCGAAGATGTCATCGGCATCGGCGATCATTCCTTCGCCAGGGATTATGCGAAGCTGATGGCCGATTCCTCAGCCGAAGAACCCGATGGCCCGCACGACTCCGATGCAGACCTCACCATAAAATATACGAGCGGCACAACGGGTACGCCCAAGGGATGCGCGAAGACGCATCGCCAAATCCTGTCCTGCGGCATGATCAATCTATTCCATACGCCCTTCATCGATGGCGACGTGGCGTGCATCGCTGGGCCGATGGCGGCCGGCGCCAATCTGTCGATGTTGTCGCTCTACGTACTCGGTGGCGCGACGATCGTCATGCTGCCGAAATTTGATGCGACGCAGTTGCTGGAAGTGACCCAGCGGGAGCGTTTATCCATCGTTCATGCGAGCCAATCGACCTTCACACGCTTCACCGGCCATCCCGATCTCGGGAAATACGATCTCTCCAGCGTACGCTATTATTCGGGTTCATCGCCGGTCGGTGGCAACGATGCAGGTATGGCCAATCTGCGCGCCAATGCGACCTTCAAAGGGAAATTCTTCTGCGCCTATGCCTCGACCGAGGCGGGTGGGCGCATCACCTATCTGCTGCCTAACGATATCGACGGTGCGATGGCGCCGGGTGGGCGGCGCGAGATCGTCGAATCCGTCGGCCGCGCGGCACGCCTGTGCCGGGTCGAGGCGATGGACGAGAATATGAAAATGGTGCCGAACGGCGAGATCGGCCTCATGGCGGTCAAGGCGCCGCAGGTATTCAAGGGCTATTGGAACAAGCCCGACGAGACCCGTGAGGTCTTCAAGGATGGCTGGTTCATCACCGGCGACCTTTTGAAGAAGGACGACGAAGGGTTCATCTATCTGTCCGGGCGCTCGCGCGATGTGGTTCGGACCGGCGGTATGAATGTCTATCCGGCCGAGATCGAGCCGGTGTTCCGCTCGCACCCGAAGGTCAAGGAAGTCGCGGTCGTCGGCGTGCCGCATCCCGATTGGGGAGAAATGGTGGTGGCGTGCGTCGTTCCGACGCCGGGCGCGACCATAGCCGAAGGCGAATTGATCGATTATGTCCGCGACCGTTTGGCGCCTTACAAGCGGCCGAAGCAGGTCAAGTTGCTCGACGCCCTGCCGGAAAACTTGATCGGCAAGGTGGTCAAACGCGAATTGCGCGATATGCTGATCGCGGAGAGCAATAAGTCTTAGGCAAAGTCGTCATGCCCCGACTCGTGTCACACATTTTATGTGTGCCAAGCACACAGGGCATCCATCGATGGATCACCCGGACAAGCCGGGTGATGACGAGCAAGGGAATACAAATATGTTCTACGAACCCGGGCGCACGCCTCACAATCTGCCTTACGATCCGTTTAAATCGTGCGTCGTGCCGCGTCCGATCGGTTGGATTTCGACGCTATCCGCCGACGGCGTGCCGAACCTCGCTCCCTTCAGCCAGTTCCAAATGCTGACGCCGCGCCCGCCCTTCGTGATGTTCGGCGCAAACCAGACGCATCACCCGCGTCGCAAGGATTCTGTGACCAATGCCGAGGCGACCGGAGAGTTCGTCTGTAATATGGCGACCTATGATCTGCGCGAAGCCGTAAACCTGTCCTCCGCGCGTTCCGAACCCGATACCGACGAGTTCGAAGCGGCCGGTCTGACCAAGGCACCATCTCAACTGGTGAAACCATTTCGTGTCGCCGAGTCCAAGGTCCATATCGAGTGCAAATACCACATGACCGTCCGTCTGCCGGGAACGCCCGCGTCGGAATCGATGGACGTCGTGTTCGGCCAGGTGGTCGGCGTACATATCGACGATAGCGTACTTACGGAAAACGGGCGCCTCGACGTGCTCAAGCTGCGCCCGCTGTCGCGCATCGGCTACATGGATTATACGAGCATCGAAAGCATCTTCGAAATGCTGCCGCCTGGCAATTCCGACGAGGTGCGCAAGCGGCTCGCCGGTAGTCATATAAAGACCCCTAAAGCGGCCGAATAACATGTTGATCGGCGACGCGCTCGCCTTCAACGCCCGCAACGACCCGACCGCGCCGGCGCTCGTCTTCGAGGATCGCAGCCTAGATTGGCGCGCGCTTAATGTCGGGGCCAATCGCCTCGCCAATGCACTGACCAAACTCGGCCTGCGCAGCGGCGATCGCGTCGTCTATGTCATGGACAATTGCGTCGAATTCCTCGAGGTCTTTTACGGTCTTGCCAAGATGGGAGTGATCGGAGCGCCGGTCATGACCAGTTCGGTCGGACGCGAGATCGCCTATATCGCCCGCGATTTGGACGCCCGGCTACTGATCTGCCAGGCCTCGGCGGCGGCCGCCGTTCAGGACGCTGCGCCCGACATGCCAAATGTCGCCGAGGTGATCGGCCTCGGCGAAGGCCATCCCTTCGGGCTCGACTACGAAACCCTGACTCGATCCGCGTCGGACGGTGAACCGGAGGTCGAACTTTCGCCCGATCACGATCTGACCGTTAAATATACAAGCGGCACGACCGGCGAACCCAAGGGGTGTTTGCGTACCCATCGCCAGCTTCTGATGGCCAACGTCGGGAACCTGTTCGAGGTGGCCCATTTCCCGGCCGACAAATTCGCCATCGCATCGCCCTTGGCGGCCGGCATCGGCCTGTCGCTGGTATCCATGCATATCCTTGCCGGACATCCCATCGTGATGCTGCGCAAGTTCGACGCAACTGCCGTGCTCGAAACCTATATGCGCGAGAAGATCACCATCGGGCATGCGAGTTTTACTATCTTCAAGCGGGTGACGTCGCATCCCGACCTCGACCAATTCGATCTTTCCAGCCTGCGGCTGTTCAGCGGCACCGGTTCGACGGGTGGCGAGACGCGTGACGGGCTCTTGCGGCTGCGCCGCAACTCGACCTTTGCTGGGCGTTTTTATACGGGCTTCGGCGCGACCGAGGCGGGCGGGCGAATGACCTACCTGTTGCCCGACGATTGCGATGCGGCGCTGGCCGATCCGAACAAGACCCATCTGTTGGAATCGCTTGGACGCGAGGCGCGGCTGTGCACCGTCGCGGCCCTCGACGAGCAGATGAAGCGCGTACCCGACGGCGAGATTGGCATGATGGCGGTCAAAGCGCCGTGCGTGTTCAAGGGCTATTGGAACCGGCCGGCCGAAACCGCGATGGCTTTCCGCGACGGCTGGCTTATGACTGGCGATCTATTGCGCCGCGATGCCGAAGGATACCTCACTCTGGCGGGCCGCATGGCGGACATGATCAAAACAGGCGGCGTCAATGTCTATCCGGCGGAGATCGAGCCTGTCCTGATGGCGAGCGAGCACGTCGCTCACGCGGCCGTCGTGGGCCTTTCCGATCCGGAGTGGGGCGAAAAGGTCGTTGCCTGCGTGGTGCGCAAGCGTGATTGCACGGAGGCCGATATTCTCGAATACTGCCGCAGTCGATTGGCCCCCTATAAGAGGCCGAAGGAAATCGCATTCTTCGACAGCCTGCCGGAAACCGCGACGGGCAAGGTCGTCAAAAGCGAGCTCAAAAAAAACCTCCTGGCGCGACAGGCCGGACAGGAGGGATCAAACCCGAACCTGTTGAAGGGCGAGGCACAGTGAATTATCCGGGACAGGATCTCTCCCAAAGCCTTCGGGGTGTCCTGTTCATGCTCGCGTCGGCGGTCGCCTTTTCGGCCATGTCCGGCATCGTGCGCCATCTCGCCGGATCGGGCGCGGTGCATGCCTTCGAGATAGCTTTTTTCCGCAATTTCTTCGGACTCTTGATGTTCGTGCCGGTGCTGTTGCGCGTGGGCATCGGTCCGCTCAAGACCGACAAGCTTGGCCTGCTTGGCATTCGCAGCGTATGCAATGGCATTTCCATGAGCCTATTCTTCCTGGGCCTTTCGATCATGCCGCTGGTCGAGGTGACGGCGCTTAATTTCACAATTCCTCTGTTCGTCACCTTGGGCGCGGTGATTTTCCTACGCGAGAAACTCGGCATTCCGCGTGCGCTCAGCCTCGTCGTCGGGTTCGCGGGTGCCTTGATCATCCTGAGGCCGGGCATCGAGATCATCAGTATTGGCGCGATCTATGTTCTGACCTCGGCTGCCATCTGGGCCATCGCGGTCATCGATATCAAAATACTGTCGCGCACGGAATCGAGCCTGACCATTACCATATACGGCGTTCTGTTCAACGCCATGATCACGCTCATCTTCGCGGTTTTCTTCTGGACCTGGCCGACGCCTGAGCAATTGATCTGGTTAGTGGCGGTCGGTATCTTTGGGACCATCGGCCATTTGCTTTTCGCGCAGGCATTGAAGCTCGCCGATGCCAGTCTCGTCTCGACCTTCGATTTCACCAAGCTGCTTTGGGCCTCCTTGATCGGTTACATCTTCTTCGTAGAGATTCCCGAAATCTGGACTTGGGTCGGCGGGTTTGTGATCTTCGCAGCGGCGACCTACATCACCGTCCAGGAAGGCCAAGCCAACCGAACGCGCACCAGAAACGAGAAGATCGCGGCAGAAATCGCGCCGCGGCCGGCTGAATAAAATCCACGATGCGCTTCGAGTCTCATCCGCCGATCCGCTCCATGGCCGACATCGAAGCCATCGAGTGTGTGCCTCTGGGCGAGGCCATCGATGTCTGGACGACCTACGACCTGATCGCCAAAAGTGTCGCCGCCTTCGCGGGCAAACCCGCGTTCCATTTCCTTAACCAGGGAAACGCCGAGGAAAGCCCGTGTACGGTGAGCTATGCCGAAGTTGGGCAGCGCATGGTCCAAGCGGCCAATCTGTTCCGTCAATTGGGCGTGGGGCCGCGTGATGTCGTGGCTTATCTCCTGCCCAACCTGCCGGAGACTATCTATACGGTCCTGGGCGGTTCGGTCGCCGGTGCGGTGACGCCGGTCAATTGGATGCTCGAGCCCGAACACATCGTCCATATACTCGACTCCGTCGGCGCCAAGGTGCTGGTCACCATCGGGCCGACGAAAGGTTATGAAATCTGGGACAAAGTGCAGGCGGTTCTGCCGCGCCTGGCGCGCAAGCCGAAGGTGCTGCGGCTGCGCTGCTTCAACAAGCTGATGGACCGCCAGCGCGGCGACGCGCTCGATTTCGCGCGCACGATCTATCCGACCGACGTCGCTGCCTATCTGCATACCGGTGGGACAACCGGAAAGCCCAAGCTCGCGAAACTTACGCATGGCGGCATTGTCTATCATTGCTGGGCGAATGCCATCGCCAAGGGCCTCACACACAACGACACGGTCTTCGCGGGCGGTCCGCTCTATCATACCGGCGGCGTGATTCTCGATGTCTTCTCGACCTACGGAATTGGGACGACCAGCGTGATCCTCACGCCGATGGGCTTCCGCAACCGCGCGGTCATCAAGAATTATTGGAAAATCGCCGAACGTTATGGTCTCACCGTCCTCAATGGCGTGCCGACCGTGTTAGCGACACTCGTCAATAATGCCGACCACGAGACACGCCCAAAACTACGCCCTTATATGGGGACAGGTTCGGCACCTTTGCCGGTCGAAGTCGCGAAACAGGTCGAAACCACATTCGGCATACGGCCGCTTTCGACCTACGGCGCCACCGAATTCACCTGTCTCATTTCCTGTCCGCCGCGCGACGGCGATCCGAAATACGGCTCCTGCGGCCTGCCCTATGCCCATTCGCGGTTTCGCACCGTCATTTTGGACAATGATGGGATGTATGTGCGCGACTGCGCGGTCGACGAGATCGGGGCGATCATTCTCAAGGGGCCCGGGGTCATTCCGGGCTATGTCGATGCGGCCGACAATGCTCGGCTGTTCGTTGATGGCAGCTGGCTGGTCAGCGGCGATCTCGGCCGTATCGATGCGGATGGCTATCTATGGATCACCGGGCGGTTGAAGGACGTCATCATTCGCGGCGGGCATAATATCGATTCGCGCGTCATCGAGGAAACCCTGGTCGCCCATCCCGCCGTCGCCTTGGCGGCCGCCGTCGGCAAACCCGACGCCTATGCGGGCGAGTTGCCGGTTGCCTATGTGCAGTTGAAGCCGGGGACGACCGTAACGGCCGATGAGATCAAGGAGTTTGCCCGCCTGCATATTCCCGAACGCGCGGCAGCGCCCGTCGATGTGACGATTCTCGACGCGCTGCCACTGACGTCCATCGGCAAGATCTACAAGCCGCCCTTGAAACAGGATGCGGCCCGTCGCGCCTTCGTCGCCGCTCTTGGCTTTCGGGCGGTGCGTGTGAGCGTCGAAAACGATCCGCTGACGGGCAGCCGGGCCCGCATTGCCCTGGGGCAAGACTCCAACGAAGGAGAGGTGCGCGCGATCATGGGGCGATATACGATCGCGTTCGAAATCGATCCATTTTGAATTTGGAAAATACAGACCTTTCTTGTTGAGCTGGCCTGGATAACATTGTTTGTTGTTACTTATCGATAATTTCGCTCTTTGAGATATCGGCAGATTGCCTTGAGACGCTTCTTTAAATATCTATTCGTGCTTTTGTTGGTGGGCAATGGCGTAGTTATCGGCATTGTCTTGGAGCAACAAAAATTTCCTCCTTATTTTTACGCCAAGGAAAAATATCTTAGGTCCGAAGCGGCGGTGCTGAAATTCCTGGGACAGGTCGCTCGCTCGTCTCCGGAAACTCACGGGGCGAAACCGCCGAAGATTATAGCCGAACGGAAAATTCAAAGTACCTTGCTGCCACTCATGATTCGGGGGGTACAACTCAATGCCTTTTTCGGTTCGCCGACCGAGGCTGGTGGCATCGCGGTCATTGGTGACAGCGTCGTAATTTCGGATCGGCAGTCAAATTTTTATCTATCGCGTGATGCCGGGAAATCGATTGAGCGACTAGCTTTGCCGAGGGTTCCGGACAATCTCGAAAAATTCATTGAATGGGGTTTCTACGGTCGAAGCAGTCTATTTCGACTTCACGATATCGAGTTTATCGCAACGAACGGTCGCCTTTTCTTGCTTGCTGCTCATGAATACTTCGATTCAAATCTGGGCGCGACAAGACTGACTTTGTCGCGAATTGAAGTCGACCGTGCGTCGTTCGCTCGGCTGGGCGAATGGGAGCGTATCTTTGAAAGTACGCCCCTCAAACCGCAGAAAACATATTATGCAAATGGCGCTGGTGGCCGCATTACCGTGAAGAACGATCATGCCGTCATCCTGACGATCGGCGATTATAACCAGGATGGTGTTTTCCTGCCGACTGACGGTACGGCCCCGGCCCAAGACACGTCGCAAGATTTTGGAACTATCGTTGAGATAGATGTCTTATCGGGGACGAAAACAAGACTCAGTTACGGACACCGCAATCCCCAGGGAGCTTTGGTGACGGCATCGGGACAGTTGTTGGCGACGGAACATGGTCCTCGGGGTGGAGACGAACTTAACGTGATTGTTGCCGGCAAAAACTACGGTTGGCCGAAAGTGACGCTGGGATCCGATTATCCGGCCTACGCCTGGCCTAGCGCTACGGAGCCAGGGCGCCACCAAGATTACGAGTCTCCGTTGTTCGCATGGGTGCCGTCCATTGCGACTTCGAACCTGATCGAGATATCGGGATTCAATTCTCGATGGAATGGGGACATCTTGGTGTCCTCCCTGAAAGCTCAAAGTTTATTTCGCTTGAGGCAGGAAGTCGGACGGGTTCTTTATTCGGAGCCGATCTGGATAGGACAACGCATTCGTGATCTCGCGCAGTTGAGGAACGGGACAATCGTCCTGTGGACAGACGATACTCAGCTACTGTTTATCGATGTGGACGAAACAGTGTTGGCTAGTAACGCATTCGGGGGCATACAGGCAACGACTCGCGAGCTCGGCGATTGTTTGAAGTGTCATCATATGGGATTGACCACACCCGATCATCCGGCTCCGACATTGAGCAATCTAATGGGCCGAGCCGTCGCCGCAGATGCCAATTACGATCGTTATTCGACAGCACTTAAGCAAGCTGGCGGCCAATGGACGCGATCGAAATTAACACAGTTCTTGTCAAGCCCTGGGGATTTTATTCCAGGAACGAGCATGGTGATTGAACCGATCGCAGATCTAGCAAAAATCCGCAGAATAATCGATGAGATCGAGAAAACGAACTAAATCTGTGACGAGGAGGGCATGCGACAATGCAGTATCCGATCCGCCGGGTGGTCACCGGTCACGACCGCAACGGCAAGGCGATCGTCCTGATCGACGAGATTTCCACCAACACGATGTCGCGCCGGCCGGGGCAGACCGGCTGCGTCGTTTGGACGACCGAGGGCTTTCCGGTCGACAACGACGGCGACGAGGACGAAGCTCTGCGCCCGGTCGCGACCGGGCTTCAGAATGGTACCGTCTGCCGCATCAACAAATTCGATCCCGGTGTGTCGCCCCGCATGCACCGCACCGATACGATCGACTATGCCATCGTCATGTCGGGCGAGATCGGTATGGAGATGGATAACGGCCTCGTCGTGCATATCAAGGCCGGCGATGTGCTGGTGCAGCGCGGCACGGTGCACAATTGGATCAATAAGGGTTCCGAGCCCTGCATCATCGCTTTCATCCTGATCGATGCGAAGCCGGTCGAAATCGACGGCAAGCGGCTTGGCGCGGTCGGCTGATGGCGGCTCCACTCGCCGGCCTTCGCGTTCTCGATCTGTCGCGCGTTCTAGCCGGGCCTTGGTGTGGTCAGATTTTCGCCGACCTTGGCGCCGAGGTCATCAAAATCGAGCGTCCGGGACGCGGCGACGACACGCGCGAGTGGGGCCCGCCTTGGCTCAAGGACAAGGACGGGACCGAGACGCACGAATCTGCCTATTTTCTGTCGGCCAATCGCGGCAAGCGCTCTGTCACGGTGGATATCACTAAGGATGCCGGCCGCGACCTAGTTCGCGATCTTGCGCGCATGTCCGATATCCTGATCGAGAACTATAAGGTCGGCGATCTCGATGCCAAGGGGCTCGGCTACGCCGATATGGCCAAGGTCAATCCCGGCATCATCTATTGCTCGATCAGCGGTTTCGGTCAGACCGGGCCACGCGCCAAGGAGCCGGGCTACGATTATTTAGCGCAAGGAATGGGCGGCTTCATGAGCATTACCGGCGTTGCCGATGGCGAACCGGGGGCGGGTCCGCAGCGCGCCGGTCTCGCGGTCGCGGATCTCACGACCGGCATGTATTCGGTGATTGGGATCTTGGCGGCGCTCCGCCATCGCGACGCCACCGGGCGTGGCCAGCGGCTCGACATGGCTTTGCTGGATACGCAGGTCGGCTGGCTCGCCAACCAGGCGCAGAATTATTTCACCAGCGGGCAGATGCCGGTGCGCACCGGATCGTGGCATCCCAATCTGGCACCCTATCAGCCGTTCAAGACAGGCGATGGTTACGTCATCATGGCGGTTGGGAACGATCTCCAATTCGAACGGCTGTGCAACTTCATCGGCCGGCCCGAACTTGTGCGCGACGTTCGCTTCGCGACCAATCCGGCGCGGGTCGCCCATCGCATCGCGCTTGCCGAGGAAATCGAGGCAGTGATGGTGACCCATGCGAGTGCGCATTGGCTTGCCGTTCTGCCAAAGGCAGGCGTGCCGTGCGGCGCGGTCAATACCATCGACAAAGTGTTCGAGGAGCCGCAGGTGATCGAGCGCGGCATGAAGGTGATGATGGATCATCCGAAAGGCGGCGCGATCCCGACCGTCGCATTGCCGATCAAATTCTCCGAGAGTACCGTCGACTACGCGCTGCCGCCGCCTCTGCTCGGCGAGCATACCGACGATGTGCTTTCCCGGTTGTTGAAAATGGATGCCGCCGCGATTGCCAGGCTCAGAGCGTCAGGGGCTATTTAGCCGCGTTCAGCAAAATTTCGACCAGCTTCTCGGGCTCGTCCACCATGACATCGTGGCCGCAGGGCACGCCGACGACCTCCCATCGCGGATCGGTCATTAGTCGCGCGGCGATAGGCGCGAAGGGCGAGGGATCGTAGCCCTCGGCGCGCACATAGATCGCCTTGCGGACATTTTCCCATGGCCTCCGATGATTCAGCGGTTGGCTCATCGTCGCCGAGGGATGCGGTGTCGTGCGGCGATCGACCCAGGTTTGGTCAGCGGCGGTGCGGACCTTCCATGAGGAAGCCGGCGGCGATTCGCTCATCCATCCGCCAGGACTCTGCTGGCGTAGCAATCTCTGGCGATCGGTCGGCAGGCAGTCGATCAGGGATTGGTTGGGTTCGGGTATGAAGGCATCGAGATAGACAAGACTATCGATGCGGCCGCGCCGCACAGAATCGGCTGCGCCAGTAATAACCATGCCGCCGTAGCTGTGTCCGCACAGCACAATCGTGTCCAACTCCTCGGCTTCGATGACGCCGACGACGTCGCGCACATGTGTGATCAGATTAATCTGGGGATCGAGAAGATGGGCGCGCTCGCCCAAACCGGTCAGGGTCGGCGTAAAGACCTTGTGCCCGAGGCGGCGTAACGGGTCGGCGACACGCGGCCAACACCAGCCGCCATGCCATGCACCGTGGACGAGCACAAAATTCGCCATATTTTATCGCCCCATTTGTTGCAGGGATTTTCGGGCGGAAACTACCGAATGTACATATGTAGATATACCAGCGGGTTTTGCGGTCAATTTTCGATCTGATCGATCAAATGGGTGACGCGATGCTCCCAACTCCAGCGTTCCATCGCCAGTGCGGCTTGTTGACCGCGTGCACGCGCGGTTTCGCGGTCGCGATAGATCGTTTCCAAGGTTTCGACGAGCTCGTCGATATCGCTCTCGCCCCAGCCATCCGTCGCCGGAAACCGTTTGCTTCCCTTGGCGTTCCCTTGAGTGGCAAGGGGCCAGCACGGAACACTTTCGATCAAATCAAGATGCCCGGTATTGGCCGAGAGAATTGTGGGAAGCCCGCAGGCGAGGCATTCCATCGCAGCGAGATTCGTGCCGCCCTCGGCACGGCTGGCGAAAACGGCGGCATCGCATTCGCGGATCAGGGTCGGAAGATCCTTGTTCGGAACCAAGCCGCATTCGACGAAGGAATCGTCGGGAAGTCCCTCGTTCGTCATCCACTGGCCGACATTCAAGCCGCGGCCGTTCTGTGCCCGCGTCGGTTCGCGTTTGGAGAGGCCGGCCGTGGTGATTTCCACGCCGATCTCGGAATACATGTTTTGCCAATTGGCGATCAACACAGCGTCCTTATGGCGCGCATGGAATTTCTTGAAGGCGGCGAGGACGATGTCCTGCCCCTTTCGGTATTCGAGCTTGCCGCCGGCGAAGATGGCAAAGCGATCGACGAAGAAACCGCGTCGGGGTGCCGCGTGGAACAGTGCGGTATCGATCCCTTGATGGGCGAGGCGCGATTCGGTCACGCCGGCTGCGGCCAAGACGTCGCGATTCCATTTCGAACCGGTCAGCACGAGCGGGAATGCATTGGCGCGGGCGATACCCTCGGCCGTGAAACGGGCGTTTTCGAAGAAGATAAAGCAGACTTCGCGCTTTCCAGTTATGGCGGGCGAGCCGAACAGTTCGAAGTCGAACACGGCGGGCTGGATCACGGTGGCATTGACGGTGACCTTTGTGCCCTTTTTGCCGGCCAACTGGCGTTCGAGGGTTTGGGCTTGGGTGATGGCGTCGCGCAGCAACAGGGCGCGGGGTAGATCGAGTTCAAGCGCGGCGGGCGCCTGCAGCAAGGCAACCGCGCGGGCACCGGTCCGCTTGAGTTCCAAGGCGAGGTTGAGTCCGAACACGCCCCAGCCGTGAAAACTGCTGATGGCCCAATTTATGCCGATACCGTCCATGGCTCGTGTCGTCCCCCGCGATTCGAATTGCAGCCTAAGGCCAGACGACGAGACGCGGCAAGCACGGGGCTCGCATTTACAAGGAGCGTCTCTATAATGCGCGCCCATGCAAAGCGAGTTAGCGCAAATCCACGGCCATTTGCAGCGCGGGGAACTGCTCCAGGCGGAGACGTTGTGCCGCGAAGCCATGCGCCGCAATCCCTTCGACGCCACCCTCGTCGATATTCTGGGTGTGATCGCACGCGGACGCGGCGATTCGCTGAAGGCGATCGAATATTTCAAGAATGCTGCAGCAATGGCGCCGTCGATGGGCCTCTTTCAATGCCATCTCGCATTGGCGTTGAAGGCGGAGGGACGAAACGACGAGGCGCGCGCGGCGTTCGACAGCGCGTGCCTGACCGATCCAAGCTCCTTCGAGACGGCTTATAATTATGCGTTGTTTCTGCATGAATTGGGGGAGGACGAAGCCGCCATCTCCCAGAGCCGCCGCGCCGTTGAAATCGATCCGAAACACGCGGGCGCGCATAACAATCTGGGGACCGCGCTGCAAAGCGCCGGCCGTTTCGAGGAAGCGGCCAATTCTTATCGCCAGGCAATCCGGCTCGATCCCAACCACGCGAATGCCCATGCCAATCTCGGGACCGCCCTGGCCGAGGCCGATCAGATCGAGGCGTCACTGCGCGGGATCGAGCGTGCCCTTAAGCGTTGGCCGAAAAATACCGACGTTCTGAATGCGCGCGTCAATGCGCTGATGCGTCGCAACGACTTTGTCGGCGCATTGACTGCCGCCGAGGCGGTCCTGGCGGTCGAGCCCGATCACGCCCAGGCGCATTACTGCAAGGGCATGATCCTCTTGGCAGAGGGGCGATTGGACGAAGGGTTCACCGAATACGAATGGCGCGTGAGACGGGCCGATTTCTGGCCGAAGCGGCGCTATCGCAAGCCGCGGTGGAACGGCGAACCGCTCGCCGGCAAAACTTTGCTCGTGCATTGGGAACAGGGCTTCGGGGATATTATCCAATTCTGCCGCTATCTGCCGTTATTGCGCGCCTTCTGTGCCGCGAGCCCGCTCCATGCCGGCGCACGCATCGTGTTTGATTGCCCCAAGCGCCTGATCGATCTTATCGAGACGTGCGGCGGTTTCGACGAGATCGGGGATTACAGTGCATCTCCGCCGCCCTTCGATGTTTATGTGCCCTTGATGAGTCTGCCAAAGATTTTGGGGACCGTAGCCGATACCATTCCGGCGCCGGTTCCTTATCTCAAAGCCGCGCCTGCCGACGACGTCATCGTGGCCGACGCGAATTTCAAGATCGGTCTGACCTGGGCCTCCGAACACGGCGAAAGCTACCGGCGCAAGGTGATGGCGATCACCGACTTTGCGGCTCTGTTCGCCAACAACAGGTGCGACTTCTACGGGCTTCAGTTCGGCGCCGAGGGGGCGACGATCGAACCGTATGTCGGATCCAACGTCACGAACCTTGGCGATCAATTGGGGGACTTCGCCCATACGGCGGGCGTGATCGCGAAGATGGACCTGATTTTGTCGATCGATACCTATATCGTCCACCTGGCTGGCGCCCTGAATATACCGACATGGGTCTTGCTGCCTTATTCGCCGGATTGGCGCTGGGGCCAGGGGCGCGCCGACTCGCCTTGGTATCCGAGCCTGCGTTTGTTTCGTCAGCCGAAACCTGGCGATTGGACTGCGGTTATCAAGGATGTGGGACGCGCCTTGAATGCTTCCGCCCCGGCTTGATACCGCGCACGGCACCTGCGCAGAATGCGCCCCATGCTGCTCTATGCCCCGACGATCTTCATCAGCGCCTTCCTGCTGTTTCTGATCCAACCAATCATCGCCAAGCAGATCCTGCCCTGGTTTGGCGGCTCCGCCTCGGTCTGGACGACGGCGATGGTCTTTTTCCAGGTCACGCTTCTGGCCGGCTATGCCTATTGCGACGTAGTCACGCGGTTGTTGAACCGGCGTACCCAGGTCATCGTCCATATCGTTCTGCTGGTTGCCTCCTTGGCATTCCTGCCGGTCATGGCGGATGCCAGTTGGAAGCCGTTGGGCACGGAAAATCCGAGTGTGCGGATCATCGGGCTTTTGCTGGCCACCATCGGTTTGCCGTTTTTCCTGCTCTCCTCGACGGGACCGCTAGTGCAGGCTTGGTTTGCGCGCTCGTTCGCGGAGCGGCGCGTCTATCGGCTCTTCGCTTTGTCGAATCTCGCGTCGCTATTGGGGTTGGTTGCTTATCCCTTTCTGATCGAGCCCTGGATCACGATGGACCATCAGGTCCTGATCTGGTCGGTGGGTTATGCGATCTTCGCGATAAGTTGTGCGGGCGCCGCCTATTCCAGTCTGTCTCAGGGTGCATCGAAAATTGCGGCCGCGATCGATGAGCCGGCCGCGGAAGCGCCGCCGAGCGTTGGACGCATGGCGATCTGGGTTGCACTGGCGGCGCTGGGCTCGCTTCTGTTGCTCGCCACCACCAATCATATTACGCGCGATATAGCGTCGATCCCGTTCCTGTGGATCGTTCCGCTGTCGCTCTATCTGTTGACCTTCGTGCTGTGCTTCGACAGCGACCGTTGGTATAGACGCTGGCTCTTTCTGCCGTTGGTCGCGGCTATCCTGGTCGCCAGCGCCTGGGGACTGCAATCGTCCTCGGTGACCTACAATATCAAAATTTCGCTGCCGCTCTATGTCTTGGGTATGTTCGTGCTGTGCATGTTCGCGCATGGCGAATTGGCCTCCGACCGGCCGGCACCGAAATATTTGACGCGGTTTTACCTGATGGTCTCGCTGGGCGGCGCGATCGGCGGATTGTTCGTCGGCCTGATCGCACCGTATGTGTTCCCGGATTACTTCGAACTGGGCCTTGGCTACGTGCTGCTGGCGCTGGTCGCAATCGCCGTGCTGCGTTCGCGTGGGGTTGTCGTAATGGGCGCTGCGGCGGGCGTATCGATTGCCTGCTCGGTTTTCTTCGCACTGCATATTCACGGCGAGGTTAAAGGCAGCCGCGTTCTGGTGCGTAATTTCTATGCGACTTTGCAGACGCACGACACCAATGCCGATCCGGCCGTCGGGTTCGGCACGCGGGTGCTGATCGACGGAGTCATTATTCACGGTGAACAATATCTCGACGGTCCGCTGCGCACCCAGCCTGTGACCTATTACGGCGTGAGTTCGGGTGTGGGACGGGTTATGGACGTCAAACGCGAAGAGCCCCGCAAGGTGGCTGTGATCGGGCTTGGCGCGGGCACCATGGCGGCGTTCGGCAAGGCCGGCGACGAATATTGGTTCTACGAGATCAATCCGCAAATTTTCGATGTCGCGGATACGGAATTCAGCTATTTGCGGGATTCCAAGGCGACAGTGATGCGCGTGCTGGGCGATGCTCGGTTGAGCTTGGAGCGCGAAGAAGGCCATGGCTTCGACGTCATGGTCATCGATGCGTTCTCAAGCGACTCGGTGCCGATGCATCTGTTGAGCGCCGAGGCGATGGAAGTTTATCTCAAACATCTGGCTCCCGACGGCGTGATCGCCTTCAACGTCACCAACCGTTATTTGAATCTGACGCCGCCGATCCAGCGCATCGCGCAAGAATATGGGCTGGTCTCGACCTATGTCAGCGACGAGCCGACCGATCGTATCCACTACGATTCGGAATTCGTATTGGTCACGCGCGACCCTGCCGTCTTGAACGATCCGCGTATCGCGGGGGGGATCAGCGCGGTTGAGGAAATTCCCAATATCGGCGTGTGGACCGACAACTTCAACAATCTGTTCCGTATCCGGCGGTTCTAGGCAGAAGCTCCGCGAATGATGCCGCCGGCGACCGTCGCATTGGTCGCGGGATCGATCATCACGAGGGCGCCGGTTGCGCGATTTGCTTCGTAAGTATCGAAGGAAACATCTGTACCGAGCCTAAGCGCCACGCGACCGATTTCATTGGTCGCGAGTTGGCCTTCGGCCTCGATCTCGGCCAACGTGGTGATATCGAGCAAATGATCGAGCGTTTCGACCTTCGCCTGATGCGTGCGGGCACCATGCTTGATGAGATAGGGGCGCCGCAGATCGAGCGGCGCGCGATCGAGCCAGATCAGATCGGCGGCCAGCTTGCGCGCGACCTGCGGCGGGTTTGCGGGATCGCCGATTAGATCGCCGCGGGTGACGTCGAGTTCGTCGGCCACCGTAATCGTCACCGAGGTCGGCGCGTCTGCGCGCTGTAGCTGCGTGCTGCCGACGTAGATCCCAGTGATCGTGGTGGTGAGGCCGGCCGGATAGATCGATATCTTTTGGCCCACTTCCATCGCGCCGGATTCGATCCGCCCCATATAGCCGCGGAAGTCGTGATGTTCTGTTGTTTGAGGCCGATTGACTCCCTGCACCGGCATGCGCAGCGGCAATTCCAAGCGGAAGGATTCGCCGGGTGCCGAATCGAGCAGGTCGAGCAAAGGCGGGCCGTCGTACCACTGCATTTGATCGGATTTGTGCACGACATTTTCGCCGGCGAGCGCCGAAATCGGAACCGCCGTCGGAATTGGGCGGCCGAGGCGTTGCGAGAAATCGGCGACCTCGTCGCGGATTGCGGCGAAGCGGCGCAGATCGTGGCCGATGAGGTCCATCTTGTTGACCGCGATGATCTGGGTGCGCACGCGCAACAAGGCTGATATGCATAGATGTCGGCGGGTCTGCACGGTCACGCCGCGCCGCGCGTCGATCAGGGTGACGGCGGCGTCGGCGCGCGATGCGCCGGTTGCCATGTTGCGGGTATATTGTTCGTGGCCGGGAACGTCGGCGATGATGAACTTGCGCTTGGTGCTGGCGAAATAGCGATAGGCGACGTCGACGGTGATGCCCTGCTCGCGTTCGGCGAGAAGCCCATCAGTGAGGAGCGCAAAATCCGGGATGGTGCGGCCCTTGCGTTCCATGTCGCGTTCGAGAGCCTGGCGCTGATCGATTGGGACCGCATCGAGGTCGTAGAGCAATCGTCCGATCAGGGTGCTTTTACCGTCGTCGACGCTGCCGGCGGTGGTCACACGAAGCGGGGCGCGCAGAAAGTTCGTATCGCTCATCAGAAATAGCCCGCTCGCTTGCGCTCTTCCATCGCCGAGTCGCTCGCCTGATCGTCGAGACGGGTGGCGCCACGTTCCGAGACGCGTGCGGCGATGACCTCTTCGAGGATCTCGTCCATGGTTCGCGCGGTCGAGGCGACGGGGCAGGTGCAGGTGATGTCGCCGACGGTGCGGAATCTTACGCTGCGCATTTCCGGCTTCTCGCGCGGTTTCAGCGGCGTCAGCGGAGTGATGGGAACGAGGACGCCCGAACGTTCGACGACTTCGCGTTCGTGCGCGAAATAAAGAGATGGCAGATGAATGTTTTCTGCTGCGATATAGCGCCACACATCGGCCTCGGTCCAATTGCTGATCGGGAAGACGCGCATATTTTCGCCCTTCGACAGCCGGCCGTTATAGAGGTCCCATAGTTCGGGACGCTGGCTACGCGGCTCCCATTGGCCGAATTCGTTTCGCACCGAAAAGACGCGTTCTTTGGCGCGGGCCTTTTCCTCGTCGCGTCGGGCACCGCCGATGCAGGCGTCGAATTTCATTTCTTCGATCGCTTCAAGGAGCGTCACTGCCTGATGCGGATTGCGGCTTTCGTCTTCGCGCCCCAATACGACCGTGCCGCGCTCGATTGAGCCTTCGAGGCTGCGTACGCTCAGCCGTGCCCCGTAGCGTTTCGCCGTATCGTCGCGGAACGCGATGACTTCGGGAAAATTATGTTCGGTATCGATATGCAGCAACGGAAATGGGATCGGCGACGGCCAGAAGGCCTTGGATGCCAGATGGACGATGACGGCCGAATCCTTGCCGCCGGAAAACAATAGGGCAGCGTTGCGAAACTCGGCCGCAGTTTCGCGCAGGATGTGGATGGCTTCGCTCTCGATCGATCGGAAGGCGAGGTCTTGGGCCGGGATAGGGGCGACATTGTTCATGTTCATTTGCGGCCGTGTTCCCGGTGGGCTTTTGCGGGATCGAAATGCAGTCCGCATTCCTTGGTTTCGGGATTTTCCCACCACCAGCGCCCGGCGCGAATATCTTCGCCGGGCGTGATCGCGCGCGTGCACGGCGCGCAGCCGAGGCTGGGATAACCCTTGTCGTGCAGCTCGTTGTAAGGAACGTCGTGGTGCCGGATATAGGCCCAGACGTCCTCGGTTGTCCAATCGATCAGCGGATTGAATTTCTCAAGCTTGTGGTCGCCATCCCATTCGCGCACGCCGAGATCGGCGCGGGTCACCGATTGCTCGCGGCGCAACCCGGTGATCCATGCTCGTTTGCCGGCAAGTGCGCGGCCGAGCGGCTCGACCTTGCGGATGCGGCAGCATTCCTTGCGTAGTTCGATCGAGCCGTAAAACGCATTGGGGCCGTTGGTAACGACGTAACTTTCGAGATTCTCGCGCTCCGGTGCATAGGCGAGGATCGCAAAGCCGTAATGGTCGCGTACTTCCTGTATCAGGCGATGGGTTTCCTCAGGCAAGCGCCCGGTATCCAAGGTGAAGAATTCGATCTGCGCATTAGCGCGCCAGATCAGATCGGTGATGACCATATCTTCCGCGCCGAGGCTGGTCGCGAAGGAAGCAGGCGCGAAATCGCGGCCGATCTCGGTCAGCAGCTTCATGGCGTCGGCGGTGAGGGCATTCACGCGCGCGGTACCGCCATCGGACACGACGGCGGTAGTGGTCGGGGGTGTCTGGTCCATGGCGGACTGACCTTAAAACATAAAAGAAGTGTATATTGAAATTAATCACACCATAGTTTGTATAAAATATTAATTCAACACATTTATTATGTGTAAAATATGATTTTGCAGCAGATGGCCTTGCGATCACGACAACTGGGGTTGGGATGGCTAGGCTGGCTTGCGGGCGCGGAAGATGCGTAGGAATGGGAGCGGGCGCTCCAGGCCGGCGACCACAGCGGCAGAGAGGAAGGCGACGCTCTGCACCACGAGAGTCAGGGCAAAGACATTCACTTCCAGTGTCTGGAAGGTAATGTGATTGTAGCCCCACAACACGGCGGCGCTAAGTGCGAGCAACAGGCCGGCGATCAGTTCGGTCCGCGCGGGATATATGACGCCCGTTTTGCGGGGCCGCGTGGACGCCTTGTTGCCCTTATCGGTACGGTTGAAGCCGAGGCGCTTTCCGAACAGCCCTTCGGCGACTGCTTTCGCGACGGTCATTTGCAGGCTCATGGCCGCCAACGCGGCGCCGACGATGTTTCGTGCCGGGATGCGGACCCGCACGCCGTAAAGGGTCATGCAATGCAGCAGATTGACGGCAAAAGCGACGAGAATCGGAACCGTGAAGGGCAACATTGGGATCAGTACGCCGACGAACAGGATCATCGGAACCCAGAAGAGATTCATATAGGCGGCCAGCACGCCGAACGAATCCGACAGCCAATAGCTCCAGCCGGTGATGAACTGTATCTTTTGGTGTGTGGTCAGCGTGCGAGACTTTGGCAGCATATGGTGCCAATGCTTTCGTATGATCTGCATGGCGCCGAAGGCCCAACGGTGACGTTGGGTTTTATAGGCGGCATAGGTGTCGGGCAGCATGCCCCAGCCGTAACGCCGGTTGGTGTATTGCGCTTCATAGCCGGCCTCGTAGAGACGCAGGCCGAGTTCGGTGTCTTCGGTGATGGTGTCGGTGTGCCAGGAGCCGACCGCCTCGAACGCCGAACGGCGCAGCAATAGCATCGTGCCATGCGCGATGACGGCATTGGTCTCGTTACGTTGGACCATGCCGATATCGAAAAAGCCGGCATATTCGGCGTTCATGACCGATTTGAAGGCGGATTCGTCGCCGTCGCGATGATCCTGCGGCGCCTGCACGAGGGCGATTTTCGGATCGGCGAAGGCCGGAACGAGATCCTTGAGCCAGTTCGGATCGACGACGTAATCGGCGTCGAGCAGTGCGATGATCTGTGCGTCTTCCGCCATGTGCGGCATGGCCGCGTTCAACGCGCCCGCCTTGAAGCCGGCGACTTGCGGCAAGAACACAAATTTGAAGCACGGACCGAGGGCGCGGCAATGCGCTTCGATCGGCTGCCAGTAGGGTTCTTCAGGCGTGTTGTTGACGATCACCAGCGCTTCGAATTCCGGGTAGTCGAGCCGTGCCACGCTATCGAGCGTTTCCTTCAGCATATCCGGATTTTCGCGATATGCCGGAATATGGATCGAAACTTTCGGGAGGACAAAACCTTCCACCACGACGGGCTTCCGGATGAGACGTTTGGGCCGATGGCCCAAAGTGACTTCGGCGACCTCGTGAACCTTTACGAGCGTCGTCGCGGTCAGCAGGATCATTAGGACGAAGCCGACGATCCAGGCAAAGGCTGAACCGAAGTTCAGATAATTCTCGAACGGATAGAGTGCCGCCATCGCAACGCCGGCCGAAAGCGTGTTGGCCGCGGTCGCGAAGATCAGTGCATGCGCGAAGGTCGGGTTCATCAAGATCATGCCGAAGATGCTGATCGCTGCGCCGATTGCGAGCGCTAGGGCGAGACGCTGGAAGAACAGCTTTCGTTCGACCTTGCCTTCGAGCGGAAATTTCAAGTTGCGGTCGGTGTCGAACATACCCCAATAGGCGCCGACACTGCCTTCGACGACTTTCCACGGTTGGTCGTAGGCTTCGATGATATTGACCGTCATGCCGCGCCGCGCCGCCTCGGCGACGAACGTGCGGATGATTTCGGCCTGGCGCACCTGACCGGTCTCGGCGCGCATGAAATTGTATCCTTGCGACGGCCAGCCGAATTCGGCGACAACGATGAGCTTGCCCGGATAGGCGGCACGGAGGGCTTCGTAACGCCCCAATGAATATTCGACGACCTCCTCGGCGGGGATGCCTTCCCAATAGGGAAGAATGTGGGCCGCGATATAATCGACCTCGCGCACCAGCTCCGGATGCTTGAGCCAGATATCCCAGGTTTCGCCGGTCGTCACCGGCTTGTTGACGCGGCGCCGAACCTTGCGGATTGCCGAAATGAGTTCTTCAGGCTTGCGTTCGAGGCGCAGGATCGTCTCGTTGCCGACAACGACCGAACGGATATTGCGGTGGCGGTTGGTGAGTTCGATCGCTGCCTTGATTTCGGCTTCGTTGTGGATTTCGTCCGAACCGATCCAGGCGCCCGCGGTCACGTTCAGCCCGTGCTTGTCGGCGATGCCGGGTACGGCCGCTGCGGTTCCGGTGCTTTGATAGAGGCGCAAGCCGGGCGTTATGGCCGCAAGCGCCGTCAGATCCTGGTCGATCCGCTCGACGTCTTCCTGAGTCGGCTGCTTATTGGAATCCTTGGGCGCACCCAGGGAATAGGAGATCGACGAAATCTGATCGCGTACCGACGGCGCCATTACGCTTTCGCGTACTAGAAACCAAACACCCGCATGCAAGGCCGCGGCGATAACGGCGGCGGCCAAGATTTTATTCATCTGTTCTTTTGCCTTCGGGTCACGGACCCGCTCGTAATCGATTACCGCGGTTTCGGTTCCGGATAATTCGGCGTCGATCCCGTGGCGGCCGGCGCAGCCTTGCCCGCGGCGGATTTAGGTTGAGATCCGGGCGTAGCCGGTTTCACCGCGCCGGCCGCCGCGCCCGAAGTCGATTCGTTTGACGGAGCTATTTTCGTCGCCTTTGTGTCGAATTTAGGGTCGTTCCAGCAACTGTCGACGCGCGTCTGCGCCTCAGCGGCGGTCGGCAACGCGCCGACAGCCACGGTGCAATCGAAGGCAGTCCGCAGATGCTCGCCACCACAATTGAAGGTGTGATAGAGCCGATCGAAATCCTGTGCCGTCACGGCGTCGTCGCGGAGCAGCGAATGGATGACCCGCTTGCCGATCCAGCCGCATCCGGCGCTGGACGATGGCGCCAAGGGCTGGGATTCGGGTGCCGTCCCGGGCGGCTGGTTGCGCTTTGGACTGGCCTTGGCCGGGGCTTGGCCCTGCTGGCTTTTGCCGGCGCCGGACGCCGGGAGGGACGATTCTTGCGCCGCGACACTGCGCGGCGGCACTGCAAAAAAGATGACGCCCAACACGAATATTGCTGCTGGCGTGAGGCGAAGGGCGCTCATGGCCTTGTAAGTCCCCGGTGACGAATGGTTTGTGTATTAACGCCGACCGATCAGTTTTATTGCGCTTGGTTGCTACGCGCAATCGGTCGCCGTCATTTTATTTTCGGCCGCGGCGCCTGCCTATACTCCGCGTTCGATACCCCTGTGTAATTCGGCCCGATAGTAGGGCCAATACGGCCGAGGGGTTAGCCCCTTTTTTTCAAGGTGACCAACCCCTCGGCTTTAATTGGCTCCGGCGGTAGGGCTCGAACCTACAACCCTCGGATTAACAGTCCGATGCTCTACCATTGAGCTACGCCGGAATAGATATGGAGGCGCGGACCGGAATCGAACCGGTATACACGGCTTTGCAGGCCGCTGCGTAGCCACTCCGCCACCGCGCCTGAAAAGCGCATCCTCACCCGAGAACGGCGGCGCTGGCGCACACCGTCGCCCGAAAGCGCGCAGAACCTAGACGCCCTTCGGCACTCGGTCAAGATTGACTCGACCTCTTTCCGCCCGTTTGCCAATGTTTTTGCCGTCAGGGCAATCAAGCGCGCGGAAACCGGATGAAGTCCGCTCCCAACGATGCTAAGAGTGACGCGGTCAAATTCTAGCGAGGCTCCCGATGGATTACGCTGCGGCCCGTCACGCCATGGTGGAAAGCCAGATCCGCACAAACCGCGTGTCGGATCCGGCAATCGTCACCGCGTTCGAGGAGATTCCCCGCGAGCTGTTTGTGCCTATGAACCTGCGTTCCGTTGCCTATGTCGACGAAGCCGTTCCGCTGGGGCAGGGCCGCTTTTTGATGGAGCCGCTGGCGCTGGCGCAACTGCTTCAGGCCGCCGAGATCCGGCCGAGCGATGTCGTTCTCGATGTCGGCTGTGCGACCGGCTATTCGGCGGCCATCCTAGCGCGTCTTGCCGCAACCGTGGTCGCGATCGAGGAGAATCCGGGCTTCGTTCGCGAGGCTAATCGGCTGTTGAGCGAACAAATCGTCCACAACGTGGCTATTTTGGAGTCCGCGCTGACCGAAGGGTGCCCGAAACAGGCGCCTTACGACGTCATCGTCCTGGAAGGCGGCGTCGAGGAGATTCCAGACGCTTTGGTGGCCCAACTGGGCGAAGGCGGTCGGCTCGCTTGCGTCATCGTTGGCGCAGGCGGCTTCGGCAAGGGAACCCTGCTGACCCGAATCAGTGGCTCGGTTGTGCGGCGCACTGTGTTCGACGCGGGTACTCCGCTGCTTCCGGGCTTCGCCAGGCGCCCCAGTTTCGTGTTTTAGGGTCTGAAAACCTTTAAAAACAGCCAGTTGGCTCAAGATCGTCACTTGACCCAATCCGACGCTTTATATAGTGTGAACTAGTTTACGGTACACTATAAGTAGTTGTGGTGCGTCGGCCTTTGTTTGCGATTTATTCATTACTTTTGGCCGAATATCTGCAAGGGGGCATCTCTGCGGGCAGGGCATGTAGGCGGTTTAAGGCCGGGCCGTCGAGGGGACAACAATGAATTCGTATAACAAAAAACTGGCGGGTCTGGTGTTCGGCGGAGCGCTTGCGTTGGTGGCACTGTCGACCGGGCCGGCGTTCAGCCAGACTTTGCGCGAAGCATTGGCGGCCGCCTATACAAGCAATCCCGATTTGCGCTCGCAGCGCGAAACTTTGCGCGGCACCGTCGAAGGCGTACCCCAGGCGCTTGGCGGCTGGCGCCCAACGGTAAGCCTGAACCTCAATGCCGGGCGCAAT
This sequence comes from Caenispirillum bisanense, assembly GCA_945877815.1. Lineage (GTDB taxonomy): Bacteria > Pseudomonadota > Alphaproteobacteria > Rhodospirillales > UBA2165 > CANIGJ01. The sequence continues at coordinate 25,338 of CAMDWJ010000009.1, forward strand.
TACAGCGAGTCCAACAGTCGAACCAGTGGATCGCGTGAGCAATTTCGCAATCCGCATCAAGGAACGGTTACCTTTACGCAGCCGTTGTTTCGTGGCTTGCGGACGGTTTCAGGCGTCGACAAGGCCGAAGCCGATGTAAAAAAGGCCGAGGCCGATCTCAACGCGAAAGAGCAATCGACCTTGTTGTCTGCGGCGACGGCGTTCATGAACGTTGTGCGCGATCAAGCAACGCTTGATCTCAACATCAACAACGAACAGGTGCTGGCCCGGCAGCTTCAAGCGACCCAGGATCGATTCAACGTCGGCGAAATCACGCGGACGGACGTCAGTCAGGCCGAGGCGGCCTTGGCCGGCGCTACGGCGAACCGGATAACCTCGGAAGGTGTTCTCGAAACGTCGCGAGCGACCTATCAGCAGGTTATCGGCGAGGCGCCCGGAAAACTTATCGCTCCCGAAGTTGTTGCAAGCATTCCTCAAAGCCGCGAAGAAATTATCGAAATCGCGCGCAATGCGCATCCGGCAGTTATTGCGGCCGGATACTCGGAAAAATCTGCGTTGAGTAATGTCGATTTGGTCAAAGGCGAGCTGTTGCCGACGTTGAATTTTGTCGGAACGCTCGACAAGACGATGGATGGTTCCGCCCGTGGCGCGGGAGGAGATTTGTCCATGTCGGTTACCGGCTTGGCCAAGCTTGATCTTACTGTTCCGCTTTATGAGCAAGGCACTGTTTATGCGCGGACGCGCGCCGCGAAAATAGCTGCGGGTAAGAGCCGCATCGACCTGGACTCCGTGCGCGCCCTTCGCGTAGCAACTGCCAATCAGGCCTGGGACACGTTGCGTGCTGCGCGCGCAGCAAATGTTTCATTCAAGGCCCAAATCGACGCGGCAGCTGTCGCGCTGGACGGTATCAAGCGCGAGGCCTCCGTTGGTTCGCGGACTGTGTTGGACGTTCTGTCATCCGAGCAGACGCTACTCACGGCACAGGTCAATTTAGTTAAATCGCAACGTGACGAGATTGTGGCGTCTTACCAGCTTAAGGAAGCTGTCGGTGGCCTGACCGCCGAGCAATTGAATCTGCCGGTCGATATTTACAAACCGAACGAATTCTATGCGCGCGAGCGTGATCGGTTCATTGGTTTGGATGTGCCTGATTTGCCAGAGGCATCGAGTGATACAAAATAGGACTGGCGCAAAGCGCCGGCGCTCACCGGGTGAAACGACTTTGGCGGAAGCGTCGAGGCATTAGACTGTTCGGCCCTGTAAATTAACGGGATCGGCAAGGCGTTTGGTGAGTTTGACGGGACAGTCGATAGATGGCCGAACAAAGCGAACAAGGACAAGAACCGTCGATGGAGGACATCCTCGCGTCGATTCGACGTATTTTGTCCGAAGACGACCAGGCCGAAGCGGCTCCTGCACCTGCTGCCGCAGCGCCGCCGCCGAAACCCGCGGCACCTCCGCCTGCTGCCAAAGCAGCCGCCCCACCTCCGCCGCCGGAACCCGAGCCCGAGCCGGAACAAGAGGAAGAGGAGCAAATCGATCTTGCGGAGGTTATGCGCAACATGCGCACGCGTCCGGAACCTGAGCCCGAACCGGAACCGGAGATCGAATTCGAGGATATCGAACCGGAGCCGGAAATAGAGCCGGAACCGGAGCCGGAGTATGAGCCAGAGCCATTCATCCCCCCGCCGCCGCCGCGCCGTGAGCCGCGCACCTTTGCGGAGGATATTCTGGAGTTGACCCAACAGATGATCGCTCAACCCGTTCGCGACGTGGGTGCGGGATCGCCGATTTTGTCGCCCCCCGCGCAACAACATTCCACCGACGCTTTGCAGGAACTGGCGCGCGCGCTGTTGAACAAGCGCGATATCGCGATTGGCAACCGCGATATGACCCTCGAAGGGTTGATCCGCGAAATTCTACGCCCCTTGCTTCGCGAATGGCTCGATCAGAACCTGCCGTATCTGATTGAACGTTTGGTCAAAAAGGAAATCGACCACATGGTCAATCGGGCGGAGCGGCTCGACCTTTAAACAAATTCATACGCCTGATAAGGTGCGCGCCGCACGAGGCGCGCATTTTTTTTGAGTCATTATGCTGGAAAAAACCTTCAATCCGCAGGACGTCGAGGCCAAGCACTATGCCGAGTGGGAGCTTAGCGGCGCCTTCGCGGCCGATCCGCTGTCCAACGCGGCGCCCTATACCATCGTCATTCCGCCACCGAACGTCACCGGCAGCCTGCATATGGGCCATGCGCTCAACAACACGCTACAGGACATCTTGATCCGCTACCGCCGCATGCAGGGCCGCGACGCCCTCTGGCAGCCGGGGACCGACCATGCGGGTATAGCGACGCAGATGGTGGTCGAGCGTCAGCTCGAAGCTCAGGGCAAGACGCGCCACGATCTCGGCCGTGAAAAATTCATCGATACCGTGTGGAAATGGAAGGCCGAGTCCGGCGGCACTATCGTCAATCAGCTCCGCCGCCTGGGGGCTTCGTGCGATTGGTCGCGCGAACGCTTCACCATGGACGAGGGGTTGTCCGCGGCGGTGCGCAAGGTTTTCGTCCAGCTTCATAAGGAAGGCTTGATCTATCGCGACAAGCGCTTGGTCAATTGGGACCCGAAGCTGCACACCGCGATTTCGGACCTCGAGGTCGAGCAACGCGAGACTGTGGGCAAGCTTTGGTATTTCCGCTATCCCGTCGAAGGCCAGGACGAGCGTTTCATCACGGTGGCGACGACGCGCCCCGAAACGATGTTGGGCGACACCGGCGTCGCGGTTCATCCGACGGACGAACGCTATACCGATCTTGTCGGCAAGTTCGTCATCCTGCCGATCGTCGGGCGGCGCATCCCGATCGTGGCCGATGAATATTCCGACCCGGAAAAGGGTTCGGGCGCAGTCAAGATCACGCCGGCGCACGATTTCAACGATTTCGAGGTCGGCCGGCGCCAGAATCTGGACCGGATCAACATCTTCGATCGCGACGCCAAGCTGAACGAGAATGTGCCGGAGGCTTATCGCAATCTTGACCGCTTCGTTGCGCGCGAGAAGGTGATCGCCGAGATGGGGGCGTTGGGTCTGCTCGAGAAGATCGACGACAACGCGATGACGATCCCCTACGGCGACCGCTCCGGCGTGGTGATCGAGCCGTGGCTGACCGACCAATGGTTCGTCGATGCGGCCAAGCTCGCGATTCCCGCGATCAAGGCGGTCGAGGCGGGGCGCACTCAGTTCGTTCCCAAGCATTGGGAGAACACCTATTTCGAATGGATGCGCAACATTCAGCCATGGTGCGTCTCGCGCCAGATCTGGTGGGGACATCAGGTGCCCGCTTGGTACGGTCCCGACGGGCATATTTTCGTCGAAATGACCGAGGACGAAGCTTACGCGGCCGCGCAATTGCACTACGGCAAACGCACCGATCTGAAGCGTGACGACGACGTGCTCGATACTTGGTTCTCGTCGGCGCTGTGGCCGTTCTCGACACTCGGCTGGCCGGAACAGACGCCGGAACTGGCCAAATATTATCCGACCGACGTGCTCGTCACCGGCTTTGACATCATTTTCTTCTGGGTTGCGCGCATGATGATGATGGGGTTGCACTTCATGGACGAAGTGCCGTTCCACACGGTCTATATCCATGCCCTCGTGCGCGACGAAAAGGGGCAGAAGATGTCGAAATCCAAGGGGAACATCATCGATCCCCTGGCACTCATCGACAAGTTCGGCACCGACGCATTGCGCATGACCTTGGCCGCCCATGCTGCGCAGGGGCGGGATATCAAGTTGTCCGAAAACCGCGTCGAAGGTTATCGCAACTTCGCGACCAAGCTTTGGAACGCGGCGCGCTTCTGCGAGATGAACGGTTGCGTGCTCGATCCCGAATTCGATCCGAAGCGAGTTACCCATACGCTGAACAAATGGATTGTCGGCAAGGTCGCCGATGCTGCCAAGGCCGTCGCCGTAGGCATCGAGGAATATAAATTCAACGAGGCGGCGATTTCGATCTATCAGTTCACCTGGGGCACCTTTTGCGATTGGTATATCGAATTCGCTAAACCGATTTTCCAGGGCAACGATGCGGCCGCGGTCGAAACGCGCGCGACGGCCGCCTGGGTGCTCGATCAATTGATGCTACTGCTGCATCCCTTCATGCCGTTCATCACGGAGGAGTTGTGGCAAACGACGTCGCCCAGGACGCAAAGCCTGATCTCGGCAGATTGGCCCGATTATACCGGTCTCGGCGATGTCGCGTCCGAAGCCGAGATGGATTGGGTCGTGAACCTGATCTCTCAGGTCCGATCGGTGCGCGCCGAAATGAACGTGCCGCCGGGGGCGCAGGTGCCCTTGTTCTTCCGCAATGCTGATGCCGAGGTTCTGTCGCGCGCGGGACGCCACGATTCGCTCATCAAGCGCTTGGCGCGGGTGACCGAATTGAGGCCGCTCGAAGGTGCGGTGCCGAAAGGCTCGGTGCAGGATGTGCTGGGCACAACGACTTTGGTCCTGCCCATCGGTGAGGTGATCGATGTGGCGCAGGAACGTGCGCGCCTGCAAAAGGAAATCGGCAAGCTCGAGTCCGAGATCGGTAAGATCGACGCCAAGCTTGGCAACCAAGCCTTCGTCGCCAAGGCGCCGCCCGAGGTGGTGGAAGAGCAAAACCAGAGGCGCGAAAACGCGGCTTCTTCGATCGCGAAGATCAACGAAGCGCTCGCGCGTCTCGGCTCAGCGTAGAATAAATCTAGACCTCGGCGATTCGATTCTTGTCTGATGCAATAGGTACGGTTACCTAGTTTCAATTTTTAGTTGTTGGCGTTTAAGAATCGCCTTATCGCTGCCTCATGTTCGCGGGACCTGGGATCTTGCCGATCATTTAATTGCGCATTGGAACGCAAACGGTGGATTCACGCCTCGCTCAATCGGGCGGACGTGAGGTGAAAAATGTACTTTTCGAAAACGCTATTGCACAGCGTAGTTACGGCGTTTGCGATGTCCATTGCGGGGGCTGCGACGGCAGGCGACGGGCCTGGAATTCCTTTTGAATTGGGGCAGGTCAACCTGCGCGCGACGCTGGATGCGGCTGCTGGTGCATATAGCCTCAAGAACGCGCAGTTCGGCAATGGCAGCAACAGTCGGACCGGTACGCGCGCCGGCGGACGCAATTGGTATGAAGGTGCTGTTACACCGGGCCTTCAATTTGATGTCGGCGACGACGATCTCGGTCAGATATACGGACGCATTTCGGCCGTCGGTGCGATGACTCGTGGGGCCGGCGAAGCCCAGGCGACCTCGACGACATCGGATCACCCCGAACATTTTGGCATCGAAGACGCCTATATCGGTGTCCGGTTTGGGCCGTCGCTCGGATTGGCCGAAAGCGCGATCGACTTGTCGGTCGGCAACCAACCTTTTGTCGTGGGCGACGGGTTTCTGATCGCCAATGGAACCGCAGACGGCGGCGGGCGCGCAGCATATTTATTGGGCCCTCGCGCCGCGTTTGAACGAACTGCTATCGCCCGAATCAATACTGCGCCAGTCCGCGCTGATGTGTTTCATCTTCAAGGAAATGTGGATCAGGTCCTGATGTATGGTAACGACGGTCCGGACACGCGTCTGATCGGGGCGAACCTGGAATGGTTCGGCTCCAAGACCGAGGATAAGGGGCGGCTCGATTATGCGGAACGCAAATGGTACCTCGGCCTCACTGCGCTTAGGGTCTACGAAGCTGATCGACTTTTCTCATTCTCCGGTTCGAAAGGCGGCGGCGACGCTGCTGCCAATCGCGACGGGCTGAATGTATTGAGTGCGCGCGCGGGGGGAAGCTTTATTCCCGATCTCGACGCATTTGGAATTTATGGCGAATACGCCATCGAACGCAACGGGCGGGGAAGCGGGAACGGCGGCAGCGTCGATGCCGAAGCTTGGTACCTCCAGCCGCAATATGCCTTCGGCGATCTGCCGTGGGCGCCGGTCCTGACAGGGCGATATGCTCACTTCAGCGGCGACAAGAATACCGGCGACACCACGGATAAATCATGGGATCCACTGTATTCCGATGCCGGGCCGCGTGGCTCCACGACCTGGACCCAGGGCCTGATCTACTCGCAATATGTCGGTGCGAACAGCAATCTGAACAGCTACCACGTCGGTCTGCAGGCCCAGCCGATTGAAGGTACTTTGTCGCTTGGACTGGCCTATTATCGGCATAAATACGATGAACCCAGCCAAGCGGGTGCGCGTTCGGACGAACTGATGGACGAAGTCGACCTTTCCGCCACTTGGACGACGCCTATTCCGGGCTTGAGCGTGTCGCCCGGTATTGCGGCAGGGATGTCCGGCGCAGGGCAACGTCAGGCGCTGGGACTATCCGATCAGGCAGACCGGACCATGTGGCTCGGCCAAATCGTCGTCAACTACAAGCTTTGATGGCATAATTTTCGTTCGCAACGGGAATAGTCTCGCTTGGCCATTGTTGGCCTAAGGGACAAATTTTTCTTTTTCCAGGGAGGACGCGATGGACCAGCGAGTTATCAGCCAAGAAATCTACGATCTCTACGACGAATTCACACATTCGACGATGCAGCGCCGCGTTTTCATGAGCAGGCTCGCCAAGATCGCCGGCGGAACCACGGCCGCAGCGGTAATCGCGCCGATGCTGACCTGCAATTATGCGCATGCGGCCGTTGCCGAGACCGATCCGCGCATCGAGGTCCAATGGGTGACCTTCAAGGGCACTTCGGGCGATGTGAAGGGCTATCTCGTGAAGCCCAAGGGCGTTGCCAAGGCTCCGGCGATCGTCGTGACCCATGAAAATCGGGGCCTCAACCCACACATCATGGATGTGACTCGCCGGCTCGCTACCGACGGGTTCGTCGCTCTGGGCGTGGATTACATGTCGCAGATCGGCGGCACCCCGTCGAATGACGACGACGCGGCGAAGGAATTCGCGAAGATGGACGCGCCGAAGTCGGTCGGCGACGGCGTCGCTGCGGTTGCCTATCTCAAGAACCATGCGAATTCGACCGGTAAGGTCGGAACGGTCGGCTTCTGCTGGGGTGGCGGCATGTCCAACCAGATCGCCGTCAACTCGCCCGACCTCGCGGCGGGTGTCGTCTATTACGGCATTCAACCGCAGCCGACCGAGGCCGCGAAGATTAAGGCCAAGATGATGATCCACTATGCCGGTAACGACGAGCGGATCAATCAGCGCATGGCCGAGTGGGAGAAAGCGCTGAAGGATGCGAAAGTCGACCTACAGCAATTCGTCTATCCCGATAAGCAGCACGGCTTCAACAACGATACCAGTGCGGCGCGCTACGACGACGCGGCCGCGAAACTGGCCTGGGGCCGCACCATCGAGTTCTTCAAAAAGAACCTGGCATAAGTTTCGTATTTTGAGACGGAAATGGCCCGGCTGGTCCGGGCCATTTTCTTTAGTGCGCCAGAATCCGGCTGAGGAACAGCTTGGTGCGCTCGTGCCGAGGAGTCGCGAAGAATGCCTCCGGCGCGTTTTCCTCGATGATCTCGCCGCCATCCATAAAAATTACGCGGTCCGCGACGGTCTTGGCGAATCCCATTTCATGGGTGACGACGATCATCGTCATGCCGCTTTCGGCAAGTTCGACCATGACATCGAGCACCTCTTTTATCATCTCCGGATCGAGGGCCGAAGTCGGCTCGTCGAACAGCATGATCTTGGGATTCATCGCCAGTGCCCGAGCAATGGCGACGCGCTGCTGCTGGCCGCCAGAAAGTTGCCCCGGATATTTCTGCGCCTGATCGGGAATTTTCACGCGCTCCAATAGCCCCATCGCCGTCTGTTCGGCTTCCGCCTTGGGACGTTTGCGTACATGGATCGGGGCGAGGGTCAGATTCTCCAGCACCGTCAGGTGGGGGAACAGATTGAATTGCTGGAACACCATTCCGACCTCGCGGCGGATCTGTTCGATCAGCTTCAGATCGTTGTTGAGTTCGATTCCGTCGACGACGATCTTACCTTGCTGATGGTCTTCGAGCTTGTTGATGCAGCGGATCAGGGTCGACTTGCCGGACCCTGATGGCCCGCAGACCACGATGCGTTCGCTGCGCGCCACCTCAAGATTGATATGCTTGAGGACGTGGAATTTATCGTACCACTTATGGACGTCGATCATTTGGATGATCGGTTCTGATGTCGTGCCGGATGTGTCGCTCACTCGGTTCCCCCCAAATGGCGCCAAGGCCAAGCGGTTATGTCGATTGTCCACTACATGCAACATCGGCGCAATGGATCAAAAGGTTGCCGCCGGCACCCCATAAACCCGATAATGACGATAGAATGGAGAGGGTGCCGCATCCGGCGGTAGCGAACGACCATGGATTCCGAACCGTTCATCGCGCCGTCGCCGCGGATATTCTGTCCCGTGCCGAGGCACTCGTGCCAATCTTGGCCGCGCGCTCGGCGGCTGCCGAGGGGGCCCGCCAGGCGCCGGCCGACACGGTCGCCGATCTTGAGGCCGCCGGGCTTTTAAAACTCTGCCAGCCGGCGCGGTTCGGCGGTTACGAGATGGATTGGGACGTGCTGTGCGAGGTCGCGCGTATCCTGGCGCGCGGCTGCGCCTCTCAGTCCTGGGTCGGCAGCATCTATAACGATCACGCACAGATGCTCGGCATGTTCGATGCTCAAGCGCAGGACGACGTTTGGGCCAAGGCGCCCTCGGCGCGCATCTCGGCTGCGTTGGAACCGACGGGCAAGGGGCGCACGGTCGCCGGCGGCACGATCTGGACCGGTCACCATCGCTATGCCAGCGGCATCGATCACGCGCAGTGGCTGATCTTTGGCGGACAGCTTGCCGTGGCCGACGGATCGCTGCGGCGTTGCCTCTACCTATTGCCCAAAAGCGACGGGACCTTGATCGACGATTGGTGCGTGGTCGGGCTGTCGGGCACCGGGAGCAAGAGCTTCAAGGTGGACGAGGTCTTCGTGCCCGACCATCGCATTCTCGATTTCGTCGCCTCCGACCTGGGGCAGGGCCCGGGATCGTTGCTGGCGGGTGCCGCGCCCATCTATCGGATGCCGCGCCACGATATCGCACCGATCGGTTTCGCCGCCGTCGCAATCGGTATCGCCGAGGCGTTCCTGCGCGATTATCTCGATTATACCGGCGGGCGGGTCTCGCGTGGTCTTGCCATGGCGGAATTTACCGGCAGCCAGATCGGCATCGGACAGGCGGCGATCGAGGTCGAGGCGGCCTGGCGACTCTGCATCGGCCTGGTGCGCGAAACGATGCAGAGCCTGCGCGCGGGCGAGGAGGTCAACCGAGAACAACGGTTGAAGATCAAGGCGGCGACCTCGCATGGCTGCCAGACGGCATTGCATGCGGTGCAGCGGTTGTTCAATGCCGCAGGCGGCAGCGCGCTTTTCGCCGACAACCCGATGCAGCGCCGGTTCCGCGATATTCATGCGGTCACGGCCCATCGCTCGACCCATTGGGAGTTGAATTCTGCCGGCTACGGCGCCCATTTGCTGGGCATGGCGGCGCCCGTGGGGACGGCGCGCTAGCGCATTTCAGGCTCTTCTTCCCTTTTCCCCAACGCTCCGGCAGAATCGCGGCATGACCGATACCTCCCCGCTCGAAAAGATGATGGGTAAGAACCCAACGCCTGAGGAGCGTGCCCATGTCATTATCAAGCGTCTCGAGCAATTCATCCGCGAAGGCAAAAGCGGCGAGCGCGGCGGCATCGCCTTCAAGCGCTGGCAAGAATTGGCGGTGCACGAGGTCTGCAACGCCATTCGCGACGCCGAGAAACATTGGCGGGGCGATCAGCGGTTTTTGACGCGCGGTCTCGCCATCGGTGCCATGTGTCTCGTCACCATCGGCGTCTGGGGCACGGTGTTGGCGGCCCAGGTCGCGCCCGACCGTCAGACTGCGGCGCTGATCCTGATCGTGGCCGGTGGGCTGATGATCGCCGTGCTGGCCATGTGGGGCATCAAGCGTGCCGACAAATATTATCAGGCGACACGCCGTCTCGATCATTTTCGCCGCATCTTCGATTTCGACCGCCAATTGGCACAACTCGACAAGGATCTCGAGAAGCGGCTGAAGGATCTCGAAGACACGCTCGAAGAAGCGACGAAGATCGGACGGCGTTGACGCGTCAGATGTTCAACTCGCTGCGGCGTTTCTGCAAAAATCGCCGCGCGGCCGGATCGCTCTCTAATCCTATCGCCATCTCGTGGGCTTCATCGGCGACGACGACGTTCCCACCGCGTGCCAGTAGTTCGGCGCGTGCCGCCCAGTAGGGTTGATAAGTTTTCAGCCGCGCATCGCCGGCCACCTCATCGAGAACGGCAAGACCTTGCGCGATCCCGCGATTTTCGGCGACGGCGATCGCGCGGTTGATGGCAACGACGGGTGAATCGCTGAGGGCCGCCAAGGCATCGTAAAGGCTTTCGATTGCGGCCCAATCGGCACGGCCTGAACGTCGTCGCACGACGTGCGCGGACTGCACGACCGCTTCGATCTGATAGCGGCCGATGGCGCCGAGCGTGCTGGCGAGGAACAGTAAGGACTCGGCTTCGTCGATCATCGCTTCATTCCACTGTGCCGTATCTTGATCGGCGAGCGGCACATAATCGCCGTCGGGTGTGCGCCGTGCCGCACGGCGTGCCTCAGCGTGCAACATGAGTGCGAGAAGCCCGAGCGCTTCGGCCTCGCAGGGCAGGAGCGAGACGGCAAGCCGGCCGAGCCAGATACCCTCTTCGGCCAGCGCCCGACCACGGATTTCGGTTCCGGCCGCATCGGACCAGCCCTCGGCGAAGGCGACGTAGATCGCTTCCAGAACGGAATCGAGACGTTCGCCGAGATCGGCGCGGTCGGGCACCCGAAAGGGGATGCCGGCAAGTTTGATCTTGCTCTTCGCGCGCACCAGCCGTTGGCCCATGGTGGCGGGCGAGATCAGGAAGGCCGAGGCGATGGCGGCGGCATCGAAGCCGAGCACGGTTTGCAGGATAAGCGGTGCGCGCATGGCAGGATCGATCGCCGGATGGGCGCAGGCGAACATCAGGGCCAGACGTTCGTCGGGAATTTCTGTTTCGGTCATCGCTGCGGCTTCCAATTCGTCCGCCATCAGCTTCAAATGGTCGGCCGCCGCCTGGCCGCTGCGCCTCCGTCGAACCGCATCGATCATCTTGCGGCGCGCGACGGTCAGCAGCCAGGCTTCCGGGATTTTCGGAATGCCGCTTCTGGGCCAATTGGCCAGCGCGGTCGCGAAGGCCTCGCCCAACGCGTCTTCGGCGGCGGCGACATCGCGGGTGCGCGCCGCAAGATAAGCGACAAGTTTACCGTAACTCCGACGCGCGACCGCTTCCGCAGCCGCGCGCGCCGAAATGTCGCTGTCTTGCGGCATCGCGCCTCAATTGCCCATCATGACGATGGGACGGACCTCCATGGCACCCATGCTGGCGCCCGGGCATTTGGCGGCCCAGGACAGCGCCGCATCGGCATCCGCTACGTCGATGATGTGATAGCCGCCGAGCTGTTCCTTGGTTTCGACATAGGGACCGTCGAGCACCTTGGTCTTGCCGCCCTCGATACGCACCGTGGTGGCGGTGTCGGACGGTTTAAGCTGGTCGCCGGCCTTCATCACCCCGGCCTTGATGAGCGCTTGGGTATAGGCACCGTAGGCCGCGTACATCTGTTCGCCATCCGCCTTGGTCATGTTCTTCTTGCCGGCTTCATTCCCGTAAATCAGCAGCATATATTGCATGGTCGTCTCCGTTGAAGGTTGTGGCCGGGCACCTTGCCCCGCTGAACCAAAGTCGTTCGAGGAGGGCGGATTTCGACAGGATATGTGAAATAATTCCAGTTTTCTTGGACTGGCACAAAGTTTTCCACAGGTTTATGTAATATCTCCCCAACCCAGACGGCGGGAGAGCGATATGCCTGAACTTCGATCCAAGACCTCGACCCACGGCCGCAATATGGCCGGCGCGCGCGGTCTTTGGCGCGCAACCGGGATGACCGATAGCGATTTCGGCAAGCCGATCATCGCGGTCGCCAATTCCTTTACGCAGTTCGTGCCGGGCCATGTCCATCTCAAGGATCTCGGTCAGATGGTTGCGCGCGAGATCGAAAAGGCCGGTGGGGTGGCCAAGGAATTCAACACCATTGCGGTCGATGACGGCATCGCGATGGGTCACGACGGCATGCTCTATTCGCTGCCGTCGCGCGAGATCATCGCGGATTCGGTCGAATATATGGTCAATGCCCATTGCGCCGACGCAATGGTCTGCATCTCGAACTGCGACAAGATCACGCCCGGCATGTTGATGGCCGCCATGCGCCTCAATATCCCCTGCGTCTTCGTCTCGGGCGGACCGATGGAGGCGGGCAAGATCGTCATCGACGGCGTGGAAACCTCAATCGATCTCATCGACGCCATGATCCAGGGCGCCAACCCCAACGTTTCGGATGAGCTTGCCGAGCAATACGAGCGCTCGGCATGCCCGACCTGCGGTTCGTGCTCGGGCATGTTCACCGCCAATTCCATGAATTGTCTCGCCGAGGCGCTGGGCCTTGCGCTGCCTGGCAACGGCAGCGTGTTGGCGACCCATGCCGACCGCAAAGAGCTGTTCCTCGGCGCCGGCCGTCTCGTGGTCGAGCTTGCGCATCGCTATTACGATCAAAACGACGTCTCCGTGCTGCCGCGTAGCGTCGGCATGAAGGGCCTGGAAAATGCCATGACCCTCGATATCGCCATGGGCGGTTCGACCAATACGGTGCTTCATCTGCTGGCGATCGCGCAGGAAGGCGAAATCCCCTTCAGCATGTCCGATATCGACCGTCTGTCGCGCAAGGTACCGAACGTCTGCAAGGTGGCACCCGCCGTGGCGGATATCCACTTGGAAGACGTGCATCGCGCCGGCGGGATCATGTCGATCATGGGCGAGTTGGAGAAGGGCGGGCTGATCCATAGCGATGCGCCGAACGTGCATTCGAAAACCATGGGCGCCGCGCTTAACGCCTGGGACGTGACCCGCACCAAGGACGAGAATGTCCACACCTTCTTCCGTGCCGCGCCCGGCGGCGTACCGACACAGGTGGCCTTCAGCCAGGTGCGGCGTTACAAGGAACTCGATCTCGACCGCGAGAAGGGCGTTATCCGTTCGGTCAAGAACGCCTATTCGGCCGACGGTGGGCTGGCCGTGCTCTACGGCAATATCGCGCTCGAAGGCTGCATCGTGAAAACCGCAGGCGTGGACAAGAGCATCCTCAAGTTCAAAGGTCCGGCGCGTATTTTCGAAAGCCAGGACTCGGCCAGCAAGGCGATCCTCAGCCGCGAGATCAAGGCGGGTGACGTCGTCGTCATCCGCTACGAAGGGCCGAAGGGCGGCCCTGGCATGCAGGAAATGCTCTATCCCACGAGTTATCTGAAATCGATGGGCCTCGGTAAGGACTGCGCGTTGCTGACCGATGGACGTTTCTCGGGCGGCACCTCGGGCCTGTCGATCGGACATGTCTCGCCGGAAGCCGCCGAGGGCGGCGCCATCGGCCTGGTCGAAGAGGGCGATATGCTCGAGATCGATATCCCGGGCCGCACGCTCAATCTCGCGGTTTCGGATGCGGAGTTATCGCGTCGTCGCGCGGCCATGGAAAATCGTGCGCAACCGTGGATGCCGACTGAGCAGCGCAAGCGCAAGGTCAGCCAAGCACTGCGCGCCTATGCGGCGCTGACCACGAGTGCGGCGCGCGGCGCGGTGCGCGACGTCACGCAGGTCGAACGCGGCCGGCGTGGTGTGAAGGCGCAAGCGGCCGAATAGTCTTTCGTCGAGAAACGAAAATCGTCCGGCCCTCGCAACGGCCGGAGTAGGGAGGGGTATATGGATCTGCAAGGTCGCGCGGCCATCGTCACGGGATCGGCAACGGGCATAGGCGCCGAAACGGCTAAGCTGCTTGCCGCCAAGGGCTGCAATGTCGTCGTCAACTATTCGCGCAGCAAGGGCGAGGCGGAAGAGACGGCCGACGAATGCCGCAAGGCAGGAGCCGATGTTCTGCTGATCAGTGCGGATGTCTCAAAAGACGAAGATTGCCGCGCGATGGCGAAAGCGGCGCTCGAGAAGTGGAAACGGCTCGATGTGTTGGTGAACAGCGCCGGGCGCACCAAGCCCGCGACCCCGGGCGATTACGATGCGCTGAACGCCCAGGACTTCCACGACATCTATGCGGTCAACGTAATCGGCGCCTATCAGATGATTCGCGCCGTGGTGCCGGCCCTGAAGGCGAGCGGCGACGGCGCCATCGTGAGCGTATCGGCGCTGGCGGCGCTCACCGGCGAAGGCAGTTCCATCGCCTATGCGGCGTCCAAGGGTGCGCTCAATTCGATGACGATTTCCTTCGCGCGCCAATTGGCGCCGCATATCCGCGTCAACGCGGTTTGCCCGGGCTTCGTCGCCACCCGCTGGATGAAGAACCTATTGGGCGAGCAACGCTTCAACGAACGCGTCCAGGACATGGCCGCGACGACGCCGGTCGGCAAGACGGCGCACGCCGAAGATATCGCCGAGATCGTGTGCTGGTATATCGACGGGCCGGGCCTGATCACGGGCGAAATCGTGCCGGTCGACTACGGAACTCGCTTCGGGATGCGCGCGAAATAAGGGAAAGAAAAACCCTCATCCTGAGCTTGTCGAAGCATGAGGGTTTTGGCTTTCGCGCCCATCCTTCGACAGGCTCAGGATGAGGACTTGGTAGAATTTAAGTCGATGCGCGCGCTTCGAGTGCCTGCGAGATTGTCTTGCGGATGATCTTGAGCTCGTTTTCCTTCATCTCGCCGGCCAGCGCGTAATCCAGCGCGCCATTGCTCCAATAAATTGCATTTTTGTGCTTCTGGTCAATGGTGCGAAACGCGGTGTCCAGGTTTCCTGTGCCGCGGCGGACATAGAGGGTCACGCGCCCACCGCTATCGTTTTCATACATGATAAGCGCGGCCGGTTCGCCCTGATCATTGACCAGACGCCCGCCGATCAACGCGAATCCGGCGGGGCTTAAATCGGGCGTGCGAATTTGTTGCCCCAGCCGGTCGGAGAGCCAGCCGACATAATCCGTTTCGTCATTGACGCCGATCTCGACGGGCCGCGAGGAATCGTACGCATAGACGGCATAGGCATTGATCGCGCGATTGACGAACTGGCTGCCGGGTGTGCGCTGTGACTGTGTGACGACATCGCTACTCCAAAAGCCGCCGGCGCCGCCGACCGCGACGAGCATGAGAGCCGCCGCGATCTGGCGCCATCCCGGCAGCCAGCGGCGTACACCACTATTGTCCAATGCTTGGCGCACACCCGCCGGGAGAGGCGTATCTTTCGGCAGATCGTAGAGCAGATGGAGCTGCAGGCGCTGAAGCTTATAGGCATGGACGCGCGCCGCGTCCTGCGGGTGGTCGGCGAGCCAGAGTTCGATCTCGGCCAGTTCCTGGGTATCGAGCTCGCCATCGACATAGGCATTGAGATCGGTGTCGGACAGTTGTTCGGGCTCGGTCATGTTACGCTCCTCAATTGCGGCCGGTTTTGTCCCTCGACCGCGCGACGCAAACGTTCGCGCGCTCGGGCGAGCCGCGACATCACCGTCCCGACGGGGATGCCGAGGATCGACGCCGTATCCTGATAAGACATGTCTTCGAGTCCGATCAGGAGCACGACCTGGCGTTGTTCTTCGGGCAGTTCGCTCATCGCGCGATCGAGATCGCGCAAGGCCAGTCGTTGTGTCGCGTCGTCGACGGCGGCGACGCGGTTTTCGATTTCCTCGGTCAATTGCGATGGGCTGGCCCGGCGCGAGGATTGGCGCAGGTTCTGGCGATGCAGATTGTGCATCACAGTGAACAGCCATGCGCGCATGTTTGTGCCGGCCTGGAATAGTTGAAGCCGTCCGAGTGCCCGGGCGGTCGTGTCCTGGACCAAGTCGTTGGCGGCATCGGTATCGCGCGTCAGCGAGCGCGCATAACGCATGAGATGCGGCAATTCGGCGACGAGTGCGGTTCGTTTATCCATGGGTTTGTGTCCGATTCCGGAGGGGAAGCCTCCCGGCGGGGGGCCGGGAGACTTCCTTACCCCAGCATCATATCACTGAATGCCGTATCACTTTTTCCCCTTGTCGGCGGCTTGGCCCTTGGCGTCGCTCTGGCCTTTGACCTCGGGGATGCCCTTGGTTTCGCTCTTGCCTTTGACTTCGGCCTTACCCTTGGATTCGGCGCTCTTGCCCTTCTCCTGGACGTTTTCCATTTTGGTTTCGGCTTTGCCCTGGGCATAAGCGATTCCGGGCGCGGCGCCGGCGGTCAGGAGGAGCGCGGCGGCGGTGGCGGCCAATAAGGTCTTCATCGGTGAAATGCCTTCATTTTAAGGTTACGCTGGCCGAAATGGCCGGCGTTCAATCATACCAATGCCGGTAGGATGCGGTTATTCCCCCGAATATTGACGCCTGCGCGCTTCTGACTCCGAGCCGCTCAATATGGTGGCGGATTACCTGATTATCTGTATGGATACGGCGGGGAAGAATAGCCGGGGGGTGATCACGTGCGCGTTATTCGAATAGACGACCTGTTCGAGACACAATCCCAGCAAGCAGTTGATATCCGCCGAGAATTCATCTCGCGATATATTTTTGAAGTGTTTGAAGGGGTCGTCCGATATGGCCCCTTGAAGTCCTTCATTCTCAACAAAGACTCATCCTGGGGCGGCGCGGATCTGGCCGCCAAATTGCTGGGCCTCTACGAAAAGGAGGTCTTGGACGCGATTTTGAGCAAATCGCCCCGTTTCACGACTCTCGTGAATTTGGGGGCAGCGGACGGCTATTACGGCATCGGCCTCCTAAAAGCGGATATTTTCCAAAGATCGGTCTGCTATGAGTCGTCGGAAAAAGGCCGCGCACTCATCGCGGCCACCGCGAAGGCGAATGGAGTCGACAAGAGAATCGTTATCGGTGGTACGGCCAGCGCAGCTTTTCCGAGCGAGATTTCGAAACTAGGTGTCGCCCTCAACGAGTGCGTTGTGCTGTGCGACATCGAAGGCGGGGAATTCGACGTACTTTCCCTACATTGTATACAGCAGCTTCGTCATTCGATGCTGCTCATCGAACTTCATGACTTCATGGTGAATGACGGAGATGCGAAGAAGCGAAACCTCATAGAGATGCTCAGCGAACATTTTTCCATCACCCTGCTGACAATGGGAACGCGCGACCTTTCGCCATTTCCGGAACTCGGAATGCTGAATGACAATGATCGGTGGCTTATCTGTTCGGAAGGGCGGCCGCGCCATATGTCGTGGCTTCGGTGCGATCCGCTGACCTGAGCAGTGAGCCGATCAGTCGGCCAGTTCGCACCAGGCGGGGGTATGGTCCGATGCCTTCTCCCACCCGCGCGGGGTGCGGTCGACGCCCGAATTCACCAACCGGTCCGCCGCCTGCGGGGAAAGCAACAGATGGTCGATCCGGATGCCGTTGTCGCGCTGCCACGAACCGGACTGATAGTCCCAGAAGGTAAAGACCCCGTGCTCGGGATGCTGAGCCCGGATTGCGTCGGTGAGACCGAGATAGAGCATCTTGCGGTACATGGCCCGCGATTCAGGCCGGTATAGAGCATCGCCAGTCCAGGCGGCCGGGTTCATGGCGTCGATCGGCTCGGGGATGATGTTGTAATCGCCGGCAAGCACGAAGGCATCTTCGGTTTCGAGCAGCCCCTGGGCATGTTCATAAAGCCGCTCGAGGAAGGCGAGCTTGTAGGGAAATTTCTCGCTCTCGACGGGATTGCCGTTCGGCGCATAGATGGACGCGACGCGCAGCCCGGCGGTGAACACCTCCAGATAGCGTGCGTGGGTGTCGTCTTCCATCCCGGGCAGGCCGCGCTGCTCAACATCGATGGGGCTTTTGGACAGCACGGCGACGCCGTTATAGGTTTTCTGTCCCAAGATCGCGACGTTGTAGCCGAGATCTTCGATCTCAGTGCGCGGGAATTGTTCTTCGAGACATTTGAGTTCTTGCAGCAGGACGATGTCCGGGCGGAACTCGCCCAGCCACTGTTGCAAATGGGCGGCGCGGGCCCTGACCGAATTCACGTTCCAGGTGGCGATTTTGACCATACGCGCGTCTTAGCACATGAACATAGGAGCGTCATGACTAACGTGACGGGCCGCCCACGAAGCGCGATCGACGATGTCAAATCGAGAAAGAAACGCCGCAGCCGCAGGAGGACGAGGCGTTGGGATTGCTCAGCTTGAAGAACGAGCCGACAAGATTGTCGACATAGTCAAGCTCGGCGCCCTTGACCAGTTCGAGCGAGGTTTCATCGACCACGACCTTGACGCCCTCGGACTCGAAAACTTTGTCCTCGGATGTGATTTCGCGGTCGAGATCGAAGCCAAGCTGGAAGCCCGAGCAGCCGCCGGACGACACCGACACGCGCATGGCGAGCGAATCGTCGCCTTCGAGGGCAACCAATTCCTTGATGCGCTTGGCCGCGTTGGCCGTGATGCCGATATCGCTGTGCATATTGACCCTAAGAAAAATCGGGTTAAGTCGTTGCCATACAATCCCGAATCGCTCCTGATACTTAATCCGAACCAGCATTTTGTCAAATTGGGGCCAACATCAGGTCAGGATCGTTGCCTCCCCATCCATGCGCGGCTAGTTTGCCCCCAATGCCAAATAATCTCGCACCCTTTGCCTGCTACCCGGCCAGAAGCCGCGGCCGGCTGTATCACGAGGCCGACAGCGCCACACGCGACTGTTTCCAGCGCGACCGCGACCGGATCATCCATTCGGTCGCCTTCCGCCGGCTCGAGTATAAGACCCAGGTCTTCGTCAACCATGAGGGCGACCATTTCCGCACCCGGCTGACCCACACGCTAGAGGTCGCGCAGATCGCGCGCTCCATCGCGCGCTATCTGAACCTCAACGAGGATTTGGCCGAGGCCCTGGCGCTCGCCCACGATCTCGGTCATCCGCCCTTCGGTCACGCCGGCGAAGACGCGCTCGCCGCTGAAATGCAGCCGTTCGGGGGATTCGACCACAATGCCCAGTCGTTGAAAGTCGTCACCAATCTGGAACGGCGATATCCCGCCTTCGACGGCCTCAATCTAACCTGGGAAACGCTGGAAGGGATCGTGAAGCATAACGGCCCGCTGATCGGCCATGGCATCGCGCGCGAGGTTCCGCGCGACATCCGCGAATATATGGGCGTGTACGATCTGGAACTCGGCAGTTTCGCCTCCGCCGAGGCGCAGGTCGCGGCACTCGCCGACGACATCGCCTATAATAACCACGACATCGACGACGGATTGCGCGCGGGTCTTTTTAGCATAGCGGATCTCATGGAACTGCCTCTTGTCGGTCGGATATTCCATGATGTTCAGGCAGAATACACGAATCTCGATCCCTCGATCCAGATTCACGAGGCCATTCGCCGCATGATTGGCGAATGGGTCGAGGATTGCCTGACCGAGTCGTTGAACCGCATTGAACGCGTCGCGCCGAAATCGGTCGAGGAGTTGAGAACCTTGCCCGATCCGGTCATCGCATCGAGCTATGAGATGATGCGCTGCGATGCCGCGATCCGCGAATTCCTGCGCGAACACATGTATCGCCACTACAAAGTCAATCGCATGACCAGCAAGGCGCGCCGCGTCGTACGCGAATTGTTCACGCTGCTGCTGGCGGAACCGCAGAGCCTGCCGCCCGAATGGCAAAGGCGCGCTGGCAAGCCTGGCGACGAGGTGACGGCGCGCACCGTGTCGGACTATATCGGTGGTATGACTGACCGTTTCGCCATTGATGAGCATGTGCGGCTGATCGATGTGCAGGCGCGCGCGTCATGAGGATTTTTGTGTCATGAGTGCCGAGACCAACGCATTCGAGATCATGCGTGGGCGCATCGAAGGCGCGCTCGCCGGTATCGTGCCCGCCGGTACCGATATTTCGCGTCTCACCGTCGAGCCGCCGCGCGATGCGGCGCATGGCGATATCTCCACCAACGCGGCCATGGTCCTGACGAAGGCGGCGGGACTGAAGCCGCGCGATCTAGCGGACAAGATCGCAGCCAAGCTGGGCGGCGATGCCGATGTCGTAAAAGTCGAGGTCGCGGGGCCGGGCTTTATCAATCTGACGCTGACGGATTCCTTCTGGCACACGCGCCTTGCCGAAATCCTGCGCGCTGGCATTGTCTATGGCACCTCGAAGGCCGGGCAGGGCCGCCGTGTGAACGTCGAATATGTGTCGGCCAATCCGACCGGACCGATGCATGTCGGCCATGGGCGCGGCGCGGTCGTCGGCGATGCGTTGGCGGCGCTGCTGGCCAAGGCGGGCTTCGATGTAACGCGCGAATATTACATCAACGATGCAGGCGCGCAGGTCGATCAGCTCGCACGCTCGCTCCATCTGCGCTACCGCGAAGCCTTAGGCGAGGTCGTGACTGCGATACCGGAAGGTCTATATCCCGGCGCCTATTTGGTTCCGATCGGCGCGATGCTTGCTGGGCGCGACGGCGACAAATGGCTTCACCTGGCCGAGGCCGAATGGTTGCCGCCGCTCCGCGACTTCGCGGTCGCCGAGATGATGAAGTTGATCCGCGAGGATCTGGCAGCACTCGGTGTCGTGCACAGCGTCTTCACGTCCGAACGTGCGTTGGTCGCGGGCGGCCGCGTCGATGAGGTGATGCGCGAGCTCGAAGGCCGCGGCCTGATCTATACCGGCACTCTCGAACCGCCCAAGGGCAAGACGCCCGAGGATTGGGAGCCGCGCCCGCAGAAGCTGTTCCGCGCCACGCAATTCGGCGACGATGTCGATCGTCCGGTCGCCAAGTCCGACGGCACCTGGACCTATTTTGCGACCGACATGGCCTATCATCTCGACAAGTTCCGCCGTGGCTACGCCGATATGATCGACATTTGGGGCGCCGACCATGGCGGCTACGTGAAGCGGATGAGCGCCGCCGTACAGGCCCTGACCGAGAGCAAGGGACGCCTAGACGTCCAGCTCTGCCAGATGGTCAATCTGATGGACAAGGGCGAGCCGGTGAAAATGTCGAAACGGTCCGGCACCTTCGTCACCTTGCGAGAAGTGATCGACGAAGTCGGCAAGGATGCCGTGCGCTTCATCATGCTGACGCGCAAGAACGATGCGCAGCTCGACTTCGATCTCGCTAAGGTGGTTGAACAGAGCCGCGACAATCCGGTGTTCTACGTGCAATATTCGCATGCGCGGTGCTGCTCGGTGTTGCGCCACGCGGCGGAGACATTTTCGGCGAACGAATTGACGGCGGAGGAATTGGCCAACGCGCCCGTCGAGCGTCTAACCGATCCAGCCGAATTGGCACTCATCAAGGCGATGGCGGCGTGGCCGCGCATGGTCGAAAGTGCCGCCGTCGCGCATGAACCGCATCGCATCGCCTATTATCTGAACGACCTGTCGTCGTACTTCCACGCTTTGTGGACCAAAGGCGCGCGCGAGGACGTCAGCCTGCGCTTCCTCAACGAGAACGACCGGGAGCTGACGCGCGCTCGTCTGGCCCTGGTGAGGGCATTAGCTGGCGTGATCGCATCCGGATTAGCCGTCATGGGCGTTGTCCCTGTCGAGGAGATGCGCGGATGAGTCCAGCCGACCGCCTGCCGCCGTCCGTTACGCCGCCCGGCGGATCGGATAAGGAACCTTATCTTTATCCGCGCACCGAACGTGACGTCGCTTACACACCGCCGAGGACCGAACTGGAGCCCGATGCGGAGCCGCCCTTCGCCACCATGCCGGAGGTCAGCGAACGTGAGTTGCAGGCCGATACGCTAGCCTTCGAACAGGTCGGCAGGCGCAAGCCACGCAATTGGGGCTGGCTCAAGCTGGTTCTGGTCCTTGCCATACTGGGCGGCGGCGGATATGGCGCCTACAAAAAATGGGGCGAGGATTTCCTACGTCCGACGGGCGACGATATTCCGACCGTGCGCGCGGTGGACG
Source organism: Caenispirillum bisanense (assembly GCA_945877815.1). Lineage (GTDB taxonomy): Bacteria > Pseudomonadota > Alphaproteobacteria > Rhodospirillales > UBA2165 > CANIGJ01. The sequence goes on from CAMDWJ010000009.1 coordinate 47,312, forward strand.
GGCCCTTCAAGGTGCGTCCGGAAACGCCCGGCGGCGCGGATGTTCCAAACCGCGACAAAGAGGTCTATGGCCTCCTTGAGCGCGATAAGGCTGGCAAAGGCAAGGCGGTGACTGAAAGCCTGTCGCCGCGTCCTGAGGCGCCGATGCGTCCGCCGCTCACCGCTACGCCGCCGAGTTCTGTGGCGTCGGAGGAATCCTCGCCGCAAATGACGATCGGACCGGGCGAATCCGATGACGACGAAACGGAAATGGTCGAGGTCAAACCCGACGGCGTATCCGCCGCTTCGCAGGCAGCACCGGCCGCGCCATCGGCGGCCTCACCGAGCCCGAACCAGGTCCGCAGTGCCGCACCTCCGCCGCCTCCGCCGCCTCCGCCCGCAGTTAAGTCGGAAGAGCAGATCGCGACGGCCCCTGCGACCTCTATCCCGGCGCGCGCCTTCAAGATCCAATTGGGTGCGGTGCGGACCGAGGCGGCCGCGTGGGTAGAATGGGACAAAATGCGCAAGACCTATGCATCCGTGCTTGGTCGTCTCGCACTGAATATCGAGCGCGCCGATCTTGGCACGAAGGGAGTTTATTTTCGCATCCAGGCAGGGCCGTTTAACGACCGTGCCGCGGCCGACGCGGCCTGCCAGGAGATGGCCAGGCAAAAAATCCCCTGCCTGCCCATACGGCCCGAAGGCTGATCGTGGCGGACATATCTCCACGCGCCGTTATTTTCGGCTGTGCCGGCCCGGAGTTGAGCGAAGCTGAGCGGGCTTTTTTCGCGGATGCCGATCCGGTCGGATTCATCTTGTTCGAACGCAATTGCGCCTCGCCCGAGCAGGTGCGCCAGCTGTGCACTGATTTGCGCGCTTCGGTCGGACGCAAGAATACGCCCATTCTGATCGATCAGGAGGGCGGGCGCGTTCGCCGTCTCAAACCGCCCCATTGGCGTCCGGCACCGGCGGCGCGCATGTTCGCCGATCTCGCGAAACGCAATCCGGCGGCCGGTGAAGAGGCGGTGCGTCTCAACGCGCGGCTGATGGCGGCCGAGCTTGCCGATCTCGGCATCGATGTTGATTGCACGCCGGTCCTAGATCTGCCGCAGGACGACGCCGATCCGATCATCGGCGATCGCGCCTATGGGACCGAGCCGGCAATGGTCGCGCGTCTGGCGCGCGCGGTGGGAGAGGGCTTGGTCGCCGGCGGCGTGCTTCCCATCATCAAACATATTCCGGGTCACGGGCGCGCGCGCGCCGATAGCCACAAGGAACTGCCGCGCGTCGAAGTCTCCCACGCCGAACTGAGTGCCCATGATTTCAGGCCGTTCCGCGATCTCTGCGATCTGCCGATGGCAATGACCGCGCATGTCGTTTTCGAGGCGATCGATGCGGCGGTGCCGGCCACGTGCTCGCGCCGCCTGATCGATACAGTCATCCGCGGCGAAATCGGTTTCGACGGTTGGCTGATCTCCGACGATCTGTCCATGAAGGCACTGTCAGGCGGCTTCGCGGATCGCGCGCGCGCGGCCCTGGATGCCGGCTGCGATGTCGTTCTTCATTGCAGCGGCGATCTTGCGGAAATGTATTCCGTCGTGTCGGGGACCCGTCGTCTCGATCCGGCGGGGATGGATCGATTGAACCGGGCCCGTGCGCTGATCGCCGGGCCAACCGCGGCGTTCGACAACTTGGCCGCCGAAACCCGGCTTGCCGCCTTACTGGATCAATAATGGACGAAAGCTCGCAGATCTTTCGCATCTCGACCTGGGTGATCCCGGTATTGCTGGCGATCACCTTGCACGAGGCGTCGCACGGATTCGTCGCTCTTCGCTTCGGCGATGACACTGCGCTGCAGGCGGGACGCGTTACCTTCAATCCATTAAAGCATATCGACCCGTTCGGAACCGTGATCCTACCCATCATGTTGCTGTTGGCATCGGGTGGCAGCATGACCTTTGGTTTTGCCAAGCCCGTTCCCGTCAATTTCGCGCGGCTGCGCCCGCTACGTCCCGGCATCGTCGCGGTCGCCTTTGCCGGGCCTGGATCGAACCTGGTTCTGGCCGTTGCATCCGCGTTGCTCTTCCATCTGGTGCCTTCGCTGCCCGATGGGGTTATCCCCTGGGCGCAGGCGACCTTGACGGTCTCGATGTTAATCAATTTGATTCTCTTCTTTTTCAATCTTATCCCCATCCCCCCGCTCGACGGCGGACGCATATTAGTGGCGGTTTTGCCCGAGAATCTGGCCGGTCCTGTGGCCCGGTTGGAGAGGGCTGGCTTTGTCATTATTTTGGGGGCTCTGTTCCTGCTGCCCTGGCTTGGGCAGATGGTGGGCCTCGATCTCGACGTATTCCAATGGATCGTTGGGAAGCCGGCCTTCGAGACGATGCTGTGGATTGCCGATTTCGTGGGACTCAAGTGACATATGAGCGAGCGCGACGCTAACTTCGAAGAGGATGCCGGGCGGCCTATCGTCGACCCGGGCCAGGAACTCGTTATCGACGTCGCGGGCTTCGAAGGGCCGATCGACGTTCTCTTGACGCTCGCGCGCGACCAAAAGGTCGACATCACACAGATTTCGATTCTGCAGTTGGCCGACCAGTATCTGCTGTGGATCGCCCGGCTGAAGGGACAGAACCTCGACCTCGCCGCCGACTATCTGGTGATGGCGGCGTGGCTCGCCTATCTCAAATCGAAACTGCTGTTGCCCGAAACAGGTACAACCGAGGAACCCTCAGGCGAGGTGATGGCTGAGGCGCTCGCCTATCAGATGCGGCGCTTGGAGGCGATGCAGTCTGCCGGGCAAAATCTCATCCACCGCCCGCAGCTTGGCGTGGACTATTTCAAGCGCGGCGAGCCCGAGGCCTTCGGCTACAACTCCACCACACGCTACAATGTGACGCTGTACGATTTGCTGAGCGCTTATGGCGATCAGGCGCGGCGCTCCAATATCAAGACCTTGCGCGTGGCGCCCAGCGAGCTTTATTCGATGGATGAGGCGATCCAGCGCCTGTCTTCGATGCTGGGGCGTATTCCGGACTGGTCCAATCTCATGCAGTTCCTCCCCATAGAGTTGCGCGGCGATATCGTGAGCCGCTCGGCGTTGGCCGCAACCTTCCTCGCGGCCCTTCAACTCACCAAGGACGGGCGCATGCGCATCCGCCAGGGCGAAAATTTCGGCCCGGTCTATATCCGGGCTTCCAGCGAAGCAGAAGTTGCAAGTGCTGCACGTATCGAAGAAACAAGGTAGTCGTATGATGGATTTGAACGTTTCCGAATCTGAGGTCACGAGTGTGCCGAATTTGGCGCAGGCGATTGAGACCATGCAGGACGAAGAGGAGACCCAGGCGATCGAAGCGAGAACCGAGACCACGGATGCGAACGCCGAGCCCGTGCTCGATGCGCCGGCCGACGAGCCTTCCGCGCCCGAAGAGGTCGCTGCCGAAGAGGTCATCGAGCAAGCCGTCGAGGATTTGACGGAAGAAGAGCTTCCCGAACCGACCGAGGTCGACGAAGGCCAACTGCGTTTGCTGGAGGCCCTGATCTTCGCGTCCTCCGAGCCGGTGTCGCAGACGGTCTGCAAGGATCGCCTGCCGGACGGCGCGGCCGTGCCCGCGCTGCTCGCACGCCTGCGGGCAGACTACGCGACGCGCGGTGTCAATCTGGTGAAGATCGGCAAGGGTTGGGCGTTCCGCACCTCGACCGATCTTGCTCCGCAACTCGCGACCAACCGCGAAATCAGCCGTAAAATGTCGCGTGCCGCGGTCGAGACGCTCGCGGTGATTGCCTATCATCAACCGGTGACGCGCGCCGAGATCGAAGAAATTCGTGGTGTCAGCATCAGCAAGGGCACCATGGATATCCTGTTCGAGTCAGGTTGGATCCGCCCGCGCGGCCGGCGCCGTACGCCGGGCCGCCCGGTGACCTGGGGTACCAGCGAGGCTTTCCTCGATCACTTCGCACTTGAGACATTGGACGACCTGCCGGGTGTCGAGGATTTGCGCGCCGCCGGCCTGCTGGACAAGCGTCCGGCGATCCAGACCTTGGGTATTCAGGGTGCAGAGCCGCAGGATCCGGACGCCTTGGCCGAACCGGCCGAAGAGGTCGATCTGTCCGAAGATCCACTCGATCCTGAAGATGGCGATTTGCGCAAACTCATGCGCGAGTGAATGGTCTCTGACGCCGCTTATCCCCCACACCAACCCTCCACCGATCGCGCGGTCTGCCGCGCGCAAGTGCGCGATGGGGGGGAGGGATTAAAAAAAAGTAACGTCCCCTCTCCCCTGCGAAGGGGAGGATTAGGGTGGGAGGGCCGCCTGTCAAATGACATTCGGCAGGGGCGTTTCTAAATGCGCGCCGACGTTTACGTCACCGTCTGGGGTACGGCTTTTGTCGAGAAATACCTGACATATTCGTTGGCGAGCCAACTGGCGCCGGGCAATTTGCCTGCGCTGTCCGCTGCCGACATCGAATTCGTCTATCACATCTATACCGATCGTGCCTCCGAACCGCTGTTCGCTGCGGGGGTGGACGCTCTGGCACCTTATGCCGAGGTGCGTTTCCATTTCTACGAAGATATTCCGTTCAAGGGGGCCTCACTCTCCGAGGCGATGGCCAATTCGCCACCGGACACCGTGAAGCACAATGTGCAGCGGCTGACCTCGCTGCATTTCCTCGACCTCGCCGCCGAGGAGAAGAGCGATGCGGCCATCCTGCTCGATTCCGATTTCCTGTTCTCGGACGGTTCGTGGCCGGCGATGATCGCGTTCTATCGTGCGGGCGCGCAGGCCGTCTGCGCGATGCATCTGCGTCTCGATGAAGGTCGGGCCACGCCGCTTCTCAAGGACCGGATCGGCGCCGGGATGTCTGGGCGCGATCTGGTCGCGGTCGGTCTTGCGGCACTCCATCCCATCGCGCAATCGATGTTCGTCGATGCCGATCCCTTCACGACCTATCCGTCGCAGCTCAATTGGCGAGTCAGTGCGGCCGACGGCTTTGTTACTCACACTTACTTCCCTCATCCGTTGCTGACGGTGCCGCGTGCCGGTCTGCGCTATTCAAGCACGATGGATTACGAATATGCCTTGCGCGCCGTGCGCGAGGATTCCGCGATCCATCTCGTGCGATCGTCGGACGAGCTGCTGGTCTGCAAGATCACGCCCGCGACCTACCTTGCGGAAAAACCGAAAGGCGGCACGCTGTCGCTTGGTGAAATTGCGCGGTTTCTCGTCTCCAACACCAATATGCGCCATCGCTTGTTCATGGCGCAGCCGATCCGCTTTCGCGCGAGCGGCACGGAAGAGGCGTGGAAAGAGACCGAAGCCCGCTCGACCCGCTACGTCGAGGGGCTCTATCAGGCCGCCGAAATGATCCTGGCCGGGGTCAAGATGGATGCGCGAAGTCTCGTTTTCCTCAAATCTTTCCTGGGTCCAATCGAGGATTATGCCTCGCCTCAAACCGCATCCCGCCTCAAGAGCCGGATGTAGCGGTTTTCGGCCCTCCCGGCGTCGTTGCTCCGTCCCCTCGCATCTGCCATGATGGGCGCAACATCCTGACACTAAACGTGAAAGTGGTTGCCATGGGTAGCTTTAGCATCTGGCATTGGTTAATCGTCCTCGCGGTCGTCCTGCTGTTGTTCGGTGGGCGCGGCAAGATTTCGCAGATCATGGGCGATTTTGGCAAAGGCCTGAAATCCTTTAAAAAGGGCATCAAGGACGATGAGGAGGAAACCGCGGCGACGAATGCCGCGAGTGCGGCCACGGCGCAACGCGTGCCGGACGACACGCATCGTCCGATGTCGTCGGCACACACAACCGAGTCTCCGAAAAAAGCCGACTAGCTCGCATCGTAGCCTCGGCGAAGGTTTCGTCGTTCAACTTTTCTTTCCTCGCCCCTAGGATCGCGGGCCGCAATGTTCGATATCGGCTGGCCAGAGCTGTTCGTAATCGCGCTTGTCGCTTTGGTCGTCATCGGACCCAAGGACTTGCCGAAAGTCATGCGCGCCGTCGGCCGTTGGGTCGGCAAGGCCAAGCGCGTGACCTACGAATTCAAGAGTCATGTCGACGACATGATGCGCGAATCCGAACTCGACGAGGTGCGCCAGCAAATCCGCGAGGCGACGCAGGGCGATCCCAGCGCCTATGTCGAGAAATCCGTCGATCCCGATAAGAAGATCCGCGAAGCTTTCGAATTCGGTGGCGAGGAATTGGTGAATGTGAAGATGCCGGAATTGCCGGTGACGAGCATTGCCCCACCCGCGCCCGCGCCGGATGCGCCGGTGCCAGCGGTTGAATCCAAAGAGACCAAGACGTGAGTGCCGCCCAGGACGACGATTCCTCTAAAATGCCGCTGCTCGATCATTTGATCGAACTGCGCAACCGGCTGATCAAATCATTCATCGCCGTAATCGTCCTGTTCCTGATCTGTTACGGCTTCTCCGAGCATATCTACGCCTTTCTCGTGCATCCGCTGGCCGAAGTGGTGCACGAGCAGGGCGAGAATCGCCGGCTGATCTATACCGCTCTGCACGAGGCCTTCTTCACCTATTTGAAGGTGTCGTTTTTCGCGGCGATGTTCCTGGCCTTCCCCTTCATCGCCGCGCAATTGTGGCGGTTCATGGCGCCCGGCCTCTACGCCAATGAAAAGAAGGCCCTGCTGCCCTATCTTGTGATCTCGCCGGTGCTGTTCTTCATGGGCGGAGCGCTCGTCTATTATTTCATCTTCCCGATGGCGTGGCGCTTCTTCCTGAGTTTCGAATCGCCGGGCGGCGAGGGTATGATGCCGATCCAGCTCGAAGCCAAGGTCAACGAATATCTCTCGCTCGTAATGCAGTTGATTTTCGCCTTCGGTATCGCGTTCCAGCTTCCGGTCGTGCTCACCTTGGCCGCGCGGGCGGGCTTCACGACAGCGGCCGGATTGGCCGAGAAGCGGCGCTACGCCATCGTCATCGCATTCATTGCTGCGGCGATCCTCACCCCGCCTGATGTGATCAGCCAGGTCGGGCTCGCCATTCCGATCATAATTTTGTACGAGGCCTCGATTGTCGTCGTGCGCATGATGGAAAAGCGGCGACCGAAAGAAGAAATCACCGACGACGGCGTCGTCGACGATACGGATTTCAACGAGGCCCAGAGCTAATCACATGCACGACATCCGTTTCATTCGCGAGCAGCCCCTTGTTTTCGCGGCAGGTCTCACGCGCCGTAATTTTGAAGGTGCGGACGATGTTGCCAATCAACTCTTGGAGTTGGACAAGCGCCGCCGCGAGGCCGTGACCCGCGCGCAGGAACTACAGACGCGGCGCAACGAACTGTCCAAACAGATCGGCCAGAAAAAATCCAAGGGCGAGGATGCGGCCGCCGAAATGGCAGAGGTCGCGCGCTCCAAGGATGAGCAGGCCGAGGCCGAGGCGGCGGGTAAGGCTGCGGGCGACGAACTCGACACACTTCTCGCTTCGTTGCCCAACCTGCCGGCCGACGACGTGCTGCAGGGCAAGGACGAGAGCGAGAACAAGGAAGTCCGCAAGGACGGCGAACCCCGCAAATTCAATTTCACCGCCAAGGATCATGTGGCGCTCGGCACCGGCCTTCGCATGATGGACATGGATACGGCCGCGAAAATGTCGGGTGCGCGCTTCGTGATCCTGTCGGGCGCCTTGGCGCGGCTCGAACGAGCGCTGGGCGCCTTCATGCTCGATCTGCACACGCAGACCAACGGTTACACCGAAGTCAGCCCGCCGGTCCTGGTGCGCGACAATGCGCTGTTCGGCACCGGGCAATTGCCGAAATTCGCTGAGGATCTGTTCCGCACCGAGCAGGATATGTGGCTGATCCCGACCGCAGAGGTCTCGCTCACCAATATCGTCGCCGAGCAGATCGTGACCGAGGAAACTCTGCCGCGTCGCTATACCGCGCAGACTCTGTGCTTCCGTTCCGAGGCCGGGGCGGCAGGCAAGGACACGACCGGCATGATCCGCCAGCATCAGTTCCTCAAGGTCGAGATGGTGTCGATCGTGCGGTCCGAGGATTCGGAGGCCGAGCACGAGCGCATGACCGGCTGCGCCGAGGACGTGCTGAAGCGTCTGGCCATTCCCTATCGCACGATGATGCTGTGCACCGGCGATATGGGCTTTTCCGCGCGCAAGACCTACGACATCGAAGTCTGGTTGCCCGGGCAGGACCGCTACCGCGAGATTTCGTCCTGCTCCAACTGCGGCGATTTTCAGGCAAGGCGCATGAATGCGCGTTACCGCCCGGCGGGCGAGAAGGGGACGCGTTTCGTTCATACCCTCAATGGGTCCGGCTTGGCGGTCGGGCGCACCCTGATCGCGGTGCTGGAGAATTACCAGCAGGCCGATGGCTCGATCGCGGTGCCGGACGTGCTTCGCCCCTATATGGGCGGGCTCGATACGATCCAGCGGGCGTGATGGCTGACCGAGCAAGCGACACAATGACCGGATGGCACGATATTTCCCGCACTATCATCATGCCCGTGCTTTGCGATCATTACGGCCATTTGAACGTGCGTCACTATTCCGCGCTGTTCAACGACGCGGCCTGGCAGATGCTGACCTTGGGCGGGGTTAGCATGACGGACATGCGCGCAGCGGGGCTCGGCACGGTGGTCGCCACACTGACAATCGATTTCCACCACGAGGTGACGGTCGGTCAGTTGGTGCAGATCAAGGGCGCGATCACCAAGGTCGGCACCAAGAGCCTGGCGCACGAATTGCGGCTCTATGAGACGGAAACGATGACCCACTGCGCGACCCAGAAATCGGTCGAGGTGTGTTTCGACATGGTCAAGCGGACCTCGGTCCCGTTCCCGGACGATTTCCGCCAGCGGCTTGCAGCCGCCGTTGCGGTCTAGTCCAGGGCAAGACGCAATCCTTAATCGCTGGTTAACCAAATCGTGAAAGGCTGCGGTCGGGATTCTGTGCGCCCACGCCCGCCTTTGGTCGGTGTGGGGGTGCTATGGGTGGCGAGAGTATGGGGCAATCGAATATGACTAGGGTGGCCACCTTTACGAGGGATGGGGCGTGAGCGACGAGGGCAAAGCCAAACTCGTCATGGCGCTACGGAAGGCCGGCGTCACCGATACGGCCGTTTTGGGGGCGATCGAGAAACTGCCGCGCGACGTGTTCGTGCCCGCGCATTTCCGCCATGCCGCCTATGACGATGTCGCCCTGCCGATCGGACATGGCCAGACGGTCAGCCGCCCGGCGGTCGTCGGCCTGATGACCGAGGCGCTCTGCCTCACGCCGCGCACCAAGGTGCTCGAGATCGGAACGGGGTCGGGCTATCAGACCGCCGTGCTCGCCATGCTGTCGCGCCGCGTCTATACGATCGAGCGGCACCGCCCGCTTCTGGCGATGGCCGAGCAGCGTTTCGGCCAATTGAAATTGTTCAATATCACGACCCGTGCCGGCGACGGCACTTTGGGCTGGAAAGCGCAGGCGCCGTTCCAATGCATCATCGTGACGGCCGCCGCGGCCGACGTGCCGCCGGTGCTCGCCGATCAATTGGCCGAGGGCGGCGCGATGGTCGTGCCGATCGGCAGCGACTATGCGAGCCAGGCCATCGTGAAAGTCGTGCGAGAAGGCAGCGGTTTCACGACCAAGGAAATGCGCGCCGTTCCCTTTGTGCCGCTTGTGCCGGCTGATACGGCGAGGGAGGCGGTGTGATGCTGCGCGCGGCACTCCTGATCCTTGTCGCCGCGACTCTGTCGGCCTGCGGCGGTTTGCAGTGGCCGCCTCAACCGCAGCCGCACTTGGCGAATCCGCCCCGCGCCGCCGCCGCCCCTGTCGCGGTCGCGAACGGGCAATCGCGCACCGTCGCGGTGCAGAGCGGCGAAACCCTGTTCGATCTCGCCAAGCGCACCGGCGTGACCCCGCGCGCGATCATCGAAACCAATAACTTGCAGCCACCCTATCGCATCGCCAAGGGCCAGACGCTGATCTTGCCCGCGTCCAAGACACACACTGTGATCCGCGGCGACACGCTCTACGGCATCTCGCGTTATTACGGCGTCGATGCCTACGAACTCGCTCGGCTCAATAACCTCGCCCCGCCCTATAATATTCGTGCCAATCAATCGCTTATCCTGCCGGGCGGCGATACGCGTACTCCGACCTCGGTCGAGACGGTCGACCGTTCGGGATCGACCGGTCCAACAAGTATACCGGCGCCGAGCCCGCGCGGCCCGGCACTCGAAAAGGTTCATGTGATCGAAGAGGCGCGCGTGGCATCGATCGGGCCTGACCGCTCCGCTCCGCTCCAAGCGGCCGTCCAGGTTCCGGCTTCGGTATCCGCCACGTCGACTTCACCTGCGGCAGTGAATGTGGCACCTGCTTACGTGCCCGCGACACCCGCTGTGAGTCACGTCGAGCCGGGGACGCCGGTCGAGCGTCCGGCCGAAGCCGCTCCGCAGCCGGAGAAGGCGCAGCTCGCCAGCCTGCCGACAGCAGCCTTGCGCGGCAAGGGCGGCAGCGGCCGCTTCGTCTGGCCGGTCCAAGGCAAGCTTGCCTCCGAATACGGCCCCAAAGGCGACGGCCTTCACAATGACGGCATCAATATCGTGGCTGCCAAGGGCACCCCGGTTCATGCGGCGGCCTCTGGCGTTGTCGCCTATGCAGGCAACGAAATTCGCGGCTTTGGCAATTTATTGCTGATCCAGCACTCGGACGGCTGGATGACCGCCTATGCCCACAACGACAAACTGCTGGTCAAACGCGGCGACCGGGTCGAGCAGGGCCAGCAGGTCGGCGCGGTCGGGTCGACCGGCAACGTCGTGAGCCCGCAGCTTCACTTCGAGATCCGCCGCGGCAAGCGCGCGGTCGATCCGCTGGATCAGTTGGGTTCGCCGCGCTCGTCCTAGTGGCGTTTCAACCCGCGACTTTATCCGCGCAGAATCCGTCGCATTCCTTCTTAGCCCGTTTCTTGAGTTCGGCGAACCGCGTCGATAGGCCGTCAACGGTGACCGACCTCGTGCCTGCCGACAATTCGATGACGGCGGCGGAAACTCCCATCAGCGGGAAGCGGCGATATTCGTCGTTGCGGTCGCGCACCTCGATATAACCGGTCGCGCGCGCTTCGGGACTGTAGAAGCTCTCGACATCCTGGCGGAAGGTTTCAAGCAGATTGCGAATCTGCTCCTCGACGTCGCAAAGGGCGCGACCGCGGAGACCGAGGAAAAAATCGTCGCCTCCCACATGTCCGAGAAAGGCGTCGGTTGTCGCAAATTTTTTCGTCATGAGATCGGTGAACAGCATGATGGCGCGATCGCCTTGTCGGAAGCCGTAGGTATCGTTGAACGGCTTGAAATTGTCGAAATCGAAATAGACGAGTACGGAGCTTTCATGTTCGGCACCGATGGTTTCGTTCACAAAGTCGATGATGGTGGCGTTGCCCGGAAGCCCGCTCAGTGGATTTTGATTCTGCGCGGTGAACAGATTGCGTTCGTTGATCACGCGGATCATCGATATGGCACTCAGGAACCCGAGATATTTCGAATTCTCCAGGATCACGATGCCGTCGGAATCCTGGCTCTGGTGCATCACCTCGAGGATTTTCTCCAAGCCGAGGCCGATATCGGCGACCGGAAAGAAGCTCACAAAATCGGCGAGTTTCTTTCCATAATTCTTATTTTCGAGAAGCTCTCGTCCGAACGGCGAATAGATGTAGTAGCGGATGTTCGGCTCGCGCACGATGCCGATGAAGCTGCCGGTTTTCTGATCGACCACCGGCAGATAGCTGTTCTGCGGCGATTTGCGGAAGGCTTCGTAGATTTCGGTAAAAGACGACCCCAGCGGGATCGACGGAATGATGTCGAGCTTGTCCTCGATGAACTGGCGGTCGCGCGCGGTCTTGCTTGAGCTCGCCAAGCGCTTGTCCCCGGTCGAAACCAATTCGATCTCCGCGTTGCGGAGACAGATTTTGCCCAGATCCTGTTCGGGACGCGCGATAAAATAGCCTTGCGCGAGATCGCAGCCGATATCCTTCGCGGCGAGATACTCGTCCTTTGTCTCGACCCCTTCGGCGATCACCAGTACGCCCAGCGCATGGGCGAGATTTACGATCGTCGAGACGAACAATTTCTTTTTGTGGTCGCCGCTGAGATTGGAAATGAAGAAGCGGTCGATTTTCACGTAGTCCGGATGTTGCTCGTAGAATAGCGACAGCCCGGCAAACCCGGCGCCGAAATCGTCAATGGCGAGCGAATAGCCTTGATCCTGATAGCGGCGCAGTACGCGCCCGGCATCGACATATTCGGCAAAGGAATGGCGTTCGGAAATCTCGAAACAGATCGCATTGATGGGCAAATTGTGTTTTTCGATCAGGCGGCGTGTGTTGCCGCGCTGATAATCCGGCGCATTGATGATGCGATTGTCGAGATTGTAGAACAGCTTGTAGTGATTTTCGTCGGAAACCTTGGCGAATTTGCCGAGCGCCAGGTCGCGCAGCACGGTGTCTGCCGTATAGAGCATGCCGGATTCGTGCAGGGCATCGAATAGATCGTGGATACCCGCGAATCCGAGCTTGGCTTGGCCGCGCAACAGAGCCTCGAAGGCGAAGACCGTGCCCGTATGGATATTGACGATCGGCTGGAAGGCGAAATCGATCTCGGTTTTGAGAGCCGCGAGCAGGTCGCGTTTCGCCTTTTCGGAGCCCAATCCCCCCGCGAACGAGATCGGCCGCGAGATCGCGTTGTAGTCTGCGACAATAGGCGAAATGGTGCGGTTTGCGGCCTGCTGCCGAGCGAAATCGATCTGTTCGGTCATTCGAACTTCCCCCGATGAACACATACAAAACCGATCACTTCTTTAGAACTAATGATCGCCCTGTGTGCAGGATGTCGTCGGTCCGGGTCGATGGTATTAAGCAATTGTTAAGGTTTCGCGTCGGCTCGCTGAGTCTGGGGATGACAGGGGCGTCGGCTCCCGCTATCCACAAGGCATGGCCGTAACCCGCCTTCAGCACGCCACCGCCGTTATCATCCTCACCACCGCCGTCGGGCTCTTCGGATTTCAGGCCGTTTCGCCGGCCCTACCGGGCATGCGCGATGCGCTGGGGATTTCGACTCAGAATATAGGTTGGGTGATGACGGCCTATGCCATTCCCGCATTCATCTTCGTGCCGCTGGCGGGCCTGTGGGCCGACCGTTTCGGCAAAAAGGTCGTTCTGGTGCCGTCGCTGTTGCTGTTCGGGATCGCGGGCGGGCTGATCGTCCATGCGCCCGATCCGATCACGCTGTTCGCGCTGCGTTTCATCCAAGGGATTGGCGGTTCGGCGATCATCACGCTCAATTACGCGCTGCTCGGCGATTTGTTCGCCGGCGCGCAACGCACCCGGCTCGCGGGGTGGCTGGGCGCCATCCAGAATGTCGGCTCCTCTGCGGTGCCGATCGTGGCGGGCGCGCTCGCGACCATCGCCTGGTATTGGCCCTTCGCGCTGCTGTGGACGGCTGTGCCTATCGCCATCCACGCGGCCTTGTGCCTGGACGAGTCCCAGGAGCAGAAACCCGTCTCGCGCGGCGGCGCCTTCCTCGGTCATGCCTGGACGCATCTGGCGAGCCGCCCTGTCATCGAAACCCTGATCATGACCGGGGGGTTCATCTTCGTCGGCTTTGGCGCCCTAATCACCTATCTGCCGCTGTATATGAAGGACACCTTCAATGCCCCCGAACTCGTCATCGGCCTGGTGATGGGGGCTCGGGCCATTTCGGGGGTCTTCATGGCGGGTGGGCTGCCGTGGGCCGAAAGCCGTTTCTCGCAAAGATCGCTGGTCGCCGTTTCCTTCGTCGGCATGGCGATTTCAAGCGGGATTGTACCCTTTGCGCCGAACATCTGGGGATTGCTGGCCTCGTCGATCATTTATGGGGCGGCCTTCGGCATCGTGCGGCCGATGCTCCAGCTCAAGCTGCTCGATCTGTCGCCGCCCGATCTGCGCGCCACTCTGTCCTCGGCGGGGACCTTCGCGCTTAGGATGGGGCAGGCGATCTCGCCGGTGGTGGCTGGGCTGTATCTTGCCTTCGGCTCCTATGACGGCATGTATTTGTGGTTCGGTGTGATCGCGCTCGGCTTCGCGATCTATGCTTATTGGGCAAAATGCCTGCAGCCGGGGATCCGGAGCGGCACCTCATAGCTCCCTCCCCCTCTGGGGGGGATAACATTGAGAAGCCGGGACTCGCTTTTTGCGCTGCAACGCGCCATATATTTCGGATGCCTGACATCGTCATCCGTGGTGCCCGTGAGCACAATCTTAAGAATATCGACATCACCATCCCCCGGGACTCCCTGACGGTCATCACCGGCCTGTCGGGATCGGGGAAATCCTCGCTCGCCTTCGACACCATCTATGCCGAGGGTCAGCGCCGCTATGTCGAAAGCCTGTCGGCCTACGCGCGCCAATTCCTGGAATTGATGCAAAAGCCGGACGTCGATTCCATCGACGGGCTGTCGCCCGCGATCTCGATCGAACAGAAGACGACGTCGCGCAATCCGCGCTCGACGGTCGGCACGGTCACCGAAATCCACGATTACATGCGCCTGATGTTCGCGCGCATCGGCGTGCCCTATTCGCCGGCCACCGGCCTGCCCATCGAGGCGCAGACCGTGTCCCAGATGGTCGACCGCGTCATGAGCATGAAGGAGGGCACGCGGCTTTATCTGCTGGCCCCTATCGCGCGCGGCCGCAAGGGCGAATACCGCAAGGAATTGCAAGATCTCGCCCGCAAGGGCTTCCAGCGCGTCAAGGTCGATGGCACGCTGTACGAGATCGATGCGGTGCCGGCGCTCGAAAAGCAGATCAAGCACGATATCGAAGTCGTGGTGGATCGTTTGGTCGTGCGTGAAGGTTTGGAAGTCCGACTTGCCGATTCCTTAGAGACCGCGTTGGAGCTGGGCGAAGGCCTGGCCTTCACCGAGGATGCTGACAAGGGCAATCGCGTCACCTTCTCGGCCAAGTTCGCTTGCCCGGTCTCCGGCTTCACCATCGACGAGATCGAGCCGCGGCTGTTCTCCTTCAACAATCCGTTCGGCGCCTGTCCGAAATGCGACGGGCTCGGGACACAAATGTATTTCGATCCCGAGCTGGTGGTGCCTGACGAGAGTCTGTCGCTGGCCGAAGGCGCCGTCGCACCCTGGGCGGGAACGAGTTCCGCCTATTACAAGCAGACGCTCGAAAGCCTCGCCGCGCATTTCAAATTCAAGATGACGACGCCGTGGTCGAAGCTCGGCAAAAAAAATCAGGACGCCATCCTGTTCGGTTCGGGCAAGATCGCCGTTAAAATGAAATACGACGACGGCAAGCAGAGCTACGACATCAAGAAACCGTTCGAGGGCGTGGTGACGAACCTGGAGCGGCGCTGGAAGGAAACCGATTCCGCCTGGATCCGCGAGGACCTCGCGCGCTATCAGACCGTCACCGGCTGCGATGCCTGCCATAGCTATCGCCTGAAGCCGGAAGCGCTCGCGGTCAAGATCGCGGGTAAGCATATCGGCGAAGTCTCCAACATGTCGATCGACGAGTCGGAAAGCTGGTTCGCGGCACTCTCCAAATCGCTGACCGACAAGCAGAACGAAATCGCACGCAGGATTTTGCGCGAGATCAACGAGCGGCTCGGATTCCTCAAAAATGTGGGTCTTGAATATCTGACGCTCGCGCGGGGCTCGCGCACCTTGTCGGGCGGCGAGAGCCAACGCATCCGTCTCGCCTCGCAGATCGGCTCCGGCCTGACCGGCGTGCTCTATGTGCTGGACGAACCGTCCATCGGCCTGCATCAGCGCGACAATGCGCGCCTGCTCGAAACCCTGCGACGCCTGCGCGATATCGGCAATACGGTGATCGTCGTCGAGCATGATGAAGACGCGATCCGCACCGCCGATTATGTCATCGATATCGGCCCGGGCGCCGGCGTGCATGGCGGCCAGGTGGTCGCCGAAGGCACGCCCGAGCAGATCATGAAATCGAGTGCGAGCCTGACCGGCCAATATCTCACAGGCTTTCGTCAGATCGAAGTCCCCAAGGTCCGCCGTCCGGGCAAGCCGGGCCAGACCTTGAAGCTGATCGGCGCATCCGAAAACAATCTTCAAAACGTTTCCGTCGAACTGCCGCTCGGCACCTTCGTGTGCGTGACCGGCGTATCGGGCGGCGGAAAATCGACGCTGGTGATCGAGACGCTGTACAAGGCGCTGGCGCGGCGCCTGAATGGGACGCGCACGCATCCGGGCGCACACGAGAAGCTCGAAGGTGTCGAATTCCTCGACAAGGTTGTCGATATCGACCAATCGCCCATCGGGCGCACGCCGCGCTCCAACCCCGCGACCTATACCGGCGCCTTCACGCCGATCCGCGATTGGTTTGCAGGACTGCCCGAAGCCAAGGCGCGCGGCTATCAGGCGGGGCGTTTCTCCTTCAACGTGAAGGGCGGGCGCTGCGAGGCGTGCCAGGGCGACGGCCTGATCAAAATCGAGATGCACTTCTTGCCCGACGTCTACGTGCAATGCGACGTCTGCAAGGGCAAACGCTACAACCGCGAAACGATGGACATCATCTTCCGCGGCAAATCCATCGCCGATGTGCTCGATATGACGGTTGAAGAAGGGCTCGAATTCTTCAAAGCCGTGCCGGTTATCCGCGACAAGATGCAGACGCTCATGCAGGTCGGGCTCGGCTATATCCATTTGGGCCAGCAGGCGACGACGCTATCTGGCGGCGAGGCGCAGCGCGTGAAACTCGCCAAGGAACTGAGCCGCCGCGCCACCGGCAAGACACTCTATATCCTGGACGAGCCGACCACCGGGCTGCATTTCGAGGATGTGCGCAAATTGATCGAGGTGCTCCAGGCGCTCGTCGATCAGGGCAACACCATCGTGGTGATCGAACATAATCTTGAGGTCATCAAGACCGCCGATTGGGTGATCGATCTCGGCCCCGAGGGCGGCGACAAGGGCGGCCGACTGGTCGCGATGGGGACGCCCGAGGATGTGGCCGACGTGGCGGAGAGTTATACTGGGCAGTACCTCGCCCGCGTGCTCAATGGTCGCACGAAGGCGAAGAAAAAGCGGGCTTAGAATAAGGAAGATCTAGCTTAAAGATCATTTTTTCTAAAAATTTCGTCCATCACTGTATAGAATGTTGCTTCTCGCGGTTGACCTGCATTTGCCAGCATCGCATGCACGTCGATATGCTTGCTCCGATCATTGAGTTTGATGCGCTTATTCGTCACTACTTCGATGAAGACGGGTTCCCCACCTTTCACTCGCCAGCCCGAATCTAAATTCTCGATCTCACGAATTAGAAAGGGCGAGACATTTTCTCCCGTGGAAGTGAAATGGTCGGGTTTCAACAAAATCGATTTTTGTTCGTGATTGAAATTTAAATAGAGATTCCATGGTTCGGCAGGTATTCCGCCGTTGGCGAAGTAACCCATAACGTAGCCAACCAAGCGTAAAGCCGAATTTTCGTGCATGGCGTAAATCAATTGATTTTCGCCTAGAACGAAGTAGAGGCTCCACCTAAATCCGAACCATTTATTCCAAAATGCCATCGTAGCCCCTGAGTGGTTGTCGCCTTAGAGCGGGCTTTCCACCGGCTTCGCCCGCTCGATGCGCTTGCGCCGCTCCGGCGTGTTCAGAGCTTCCCATAAATCCGTGCGACGTTGCACGTTCAGCCAGAAGTCGGGCGTATTGCCGAAGACGCGCGCGAGCATGAGCGCAGTATCGACCGTCACCGCGCGCCGTTCGTTACAGATTTCGTTGACCAGTCGTCGTTCCACGCCCATCGCCTCGGCCAAGGCCGTTTGGGTCAGGCCGAGGGGCTTCATGAATTCCTCGTCGAGCATTTCGCCGACGGAGACGGGGCGGCGTTTAGTCATCGTTGTCATGGCTTCACCTAACTTGAGATCGATCAACGATAGTTATGGTTATCGAGATAGACGTTCGACGCTTCGCCGAGAGTTCCATTCCACTGAAAGATCAAACGCCAACTGTTGGTAACGCGAATTGAATGCCAATCTTGCAGCGTGCCCTTGAGCTTCTCGAAGTGATTGGACGGCGGCGACCGCAAGTCGAGATCGTTGGTCGCGTCGTCCATCAATTGCAGCTTGCGAAACAACCGATCCCGAGCGTTTGCCGGTATATGCTTCGAGATTCGGTCGTCGCAGAAAAATTGTTCGAGCCAGTCGTCTCGGAAACTGACGATCATCGTGTCTCTCTTTACTATTATACCGTACATACGTACAAATTAAACTTTATAATGTTCCTATTTTGTTCTTGACCAACGTAACTCATGTGGGCTATTCTTCAAAAAGAAATCTGCAGGGTCTCGTACTCACGTTCGGCGGCGCAGCGAGCGAGCCCGCCGCGCGCGACCCGATTGCTCTTGAACATGGTGAATGGATCGTACCGTCTCCGGTTTATCCGGGCATGTGTGCCCGGCGGTACCTTGGGATCGGGTCGAATTGGTGTCGATCCCCTGTCGATCCCCTGTCGATCGCCGGTAGATACCCAGTCGATCCGATGTCGATGAAATGTCGATCCGATGTAGACGTGATGTCGATGGTCTGTCGTCCCAATGTCGGTCGAATGTAAACGCATCGGGGGGACGAAAGCCCAGAATTCCTTCAAATTTTAGGTAAATCAGAACTAAATTCTTACATCAAATTTGTGCGAGTCTGAATTTTGCCTCTCGCCCTGCGTGTCGAACCGGGTTACGAACATCACCTATAAATAAGGCGAATGTCATAAATTGTTCGCCGTGCTGAGGGTGACCGCGCCGGATGTTCAACAAGGCGGGTCAACATGATGTTTTTTCGACGCACCTGGGAAACCCCCACGTGGCATTGGCGCACCCAATGTTCGTCGTGGCCCAGCGAAGAAGAGGCCGAAGAGCGCGCCGGATTGCCGCGCGGCGGCCGTTTGTGCAAGGAATGCGAAGCGCTCGATCTGAGATCGGCGCTGTTGCGCCTGGAGGCCGAGGAGGCCGCTGCCGCTCGGCAACCCACCGCCGCCGAGGTGCCGCCACCAGCGCAGGCGCGCCGCAAATCCGCCAAGCTTAAAACCGCGTGACGCTTGGGCTCTTGAATAGCTAGGGAATTTGTCCGTGCCGGGCGCGCGCCTTGCCGAGCTTGTACCAGGTCAGCAGCGCGAAGGCGGGCGCGCCGATCGTGGCACCCACGATGACCGGCATGTGCCAGCCCAGCCACACCAGCGGCCCGAAAAGATACAGCACATCGTCAAAGTCGAAACCGGCAAAGCCGGGATAGGCCTTCTCGCCGGTATCTTTCTGCAATTGGTCGATTTTCTCGGCCAGGATCTCGGCCGCCACCACGCCGGCGCCCCCTAAGAGACCGCACAGGATGGCCCAGTCGCCGAGCCAGCCGTGGCGCAGGCCCGCGCCGGCGCCAACGAAAAACAATGCGGTGACCGTCACGTCGGCGACGTAATCGAGCTTGTGGCCCCACGCACTCGTCTTGCCGCTGACGCGCGCCAGTTCGCCGTCGGCGCGATCGAGGAAGGCCGAGAACAGCCAGAGCCAGCCGCCCCACAGATCGAACTCCCATTGGCCCACGGCGAAGCACGAACAGGCGGCGATTCCGCTGAGCAGGCGGACCACCGTCAGATGGTTGGGGGTGATCGGGCTATCGACCAGCGGCAGGATGCAGACCCGCGCGATTTTGTGAGTCCAGGAATCGCCTACCACGCCCCGCCTACCATATCAGACTCCGAAAATTGGAAAGTTGGATGCCGCCGGTCGCGACCGCGCGGCGCACCTCGGGATCGAGCAGGGCGGCAAGTTCATCGGCAAAGCCGTAATGCGCTGCCTTGGGATCGACCTCGCCCCAGGCCTCGGTGGCCGGGTGGCACATGATCTCGGACACGCCGTCGCTCAGCCGGGCGAGGAGGCCGAGCATGCGGGTGCGGTCGAGCCGGCCGGTATCGTTGAGGCCGTAAAAGGCATCGTTGCACTGCACACCTTTGCTGCGCAGCCGGCGCTTGGCCCAATCGGCCCACAGCCGGAACAGCGTGTTGGCGAGGCCGGGCGCATGCTCATAGGGAATGCGGATCGCGCGCATGCCATGCTCGCGCCCGATCCTGAGGATCAGCCCGAAGACCGTCGGATGCACGTGCATATGGTTGTGGGCGTTGACGTGATCGAGCGCGAGACCGGTGCGCGCGAAGGCATCGAACTGGGCGCGGATCTCGGCGGCCAGTTGTTTGCGCACACGAGGCAGGAAGAAATAGCGAAAGCCGGCGCGCACCAGATTGTCGTCGAAGTTACCGTCGGCATCCACGAGATCGGGTATCTGGGCAGGCGGCAGGATGGCGCGGCCGCGCGCGACGACCACGTGAAGGCCGACGCCGAGGCCGGGCAGGGCCTTGGCACGTTGGATGGCATCGGCGGCTTCGGGGGCGGCGACCATCAGGCAGGTGGCGGTGAGAATCCCGTCGCGATGCGCGGCCTCGATCGCTTCGTTGACGGGCCGCGACAGGCCGAAATCGTCACCGGTAACGACGAGGCGCTTCAGACGGCGTTCTCCCGTCCCCACAGGAACTTGAAGAATTCCACGCCCTCGCGGAGCTGGCGCTTCATCACGTCCCAATCGCGGCACATGTCGTAGAACAAGGCCGCCATCTTGCGGGGTCGGAAGTAGAACCGCTTATAGAAGGTTTCGACCGCCTCGAAGATGTCCTGCTTGGACAGATGCGGATATTGCAGAACGCTATTTTGGACGCCCGAGCCAGCGACCAACTGCGAGCCGTCCTCGGCGATGAGCCAGCCGTTGGCCTTGGCCTGATCGTAGAGGAACGTGCCGGGATAGGCGGCGGGCAGGGAGACCTGGATGGTCTTCGGGTTGATCTCCTGGGCATAGCGGATCGTCTCTTCGATCGTATCCTTGGTCTCGCCGGGCAGGCCGACGATGAAGGTGCCGTGGATCAGGATGCCAAGCTCGTGGCAATCCTTGGTGAACTGCTTCGCGCGCGTGACCAGGATGCCCTTCTTGATATTGTTCAAGATTGTCTGGTTGCCGGATTCGTACCCGACCAGCAGCAGGCGCAGGCCGTTCTGCTTCATGATCTCGAGCGTCTTGCGCGGCACGTTCGCCTTGGCGTTGCACGACCAGGTGACGCCGAGCTTGCCGAGTTCGACCGCCAGCGCTTCGACATTGGCGACGTTGTCGGTGAGCGTGTCGTCGTCGAAGAAGAATTCCTTGATCTCGGGGAAGGTGTCGCGCGCGTATTTGATTTCGGCCGCGACGTTGGCGACCGAGCGCGTGCGGTAATTATGCCCGGCGATGGTTTGCGGCCACAGGCAGAAGGTGCAGCGCGATTTGCAGCCGCGGCCGGTATAGAGCGACATGTAGGGATGCAGCATGTAGCCGTTGTAATAATCGCTGGTCACCAGGTTTTCTTTGTAGATCGGCGTGACCCACGGCAGGGTGTCCATATCCTCGATCAACGGGCGCTTGCCGGTGAAGTGCGGCTTTGCGTCGATGCGGATGGTGATGCCGAGGACGTCCTTGAGCGACGCACCTTCGGCGATCTCCTTGATCGCGAAATCGAACTCGGTGTCGCAGACGAAATCGATCGCTGGCGAGGCCATGATCGAATCGTTGTTGTTGATGGCGACATGCGCACCGCAGAAACCGATCAGCAGATTGGGGTTCGCTGCCTTATAGGCCTCGGCCACCTTCACGTCGTTCGCGAAAGACGGCGTGCTGGTATAGATCACCAGGAATTCGTACTTGCCGGCATCGGGCAAAAGATCGGCGAGCGTGATCCCGCGCGGCGGCGCGTCGATCAGACGCGAACCCGGAACCAGGGCGGCGAGCTGGGCGAGCCAGGTCGGGTACCAGAAAGATTTGACCTCGCGCTTGCACTGGTAGCGCGAGCCCGCGCCGCCGTCGTATCCGTCGAAGGTCGGGGGGCTGAGGAACAGGGTTTTCTTAACGGGCATATCGACCACTATTTTTTCCTAAACTTTGACGACCTAACGTGGCGTGTTGTGCGAGACGCTGTCTCGTTCCAGGACCATCGTTTCCGCGCGCCATCGGACGGTGCTTCCGAAGAAGCTGCAAATTCGCACCGCCAAGGTAAAAAAATCGCGCACAAAAATCAGCCACGGAGCGTACGTACCGCCCGAAGGTTGGGTAACGGCCACAATGTGGTGCACTGCATAGCGCAAAATCAAGGCGATGGCGAGAGGAAGCGCGAAAAACCCTAGGGAGTCTGTGGCTTCCCACAGGGTTAGACCGGCAATGACCGACAGTGGGACCAGATCGGTAATGAAGGAAAATGCGTAGCCGACCGGCTGAACCGACCGAATCGTGCGCGCCCAGCGGATTTCATGGAAAAAAAGGCTTTTGAGGCCGTTTTCCTCGATGACGTTCTCGATGATGTAGGGGGCGACGGCGATCTTGTGGCCGGCCCTGTGGGTCATCTGGCCGAGCATGTAATCGTCGGCGATATAGTCGGCCAGGGCGGGGAATCCGCCGAACGAGTCGAGCACATTTCGGCGAATCGCCATGGTGGCCCCGAAACAGAAATCGGGCTCGCCAAAGCTCAGCGGGATGAGCGATGAGGGGAAAAACCAATCGTTGATGAACATAGCGCCGAGCCGCGAGGCGAAGCCGCTTCGCGCCGTGCCCGAATATAGGCAGGTGGTGGCGCCAACCTCGGGCCGCCGGAATGGGGCGACGAGCGCATCGATATAGTGCGGCTTGACCCGCATGTCGCTGTCGGAAATGACGAGCAGGTCGTGCTTGGCCGCTGCCATCATGTTGGCGAGATTGCTCACCTTGAAATTGGCGCCGATGATCTTTTCGTGGACGACCAGCGCGATGTCGCGGTCGGGGAATTCGGCCTGGAGCGCCTTCACGACCGCGATGGCTGGATCGGCCGGATCGCGAACCCCGAAGACGATCTGATAGGTCGCGTAATCCTGCCGGCAGAACGAGCGCAGATTGTCGGCGAATTCGGGCTCCAACCCGCATAGCGGCTTGAGCAGCGTGACCGGTGCGGTCACGTGGCCCGTTACGCCGCGTTGCAGCCGGCGTCCGAACCGCACAACGCGCGCTAGGGCGAAAAGGGCATAGCCGAGCGATGCCGCGAAAAGGGCGAGGGTGGCGTAGACGAGAATGTCGTTCATATGCTCTCGCCGTCCTTCGCGGCTTGACGGCGCTTGAACAAGGCACGGCCTTCGGCATGCTGCCAAAGGATCAGGCCCGGTATGTCGATGACGATTTCGCGGATACGCACGACCAATGAGATAGCTAGGGCCACGTCGGGCGTCCAGCCGACGAAACCGCCGAGGATCACGAAGGCGCCTTCCTGCACGCCGTAGCTGTTGGGTACGACGAAGGCGGCGTCGCTCAAAGTGCTGGTTAGGCTTTTGATGAACAGCGCCTCGACGACCGAGATCGGATAGCCGAGCAGATAGGCCGCGAGCCAGACCTCGCCCGTTTGCATGACGAGTGCGGCCATGCGCCAGGTCACGGCGGCAGCAAGTCTGCCACGCTGTCGATAGGTGTCGTGGATGCGTGCGTCGATCGCCCCGGCGGCGCCGATCATATCGCCGAAATAATCCGACTTGGTGACCCGATGGGCTGTGGAAACCGCAAGATGGAACATGCCGGCTTTTTGGACCACCAGAAATCCTGCCACGCCCGCGCCCAAGGTTGCGATCGTGATCGAGGCCGAGAGGACCATCGTATCGTCGAGCGTGATCCAAGCCAGCAGCGAAACGCCGATCAACCCCCACAGAATGGTGGTGATGACTTGCACGGTTTTGTCGACGACCGTCGCGGCGCTCGCGTCATCGCGATTGGCGCCCCATAGAATCACCACGCGGGCCTTTACGATCTCGCCGCCGATCGAGGCGACCGGCAGCAGGGTATTGACCGCGCGGCCCATCCATTGGGCATAGAATATAGGCCAGAAACGCGGCGTACGGTCGGGATGGAAGAGAAGCTGCCAACAGCGCGCATTCATGAACAGGGTGGGCAACCAGACCAGCGGCACGAGCAGCATCCGCCAATCGGATCTGAACATCACATCGGCGATGTCGGCCACGCCCTGCCAGGCGATCAGGCCGATCAGGCTCACTAGTCCGGTGACCAGGCCGATGATGGATGCGATTCTCATAAGCGAATCCGCCGACAAATCCCCCTGCCCTCGGGGCAGGCCCTGCATTCAAGTGGTGTGGGCGGCACCAGCCTTTTCTTGCGCACTTCCGGGTACCCGTTTAGAGAGGCCAACACAACTGCCTCTGAAGGATCAGCCGTGCCCGGCTCCCCCGAACCAGCGGCCGATGCGCCCTATCGGCTCATAGCGCCCACCCAGCTTTTCCCGCTGACACGGCATCTGTCTTATCGGCTGACTCTGCTCCTCGTCCAGACCCCGATAACCCCCAACCAGATCACCGCGCTCTCCATGATCGCCGGCCTTGCGGGCGCCTTTTGCTTCGCTTTCGGGACTTGGGACCTATCGGTTGTCGGAGGTATTTTGCTAATCGCGGGTTATACGCTCGACAATTGCGACGGTGAGATCGCCCGGCTGAAAAAGATGTCGTCGGAGTGGGGAGCGCATTTCGACGATTTGGTCGACTGGCTCGTGGACAGTGCTTTTTTTGCCGGTCTCGGTTTCGGGACATCGACGGCCACCGGTAACATGATCTGGCTTTGGCTCGGCATGGCGGCCAGTTTCGGCGCGACCATCGACTACATCATCGATTTGATCCTTCAGGCCAAGGCCAAGCGCGATCCCGCCCAGAAAACGCGCGAGCAAGAAGCAACCAACGTGCGCAAGCCCGAGGATGCCATCGATTGGCTGATCTATATTTTTCACAAGCTCAGCCGCGCCGATTTTTGCGTCATCGTGCTCGCGCTGGCACTGTTCGACTTGGCATGGATTCTGTTGCCGTTCGGCGCGATCGGCGCCCAGGCCTATTGGATCACGGATCTCTTCAAACGCGCGCGCGGCTGGCACACCTAGAGCCGTCGATACATCACCAGCGCATCGACATCGCCGAGACGCGGATGATCGAAGGCGCCGGGCAGCCGTCCGACGATCTCCATACCGCAAGCCTGCCATAAATGAACGGCGCGTTCGTTGGTGCTGATAACGAGATTGTATTGTATGGCGCGGAAGCCACGTTCCCGTGCGCGCTCGAACGAATGCTGGCACATGGCGCGCGCGATCCCGCGTCCCCAGGCCCACGGGCCGGTCATATAGCCGCAATTGGCGACATGCGCGCCGCCCGCCGTGGAATTGGCTTTCAGATAATAGGTGCCGACAAGCTCTCCCCCGTCTTCAGCGACGAAGACTTCGTGCTGCGGTGAGAACCAATAGCCGAGCGCCTGGGATTCGCTCATATCGCGCGGCAACGGATAGGTCTCGCCGGCCCGGATGGTCGGCTCGAGGATGCGCCAGAGCGTTGAGGCATCGGTCTCGTTGGCGGTACGAATTTGCATTTGCACTCTTTACTCCGTCCGGGTGGGCAAGGGATAGTCCGCAGCTATGTCCGTCGTACAAGGTAGGCCATACTTGACTCACATCGTCGGACGACGCTCGGCGCGCAGCGCGCGAACGCCACTCTTTGGTTCCTTGGTTCGCGCCCTGCGCCTGGCACGTGCAGCGCGCCGGCAGTCAGAGAAAGATCGCGGGGCGGTGATCGAGACGGCGCAGTCCCGCCTGTCACGGCGCTCCGTCTTGAAGGAGGGTGCCGACGGCGTACTGGCGCTTAGCGCGTTGCCCATGCTGGGCGCGTGTGCGTTACCCGAACGCGCCGCCGGAGCCAACCCCGGCGGGCCGCGCATCGCCATTGTCGGCGGCGGCATCGCGGGCCTAACGGCGGGTTATTATTTGAAACGCCGAGCAGGGCTCGATTGCGAAATTTTCGAAGCCAACGGGCGGACGGGCGGACGCATATTCACGGCGCGCGATCTTCTGGCGCCAGGACTGACCACGGAACTCGGTGGCGAATTCATCGATTCCGCGCATGACGACATGTTCGCCTTGGCCAAGGAATTCGGGTTCGAGTTGATCGATACGCAGGACGCGAGCGAGATCGAATTGGCCGCCGAAGCCTATTATTTCGAGGGCCGCCACTATTCCGCCGCCGAATTGGTGGAGGCTTTCATTCCGCTCGTCGAACGGCTGGCTGCAGATGTAAATTCCATCGACGATCGGATCGATTTCGAGCATGACGGCGGGGCGCGCGCGTTTGACCACCTTTCGCTCGCGCAATATTTCGACACGATCGGCGTCACGGGTTGGCTGCGCGCGCTGTTGGAGGTCGCCTATGTGACCGAATTCGGTTTGGACGCCGGGGACCAATCGGCGCTCAATTTCCTGACAATGATCCCGACCGAGGAACCCGATGGCCCGCTTGCCCTGCTCGGGGAAAGCGACGAACGCTACAAAATTCTCGGCGGCAACCAGAGGATTGTCGACGAGCTCGCCCGTCGACTCGACGGTCAGATCCGGTTGGAGCATCGTTTGACACGTATCCGCGCGCGCGGCAACGGTTACGCGCTGAGCTTCGATGTGCCGGACGGCCGTCCTCGGGAGATCGCGGCGGACTACGTGATCATGACGATCCCTTTCACCCTGCTCCGAGATGTCGATCTGCAAGTCGACCTGCCGGAATACAAGACGCGAGCGATCCGCGAGTTGGGTTACGGCCAATGCGCAAAGGTGTTGGCTGGCTTCGACACGCGTCCGTGGCGTGAACTCGGTTTCGCCGGAAATATCTTCACCGACGAACCATTTCAACTCGCTTGGGACAACAGCCGTCAGCAACCCTCGCCGTCCGGCGGCATCACATTCTATTCCGGCGGGTCGCCGGCTTTGCGGGCGGTCGGCGAAAATATTGACGACCAGGCGCAAAGGTTTCTGCGCAGCCTGGAGAAAGCCTATCCCGGCAGCTGGGCGCGTCATAACGGCAGAACGGCGCGCTTCGATTGGCCGCACTTCGCTTGGAGCAAGGGCGCCTATGCCTGCTATCGGCCGGGACAATGGACGAGCATTTCCGGAGCCGAGAAGCAATCGGTCGGGCATCTGCTGTTTGCCGGAGAACATTGCAGCAAGGATTTCCAGGGCTTCATGAACGGCGGTGCGGAAACCGGACGAGAGGCTGCGGAAAGCCTGATCGCGATGCTGATCGGGAAGAAACATGCCGCCTAGGGTTAGGCGAAGGAATCGGTCCAATTTCTGATCGGCGCGCGAACAAATTGCCTTTTCTCTGTTTCAGACTATGTGTAGGTTACCGCGCCTTCGTAACCGGAGAACGTGATGACGCCTCTTAAGCTGATGGTCGTTGAGATCGCCCAGCTCACGCCGAGCATCAAGAAATTCGTATTCGCTTCGGCGAATGATTCTGCGTTGCCGGTCTGGGAAGCGGGCGCGCATCTGGTGTTCGAACTGCCGAATGGCATGCACAATGCCTATTCACTCGCCAATAACCCGGCCGAACGCAGCCGCTACGTCACAGCTATTTTGCGCGAAGCCAGTGGCAAAGGCGGTTCCGTTTATATGCACGACGAAATCAAGGTCGGCGACGTGCTCAAGGTCACCGGCCCGCAGAACAATTTCCCTATCGACAAGAATGCCAAGAAGCATCTTCTGATCGCAGGCGGCATCGGAATCACGCCGCTGTTGGCGATGGGTTATCGGCTGGCCGAAATGAAGGCCGACTATCACCTGCACTATTGCTCCAAGCTCGCAGCCGAGACCGCTTTCATAGACGAAGTTACGGCCGTGTTCGGCAGCCACGTCACCTTCCATCACGATGGTGGGGATCCGTCGAAGGGGATCAAGCTTGCAGAAGTCCTGAAATCTCCCGAGGCCGCCCAGCACCTATACATTTGCGGTCCGGCCGGCCTGCTTAATGCGGCGCGCGAGGTTTCTAAACACTGGCCTGAGGGCACTGTCCACTTCGAGTTGTTCGGTTCGACCCGCAGCGCCGCCGAAATTGCGGCGATGCAGAACGAGGCCGGCGACGACACATTCGAGGTCGAATGCGTCAAGACCGGCGTGACGCTCAGCGTGCCGCCGAACAAGTCGATCATGCAGGTTATGTGGGAACACAATATCGAAGTGCTCTACGCTTGCGAGGAAGGTTGGTGCGGCAACTGCAAGGTCGGTCTGATCAGCGGCAAGGTCGATCACCGCGACGAATATCTGAGCGAGAAGGAACGCGAAACCGCCATTCAGGTTTGCATCTCGCGTGCGGCGCCCGGCGAAAAGAAACTCGTCCTCGACATCTGAAGAAGATACGGGGCTGGTCCGCCAAGCCCGTATCGTGTCTCAATTTGCACCTGAACGTACCCGGTAGGATTGATGGCACGCTAGGCACTGATGGCGTACGCCGACGAAGGCAGCCGTGGCATCCTCGCCGGAAGCCAATGCAGCGCTCAGCCGCGCGGTGGTTTCGCGCAGGCCGGTGATATGGCGGGCGAATTTGTCCGACTCTTCCCAAATCTCTGGTTGAGCACCGCGCTTGCCTTTTTCCGCGGCGGTGCCGGGAGGAAAGATCACAGCCAAGCCGTTCGCCAGTGTCTCCAAGGCGGCTGCATCGCCTCTGATGTGGCCCGTGAATGGGGCGCCGTGAATTACGACGGCCTCGATGGAACGGAAATGCGCGGACAAGGCGTTCATCTGCATGCGCCGAAAGAGAGTGATGCGCTCTTCGTCTTTTGTCAGTTTGACGGTAGCGATGGGGTCGATCAAATCGCCCCACGGTCCGGGTACCACCTCCTGCGCGTGTATGCCCAACGAGGCAGTCGCGAGGTAGAGCGTAACGGCTAAGGAAACTGCAATTCGGCACAAAAACATCG
Organism: Caenispirillum bisanense; assembly: GCA_945877815.1. Classification (GTDB taxonomy): domain Bacteria; phylum Pseudomonadota; class Alphaproteobacteria; order Rhodospirillales; family UBA2165; genus CANIGJ01. The sequence goes on from CAMDWJ010000009.1 coordinate 76,126, forward strand.
ACGGTCTCCGAATGGTCGCGCCACGCCGCGCGGAGGCACTCGTGAAACGATACCGATAACGGATTTCAGGCAAAATTCGCGTCACTTGCGTTCGTACCTCCTCCCGAGGCTTCATGAACGAGTTGTTGGTGCCAATCAGGTTTCCTGGCTCGGGCTAGTCGGCGTCCGCGCCTTCCCAGCCGAGAATCAGCCAGTGGTACCCCGCAGCACCTGAGCTAGACGGGATGCGAACGCCAAGCCGCTTACAGTTGCGGGGGCAGCGCCAGCTTCACACCGGCTTCCCTTGCTTGGCGCGCAGAAACTAGCACGCTTATAAATAACGAACAACGAACGATGCAAGGTTCTGCGGCGCACCCCGACGGGGCACGATGGCGACGGGAGTTTGGGTATGCGTTCTGATCACAGCGGCGGTCTCGTCGAGATCGACGCCGGCCTCGGACTCGCTGACGACGATTGCTGCGACGGCTATCGCGCACGCGCGCAAGGCTTCAAACGCAGTCAGGGTGTGGCTGATGGCGCCAAGGTAGCTGCCGCCGACTAGGAGGGCAGGGCAATCGAGAGCTACGATCCAGTCGAGTACGGTTTCCTCGTCGGTGACCGGTGACATCACACCGCCCACGCCTTCGATGATGACGGAGCCGGATTGAGCCGCGCACCAATCGACGATGGCGGGCAGGTCGATCGTTCGGTTTTCCCGTCGTGCCGCCATGTTGGGCGCCAGCGCCGCCGCATAGCGCCATGGAGAGATCGCATCGATGTTGGCCGGGGTTAGTGCCTCGCCCATGGCTTCGAGCAGGATCGCGCTGTCGCTACCGGCGGGTGCCGCCGGATCGAAACCGCTGATGACCGGTTTGACGGCCCGTACCCGCAATTGCCGAGTCAGGTGTGCGGTCACGTAGGTTTTACCGATGCCGGTTCCGGTCCCGGTGACGAACAGAAGACTCATAACTTCGCGACCGCAGCGGCGAGACGCGCTACATCCGCTTCGCTGTGGCCTGCGGTGAAAGTGAAGCGCAATCGTGCGGTGCCGAAGGGCACGGTCGGTGGGCGAATGGCGATGACCAGGAAACCGTCCTGTTCGAGTGCGTGCGAGGCGGCTAGTGCGTGCTCGGCGTCGCCCAGGATGACCGGAACGATAGCGCTCTGCGCCTCGGGCAGCCCGAGTTTTCGCGTGAAGGCGCGGGCGAGAGCGAGGGGACGGGCGCACATCTCTGGGTCGCGCTCCATGATAGTCAGTGCTTCCAGCGCTGCCGCGGCGCTCGCCGGAGGCAATCCGGTCGAATAGATGAAACTGCGCGCGCGATTGATCAGCAGGTCGATCACGGCGCGCGAAGCGCAAACATAGCCGCCGTAGCTTCCGGCCCCTTTGGACAGAGTGCCCATCTGGATATCCGCGTCGCTATTTTCGTGGGGAACGACGCCGAGCCCGTGCGCATCGTCGGTCATCAACCAGGCGTCGAAGTCGCGCGCGAGCAAGCCGAGGGCTTGGAGCGGCGCGCGATCGCCGTCCATGCTGAAGATGGTTTCGGTCAGGAGGAGGCAGCGCGGATGGGAATCCCGCATTCGCTTCAAAATCGCATGGGCGGCGGAAAGATCGTTGTGGGGAAATGTCTCGATCCGTGCACTCGTCAGCCGCGCGCCCGCATGCATGCACGCATGCGAGAGTTCGTCCAAGACGATCAAGTCCTCCGCCCCGACCAGAGCGGGAATCGTGCCAATATTGGCGAGATAGCCGCAACCGAAGACGAGACAGGCCTCGGTTCCCTTGAGTGCGGCGAGCTTGGCTTCGAGTTCCCCCAACAATGAATAATTGCCAGTCACCAGCCGCGATGCGCCGGCGCCGGTTCCGAATTTTTCAATCGCATCCTGGGCGGCACGTTCGACGTCGGGATGGTGGCTAAGGCTGAGATAATCGTTGCAGCAGAACGAGATGAGGCGACGACCGCCCCGCATCACCTCGATGGCATCGGTGCGATCAGTCTCGATCAGACTCCGGCGCAGTCCCATCGGGTCGAGCGCCGTCAGCTTGGATCGCGCATAAGCATCGATTGATTTTTCAACCCGACTTTGGTCGTCCAACACCTGGCTCACACTTGTCTCCGTGGGGCGGTACGCCTAAAACAGCTTATGGATCAAACCTTACCCGAAACGCCGGTGACAGAGGCGCTCGCCGAAGCCCTGGCCTTGTTCGCGCTTCCGCTCAACGATCTCCTCTACCGTGCCCACACCGTACATCGGCAGAATTTCGACGCCAACCGCATCCAGGCCTCGACCCTGCTGAATATCAAGACCGGCGGTTGTTCGGAGGATTGCTCTTATTGCGCCCAAAGCGTGTTTTATAACACGGGGCTCGCCAACGAAGCCTTGATGTCGGTGGACGAAGTGCGGATCGCGGCGCGTGCCGCCAAGGAGGCCGGGGCCGACCGCTTTTGCATGGGGGCCGCCTGGCGCAGCCCAAGCGACCGCCAGATCGGCCGCATCGGCGAGATGATCGCGGCGGTGAAGGCGGAAGGGCTGGAAGCCTGCGCGACGCTCGGCATGTTGACCAACAGCCAGGCGCAAAAGCTGAAAGACGCTGGTTGCGACTACTACAATCACAATCTCGATACCTCCAAAGCTTTCTATGGCGAGATCATTTCCACGCGGACCTATCAGGATCGCCTGGATACGCTCGCGCGCGTGCGCGACTCCGGCATGAAGGTTTGTTCCGGCGGCATTCTTGGGATGGGCGAAAGCCGGGCCGATCGTGCGGGCCTGCTGACCACGCTGGCAGGGTTGGATCCGCAGCCCGAAAGTGTGCCGATCAATATGCTGGTGCCGATCGATGGCACTCCCCTGGCGGGCACGCCGTTGATGGATCCCATCGAGCTGGTACGCACGGTCGCGGTCGCGCGCATCCTGATACCGGCGGCATATGTGCGCCTATCGGCCGGACGCGAAAGCCTGGACGAGGCCGCCCAGGCGCTGTGCTTTTTCGCCGGCGCCAATTCGGTGTTCCTGGGCGAGCGGCTGCTGACAACGTCGAACCGGGCGGTGGATACGGACACGCAGATGTTCGAACGTCTCGGTCTCCACACGGGATGACATCGGATCGCGCGCCGGGCTGGTTGCGCGACGGCTGGCCCCACATCTGGCTTCCCTATACCCAAATGCAGACGGCGGATCTGCCGCAGGCCGCCGTTTCGACCGAGGGGACGCGCATTCGTCTGGCCGGCGGCCGCACCCTGATCGACGGCATGGCGTCGTGGTGGACGGCATGTCACGGCTACAACCATCCGCATGTCATCGCCGCAATGACCGAACAGCTGCAGCGCATGCCGCATGTGATGTTCGGCGGACTTGCACATGAGCCGGCTTTCGTTTTGGCGCGACGGCTTGCCGGCTTGGCGCCTGGAAATCTTAATCGCGTTTTCTTCTCCGATTCCGGCTCGGTCGCGGTCGAAGTGGCGCTCAAGATGGCGCTGCAATATCACTACAATCGGGGCGAGTCGCGCCGCACCAAATTTATCGCCTTCCATCACGGTTACCACGGCGACACGACCGGCGCGATGGCGATCACCGATCCGGCCGAGGGCATGCACCGCCTGTTCCGCGACTTGCTGCCGCAGCACCTGTTCATCGATATTCCGCGCGATCCCGATGGGGTTGAGAAACTCCGCGCATTGTTGTCCGACGAAGCGGACACCATCGCCGGCATTATCGTGGAACCGCTGGTGCAAGGGGCGGGCGGCATGAAATTTCACGACGCAGACGTGCTCAGAGATATCGCCGGCTATGCGCGCCATTTCGGCGCGCTTTTGATCGCCGACGAGATATTCACTGGGTTCGGCCGCACCGGTTCGATGTTCGCCTGCGACCAGGCACGTGTCGTTCCCGATATCATGTGTGTCGGCAAGGCGCTGACCGGCGGAACCATCGGTCTCGCTGCGACCCTGGCGACCGACGAGGTTTACGAGGCCTTCCTGGGCGCGGCGGAAACCAAGGCATTGATGCACGGACCGACCTATATGGCCAATCCGCTCGCCTGCGCCGCAGCCAATGCATCGCTCGATCTGTTCGAGCGTGAGGATCGGCTGGGACAAGCCAAAATGCTTGAACGGTTGTTAGCGGATGGGCTAGCGCCGTGTCGCGACCTTCCCGGCGTCGAGGAAGTGCGCGCCAAGGGCGCCATCGGCGTGGTTGAGTTTCGCCGCAAGCCCGATGCGCCCGAGTTGCGGCGGCAATTCCTGGAAGAGGGGGTGTGGATACGCCCCTTCGGGAATATCGTTTATCTCACGCCGGCTTTGACGGCCACCGCCGAGGATGTCGCGACGCTGACTGGCGTTATCATAAAAGTTCTCAGCGCCAGAACGGCTCAGCCTGCTTGAGCTTGCGCCAATGGCGGACAAGTTGCTCCTCGCGTAGCGCCGCTGCATGTCTGTGCCATCCGACGACTAGGCCGCCGGCGCGCGCAATTCGGCGACCCTGGTCCACATCGCCTGTTTCGAGCCCATCGATGAGTACACGTGCGGATTCAACATCGTTGAGCCGGCCAAGATCGTCCTGCATGGCCCGCAGCGCTCGGAGATAGGTTTCTCCACGTTCCACGCGATACAGCGGCAGGAAAAATTCCGCAGCGTAGCGAACTTTTTTGATGCGGATGCGCAATTTGTGACGCTCGCGCGTATCGAGGACCGCGAATCCCTTGCCGCGTTTCAACAGCTTGCGATGGGCCTTATCCAGAACCGATTCGCTGAATGACCGCACGTCGGTCATCAACTGAACCGATTTTTCGCTAATCGGCTGCTGGCGCCATTCCCGGTCGGTCAACCAGGCGACGGCGTCCTGCCACATATCGCGGTAGGCTTGCGACCGCACGGTCTGGCGCAGCGCGCGGTAGGCGGCCATACGCCGGCGTAGCGCGACGGTGCGTAATAGTTTGAGATCAGGATCGTTGGGCATGTTCGATGCAACGGGATCGAGCATGTCGCTGATGAAGACATCCCAATCGCGGGCGGGACCGAGGGTCTGCGCCACCGACTTGATCAGGCGTTGGCGTTTTTCCAATTGGGCGCGAGGTATCAGCGGCGCGTAAAGCGCAAGCGCCGCATCCAACCGGCTCAGTGCGACGCGCATTTGGTGGACGCCTTCCGGGTCGATGCCGGCCAGCGCGCAATCTTCGTTGGCAGATAGTTGCTCAAGGCAATTGCTTGCGGTTGCGATCAATGCATCTTCGCCCGTGCAGTGCTCCGGCAATTCCAGCGGAGCCGCTTTGACGAAGGTCGGAAGGCGTTCGATCACAGCTGAAGTTTCTGCATGAGGCGTGCGCGCGAGGGCGGCTGATTTGAGTGCATCGAATGCCCGTTTGGATCGCAGCGATTTGAGCCATGGCGTCGTGCCGCGACCGTCCCGGACGTCAGTGAAATTTCGGGTTTCGGGATCGATGGTTCCGCGTGGAAAATCGATCTCTTTGCCATGATCGGACATGAACATTCTTTCCCGCTCCGGTTCCTTATCGGTAGCATACCGGCAGCGCGCTTGGCGATGGCGAAAACCTTAACGCCTGCTCTAGTCTGTGGGGAGGCCCTTGGCGCCGCGGAGATCTGCGGTTCTCAGCTTGGCGCCCTCGATTTGTGCGTCGGTCAAATCGGCATCCACCAGGTTGGTTCCCCTCAGATCGGCATTGCGGAGATCGGCCCGGGAGAGATCGGCGCCTTCGAGATTGGCTTCCGACAGATCGGTCCCGTTGAGCTTGGCGTTGCGCAATTTCGCGAATTGTAAATTGGTCGCCACCGAACCACCGCCACCGGTACCGACTGGGAGCGTGTCGAACCGGGTGCGATTGAGGATAGTGCCGGTCAAATTTGCGCGTTGCAATTTCGCGCCGCGCAGATCGGCGCCGCTGAGGTTTGCGCCGCGCATGTCGGCGAAGGAAAAATCGGTCATCATGAAATTGCCGTCGCGCAGATCTGCATCTTTGAGAATGCAGTAGGACAGATCCGCAGCCGAAAGATTGACGTCGCGCAGATCGAGTCCGCCGAGATTGACTTCTTTCAGATTGGCCTGAGTACCATTTTTGCCGGCACTGGTAAGCCAGCGTACGTGATCGGAGACAATGATCCGCAACTCGCGATCGAGCTTGGCAATATGCTTCGGTAAGCGAACGGTGGCGAGATTGAGGCCGCGCATTTCGACCGAGTCGACGATGGCCCCGACGAAATTCGCCCCGTCGAGTTTCGCATGATCGAGGACGGTGCGGGTCAGCACCGCGCCGCGAAAAGTGGCTCCCGTTAGGTTGGCTTCGGTGAAGTCGCAGCCGTCGAGATCGGCGCCGGTAAAGTTCGCGTGACTAAGGTCGGCGCGAAGGAAGCGGGCGTTTTTGAGGATGGCGTCGGACAGATCTGTCTGGACTACGTAGGCGTTGGATACGCGCGCATCAGTCAGATTCGCTTGGCGCATGATGGCGTGATCGATGTCGGAAGTTCCGGCATCGGTCATGACCGGTAGGAGTTCGCCATGACCGACCGCCTTCATCAACAGTCCTTCGCGTAGATCGCATTCCGTCAGGTTCGCGTTGGTGAAATTGACCCCGCGCAGACATGAGCCGCGCAAAACGGCACGGGTGAGATCTGCATCGGCAAAGGACGCGAAGCGCAAGTCGGCTGAATAGAAATTCGCCGCGCGTAGTTTGGCACCGTCCAGGATCGCATATTCGCAGCGCGCACCCGTGAAATCGGCTTGGCTCAGATTGCGACCGGCGAAATCGAGATATGACATGTCGAGGAATTTCAGGCTGGCGAGTTTGCCGCCTAAATTCCCTTTCACATAGTCATCATGGATCTTCTGGATTTCGTTGAGACGCGTCTGCGTTATTTTGGTCCAGAGCGCGTTCTCGTCACCGAGAATTTCCTCAAGGCTGCGTTTTGCCTGATCGACGTCGAGCGGCTCATCGCCCGGATTTGGCGCACTCACACGTATGTTCCCTGCACAAAGCGGTCGATTACATATTTGTCATGGACGGTGATCAAGGCTATCTGTTCATGATCATGGACGCAAACGTACCAAGGGTTGCAGAACCTATCCATATCATCGGCGGCGGGCTCGCCGGTAGCGAAGCCGCCTGGCAGGCCGCCGAGTTGGGCGTGCCGGTGGTGCTCCACGAGATGCGCCCGGTGCGCCAGACCGACGCGCATCAAACCGATGCTCTTGCCGAGCTGGTTTGTTCCAACTCGCTGCGCTCCGATGACGCCGAATACAATGCCGTCGGCCTGTTGCACGAAGAAATGCGGCGGTGCGGTTCGCTGATCCTCGCCTCTGCCGATGCCCACAAGGTTCCAGCGGGCGGTGCGCTCGCCGTTGATCGCGAGGGCTTCAGCCGTGCCGTGACAGAAGCCTTGGCATCCCACCCGATGGTAACGATCCGCCGGGAAGAAGTCACAGAATTGCCACCGCCTAGCGCTTTGGATGTGATCGTGGCGACGGGACCTCTCACGTCTGGCCGGCTTGCCGCCGCGATTGCGGAACGGACCGGCGACGAAGGGCTCGCCTTTTTCGATGCCATCGCGCCAATCGTCTATCGCGACAGCATCGATTTTTCGAAGGCTTGGTTCCAGTCGCGCTACGACAAGGGAGGTGGGTCCGATTACGTCAATTGCGCAATGGATGCCGATCAATATGCCGGCTTCATCGCGGCACTTCTGGCGGGCGAGAAGACCTCGTTCCACGAATGGGAACGCACAACACCCTATTTCGAGGGATGCCTGCCCATCGAGGTCATGGCTGAGCGGGGCCCCGAAACCCTGGCCTTCGGACCGATGAAGCCGGTCGGATTGACCGATCCCAATTCGTCCGGGCGACGTTCGAAAGCCGTCGTGCAGCTGCGCCAGGACAATGCGCTGGGCACGCTCTACAACATGGTTGGATTTCAGACCAAGCTGACGCACGGCGAACAAAAGCGAATCTTCCGCACGATTCCGGGCCTGGAGAATGCCGAATTCGCGCGCTTCGGCGGTTTGCATCGCAATACCTTCATCAACGGGCCAAAGCTTCTGGACGATCGCTTTCGCTTGAAGAGCGATCCTCGGATCCGCTTTGCCGGACAGATCACCGGCTGCGAAGGCTATGTCGAAAGTGCCGCCGTCGGCCTACTGGCTGGGCGATTCGCCGCGTTTGAGCGGTTGGGCGTCACCTCACTTCTTCCACCGCCGGAAACCGCGCTGGGCGCCTTGCTTGGGCACATTACCGGCGGCGCCGATCCCGCGACCTACCAGCCCATGAACGTCAATTTCGGTCTATTTCCCCCGTTGCTTCCCGACGAAGAGAGAGCCGGGATTAAAAACAAAAGGTTGGGGGCTCGCGATCGGAAGGCCGTGATGAGTCGCCGCGCGCTCGCGGCGCTCGATGCGTGGCTGCAGATTCCGCTCGTCACATAGCTGTGATGTTGGCGGAATTCTTGCGTTTTTCCCCCTTATTAACAATTGACGGCGATTCACGAACCGCTTAACACTGGCTCCACTTAGGGCTGGCAGGCTCATATCAGGCGTCGCGTGTTGCTGGTAGGAGCTCATATTTTTGTCCAAGGGAGCGCTCTTTAGGGGGCTGCCCACCATGCGTCTCGCATCGGTGGTGATGGCCGCGCTCGGTGTCGTTGCGGCGAACCTTCCGGTAGCCGCGCAGGATTCCCGTTCGTTGCAGGATATGTTGCTGGTGGCGATCCGCCTCGGCGACGTTGCAGCCGTGCGTTCGATTTTGACGGCCGGCGCGGATGTTGTGAAGCGCGGCAATAACGGCAAGACGGCTATCGACGTCGCCGTCGATCTCGGGCGTTTTGAAATCGCGGAGTTGCTCGTCGGCGAACGCCGTCGCCAACGTGACGCGGGCTTGTCGGTTATGGCACAATCTTTGAGCGATGCGCCGCGCGCTGCGGCGCCGAATGGCACGCCCCCGAGTGAAGTGATACAGCGTTCCGCGGAAGCCGCGCCTGAAATTGTCGCGACAGTGCAGGCGCCGGCACCGCTCGCCTTAGCTCCGATTTCGCCGGTTGGTACGAATCCCAACGCGCGGGTTGGGAGCAGCAGCGCGGTCAATTCGCCGTCTGTCGATCAGCTTCTCGCCGTTGCGCAACAACTGACGTTGGCGGCGCAGGCCATGGCTAACGTACAGCGCCCAGCGCCGATTGCGGTTGAGACGCGGCCTGTGCGCTTGCCTCAGGCGGTACAAGCCGTCGATCTTGATTTCATACCGAAACCCGGCCGCAAGCCCGCGATGGTCGAGCAGGCGAGTCTGGCCGTGCCGGCTGTCCGCGCTGCGACCCCGGCGCGCGATACGGTTCCGCCTGAAACCGTCGTGGTTCGCCCGCGTCGGCTTACGGCGGAAGAAGAAGCGGACCGTCTGCGCCGCGAATTGGAGCAGGATCGCGATTTGCCCGCGATCGCGCCGGTGCAATCCGTATCATCGCCGCCCGCCGTGACGCAGCCAAAAGCGGTTGCCGCGACAAAAGCCGCATCGAACGCTCCCCCGCGCGCCAAATCAGCAGAAGCGACGACTGAAGAATCCAGCGGCGACTTGATGCGTGCAGTGAGAGGCATCGGCGGATTCCTGGGATTTGGCGGAGAGCCAAAGAAGGCCGAGCAGCCCGCGACGATTCAGCCCTCGTCGTTGTTGCCGCGTGAGCATCAAAAGCGCGATCGCAGCAACGTGCCACACGTGCCGGCGCGCCGCGCGTCGGACCTTCAGTCGAATGCAGTTGAGCCGCAGGCTATCCAATCTCAACCTTCAATGCCTCCGGTTGCAGCAATTCCTGTCGTTCCGGTGACGGAACTTCCGCCGCCGTCGGGACCCGATGTTAAGACCGCGAGGCTGACGCTACCGCGCAAGGGCGGCGGTCTCAACCCGTTCGATCCTGATAATCTGCCGCAAGGCGCCGTTCTGCCCCTGACCGATCCGCTCGCCGGCAATGCACCCGAGGTGAGCCGCGCGCGCGCGCCGATGCCCGACCTGGTTGCCTTGAATCAATCGCCGCCGCCGGCGACTCGCGAACCGATACGCGAGCAGCAGCCGAAGGCGCCGCAACGCGTGGCTCGGCCCGCGCCCGCCGTACCGGAGGTGCCGCCGCTTGCCGACGCAACGAAGTCGAGTGGCCCCACCGCGATGTTCGAGCGCCGGACCCAGCAAATGGCAACGGCCAAATCGAACAAGGCGGCGGATGAAGGCGGTATCCTCAAGAACCTGGCGACGGCCGTCGGTCTAAACGAATCCGAACCGGATGTTGCAGAGAACGGGTTCGAGCCGTCCGACGCTGAGCGTCTTGCCGGGCGGCGGATGCCGATCGTCAGCCTGCGGGCGCCCTTGGCCGATATCGGCCTCTCGCTCGGCAATTCGGTGACCATGGACCAGCGGCCGCTGCCGCGCGGAGTCGCCGAACCCGATCCATGCATCAAGCGGTCGGGCGGATCGATCATGTTTTGCGTCGTGCCGGTCGACTGGCATCCCAGGGTCGATCCGGCATTTTCAATCACGACCTATCTGTACCAAGGCTCGCGCGCCATCGCCCGTTACGATGGCGGCAAGGCGACGCACTACCACACCTTGTTCGGGAGCCATCAATACGACGATGTCGTCAAATATTTCGTTGCACGTTACGGCCCGCCGACGGACGAATGGAAACGTACTATTTCCCCGTTCGACCGTCCGCGTCAGGCGAATCCGACGATGGTATGGCGTGCGCGCGATACCAAGACCAATCGCGTTACGATCCTCGAGGTGCGGCGCTACGACGATACGCGCAATGTGTTCCCTGATATGGAGCATGGCGCAGTGCGTCTTTACGCGGCCGGCGCCCAACGGGTGTTCCCGGTCATCACCGGTATGGACCTGATGGCGATCGACTGGGCCGCGCGGTCCGATCATAACAACGACAATGTCGATCCGGCGCTCGCGAATTCGATCCGCGTCGGACGTTAGAGATCGTCTAGAACTTTCCCCGGAATGCATTATAGGCGAGTCGAACCTGCCTACGTACGCGGCTCGCGTCCGGGCGCCTGAGATAAGATTGCGCGAGTGTCGCAGGCAGGAATACGGAAAGAAATCTGCGATCGATCTCGCCGGTGATGGAACGAGCGGCGTCAAGCCGCGCATCGACATGGCCGGCCTGATCGTACGGGATGCGTCCGCTCCGCATCAATTCGACGATTCCCCAGGCGATCGAAACCTCGTCTGCAGCCCGGATCGTCGCCGGCGGAGGGTTTATGCCTTGTCCGATTATTGCGATTTGCAGGCGGGCGAGATTGCCGGATGTCGCTTCGGCATAAGCGACGATGGATGCAATGGTCGGGAAACCGTCTTCGTCTAACTCGTCGGATCGGGCATCGATCATCGCGTCGAAGGCGGCGCGATTGAGTGAATATTCTGCTATGGCGCGGGCGAGCGGCGCCAGGATCGGGTGGTTCGCAGTTGCCGACGTCGTCGGCGGGTTGTCGTAAATCGCCGCGATGGCGTCTCGCCACCATTGCAGGCGAATCTGGCCGAGTAAAGGTTCGCTGGCCAGCGCGCGGGTTCGCGCCAACTCGTTGTTAAATGCGATGAGGGCAAACAAGGTCTCACGGGCGAAGCGCGGCGCGAAGAGGGCGCAGATAAAGCGATCCCAGTCGTTGCGCCGGGCTTGGTCTGCGCAATAGCTTTGCTCGGGCGTGGGTTCCGATGCCATAACAGCGTCCATAAAGGGACTTGGGGCGCGATGACGCAAGGGCGAAAGGTTCATATTGTCGGTGCAGGCTTGGCCGGGCTCGCGGCGGCCGTGCGAAGTGCGGAACTCGGCTTACAGGTACAGCTCAGCGAGGGGGCCCCGCAAGCCGGTGGACGTTGCCGCTCGTTCGAGGATTCAGTGCTTGGCCGGATCATCGACAACGGCAATCATCTGATCCTTGGTGCCAACCCGGCGATTTTTGCTTATCTCGGCGCGATCGGTGCTGTGGATAAATTGACCTCGCTCGAGAGCGCATGCTTTCCGTTTCTGGATGTTTCGTCCGGGGCGGCGTGGACCGTGCGGCCGGGGGCTGGGCGTTGGCCGTGGTGGCTACTGGATCCTGATCGGCGCGTGCCCGGTGCGCGTCTCGCCGATTATTGGGCGATGCTGCGTATCCTCAATGCCCCGGCTTCGGCGCGGCTCGATGAGTATGTGAATGTGCAGGCGCCGATGTTCGCGCGTTTTTGGGAACCGCTGGCGCTGGCGGTGCTCAATACCGAAGCGGCCGCTTCCTCGGCGCGTCTTCTCGGTCGCGTGTTGGCCGAGACATTGATGCGGGGTGGGGCGGCGAGCCGTCCTTACTTCGCTCACGCAGGTCTCGGCAGTGCCCTGGTTGATCCTGCATTGGCGTTTCTGGAGAGATCGTCCGTCGCGACGCGTTTCTCTTGCCGGCTCCGCGGTATGGATGTGAATGACGATCGGGTGACGCGGTTAATTTTTGACGACGAAGTGATCGAGATCGGCGCGGATGAGACTGTGATCCTGGCAGTGCCATCTTGGGAGGCGGGAGCCTTGATCCCGGGACTCGTGGTGCCGACCGAAACCCGGCCCATTGTGAATGCGCATTTTCAGATCGAAAGCGCGTTCGATTTTGCCGATGGCGCACCGTTTCTTGGTGTGATCGGAGGGACCGCGCATTGGTTGTTCCGGCGTGGTGACGTGGTTTCGGCTACGGTCTCGGCGGCCGGGGTGTTGGCCGACGATGTGGCGCTGCAGGTGGCCGAGGCGATATGGCGCGATGTTGCCGCGGCGATCGGCCGTCCCGGATCGCCGCTTCCGCGGCATCGCATCATCAAGGAAAAGCGCGCCACGATCGCGCAGACGCCGGGGCAGGATGCCCTGCGGCCACCTACGGCGACGCGTTGGCGGAACCTGTTGCTAGCCGGCGATTGGACGCAGACCGGGTTGCCGGCCACGATCGAAGGGGCCGTGGGGTCGGGTCGTCATGCGGCGGAACTGGCTGGAAACCTTGCCAAATAACCAATAGCGGCAGCTGCGGAAAATTGGGTGTTCTGACTGTACTTGAGGACAAGAATCGCCCTAAAGTCATTACGAGTTGTACTATTCGCGTGGCAATCAGTCGTTTCATGGAGGCAAAAGGGGGAGTTATGAAAAACCCGCTCGATTCACTTGGACAAACCGTCACACTCGGTTTCGTTTTGACCGTTGTTGTGGTCATTCTCGTCAAAGCCATCTCGTAGGATAGGGGGACATACAATGGAATTTGGTCACGAATATTGGATGTTCTTCGTCCGTTGGTTGCACGTTCTCAGCGGTGTGATGTGGATTGGTCTGTTGTGGTATTTCAACTTCGTACAGACGCCGACCGTTCCGAAAATCCCCGAGGACATTCGCCCGGCTATTCCGCGCTTCATCATGCCCGAAGCGCTCTTCTGGTTCCGTTGGGCGGCCCTGTCGACCGTCGTCTGGGGTCTGATCCTCGCCTGGATGAATGGTTATATCGGCGATGCGCTGGCGCTGGGCACCACGTCCCATCTCGCGCGTGACGCCTATATCGGCTTCGGAATGTGGCTCGGCCTGATCATGGCCTTCAACGTCTGGTTCCTCATCTGGCCGAACCAGCAGAAGGTTTTGGGAATGGTTGAGGCCAGTGCGGACGAGAAGAAGAAGGCGGCGCGTATCGCCGGTCTGACATCTCGCACGAACACGATGTTGTCGATCCCCATGCTCTATTGCATGGTCGCGGCACAGAACCTCGCCAACTAAGTGATCGTTAACCGGTTCGACCGGTGAAAACGGGGCCTTCGGGCCCCGTTTTTATTTTGTGATGGCGATCACATCGAAATGCAGCTGGAACGCCTATTATGGCGTCTATGAGCATGACAGCAGCCTTTGTGACCGCGGTGTCGGGATTGCAGGCGAACGCCGAGCGTTTCAGCGTGGCCGCCACCAATGTCGTCAATACGAACAGCACGGAATTCAAGGCCCGGTTGGCGTCTTCCATCAGCCAGGTTCCCAACGGCGTTTCAACGTCGGTGAGTCCGTCCGACCAAACGGTCGACGTTGCGCGAGAATTCATCGGCATGATCGAGGCGCAGATCGGTTACAGTGTCAACGCCGAGGTCATCGAGACGACGCGCCAGATGACCGGCACGTTGCTCGACGTCGTAGCCTAACCTAAAGCAATCGATCGAGGATCGCGCTGAGTTCGGCCATGCGATGCGCGGCCGTGTGATGGGCGGTGAATCGCCGATAGCCGGCCTCGGCGATTCTGCGCGCTGAGCCCGGATCGGCGGTGAACCGATCGACAATCTCTGGCAGCTCGGTGAGTGAGCGGAAATAAACCACTTCGCGATCGGGTTCGTAGAGCTTGACGGCATCGTCGCGCCAGTCGGTCACGCAGAGCGCTCGGCATGCCGTGGTTTGGAACACACGATGATGGCATGAACGGGGCCAGCCGCTCATGTTCAGATTGATGAGTGCGGACGAATAGACCGGCGAGAGTTCGTTCCAATGCCGTCCGGGCTGCATTTTAATGTTAGGGAGTGATATGCTGGCATTTCCGATGCCGACAATGTGAAGCTCCCGTCCCTTCATTGCCTCCATGACCTGCTCGCGAACGATCGATTTCTGCTCGAAATGCGTCGCGTGAGCGATCAGTGAAAAAGATAGCGACCAGGGATCCCAATTTTCGCTGAGCGTATCGAAGATATCGATATAATCGCCGATTCGCCGAACCTCAGTGATCATGGCATCGGCGGCTGCGTTCATACGAAAATCCCAAAACATGCGCCACTTTCGCCGTTCAGCGTCGAACGGCGTCACCGTAGTCGCGAAACTGACGGCGCAGGCCAGCTGGGGATCGCTAGCGACAGGATTGAAATGGGCGGAATCAATATGCCACGGCGGCAGATAGAAAACGTTGTCAAAACCCAGGTCTTCGAGCTGTTCGATCACGCGGGTATCGGCGACGAACATGCCGCGATGCAACGGGGTCTTAACGTCCTTCAGTAAAAATAAATGCTTTATCGGATTGTCGGTCCATAAGGTGACGTAGGGCAGGCCCATCTCCTCAAGCAGGAAGGGCTCGCTGTCCGTCATCAGGAAGTTCTGCAGACTCGATCCCCAAAGCACGGCGACGTCGAATTTGATCTTGTTGATCAATGCCCGATAGCCGTCGCGCTGGAGTATTTCCTCGACATAGACGACCTCATGACCGAGATCGGCCAAGGCTTGCAATGCGGGTGCGCGCTGCTCGTCCCACCGACCGCGCAACAGCGATAGAATGCGCAAAGGGCGCGTGCGGGTCATGCCGGTTCGGTTTTCGAGAATGCGCATGACTATGCTCCGCTCCGCCAATCGCCGGACGATACTTTTGCCCCAACGGCGAGATCGGGATGGGTATAGCAGAGATCGAGGTCGAGATAATTCTCGCGCATCACCCAGTTGCGAAACTGGGGATCGGCCAGAAAGGCATCGCGCTGGATCGTCATTCCCCGATCCAAGCCGGCTTCGAGGGCATGCGCGAGATCGTGCGGCGCCGCGTCGGGATTCCGGAAATAGCGCCGCGCCATGGTGCGTATGTCATTGCTACTCGGTGCATCGAATACCCTGTCGGATGAGCGTAAAGTCTGGAATGCGCGCGCGCAGCCTGTTGACGTGAACTTCCGCTCGACGGAGTCGAGGTTCAGCCGAGCCGCTGGGATCATGTGATCGACCGAAGCCTGGGGATGGTAAAGGATGCGGTTTCCACGTTGCTGCGCCGTACGGCCGACATGTATTTCGCCATCGCCATAGAAGCGAATCAGCGGCCAAGGCATGGCGCAAGGATGAAATCCTCCGACGTTGCGGAGTACGCTTTGGCGGACCGAGAAATTCGATCCCCAGACAAAGTTGCCGGGGATATCGCGTATGCGCTCGCCAAGATCGAGGCCGCCCAATAACGGAACCGTTTGGCTGTTCGGCTCGCCAAGGGTCATGTTTTCGAGCCAATCCGGCGGCTCGCCTTCAAACGCGAGCCGGATCGGCCCCGTCGCCAGACCGACGCGCGGGTCGCGATAAGCGTCGGCGAGTGCGCTAAGCCATCCGGGCGATGGACGCACGTCGTCGTCAATGAAACACGTCACTGCACCATTCGCGATCGCCAGGGCTAGATGCCATCCGACAAGTTGCCCGGGTCGGGCATCGAAAAGATATTTTAAATCTGGAAATCGATCGGTGAAGGATTCGAAGACGGCCTTGGTGTGATCGACCGATCCGTTGTCGGCGACGATGATCTCTGTCCGTTCGAGCGGGAAGTTCTGATTTGCCAGCGCATCCAAGCTGTGTCGCAGGCTTTCGGCGCGGTTGCAGGTTACGATGGTGACGGTGAAATCCACGCTGGCTCGCACTTAGGATTGTTATTGTGGCGTTACGATACGGTCAAATAGCTGCGCGGTCCAATCGGCAAGAAGATCGCGATGGTGCCGCGCGGCTTCGATTGCTGCTTCGGAGGCGGCTGGTGGCTGACCGGCGGTGTCGCGCGTTCGAGCGCGGACCAGCACCCAATCACGCAAGATATCGGCGGCTTGGGCGCGCCGCCCTTCGGCAAGTTCCGCGTCTAGACCCATGGGCATAAGGTCGATTAGCTCGGGCGGATGAAGATTCACTGTTTGATAAAACGCATCGCGTATCATGTTAGGCGAAGCCCTGGTCGCGGCAAGTGCGCGTGTCAAAAGTCGCCATCCGGCTACGTTGACGTCGCAACGTTCGACTGCGCGTTGCAGGATGCCGAGCGAGGCTGCGACTTCGCCGCGTTCGATAAGATCGAGGGCTATGTAGGTCAGTGCCGAGCTCGCGATGAACTCGCGTGCACCCAGGGCGCGGCTTTGAATTTGCGATGGCTCGACGGCGGCGCGATAAAAATCGCCATAAGGAAACATATCCGCCAGGACGCGAATGCGGTGGCTGAGCAGTGCATCGGTACGTGCGTCGAAGGCAAGGTCGGGTAGGCGTTCCACGATGGCCTGGAATTCGGCGAGCGCTTCGTCGCGTTGACCGAACGTCCACATGGCACGGGAACCGTTGAAGCGCAAAGCGAGCGATCTTGGAAAAGCGGTAATGCCGGTGCGGTAAAAATCGAGCGCCATTTGGGCGATACCGGTTCCCGCGCTAGGCGTGTTGGAGAGCAAGACGGCAGCGTAAAACGCTGCGGCTGCGGCATGGAGATAGTGCGGCGTATCGGGCGTCTCGCTTTCTCCGTTCATCTTGGCGACGCGGGTATAGATCTGCGTCCCGTCTGCTAGCCCATAACCGCGCAGCTCGACAGGTGTGAAATCCGAGGTAGGCGAAGGATTTTGACGTGACGAGGTAAACAAGGTCTGGAACAAGCAGAATTTCAACAGACGCGCTTCGCGTTCCGGGCTTGGCCAAAATAGATCGTTAAGATCGCGAGCGACGGCCGATCCGCTCGGACGTCGATCGCGTAAGATCGCTGAGACGTCGGCATCAATGGCCCAACGATAAAGGGCTGCGGCGTCGCCGAGCAGGGAGCGCGCTATGCCGCGTTCGGGGGACAGAACGCTGGCACCCGCCCGCATCGCCTCGATGGCACGAGTTTGAAGACCGCCAGCGGAGCGCCAAAATAACGGGACAAATTTAGCGTGTTCAAGTGCCGCCAGATATTCAGGATCGCTCAGATAGCCATCGATGATGTCGATTCGCAAAGCCGGATCGTCGATCGTCGCAAGGCGAAACAGGAATTGGGCCTTGTCGCGCATATAGGGAGCAAAGGCGCGCCCACTGAAGAAAATATCAAGATCGCGCGTGGTTTCTGGCGGTATCGACTTCATAGAGCGATAGTTTTCATGGCCCGGGATCGCGGCGCAACGTGCCGGATAATGGCGGTTTGTTTCGATCTGTTCGGCCGCGCTATTGGCGACGATCACGTCGGCAGCTGTGAGCGCGGCATAGCGCGTCGCGAAAAAATAATCATGATCGCTGACCCAGAAAGCGAGCGGTATGCCCGGTGCATTGGGTGCCTGCGGTAGATAGGGACCATAGGCGTTGAGCGATAGCAGCAATCGCGGGACCCCATCGAGAGGCAGGGTGGCAAGCGCGTCCGTCATGGTCGTTCCAAAGGCATCGATGTCCAGCTGGATCCAGTGCGTGCGGATTCCCGGGATGTCCGTATAGGCTTCGTTCCGTTCGCCTGGCATGCCCAAGAGGACGACATCGAGGGGTGCTTCAAGGAAGGAGAGAAATGTTTCCGCCGCCGCACCGAGATCCGTTCTGCGAAGTTCACCCAAAAGTTTCTGCGCCTCGGACACCTGGTTCAGGCACCAATGGCCATAGGCACGTATGAGGCGGGCACGGGGGCTTTCGAATTTTGCGAGCGAGGCCATACCTATCACGATCGCGCCGCACATGATCATCGCGGCAGCGCGCAGTTCCGATCCGTCCTCGGCCATATCCAGGGCCAAGGGGTAGTTCCCGGCCTCGAAGGCCTCTGCAGCCGAACTGAAGGGGTTGCGTAGCGTCGGCCAGATAGGGCGAGGATCGATCCGATCGGAAATGCCGGTCATTCGAACGGCGCGTATCAGGGGGTTGGGAGGAGTGCCGCGGCGACTCGGCGGTCCTCGCTCATAAGTACGTTGAAGGTACGGCAGGCCGCGCCCGTGTCCATTGGCTCGATGACGATGCCGGCCTGCTTAAGTTCTGTTTTGAGCGCAGGTGGCGGCAGGCGCATGGTGGCGCCACAGCCGAGCAACAGAACTTCGACCATTGTTGCCGCGGCAACGATTTCTGCGAAATCGTTCGGGCTTAGATCTTCGAATGAGCACACGTTCCAAACGAGGGTTCGATCCGGGAATACGATAACCGGACCCGGATACTCTACCTGAGCTATACGGAACTTTCCGTCGCGATAGCTCTGAATAAGCTGCCGGCCGGTCGGTATCTGCGGTGCGATATCCAGGGACAACTCGGCGCCTCCCTGTTGTCGATCTTAAGGACGCGTGGCCGCTTCTTCGGCTGCGCCATCGGCACGGTGCGCGCGACCACGCGCGGCCAGGTACCATTCCAGCGGCGCTGCGACATAGATCGTCGAATAGGTTCCGGCAATCACGCCCCACAACAGAGCAAATGCGAGCCCGAATAGCAGTGGTCCGCCAAATATCAGTAGGGCTAGGGTCGCCAGCAGGACAAGACCGTTCGTCATGACCGTGCGCGCCATCGTCTGATTGACGCTCAGATTGATGAGTTCGCGAAAATCCATCGATTTGTAGAGACGTGTATTTTCCCGAATTCGGTCGTCGATGACCACCGTGTCGTTAATCGAAAAACCCGCGATGGTGACGACTGCGGCCACGGTATTCAGGTCGAATTGGAGATCCAGCACCGAAAATAAACCGACCGTCGTGAGACAGTCATGAAGGATGGCGACGACTCCGGATAGACCGGCGCGCCAGCCGAAACGGAAAGCCATGTAGGCCATGATTCCGCTGAGCGCCAGAACGACGGCGAGAATGCCGTTGCGGATAAGCTCGGCGCCGACCTTGGGGCCGACGACCTCGACACGTTCGTAGCGGTATTCGGTGCCGAGGGTTTCGCGAATTTTCTGGACGGCCGCCATTTCGGCTGCTTCGGCGCCTTGGCTTTGCACCCGAATGAGGATGTCGGTGGGAGCGCCGAATTCCTGAAGCGAGATATCGCCAAGGTTGAGATTGTTCAGTTTGGCGCGAACGTCAGGTAGATCGACGGGCGTCGACTTTCGCGCCTCGATCATGATGCCACCGGCGAAATCGACGCCGAAATTCAAGCCTCGGGTTGTTAGCGATACGACCGATGCCGCGCACAGGAAAATCGACAGTGCGAAACACAGCTTATGGAAATGAAAATAGTCGAGTTTTGGAACGGCTCGGAGAAGACGAATTCCGCGAAACATCATGCTCTTCCTAAACCGGCATAACTTTGGGGCGGCGCCAGGCGACAAAGCTTACGCACATGAGCTTGGTCACGGTCACAGCCGTGAACATCGAGCAGGTGATTCCAATAGCCAAGGTGACGGCGAAGCCGCGCACCGGACCGGAGCCGAAGATATAGAGCAGGACCGCGGCAATGAGCGTCGTCAAGTTGGAGTCAAGAATGGTGCCGTAAGCACGCTGGAACGCCGCATCGACCGCCGGAAAAACGGAGCGCCCGCGATCGGCCTCCTCGCGCATGCGTTCATAGATCAGCACGTTGGCGTCCACCGCCATGGCAAGGCCAAGGACCATGCCGGCGATACCGGGCAGGGTCAGTGTCGCGCCGAACGCGGACATGATGGCGAGCGTGAAGACCAGATTTAGCAGCAGGCCGATATTGGCGATGATGCCGAAGATGCCATAGCCGGCGATCATGAGGACGACGATCAGCGCATAGCCAATGAGGCAGGCAATGGTGCCGGCCTGGATCGAATCGGAGCCGAGGTCCGGTCCAACCGTGCGTTCCTCCAGAAAGGTCACTGGCGCTGGCAAGGCGCCTGCGCGCAGCAGCAGCGAAAGGTCTTGCGCTTCCTTGGTCGTGAAGTTGCCGCTGATTTGGCCGTTACCGCCCAAGATCGGTTCGCGGATGACGGGTGCGCTGATCACCTTATTGTCGAGTACGATGGCGAAGGGTTTGTTCACGTTGGCGACGGTCACATCGCCGAATTGCTTGGCGCCCTGACGGTCGAACCGGAAGCTGACGACCGGCTCGCCGGTTCGTTGATCGTAGGAGGGTTGCGCGTCGACGAGGCGATCGCCGCTGACTTCGACGCGGCGGCGCAGCTGGTAGTTGGGTGGGGCTTCGCGTCCACCACGGCCCGTTTCGCCAGACGCCGCCTGGAAGCAGCCCGCGGGTGCACCCGGTCCATCGCCGGGCAGATCGCACATCAGATGGAATGTCATCTTGGCCGTGGTATTGAGCAGCTTCTTGACCCGTTCAGGATCGTTGACGCCGGGGAGTTGCAGCAGGATGCGATCGTCGCCCTGGCGCTGGATCGTCGGGTCCTTGGTTCCGGTTTCGTCGATGCGCAGCCGGACAATCTCGACCGATTGGGAGACGACAGCAGATTTCAGATCTCGCAGCGCGGTGTCGCTGAAGCCGATCGTAAGGCGGTCACCCTCCGTCGTAACCGTAGTGCCGGTTTCCAGCTTGGCCAGAATTTCGCGCGCGCGGGTGACGTCTTCCGGCCGGTTGATGGTGACTGTGACGGCCAATCCGCGAATGCCGAGGTTACGGTAGAGGATGCTACCTTTGCGCAATTCGCTGCGCACACCTTCGACTATCGCGTCCAGGCGTTCCTTGACGACCGCATCCACCTCGACATGCATCAGCAGGTGGAGACCGCCTTGCAGATCAAGGCCGAGTGTGACGGATCGATGGGGTACCCAGCCTGGAAGCTGATCAAGTGTCTTTTGCGAAAGGAACGTCGGGATCGCATAAGCGATACCGAGCGCGACCAACGCCAGGATGGTGATGATCTTCCATTTTGGGAAATACAGCATCGCGCTCGGTTGCCCGCCGAAAGTTACTTATTTCCGCCGAACAGCTTGCTCATCAATGAGCCGCCGCCTGCCGGTTGATCGCTGTTTGCGGGCGGGGTCGTGCCCGGGACCGGTTCGGTTTTGGTCAGAACACCGGAAACCAAGCCGCGCTGCACCCTGATCTTGATGCCTTCAGCGATCTCGACTGCGAGTTCGTCGTCCGAGACCACGCGGGTCACCGTACCGATGATGCCGCCGCCGGTCACGATTTTGTCGCCACGGCGGATATTGGTCAGCATGTCCTTATGCTGCTTCGCGCGCTTCTGCTGCGGGCGGATAAGCAGGAAATAGAATACGACGAAGATCAAGACCAGCGGAACCAGGGTCATAAATCCGCCGTCTCCACCGCCTGCGGCCTGCGCCCAGGCTGGCGAAACGAACATAGGCCTCTCCTTAATAGAGTTTCACAATCAAGGGCGGAATATAGTCACCGGGGCGGGCAATGCAAACCTGGAGGGGGAAGGTTACTCGGGCTCGCCATTGACCCCCCCACGGATTTTGCTAGTGTCCGCGCGCCCATGGGGGATGTGATGGCCGACAAGGACTTGCTGCAAATTCTGGAACGAATCGCCGACGCTCTGGAGCGTCTGGCGCCGCCGCCGCCTGCCGACTTCAATTTGGAGAAGGCCGATGCCTTTGTCTGGCAGCAGAATCCGGAGGCTTTGGTGCCGATTTACGAGGTCAACCGGCTCGATCTGGATCTGCTCCATGGCATCCAACTTCAACGCGATATCTTGGTCGACAATACCCGGCGCTTTGCCGAGGGGTTACCGGCCAACAATGCGCTTTTGTGGGGAGCGCGGGGCACCGGCAAGAGCTCGCTGGTAAAGGCCGTCCATGCCGAAGTCAACGAGACGGCGGCCGACAAGCTGGTGATTGTCGAAATCCACCGCGAGGATATCGGTTCGCTGCCCCGTCTTTTGAACGTCCTTCGCGAATCGTCGCGTCGCTGCATCCTGTTTTGCGACGATCTTTCCTTCGACGGCAGCGATACGAGCTTCAAATCGCTCAAGGCTATCTTGGAAGGCGGCATCGAAGGACGTCCGGCGAACATCATTTTTTACGCGACCTCGAACCGCCGCCACCTTCTGAGCCGCGAGATGATCGAGAACGAGCGTTCGACCGCGATCAATCCCGGCGAAGCCGTCGAGGAAAAGGTTTCGCTCAGCGACCGTTTCGGTCTGTGGCTCGGCTTCCATCCGCTGACCCAGGATACCTTCTTCGATATCATCGACGGCTATGTGAAGCATTTCGGCCTCGATATCGATCCGGAGCAACTCCGTAAGGAAGCGCTTGAATGGTCGATGACGCGCGGCTCGCGTTCGGGCCGCGTCGCCTGGCAGTTCATCCAGGATCTGGCGGGACGGCTCGGCAAGAGCCTGGGGTGACGGCTTCGCGCGACGCCGATGCGGCTGCACTTGCGCGGAAAATTCTGAGCGAGATCTTCGGGTTCGACGATTTCCGATCCAGTCAGGCCGTCGTTGTCGCGGCACTTATGGCGGGTCGCAACGTGCTGGCTGTCATGCCGACCGGTTCGGGAAAATCGCTGTGCTACCAAGTGCCCGCATTGTCCATGGAGGGATTGGCGATCGTCGTGTCGCCCCTCGTCGCGCTGATGGAAGATCAGGTCGCGGCATTGCGGCGCCGCAATGTGCAGGCCGAAACCATCAATTCATCGCGGTCGCGCGAGGACAATGTCGCCGCATGGCGGCGCGTGACATCGGGCGAGACACGACTTCTTTATCTGTCGCCCGAACGGTTGATGACCGAACGCATGCTGAGCGCCCTGGAAAAGCTGTCGGTCAGCCTGATCGCGGTCGATGAAGCACACTGTATATCCCAGTGGGGGCCGGCTTTCCGACCGGAGTACGAATCGCTCGCCCGGTTGCGCGATCATTTTCCCCATATCCCAATTGCAGCCTTCACCGCCACCGCCGACGAAGTTACGCGTTCGGACGTTGCGGCTAAGTTGCTCGGCGGCCAAGCGGTAATCCATGTTGCCGGGTTCGATCGCCCCAATATCCATCTCAAGGTCATGCCGCGCGATAACGCGAGTCGCCAACTCACGAGCTTTCTGACCGATCACACCGGGGAAAGCGGGATCGTTTATTGCCTGTCGCGGAAGAAGGCGGACGAAACGGCGCGTCTGTTGGCTGATAAGGGGCTGCGGGCATTGCCCTATCATGCCGGAATGACTGCCGAGGCGCGCGGGGCCAACCAGCGCGAATTTCAGGAATCACCCGGCGTGATCATGGTGGCCACGATCGCATTCGGTATGGGGATCGATAAACCCGACGTGCGGTTTGTTTTTCATGCCGACATTCCCGGCAGCATCGAAGCCTATTACCAGGAAATCGGCCGTGCCGGGCGCGACGGCCTGCCTGCCGATGCCTGCATGCTTTACGGCCTCGACGATATCCGTATGCGCCGGCGCTTCATTGACGATGAAGAAAGCGACGATGACCGGAAACGCCGCGAGCACCAGCGACTCAATGCCTTGATCGGTTATTGCGAAGCGCCCGACTGCCGTCGCCGGCCGTTGCTCGCTTATTTTGGCGAAGCGACCGAACCGTGCGGCAATTGCGATCTTTGCCTCAATCCCGTTGAACTGGTCGATGGCGCTCAGGAAGCGCGGATCGCGTTGAATGCGGTGATCGCCACTGGACAACGCTTCGGCGCGGCCCATCTCGTCGCTGTTATTTGCGGCTCCGAAAACGAAAAGATCCTTCGCTTCGGGCACGATAGGTTGACGGTCTTCGGGATGGGGACGGGTCATTCCGTGCCTCAATGGCGTTCAATTCTTCGCCAATTGATCGCCAAGGGATATCTGGAGATCGACATCGGCGGTTATGGGGGTATCAGCACGACGAAATCGGGTCAGGCGCTACTCAAGGGGCGGGGAGAATTCCGCTATCGTGCCGATTTTGCCCTGGCACCGAAACGCCGCCCGCGACGGAGGACCCGTTAGGAGCCAAAATCGGCGTTCGATCTGTCGCTTCGCCATCCCAGATTCAACGTGAAAGGGCCTGGAAAACCGGCTAAAAGAAAGCCGGATTTTTTTACAAAGGAAGCGCCATGGCAGGCAGCGTCAACAAAGTGATTCTTGTCGGCAATCTCGGCCGCGACCCGGAAATTCGGCGCTCGCAGGACGGCAACAAGATCGTGAACATGTCCGTGGCCACGTCCGAGACGTGGAACGACAAAGGATCGGGCGAGCGCAAGGAAAAGACCGAGTGGCATCGCGTCGTGATTTTCGACGAGCGCCTTGCCGATGTTGCCGAAAAATATCTCAAGAAAGGCTCCAAGGTTTACGTCGAGGGGCAACTTCAGACGCGCAAATGGCAAGGAAATGACGGCGTCGAAAAATATACGACCGAGATCGTTCTTTCGCGTTTCCGCGGCACCCTGACCATGCTCGATGGTCGTAGCGGTGGCGGTGGTGGCGACGATTACGGTTCGTCCGGTGGCGGTTCCTCTGGCGGCGGCGGATATGGCGGCCCATCCTCGGGCGGTGGCGGACGCGGTGGCGACGATCTCGACGACGAGATTCCGTTCTAGCTACAATGAACGACGCCGAGATTCGCGATCGACTGGCTGCGTTCGGCGCCGTGCCGGACGACAAGTTGCCGATTGCCGAGACAGCCCTGTGGCTCGCCAAGCGCGATCTCTTGGACGCAAACCTCAGCAATTATCTGGAGCATCTTCGTACGATCAGCGATGATGTCGCCGCAGCCGCACGGGGCGTGGAACGGTTGCGCGGGCGGATAGCATGCCTGCGCGAGGTGATCTTCCGCCATCATCGGTATACGGGTGATAACGAAAACTACGACAATCTTCAGAATGCTAATTTGATGAGCGTGATCGACCGGCGCAAGGGATTGCCGGTTGCGCTTGGTATCCTTGTTCTGCACACGGCGCGCAGACAGGGATGGGAGATGTGCGGGCTCAATTTCCCGGGACATTTCCTGTTGCGGGCGAGCCTAGCCGGAGAGAGCGTCATCGTCGATCCGTTCGAGCGACTGCGTCGCCTGACGGCAGAAGACCTGTGTGCTTTGCTGTTTCGCGTCCATGGGCGGGCAGTGCCACTTCGCGCCGAGTTCATCGGCAAGGTCAGCGACCGCGATGTGCTGTTGAGGCTTCAGAACAACGTCAAATCGCGCGCCCTCGCGTCGGGCGATTTGGCCCGTGCCTTCGATGTGCTCGATTCGATGGTCCTGATCGCTCCCGGCAATGCGGGCCTGGGCGACGAACTTGCCATGCTGCGCGCCCGGCTCAAGGGCAAGCTGAACTGATCGAGCTTGCTTACAGCAAGGTCGGTGCGGGACCGCCGCTCGTTGTCCTGCACGGATTGTTCGGTGCCGGACGCAATTGGGGCGCGATCGCGCGCAAGCTTGGCGAAAAATTTAACATTCTCCTGGTCGATCTGCCGAACCACGGCGACTCGCCGTGGGTCGAAACGCTCACTTACGGCGGGATGGCGCTGATGGTCGCGGATTTTCTGCATGCGCGCGGGATTTACGGCGATGCGGCTTTGCTTGGTCATAGCATGGGTGGCAAGGTGGGGATGACGCTGGCGCTCGGCGATCCGAATGCGCTCTCCCGCTTGATTGTCGTCGATATCGCGCCGGTCACTTATCACAGTCATTCCAACGACGAGATCATCGACGCGCTGCTCGCGTTGCCGCTCGATGCCCTGAAAAACCGAGGCGAAATCGACGCAGCCCTCGCGCCGAGTATCGCCGATCCGATGTTACGTTCCTACTTGCTCGCCAATCTCCGACGCGAAGGAGATCGCTTCGTTTGGCGGATCAATCTGGCGGGCCTCAAGACAAGCCTGCCGGCTCTGCTCGATTTCCCGCACTTCGATGCAAATGTTCGTTTCGATGCGCCGACGCTATTCATCGAGGGCGAACGATCGGCTTACATTCGCGATGAGGATCGTCCGCTCATTCGCGCGCGTTTTCCCCAAGCGCGGCTAGAAGTAGTCCCGAATGCCGGTCATTGGGTCCATGCGGATGCCCCCGATGTGGTGACCTCTTTGGTCGCGGGACTTATGTCCGAGTGAAATAACGCAACGTCGCGTCGAAGCGAACGATACGTAATGCGAATGCCGCGGCGATATAGACTGCCGACAATCCGAATCCGATCGCGACGAGGCGCACGAGGGCGCCTTCCAGCGGAATATTTAGCCGCCATCCCAATGCTCCGACCGCACCCGCGAGCAAAAGCGATCGAGCCATGAGGAACGCGTGGGTCTCGTAGCCATTTTGGCGCAGCGTCCACGCCGCCAGTACAACGACGAGGAGTGTCGAGGCGATGGTCGCCAATGCGGCACCTTCCATGCCGAAGCGCGGAATAGCGACGAAATTGAGCGCGATGTTCAGAACCGCGCCACCCATCATGATCAGCATTTGCTGATTTTGAAGACGCCAAGCCACGAGTTGCGTATGGAAGACCTCGGCTACATTGGCGAACAGCAAGTTGATCATGAGCAGCCGCAATACCGTCTCGGCTTCGCGAAAATCGTTACCGTAGATCAGCGTGAGGATATCCGGGGCCAGAACAAATCCGCCGGCAGCGGCAAGCCCGCCGGCAGTGGTGACAAAGGTCGCGTTATGCGCGCCGGCCTCGCGGCGTTCATCGGGTGAGCCATGAAGGCGTGCGAGAACGGGCAAGATCGCGGTCCGCAGAACCGTGGAAACGACGAGCCCGATCGCCAGGATGCGAACTGAAGCCGAGTACAATCCGACTTCGGCGCTCGTACGCAAGAAACCAAGCATGACAATATCGATATAGGCGTAGAGGGTCACGAGCAGACCCGTGACGGCCATCGGAGCGGTTTCCTGAAGGATTCCACGCCAGGTGGTCAGGATGCCGCGCCCGATGACCGGAAGGCCGACTGCCCGAGTGAATTCCCAAATCATTACAAGGGCGGCTGCGGCTGCGGCACATTGCAGCACGGCGGCGACGACGACTATATCGCCCCCGAGGTTCAGGCTTGCCGCAACCCCCGCCAAGGCAAGGACGGCGGACAAGACTTGGCGCCGTGCCACTGCCTCCATGCGCTCGAGTCCTTGGAAGGCGAAATCAAAGCTAAGGGAGGCAATGAACAGGCTGGCGCCTTGGATCAGGACGACGGCCCCGACTATCGGGCCGCGATCCCACAGGGAGATCAAAATGATGACCGCGACAAAAGACACGGCGCTCAACGATAGCCGCAGGGCGGTCGCGGTTCCTGTGACTTCGCGTATGCGCGAGCGGTCGGCTGCGATCTCGCGCGTCGCCCAGGTATCGATACCAAGCGCGGCAATAACGCCGAAATAGGAGATCACGGCGATCGCGAAGCCCAGAATGCCGTAGTCAGCGGGTCCGACTGCGCGTGCGAGGATGGCATGTGTGACAAGTCCGAGTGCCATCGCAATGGCCTGGCCCGTCGCTAGGGCAGCTATATTTGCGAATATGGATCGGCGCTCGGCCATGGCGATTTCGGGGGGCGAAGCGGCGCGCGCCCGCGCCTATTCGGCCGGCGCGGAGTTCTGCGCAGTCGAGCGACGCTTCACGAGCGCCAGCCAGACGAGCATCGCGAGCATCACTGCGATCATCGGCAGGGTGGCCAGATTGACCCAGGTCCATCCCATGAAATGATAAAGCGTGCCCGAAAACATCGAAGACAAGGCCATGCAGGTGAATACGATGAAGTCGTTGGTGCCTTGAACCTTGGCGCGTTCCGCCGGCTCGTGCGACTCGGTCAGAAGCGTCGTGCCGCCGGTGAAGGAGAAATTCCATCCAAGGCCCAACATGAACATGGCGACCCAGAAATGCCATAGCTCGGTTCCCGACAAAGCGACTGCGACGGCGGCCAGCAGGAGGCCGCCGCCGGCAGCGATGATCCGTAGGCTTCCAAATCGTGTGATCAATTGTCCGGTGAACAGGCCTGGGGCAAACATGGCAATGATATGCCATTCGATGACGAAAGCCGCATCATCAAAAGAGAAATGATGCCCGACCCGCATGGCGATCGGCGTCGTCGTCATCATCATATTCATGGTGACATAGCTGACGAGGCCGCCAGCGATGGCAACAATGATCGCGGGCTCGGTGAGAATCTTAGAGAGCGGCCGTCCGGTTTCCTTGCGTTCTTCGTGCGTCGGACGCGGCAACTCGATCAGAAGCGATATCAGTGCAGAGACGATGGTGAACCCGATAACGGCGAGCATCGTGCCGCCAAATTCGGCACCATCGAGAGTCGTGCGCGTCAGCTTGGCGGTTTCCGGTCCGACGACTGCACCGACAATGCCGGCGGCTATGACGAGCGAGATCGCGCGGGCGCGAAAGGACGGGGCCGATGCGTCGGCGGCGGCAAAGCGTTGTAAGCCGGCGAAGCCCGAATAGATGCCGAAAAAGAAGATGCCAGCATTGAATAGAATGAAGCTATTGGCCTGGATCGCGAAGAAGCAGATCGTGCAACCGAAGGCTCCGATGATCCCGCCGATGACAAAACCCCATTTGCGGCCGATCCACTGCATCAAATGGGAGGCGGGAAGGGTGCCGCAGGTCGTGCCGACCAGCATCATCGTGATCGGGACCGTCACGAAGGTGAGATCGTCACCTAACATGTTCACGGCCGCCAAGGTGGCGACTAGGAACATCAAGGCGCGCCCGGAATTGAATAGCGCTTGTCCGGCGGCCAATACAGAGACGTTGCGCGTTTGCAGGGACAAGGGCATTTCGCGTCCGAGTTTAAGCCTCGATTCGGGGCTGGCAAGCGCCGTCGCGCAAGAGTCTCGGCGGGCGATCGACGGAGCAAAGATATTGCCGATTTTGAGGGTAAAAAAATTATTTTAAGTCAATGACTTACGGGGCTATTTTTCGTCCCGATTCGATATTGATTTGGTTGTGATATTGGGGGCGATCTGATATAAAAAAGATCATCCAATCCGAGGCTTTCTGCGGGCTCCTCGCCTGCGATTCTTTCATCATCGGACTATGCATTTGACAGTTCCGCCTGACATGCCCTTCGGCCCGCCCGACGATATTCCGCCGAGCGATCCGCAGGTTCCGGCCACGCCAGACTCGCCGTTCATTCAGCCGGTCTCGATCGAAGACGAGATGAGGTCATCGTATCTCGATTACGCCATGAGCGTGATCGTGAGTCGCGCCCTGCCGGATGTACGTGACGGTTTGAAGCCCGTGCATCGGCGCATCATCTACGCCATGAAGGAAGGCGGCTACGACTATAACCGGCCGTTCCGTAAATCGGCGCGCATCGTCGGCGATGTCATGGGTAAATATCACCCACACGGCGATTCTGCGATCTACGACGCCATGGTCCGCATGGCCCAGGATTTTGCCATGCGGCTACCCCTCATTCAGGGGCAGGGCAATTTCGGCTCCATGGACGGCGACCGAGCTGCGGCGATGCGCTACACCGAGGCGCGCCTCGCGCGGTCTGCGCATTCCCTGGTCGAGGATATCGACAAGGATACCGTCGATTTCCAGTCGAACTATGACGATTCGGTCAGCGAACCGAAGGTGCTGCCGGCCCAATTCCCGAACTTGCTCGTCAATGGGGCGGGCGGCATTGCCGTCGGCATGTCGACGAACATCCCGCCCCACAATCTGGGCGAGGTGATCGACGCCTGTTGTGCGGTCATTGACAATCCCGCGATCACCATCGACGAATTGATCGATACCTATATCCAAGGCCCCGATTTTCCGACCGGCGGCATCATTCTCGGCACGCAGGGCATTCGTGCCTATTTCCAACTCGGGCGTGGGTCGGTGTCGATCCGTGGGCGCGCTACGATCGAGCCGATGGCCAAAGATCGCGAATGCATCGTGATCACAGAGATTCCTTACCAAGTCAACAAAGCGCGCATGGTCGAAATCATGGCCGAGGCCGTGCGCGACAAGAAGATCGAGGGTATCTCCGATCTGCGCGACGAATCCGACCGCGACGGTCTGCGTGTTGTGGTCGAGGTCAAGCGCGATGCGATGGCTGAGATCGTGCTCAATCAGCTTTACAGCTACACGCCGCTGCAGACGAGCTTTAGCGTACAGATGCTGGCACTCAACGGCGGGCGTCCGGAAACGATGGATCTCAAGAAGATCCTGCAATGCTTCATCGATTTCCGCGAACAGGTTATCACGCGGCGCACGGCCTTCGAATTGAACAAGGCACGCGAACGGGCCCATGTCTTGGCCGGTCTCGCCGTCGCGGTCGAAAACATCGACGACGTGATTGAATTGATCCGGGGCGCCAAGGATCCGGACGACGCGCGGGCGAAATTGACGGCCAAGCCTTGGCCTGCTGCCAATATCGCGCCGATCATTGCGCTGATCGACGATCCCGAACATAGGGTCATCGACGGCACCTATCTGCTTTCGCAGGAACAGGCCAAGGCGATCCTCGATCTGCGCCTGCAACGTTTGACGGGCCTGGAGCGCGATAAGATCGCGACCGATCTCGAAGAACTCGCTGGCAAGATCAAGGAATACCTCGAAATCTTGTCGTCCAAGCTGCGGCTGTTCGAAATTCTGCGCGCCGAATTGGTGCAGATGAAAGATCTGTTCGCGACACCGCGTCGCACCAGTATCGAGGCGAACGAGTTCGAGCAGGATATCGAAGCGCTGATCCAGCGCGAAGACATGGTCGTGACGGTCACCAACGGCGGTTACATCAAACGGGTGCCGCTGTCGGCCTATCGTGCCCAAAACCGAGGCGGAAAGGGCCGTTCGGGCATGGCGACGCGCGACGAGGATTTTGTCGCCAACGTGTTCGTCGCTAATACCCATCAGCCGGTCCTGTTCTTTTCATCGACCGGCATGGCCTACAAGCTCAAGGCCTATCGGTTGCCGCTCGGCACGCCGCAGGCGCGCGGCAAGGCGATGGTCAATCTATTGCCGTTGTCCGACGGCGAAACGATCACGACTGTGCTGCCGTTGCCCGAGAATGAGGAACGCTGGGACGAGGTGTTTGCCGTGTTCGCGACGGCATCTGGCAATATCCGCCGCAACCGCCTGTCGGATTTCACCGACGTGCGCGCCAACGGCAAGATCGCTATGAAATTCGAAGGCGAGAACGCGGGCGATCGGCTGATCCGCGTTCGTGTTTTCGAAGAAGGCGACGATGTCTTCTTGGCGACGCGCAACGGAAAATGCATTCGTTTTCCGGTTTCCGACGTGCGCGTGTTCTCAGGCCGCACGTCCATCGGTGTGCGCGGCATCATGCTTGAAGGCGACGACGAGGTGATCTCGATGGCCGGTCTCAAGCATGTGAAGGCTGCGATCGAGGATCGCGATACTTATTTGTCCGCCGTCAATGCGGGACGCCGGCTTGCCGGTGGCGACTATTCCGAACGGCCGGAAGACAAGGTGCATGACGCGGCACTTGCGGCACACTTGGATGAGCCGAAATTCCAGCAGATGGCCGCCGAAGAGGAATTCATCCTGACCGTGGCTGAGGACGGTCTCGGCAAGCGCACGTCGGCCTACGACTACCGGATCTCCAATCGCGGCGGCAAAGGCGTCACCTCGATGGATCTGAAGCGCGGTGGCGGTTTTACCCGCGTCATATCGACCATCCCGGTGATCGATACCGATCAACTTGTCATGGTATCCGACGGCGGACAATTGATCCGCCTGCCTGTCGGCGGAATCAGCTTCACAGGTCGCACCGCGCGCGGCGTGACGTTGTTCCGGGTTGGCGAGTCAGAACGCGTGGTTTCCGTAACCCGCTTCCGCGAGGTGAGCGGACAGGATGCCAATGACGCGATAGATGATGCCGCGTTTGATGAGGGGCCCGCTGAAGTAACACCCTCGGAAGAATGAATTCGGTTAAGATGTGCATGCGCGACTCGGTGAGGGAATTCCTCGCACGGAAAATTGGGGGAGAAAACCTATGGCTCGCCGGCTCGTTGGTGTTTATGCCGGAACCTTCGATCCGGTCACAAATGGTCACATGGATGTCATCAAGCGCGCGATGCGCGTTGTCGATCACCTGGTCGTCGGGGTCGCGATCAATGCGGGCAAGGGGCCGATGTTTAGCCTCGACGAACGTGTAGGCATGCTGGAAGAGGACGTTGTCGATCTCGTGCGCGGTTTGGAATCGACGGTCGAGATCAAATCCTTCCGCGGGCTTCTGGTCGATTTCGCGGTCTCTTGCGGGGCGTCAGTCCTGGTGCGGGGCTTACGCGCGGTATCCGACTTCGAATACGAATTTCAGCTGACCGGCATGAACGCGCATCTTAACCCCGATATCGAGACCGTCTTTTTGATGGCCTCGTCGGACAATCTGTTCATAGCATCGCGCCTGGTGAAGGAAATCGGGGCGCTTGGCGGCGATATCACGCCTTTCGTCTCAGAACGGGTCCGTGGGCGCCTGATGCAGAAGTACGCCGCGGAAAAAGCCGCTGAATAGGGCGGCAAAACGTAGGAGTGTCGGGTTGGGCGCGGCATTTCTGTCGTAAATTTGGAAATGGTACGCCCGTTTGATTTGATTCCGGCGCCAAAATCTCCTGCAAACTCAACGATTTTCCGAGCGGTGTAACAGTTTTCTATTTTTCGGTGTAACAATTTCGTTCGTTTTTATTCTCTCGCGAACAGGCAATTATCGAGAAAAAAAGTGTAACAGTGATCCGCGAGAAATGACGGAATCGTGCGGGACGATAAGCTGATACACTTTCCGATAAGGTGATTATTTTGCAAGAGTTTGGTGTGCCCGTTGGTTACGAACCAACGATAACCGCATTAAAAACGCGATGCTCTACCCGTCCGCTACGCAAGCCGGCGCTGGCTAAGCTGAGATGTGATCGAACCCAATACACCCTTATAGAATGGGACTACTGCTCCTTCTAACCTGATTACGAATCGGATCATGTCTTCACACGTTGTTACCCTCATATCTGAGTGACGTGCCTTCTCCCCAGAAAATGGACAAATTTTGCGACGAATTGGAGTCAAATTGGTTCCGAGAATATTAGATTACAATAGGCGTGTTGCCGAATTTTGAATTTAATCAATCCGGTAAAATATTAAATGCACACAAATGAACACGGACACATAGAAAATGATCAACGCGAGGACGAGAATGAAAATTTCTTTGTTTTAGCTAACGATCGTTTCGAAATCTATCCGTTTAAAAAAATTGAGCATTTTGAGACATTTTCATCCCAAGCTTTTGTTGCAATAGATAGAGCTGAAAAAGACGTTGAATTCTTTGCCTTAATTCCGAAATCTAATTTGCCAGGTCGAGAAAAAGAAATAAATTCTTTGCTCAAAGAAGATTTAATAAATGTAATCAGTTTAATTGCTTCTGGTTTCGTGGCTTGGCCGAAACGAGATAATTTCCGTCGGTTTTTAATTTATAAAAAACCACTAGGACCAAGGCTTTCTGATTTTATGTCCAGCAATATTGGAAGAAATCAGAAAATTAATGCAATAAGAAAAGTAATTATCTCAATCGAGGCAGCGTTAATAAGCCTAAACAAAATTGGAATTGTTCATCATTCAATACGCCCGGATAATATATTTTTCAATGACGCAGAATTAAGCGAAGTTTTGCTGGGAGATTTTGTTGCTGCCCCACCTTCTTACGATCAGCCGGCGGTCTATGAAACTGCTGAACGTGGGATGAGTCAGAGAAGTGGAAGGGGCATTGGGAATAGTTTCGACGATATCTATTCGTTCGGGGTTACGTTGTGTGTTGTCCTCCAAGAAAATAGAACAACCTTGGAACTATCTGATGAGGAGATAATTATGTTAAAAATCTCTAAATCAACTTATCAGGCTATTTTGCCTCAAAGGCTAATTACAAAAGAATTCAACACTCTTATTGAAGGCCTGGTAAGAGACCAAGAAGACAAACGGTTCGCGGTTTTTCCGGATGGTTTTTGCGCCAGAAGAGTATCCGTTTCGATGCGACCAAGTTATATTAATTCTGAAACAGGGGTGATTTTTTCGGGGCAGAAATATTTTAATTCTGCAGCTTTGGCATTCGGTTTGTCGTTGAATAAACTAGAGGCATTAAATTTTATCAATTCAGAAATTTTTTCAACTTGGATAAGAAAAGGGAAATTTGGTAAGGAATTATGGGAGAATATTGAAGATAAAATTAACTACTTTAATAAATTATTTAAAAAAGAAATTGGGGAGGATATTAAATTAACCCTGGTTTTGATTTTGATGAATCCTGAGGCCCCTATATTTTACAAAGAACTCGCCTTTTTCCTAAATGGATATCCTGGGTTAATAGCAGACATTGCTGTTTTTTCGAAAAACAAAAATTCCGCTGCGGAGGTTGTGCTTTACGATATTTTGTCGCTGTGGAAGTTAGCTAATCGCTCGGGTAACAATAACAGTATCTATTTTCATGTGAATTCACGAACTTTTAAGTCGTGGCTGGTTAGCAAAAATATCGGCCAAGGCTTTGAGCGTTTAGTTTATGAGCTTAATGATACTATTGGATGCCTGGGTGTCTTGTTTTCGGGGTCTTATATACCTGACGTCAGAATTGGATTGGAGTGTTTTGATAATAGTTATGGCGCTATTAGGAAAAATATTATCGATAGAAATTTTTTTGCTTTTATTGCAGCGCGTGAGGGCGACAATTCGTCTGCTTTAATTGATCGTATTAACCTCGATGATGAGCCTGCCGCGGTTGGGTTGATGGTTCTCAGATTATTTGCGTATTTGCAAGAAACTTATAAGACTGGGCCGCTTCCTGGCGTTTCTCGTTGTATTAGCCCCTACTTTTCGCCGATGATAAGAAGTTATTATGGTAAGTCGTTGCGTATAATGTTGGGAACAAAAATTCCTGAGCAAATCAAATCGGGGAACCTTGTAGAAATTTTATCTATTCTAGATGATTTTAAGCTGCGACGTGACGACCGTGAAGAATTTTTGGCAGCGGTGGCAGAGTATTCGGTTTGTGAAATTACTATTAATGATGTGATTGAGAACTCCCGACCATCTTCTGTTCAAGTTTATCGTGTTGCTAATACGATCACTGTGATTTTTGTATTTTTCGTTGTTATGATAGCAGTTTCGTTATTTGTCTTTTTAAGATGATGTTTATCAAGGATCGCTGTGTGTTTTTCGTTTGATTTTATTGTATTGAGCTACTCCCCGAAAGTTGGACAATGACGTAAGCTACGGAATTGGTGTCTGCTGATCTTCATGGAGAGGAGATTAGCGATGACGAAGCGTAATCAGCACAAGCCGGAGTTCAAGGCGAGGGTCGCGCTGGAGGCCCTAAAGGGCGAGCAGACGGTTGCCGAACTGGCGAGCCTACGACTTCGAGAGTTTCACCTGGCAGCATCTGAACTTTTTCCATCATCACGGCTTCATTACGGCGCGGGTGCCGCGTGTGGATTGCCCGGATCATGGGGTCAAGCGGGCAACGGTACCTTGGGCGCGGCCGGGCAGTCGGTTCACGCTGCTGTTCGAGCAGGCGGCCTTGATCCGGTGCGCGAGATGCCGTTGTTGGCAGCTGTGCGCTTCATGGGCATCACCGATAAGCGGTTGTGGCGGATCGTCGAACACTATGTCCGGCGGCCTGTCATCGCCCTGGATCTCCGCTTGGTACGCTCGGTCTGGCTGGATGAGACCGCGTCCAAGCGCGGACATAACTTTGTAGCCGTGTTCATCGACATGGACCGCGGTTCCAAGCGGTTCTGCATAGGCTTGCCCGGTGTGATGTAATGCCAATCGACGGCATGGTCTTTCGCCCAGGCGAAGATGGCGTGCGAGGTGAACTCAGCGCCGTTGTCAGAGCTGGCTCGGGGAATTTGAACAGAGGGATAAGTGGCTTTTCCGCCTGACAGCGGCCAATGTGGCCGCGTATTAGGAGAGCAAATGGGAAAGCGCATACGCCGGAACCACACACCGGCCTTCAAGGCGAAAGTGGCTTTGGCCGCTCTTAAGGGCGAGAAGACGCTCGGCGAGCTTGGCCAGCAATTCGATGTTCACGTCAACCAGATCACGCAATGGAAGGTCCAGCTTCTCGCAGGCGCGGAAGGCGTTTTCAATCATGGTCGGAGCGACCCGTCCATGCCGCCAGTCGATTTGAAGGTTCTGCACGCCAAGATCGGAGAGCTGGCGCTGGAGAACGATTTTTTGGAAGGCGCGCTCAGCAAAGCGGGTTTGCTGAGCGTAAAACGATGATCGACCGGGATCACGAACTCTCGCTGGTCCGACAGGCGAAGGTTCTGAACATCAGCCGGGGCTCGGTCTACTACACGCCCCGGCCGGTCTCACCGGGGTATCTCGCGATCATGCGAATGATCGACGAGCTGCATGTGGAACGTCCGTTCGCCGGAAGCCGGATGATGCGCGACTTTCTCAATCGCGCCGGCGTCTCAATCGGTCGCCGCCACGTGGCGACGCTGATGAAGCGCATGGGCATCGCGGCGCTCTATCGCAAGCCTAATACGTCGAAGCCCGCGCCCGGGCACAAGATTTATCCGTATCTGTTGCGCGGCGTGAAGGTGGAGAAACCGAACCAAGTCTGGGCAACGGACATCACGTACATTCCGATGGC
>CAMDWJ010000010.1 GCA_945877815.1 Caenispirillum bisanense
ATGTCCCGGACGGCTGGTTCGTGGTGGCGGACACATGGTCCGAGGGCGAATTTTTCGTAGCCCCCACCCATATGGACTGCGACCGCATGCTGGAGGGCGAGCTGATCGTCGTCGTCGAGCGGATGGGGGCACAGCTCGCCGTGGTCAAAGACCGGCGCCGGTTGGTGCGATAAAGGGGAGAAATGTTGGATAAACTGGCGCGCCCGGAGAGACTCGAACTCCCAACCTTCTGATTCGTAGTCAGATGCTCTATCCAATTGAGCTACGGGCGCGCTGGAAGGGCCGCAAGCTATCCAAATAGACTGTGGCATGCAAGCAACCAAATGGCCCGAATTCGGCCTAAGGCTTTGTCGGATCGGCCGTTTCGCGCAAACTCCCTTGCTGAAATTGTCGGCATTGGGTAATATTTGATGCTCGGGCGGGGGGTCTGAGCATTTCTTCAAATAACACCCCGATTCTATGGAAATTCCGGTGTCCTGCGGAAGGTTGGCGGCGCGATGGATTTGAATGGGTTTCGGCCGATCCTTTTAGGCGCGGCATTGTTTCTGTCGGGGTGTACTTTCGCGGACAATTCGCTGTTTCCGACGCTGACGGGTACTGATCCGAGCGGTGGGGCGACTTCGGGCAGTCAGGCTGCCGGCGCCCGGACACCGCCGGCCCTTGGCACCACCAATTTCGAGGCTCCCGGCGTGACCGAGGGACGCGAAACCGGAACCTTTGTCGGCCAGAAGGCGACCGAACTGCGGGGCGAATTGCGCCGGTTGCAGACCGATGTATCCAAGAATAACGGCGATCTGCAATCCGCGCGGGCCAAGACGGTCGCCGATTCGCAGGGCTATCATGCCTCGATCGCCGGCATCAATTCGCGCCTCCAGGTCGGCACCACGCCCGGCAACCCGATCCTAGTCGACCAGTTCAACCAGGCGCTTAGCCAGCTCGACCGTATCGGCGACGATATCACCCGGATGAACGTACTGACCACGCAGGTCACCGCCGATTCGACTTTGGCCAATTTCCTGTCCGAGAATACGCGCGCCGCACTCCGGCTCTCGGGCGCCGTCGACGAAGATCATCGCCAGCTCGCCATCCTCCAGGACGAAGTCGATCGTACGGTGGTTCTGATCGATCGTCTGCTCAAGGAGCTGACCGACGATATCCAGCGCCAGACCGTTTATGTGTCGACTGAGCGCGCCAATCTCAACACCCTGTCCGCCGCCATCAAGAACGGCGAGATGTTCGGCTCCGATCTCAGCTATCGCGCGCTGACCGCCGCGACTATCGGCATGGCGCCGCCGATGGCGGCTCCGCAGGCCTCGCTTGGCGACGGCCGCCGTCCGCTCGTGGTCGTTCGCTTCGACCGTCCCGATGTCGCCTACGAACAGGCGCTCTACAACGCCGTGAGCCGCGCCCTTGAACGCCGCCCGACGGCCTTGTTCGAGGTCGTGGCGGTTGCGCCCTCTTCGGGTGGGGCCGGGCGCGTCGCCTTGAATTCGAACCAGGCACGGCGCAATGCCGAATCGGTGCGGGGCTCGTTGCAGCGCATGGGCCTGCCGCAAACGCGCGTCAGCATGTCGTCACGGACCAGCGACGCGGCCCAGTCGAACGAGGTTCACGTCTTTCTGAACTGACCCGCGCGATGCCGCCTCGCGGCTATGCGTATCTGATCTCCATCATCGGCGGATGGGGTCTGGCTTGGCCGATGATCAAGATCGGCCTCAATGAAATTCCACCCTGGGCCTATCGCGGCCTGATGCTGCCGGTTGCAGGCATCATCACCTTCGCGCTGGCCTGGGCGCTTGGCGAAAAACTGGCTAGTCCGCGCGGCCAATGGGGCCTGCTGCTTGTCACCTCGCTTCTTAACATCACCTTATGGACGCTGTTCAGCACGCTCGGGCTGCGGCTCATGGGCTCCTCCGGGCACGCCTCGATCATCGCCTATACGATGCCGCTATGGGCCATGCTGTTCGCCACCCTCTTCGGCGGCGAGAGGCCGAGCTGGATTCGGCTATGCGGATTGGCGTTGGGTTTGACCGGTCTCGGCATTTTGTTGTCCGGCGAATTGGGCGCGATGGCAGAATCTCCGGCGGGCACCGCCTTGATGCTGGCTGCCGCGATCTCCTGGGGGGCCGGCACGGTCTTGCATAAGCGCGTCGACTGGCAATTGCCGCCACTGACCCTGACCGCCTGGATGCTGGTGATCGGCGCCATCCCGATCACCCTCGTTGGATTGGCGACCGAGATCGCCACGTTGCAGCCGATTTCGGTCGGCGCGATCTGGGCGACCGTATTCGTGCTGCTCATTTCCACGGTCTTTTGCTGGTTCGCCTGGTTCCAGGTGGTGCGGCTGGTCCCCGTCTTGGTTTCCACGGTTGGGATCCTGATGGTGCCGGTAATGGCGGTGATCAGCGGCGGCCTTTTGCTGAACGAAACCGTGGGAATGCGCGAAATATCGGCGCTCGCCTGCGTAATCTGCGCGATCGCGCTGGTTTTGATCCCGTTTGGGCGCGCGCGGACGAATTGACAAGCTATTGGCGTCGACCCACATCGGTTTGACCCATGGCCTCGGACGGAGCGATCCGATGATGAAATTTCGTGTTGTTGGCGCGGTCCTTCTGACCCTCTCGGCATTTCCCGCCTGTGCGCAAAGCGCGCCGCAACTTGACAAGATCAAACTCCCCGATGGTTTCAAGATCGCTGTCTTCGCGGAGGTTCCCGAGGCGCGCTCGATGGCGGTGGTGCCCGAACTCAATGCGGTGTTCGTCGGCAATCGCCGCGGCGACAAGGTCTACGCCGCGATTGATGCCGACCGCGACGGCCGTGCAGAAGAGGTGAAAACGGTCATCGCCGGCCTCAAATCTCCGAACGGGATCGCCTGGAAGGACGGGCACCTTTATATCGGCGAGCAGCATCGCGTCATCCGCCTTGCCGTGCCGAACCTCGCATCCGTCGCAACGGCGAAGCCCGAAATCGTACTTGCCGGACTGCCCGACAAGGGCCATCACGGCTGGCGCTATATAGGCTTCGATCCGAAGGGACAGCTCGTCGTCACCATCGGCTCGCCGTGCAATATCTGCGCGCCCAGCGGCCTCGAAGGCACCATCGTGCGCGTCGAGAACGCAAAGCCGGTCGTGATCGCCAAGGGCCAGCGCAATTCGGTCGGCATCGATTGGCACCCGCGCACCGGCAAGATGTATTTCACCGATAACGGCGCCGACGCGATGGGCGACGATACGCCGCCCGACGAGCTAAATATGCTGTCTTCCGACGGGCAGGATTTCGGTTTCCCTGCCTATGGCGGCGGCAGCGACAAGACCCGCGAGTTCGGCGCCAAGGCGAGCGCCGCTATGGTGCCGCCGGTCGTCAAGTTCGGCGCGCACGTCGCGGCACTTGGCGTTCATTTCTATCGCGGCAGCCAATTGCCGGAGACCTATCGCACCGATGCCTTCGTTGCCCAGCATGGATCGTGGAACCGCTCGATGCCTGACGGCTATCGAGTCATGCGTATCCGCATGAATGCCAATGGCGACGTGCAGGGCGTTGAACCCTTCGCCGAAGGTTGGTTGCAGAATGGCCGCGCTTGGGGCCGTCCGGTCGATGTGAAGGAGTTGGCGGACGGCTCGCTGCTGGTGTCCGACGATTCCGCCGGGCTCGTCTATCGCATCTCTTACGGGAAATAAACCGACCGTCTATTTGGAATTATTTTCCTTGACTCATGTAGTCGGTTTCGGCTTAATGTTCTTATTATGTTCTCATAATCGGACTCCAAGAAGCTGGGCCGACGGGGACGCGCGCGGCTCTGTGGCAGCGCCGGATAAGATGTAGAGGCCGGACGAAAAACAGACAATATCCTGCAGAGCTCCTGTAGATCGCCGGTAGAGCAAATGTAGATCGGATGTAGAGGAAATGTAGAGCCGATGTAGAGGAGATGCAGATCGAATGTAGATCCGTCGACGGCAAAAGGGCGGGTTTCTGAGGATCTTAGGATTTCTTTGCGGTCCGCTCCGCGTGCAGCATCCGGTCGCGCTCGGCGAACCACAGATCGGCATAGCCGCAATTGCGATAGTCAGGGAAATATGGTCCGCCGGTCGTGAAGTGCAAGTTCGAGATCTCGTCGGCAGGCGCCGGGGGATCGTAATCGACCAGATGATTCCAGCGGTGCGGAATCTCGCCGATCAGCGCGTCGTCGCCCAACCAGTTGAAACGGTGCAGATCCAGCCCACTCGCCGTATTCACGTAATCCGGGCTGAGCGCGGCGCAGCGCGCGGTATTGAACAGCATCACGCTCGACCAGTTCTTCTTTTCGTAGCGCGTCTGGGTAGCGCCCAGGAATTTGACGTCTTCGGTCGGTACATGGTTGTGTTTGACGCATTGGAGAGCGAAACGATCGTCGCGCAGCGCCCACAGTTTGGCGATGTCGTCGAGCATCAGCATGTCGCAATCCATGAACAACGCCCAACCCTCGAACCCGCAGAGGTGGGGAACGAGAAAACGCGAAAACGAAAAGTCTGACGATTGCAGATCGTGGCGTGCACGCCACATGAGCGACCCGAGCTGGCTCAGCATCAGGGGCGTTATGGCGACGGGTTCGCCGGCGCGCGCCTGGATCGAATGGGCGAGCACATTGAAGGCGACGGCCTCGCGCGGGTCATAACCGATAAAGACCCGGATCATCGCCGTGCCGTCCTCAACTGCCGGATAAAGGTAGATTATCGATTAGGCGGGTGCGGCCGAGCCAGGCGGCCGCAAGAACGCGAGCAGGCGCCCCCACGGAGGCTATCGGCGCCAAGCTGGATGCATCGCGCACGGCAACGTAATCGACCTTCTCGAATCCAGCCACCAGCAACTCGCGGGCCGCTAGTGCTTCCGCCGCAGCTACGCAGCCCGCACCGCCCTCGCGCACGCGCGTCACGACGCTTTGCAATATCCGATGCAGGGCGGGGGCCCGTTTGCGCTCCTCGGCGCTCAAATAGGCGTTGCGCGACGACAAGGCCAATCCGTCATCTTCGCGCACGATCGGGCAACCCTCGATCGTCACCGGCAGATCGAGATCGGTGGCCATCCGTTTGATGACGCAGAGTTGCTGGAAATCTTTTTCGCCGAAGAACGCGACATCGGGTGCAGCCTGGATCAGCAGCTTGGCGACCACGGTGGCGACGCCGGTGAAGAAACCGGGTCGGAATTCGCCCTCCAGCAAATCGCCGATGTCCGGCACCGCGACCGTCGTGACGGCACCTTCGGGGTACATTTCCTCCAGGCTCGGCGCAAACAGGACTTGCGCGCCCTGGCGCGCCAGGGCTGCGGCATCGCCCGCCTCGTCGCGAGGATAACGGGCGAAATCCTCGTTAGGTCCAAATTGGCGCGGGTTGACGAACAGC
This sequence comes from Caenispirillum bisanense, assembly GCA_945877815.1. GTDB lineage: Bacteria > Pseudomonadota > Alphaproteobacteria > Rhodospirillales > UBA2165 > CANIGJ01. Next base: position 5,376 of record CAMDWJ010000010.1, read on the forward strand.
GTCACGATGGTGCGATCCAGGCTCGCGACTGAACGCCGCACAAGTGAGAAGTGACCCCCGTGCAACGCGCCCATGGTGGGCACCAGGCCGACCTTGAGTCCCGCGCCGCGCCATGAGGCGACGCAGGCGCGCAGATCGCGAACGCGACGGATTGTATCCAGGCCCGTCGCCATGTCGGTTGCCGTTAGAGCCATTGAGACGAAAACACGCCTGGAAAGTTATCGATCGCCGTACAGATTTTTGGGCGCGGGAAAGGTGCGGGCGCGAACCTCGCGCGCATAATCGGCGGCGGCCTTGCCAATCGCTTCGCCTATTTCGCCGAAACGCTTGACGAATTTCGGTGTGAACTCGGTGAACATGCCCATCGCGTCTTCGGTCACCAGAACCTGTCCGTCGCAGGCGGGCGATGCGCCGATGCCGATGATGACCACCGGCGTCGTATCCGCGATGGTGCGCGCGACCGATTCAACCACGGCCTCGACGACGATCGAAAAGGCGCCGGCTTCGGCGACCGCGTGTGCGTCGGCGACGATGGCCGCGGCGCTTTCGGAATCATGGCCCTGCGAGCGGAAGCCGCCGGCGGTATTGACCGATTGCGGCTTGAGTCCGACATGGCCCATCACAGGAATGCCGCGCTCGACCAGGAAGCGCACAGTCTCGGCCATTTCGCGCCCGCCTTCGATCTTGATGCCGCCACAGCCGGTTTCGGTCATGACGCGCGCACAATTGCGAAAGGCCTGGGCGGGGCTTTCCTGATAGGTGCCGAAAGGCATATCGACGATCACGCAGGCATGCTGGCTGCCGCGCACGACCGCAGCACCATGCGCGATCGCCATATCGAGGGTGACGCCCAGCGTGGAATCCATGCCATAGAGCGCCATACCCATCGAATCGCCGACGAGCAGCAAATCGACATGGGGGTCGAGCAGCTTCGCCATCGGCGCGGTATAGGCGGTGAGGCACACGACTGGCTCGCCGCCTTTGCGTCCCCCAATATCGGGGGCGGTCAATCGGCGGGTCCGGCGCGACGTGGCTTCAGACGAGGGCTTGTTCACACGGCCTACTCCAGAATTGCCCAAATTATGGGCTTAATCAGTTGCCGCGTCTATGACCGATGGGTGATATTCCAAAGGACGGAAACGACGGGCGATCGACATGACCCTGCTCAAGGCCTTTTTTGCAGCGCACATAACGCTTTACGGGCTGGCTGCCTGTCAAGCCAGACCTCCGGCGACTGTCGCCGAACCGCCCCTGGCGGCGGGTCCGTTCCGGGCCGAACCGGAAGGGCCGTCGCCGACCCGCTACCGCGTGATCGAGGGGCCGGTGCGCGCCGCCAAACATATGGTTGTCGCCGCCAATCCCATTGCCGCCGAGGCGGGGCGCGATATCCTGCGTGCGGGCGGTGGTGCCGTCGATGCCGCGATCGCGACGCAGCTCGTGCTCAATCTGGTGGAGCCGCAATCCTCCGGCATCGGCGGCGGCGGCTTTCTTTTGTATTACTCGCCCAAGACGGGCGCGGTCGACAGTTTCGAGGGGCGCGAGCGAGCCCCGGCCTCGGCGCATCCGAAGATGTTCCTCGGGCCCGACGGAAAGGCGCGCGATTTCAGCGACGTTGTCGCGGGCGGCCTGTCGGTCGGCGTGCCCGGCGTACTGCGCCTCATGGAACTCGCGCATGGCCAGTACGGCAAATTGCCCTGGGCGCGTCTGTTCGAACCGGCAATCCGCATCGCCGATGAAGGGTTCGAGATTTCCCCGCGCCTGCGCGACGCGGTGGTTCGCGACAAACATCTCAAGGATTTTCCCGAATCCGCGCGCTATTTCTTTAGTGCAGCCGGCCGCGCCCGTCCCGTTGGGTACCGCCTGAAAAACCCCGCCTTCGCGGAGACACTGCGTGCAATCGCAGCCAAGGGCGCGGACGCTTTTTATAAAGGCGAGATCGCGCGCGATATCGTCTCGGCCCTCGCCAATGCTCAACATAACCCCGCCGTCATGACCGAGGCCGATCTCGCCGCCTACACGGCCAAGCGCGGCGATGCGGTCTGTTCGCTCTACCGCGTGTGGATGGTGTGCGGAGCGCCGCCGCCGTCGTCGGGCGGCATTGCGACCCTGCAGATCCTCGGACTGCTCGAAGGCCAGGCGATGGACAAGCTCGCGCCGGAATCGTTGGACGCCGTCCATCTCATCGCCGAGGCCGGACGCCTCGCCTATGCGGATCGCAGCCGCTACGTCGCCGATCCAGATTTTGTTTCCGTTCCGGTGGACCGTCTGATCGACCCCGGCTATCTCGGCGCGCGCGCCAAGCTGATCTCGCGCACGCGCGCCATGGGCCGCGCCGAACCCGGCGAGATCGAGGGGAACCGCGCTGAGTTCGCGCCGGCCGACGACGAGCGCGGCGTCTCAACCAGCCATATCAGCATCGTGGACGGCGAGGGCAATGCGGTCGCCTTCACCACATCGATCGAGAATGTGTTTGGCAGCCGCGTGATGGTGCGCGGATTTCTGCTCAACAATCAACTGACCGATTTCGCCTTCGTGCCCGAGGTGCGCGGCAAGCCTGCCTTGGAGCGCGCCGAACCCGGCAAACGCCCGCGCTCGTCGATGTCGCCGACTTTGGTGTTCGACGGCAGCGGCAAGCTCGTTCTGGTGGCCGGCTCGCCCGGTGGCTCGCGTATCATAGGCTTCGTCGCCAATACGCTGATCGCGACGCTCGATTGGAATATCGACGTCCAATCCGCCGTCGCTCTGCCGCATTTCGGCAATCGCAACGGCGCCACCGAGTTGGAACAAAAAACGCCGATCGTCGGGCTCAAGGCGAAGCTCGAAGCGATGGGGCATAAAGTCGAGATCGGGGACATGACGAGCGGCCTTCATGTCATCCGCGTCGGCCCCGACGGATTGACCGGCGGCGTCGATCCGCGCCGCGAAGGTGCCGCCTCGGGCGATTAGCCGGGTTCGTTCGAAGGCTGCGGCAGGTCGATTGTGAAAACCGTTCCGGCTTCGCTGGACGATTCAAGACGCAGACCGCCGCCCTGCGCTCGCGCGATGGTTCGTGCCAGCACCAGGCCGAATCCGGTTCGGCCAGGTCGCGTGGTGCCGAGAAACGGCGTGAAGAGTTTGGCGCGGGCCCGCGGCTTCAGGCCCGGTCCATCGTCGGCGATGTCGATGAATACCCTTTGAGGTGTGACACGCGAACCGATGCGAACTTGGTTCGCGCCGTTTTCGAAGGCATTGCGACCGAGTTCGGTAAACAGAACGGACATCCCATCGCGGTCAGCCGAGAGTTCAATCGCAGGATCGATCGTGTTGGTCCAGCCGACGCCTTCGAAATCCTCTGCGAGCATTTGTCCAACCTCGGCCGCCAGCGTGTGCAGGGCGAAGTGCGTGGGGGGCGCGGCCGACATATCGGCCCCGGCGGCAAAGGTCAGTGCCTCCGAACATAGTTCGACTGCGTGTTCCATACCTTCGGTCATCCGTTGGAGGACGCGCTTGAGCAGCGGGTCGGAACTGGCGGCGATGCGCGGGGCGGCCAGGGTGGCGGTCGCCAGGGCGTTGCGCAGGTCGTGATTAACTTTTGCCAGGGCGGCGGCCAAGGCATCGCCCCGTCGCCGCGCATCGACCGAGTAGGCGCGCGGGAGCGGCGAAACGGATTGTTTGTCCGGGGGTGTCATAAAGGCCACACTACACGAGGCTTAACGCCCGGCAAAGCGGCCCAAATAGGCCGATTTTAGCCGCAAATAGACCGGGCGGGTCGTTGACTTACCCCGGCACAGCACCTATACAGCGCCCTGCTTTAAAGATTGGAGTCATCCAGTGAAACGCACTTACCAGCCGAGCAAGCTCGTGCGGAAGCGCAGGCATGGGTTCCGCAGCCGTATGGCGACCGTTGGTGGCCGGAAGGTGCTGGCCAACCGCCGAGCCAAGGGCCGGAAGCGCCTGTCCGCCTGATTCCGTTAATATCGGCATTCGGATATGCGCCTTGCGCGTCTTAAGACCCGGCGGGATTTCCTCCGTGTCGCCGACACGCGGGCGCGTTTCGTGACGCCCGGACTCATTCTGCAAATTCGTCGACACGGGGAGGATGAAGCGGCAACGCTTCCCCCCATCCGTGTCGGGTTCACCGTCAGCAAAAAGGTCGGCAATGCGGTCGTACGCAATCGCGTCCGTCGCCGCCTGCGCGCCGCCGCCGATGCGGTGATCGCGCTGCGCGGTCTGCCGCATCGCGACTATGTGCTGGTCGGCCGGCGCGAAAGCGAAGAGCGGCCCTATGCCGATTTGCTTGCCGATATCGAAACTGCGCTCGCACGCACGGGCTCGATGAATATCTCGGTCGCGTCCGACCAAGATCGGGCCTCCATCGGCACGCGGCGCGCATGAACCCCGTCGTGTTCCTCCTGCGCGGTGTCATCCGCATCTACCAGTGGTTTATCTCGCCCGTCTTGGGGACGCAGTGCCGCCATTGGCCGTCGTGTTCGCGCTACACCTTGGAAGCGATCGAAACGCACGGTCTCGTCGCGGGTGGATGGCTGGGCATGAAGCGAATCGCGCGTTGTAATCCGTGGGGCAGTTGGGGCTACGATCCCGTGCCGCCGCGTCCGTCAAACCTTGCGCCCTCTAATCTGGCGCCCCGTTGTCATTTGAATGAGGCCGAGCATCGGCATGGATAATAAGAACCTGATACTCGCGGTCGTACTGTCGACGCTCATCATGGTGGGCTTCCAGTGGGTCTATGGCAGCTATTTCGCGCCGACGCCGTCCAATAACGCGCCCCAAGATCAAGTGTCGTCGCGCGCGCCGAGCGAGCAGCCCGTTCCGGGCGCGGCTCCCAGTGAGCAATTGCCGCCCGTTCCGGGGTCCGCACCGGTCGCCCGCGCCCAGTCGGCCGACGAGCGCGCGGTGGCCAATGTGCCTCGCGTGAAGATCGATTCCCCGCGCCTCGCCGGCTCTATTTCGTTGGTCGGCGCCCGCTTCGACGATTTGGTTTTGAAGGATTATCGCGAGACCGTCGATCCGACGAGCCCGCAGATCCGCCTGCTCAATTCGGGCGGCGCCAATCCCTATTATGCCCAGTTCGGCTGGGTCGCAGCCGTCGTCAACGGCGAAGTGCCGCCGGCCGACGCACGTTGGACCGCCGACAAGGACGTGTTGACGGCGAATGAGCCGGTAACCTTGAACTGGACCAGCCCCAACGGCGTGCGTTACGCGATCGTCGTCTCGCTCGATGCCAATTACATGTTCACGGTGACCCAGCGCGTCGAGAATGCGAGCACGGCTCCTGTCAGCCTGCATAGCTACGGCCGTCTGCGTCGCACCGGAACGCCGCAGACCGCCGATTTCTACATTCTGCATGAAGGCATGCTCGGCGTGTTCGACGGTGTCTTGCAGGAGGTCCACTACTCGGACGTCCGCGAAGCCAAAGACAAGGTGATGACCCGCAAGTCCACCGGCGGCTGGATCGGCATCACGGATAAATATTGGCTGACCGCGCTGGCGCCCGACCAGAACACGGCCATCAGCACGCGCTTCGCCGATTTCGTCGTCGATAAGGTCGATAACTACCAAGCCGATTTCGTCGAGAACCAGGTCGATGTGGCGCCGGGCGGGAAGACCGAGACGACGGGGCGTTTCTTCGCCGGCGCCAAGGAAGCCACACTGATCATGGACTATCGCGACCGGCTCAATATCGCCCGGTTCGATCTCGCCATCGATTGGGGCTGGTTCGAATTCCTGACCAAGCCGATCTTCCTGGCGCTCGTCTATTTCAATAATTATCTGCACAACATGGGTCTTTCGATTCTGCTGCTGACCGTGCTGATCAAGCTCGCCTTCTTCCCGCTCGCCAATAAGTCCTACAAGGCGATGGCGAAGATGAAGGAAGTCCAGCCCGAGATGATGAAGCTGCGCGAACGCTTTGGCGAGGACAAGGTACGTCTCAATCAGGAAATGATGACGCTCTACAAGAACAAGAAGGTGAACCCGGCTTCGGGCTGCCTGCCGATTTTGCCGCAGATCCCGGTTTTCTTCGCGCTCTACAAGGTGCTGTTTGTCACCATCGAAATGCGTCATGCGCCGTTCTACGGCTGGGTGATGGATCTTTCCGCGCCCGACGATTTCACCTTCGTTAATCTGTTCGGCTTGATCAATTGGACGCCTCCCGATTTCCTCATCATCGGCATCTGGCCGCTGATCATGGGCGTTACCATGTACATGCAGCAGAAGCTCAATCCGCCGCCGCCGGACCCGGTGCAGGCGAAGATCTTCAACTTCCTGCCGGTGATCTTCACCATCATGCTGGCGCGCTTCCCGGTCGGGCTCGTGATCTATTGGGCATGGAACAACTCGCTGTCGATCCTGCAGCAATATCTCATCATGCGGCGCATGGGCGTGCCCATCGGCGGCGGGAAGACCCCCACGACGCCAGCGAAAAGCTGAGCGGCGATGGGCGGAGCGGGAGCCGACGACAAAGCCCGTCTTGAAGACGGGCGGCTTCTGTTCGCGGGTCCGTGCGATTTCGTGATGGGCGCGGCGCGGGTCGCCCAATTGCCCGAAACCGAACTGCCCGAGGTCGCCTTCGCCGGGCGTTCGAACGTCGGCAAATCGAGCCTCGTCAATGCGCTCACCGGACGCAAGACCCTGGCCCGCGTCTCCAACACGCCGGGCCGCACCCAGCAGATCAATTTCTTCACCCTCGGCACCCGGCTGATGCTGGTTGATCTGCCCGGCTACGGCTATGCCTCGGCGCCCAAGAAACAGGTCGATAACTGGACCGGCATGATCGAGGATTATCTGCGCGGTCGGCGCCAGCTCAAGCGCGTGTGTCTGCTCGTCGATTCACGCCACGGCATCAAGGAAACTGACCGCAGCGCCATGAAGGTGTTGGACCAGGCTGCCGTGGTCTACCAGATGGTTCTGACCAAGGCCGACAAGATCGGCCCGCAGGCCCTGACCGAGGTCGTCGCGCGCACCCGCACGGAAATTGCCGGCCATACCGCCGCCCACCCGACGCTGCTCGTCACCAGTGCCGAGAAAAAAGAAGGGCTCGAAATTTTGCGGGCCGAGCTGGCGGCTCTGGCCGAGCCAAAATAATTCAATTATTGTCCGGACCCATGACCGATCATCCGAAATCTCCGCTTTCGCCCCAGGACCAGGCCCAGATCCTCTCTGAGGCGCTGCCCTACATGCGCCGCCACGCCGGCCATACCTTCGTCGTCAAATACGGCGGGCATGCCATGGGCGAGCGCGCGCTCGCGCAGCTGTTTGCATCCGACATCGTGCTTTTGAAGCATCTCGGCGTGAACCCGATCGTCGTGCACGGCGGGGGGCCTCAGATCGGCGCCATGTTGGAGCGGCTCAAGATCGTCTCCTCCTTCATCGACGGCTTGCGCGTGACCGACGCGGCCACGGTCGAGGTCGTCGAGATGGTGCTCGCCGGCTCGATCAACAAGGAGATCGCGACCTATATTAATCAGGCGGGCGGCTTCGCGGTTGGGCTCTCAGGCAAGGACGGTAACCTCATCCAGGCGACCAAGCTGCGCCGCACCCAGCGCGATCCCGAATCCAATATCGAAAAAATCCTCGATCTCGGATTCGTCGGCGAGCCGCAGACCATCAATACTCACGTGCTCGACATGTTCCTGAAAACCGATGTGATCCCTGTAGTCGCACCCATCGGTATCGGGCCGAAGGGCGAGACCTACAACATCAATGCCGATACGGCCGCCGGCGCCATCGCCGAAGCCGTTGGCGCCAAACGCTTCTTGCTGCTGACGGATGTCGCCGGTGTGCTCGACGATATGGGAAATCTCATTCCGAAGATGGACGCCAATATGGCGCGCAACCTGATCAAGTCGGGCACCATCAAGGGCGGCATGATCCCGAAGGTCGAAACCTGCCTGGCCGCGGTAGACGGCGGGGTCGACGGTGCCGTCATCCTCGACGGCCGCGTGCCGCACGCGCTGCTTCTCGAATTGTTCACCGAGCACGGCTCCGGCACCTTGATCGAAGCGAGCTGACGCGTTCTCAGCGGTTGAGGCGCGGCAATCCGGTTTTCGCGAAGACCTCGATATCGACATTCGGTTTGCCGAATAGATAGCCTTGCGCGAAATCGACGCCGCAATCGCGCACGAAACTCAGTGTTTCCGCGTCGTCGACCATCTCGGCCACCGTTTCGACGCCGATATCGCGGCAGAGTTTTGTCAATGCGGTGAGAAAAGCGCGCCCCTTGCGCGCCGCCAGAGCGTTCTTAACCGCGCTGCCGTCGAGTTTCACCACATCGACATCGAGGCTCGCGAGATACTGGAAACTCGCCCCCCCCGCGCCGAAATCGTCCAGGCAGATTTCGTAGCCTTGCTTACGCAAGGTCTGAAAGAAGGTATTGGCATCGGCGAGATCGGCGATGCGCGCCGATTCAGTGATCTCGAACATCACGTGATCGCGCGCCCACGGATTTGCCTCCAACAGCGCGAACAGCTCGGCGTGATAGGCGAGATTGGCGACCGACTGGCCCGAAATATTCACGGCGATCTTGTACTTCGTCGCGCGGCGCGGGCGTAGCCACTCGACCACCTTGCGCGCCATCGCGATATCGAACTGCCAGATCAGCCCGATATCCTCAGCGAATGTGATCATCTTGAACGGCGATTCGGTCGGATCGGAATTCTGGAAGCGCACTAGTGCTTCGTAATGGTGCACGCGACCGCCAAGTACCGCGACGATGGGATGGAAGGCGATGTCGAAGCTCGCATCCTCCAGCACCTTGCGGAATCCCTGCACGGTTCGCGTCGCTTGATCGACCATCGAACTGATATTGGTCGCGAAGCTCGTCAGGCTGAAATCGCTGCCCTTCGCGTCGCGGAATTGATTGATGACGTAAACAAGTCCGTTGGCGAGATTTTCATCGTTCAGGCCGCTGACGCCGAAATCCAGTGTCGCGCTCTCGGCGCGCACTCCTTTGCCGTTAGGGTCGATCTCTCGCGTGACGTCGCTCAGATGCCGTTCTAAATCTCGTATGTCGAGACCGGTCTCGTGCACGATGGCGTAGCGCCCGTCGGCAATTTCGGTGGCGGAATCGCCACCTATCGATTTGGCACGCAAGGCCGCGCCCAGGGTTCCGGCAAGGCTGTGGCGGGTATCCTCGTCGAGTCGCTGGCGGAACGTTTCCATGTCCGGCAGGGATATGAGCGTGACCTCGGCTTCGTCGCCGGCCGCTTCGGCTGCCTTTACGCGCTGCGTGGCGATGCTCGAAAAATCCTTGGACGCATAGAGCCCGGTCGTGCGATCGCGCGTTAACCGGCGTCGGTCGGCGCCCGATGTCGCGGCGCCGAGAGAGCGCAGCGCGAAGAAGTAGTGCCCGTTTAAATCGTTCAGCCTGTATCCGGCCAACGCCATCGGGGGAGCTGCTCCGTTCGGCCCGACGAGGCGCAAGGTCGCATCCTCGATCCGACCGCATTTGGTTGCGACCGCGATGAGCTCGCGGGCCAAAGCTTTATCGGGATCGGCGACGAGGTCGAGGAAAGCTCGGCCGATTAGCTTGTCGGGTGTCGTGCCGGTGAAGGTCTGCGTCGTACCGGCCGCGTAAGCGATCGAACCCTCGCCGTCGAGTTCCAGCAGAACGTCGGCCCAGCAAAAAGCGAAGGCGACAAAACGCTCGCGCTCCTTTTGCGCGCGACCTGGTGCGGCGCGGATAGGGCTGGGTTCGCTCACTGGCGTTCGTCGTCATCGAGTTCGGCGTGGAAATGATGCAAGAGGCGATAGGCCCATAGGGCGATGAGTACGCCGGCCATGCCTAGAAAGGCATTCCCGCTGAACAGGGCATAGAAGGTCGCGAACAGCTTGCCCGGCCCCATGCCGGTCAGAATCATGGTGGCATTGAGGATCGCGTCCAACGAATCGAACCCGGCGAAGGAATGATAGCCGAGCGTACCGAGCCCGAGCGAGGCAGCGATGATGGCGCCTGTGACGGCCGCCGAGACGGCGATGCGGTGGCGCCAGCTTTGGGGAGGCAATATCGGCTCGGATTTATGCTCGAACATCATGGGAATCATAGGCGGAAATGGCGGGGATTGCACGGTTCGGGAAAGCGCGTTAGGTGAGGTTGCATGGCCATCATATCGCTGAAAGATGCCCCGGTCTGGCTGTTCGATCTGGACAATACGCTCTATCCCAGCACCGCGAATTTATTCGACGAGATGGATCGGCGGATGTGCGCCTTCATTGCCGATTATTTGAAGGTCGACCACGCCGAGGCCTATAAGGTCCAGAAAAGCTATTTCCGCGAACATGGCACGACGTTGAAGGGTCTGATGGATCGCCACGGCATGGACCCGGCGGCCTATCTCCATCACGTGCATGATATCGATATGACGCGTCTGGTCTGCGATACGCGGCTCGAACGTGCGTTGGGGCGGTTACCCGGGCGCAAGATCGTCTTCACCAATGCCACCGTCCCCTATGCCGAACGCGTTCTGGACAAGCTAGGCATCGCCCAGCATTTCGAGGCGATCTACGATATCGAGGCGGCTCGATACGTCCCGAAACCAGATCCCGCAATTTATGACGACGTGGTGCGCCGCTTCGGCCTCGTGCCGGGCGATGCTGTGATGGTCGAGGATGTCGCGCGCAACCTGGTTCCGGCCCGCGCGCTCGGCATGACCACCGTATGGGTTGAGACCGATCGGCATTGGACCCGCGCAGGCGCCGAGACGGTCGTGGCCGACCATTGCACCGACGATCTTGGACGGTTTTTGAGCGAAATCACGGCCGATTGACAGGCTTTCGCGCCTGCACCATCTTGCCCCCTAAACTTTTCGGGCAGATTTAGACACATGACATCCAAGAACCATCAAGATTTGCAGGCCGTCGTCGATAAGGCGTGGGACGAACGCGACCAAATCAATACCAAGACGACCGGTAAGGTCCGGGACGCGGTTGCCGCCGCGCTCGATCTGCTCGATCGTGGCGAGGCGCGCGTGGCCGAAAAGACCGGTGGGAAATGGCAGGTCAACCAGTGGCTCAAGAAGGCCGTGCTGCTGTCTTTCCGGCTCAACGACAATTCGGTCATCGCGGGTGGGCCGGGTCAGGCTTCGTGGTGGGATAAAGTCGGTTCGAAATTCGACGGCTGGGGTGAGAACCGCTTCCGCGACGCGGGCTTCCGTGCCGTGCCCGGAAGTGTGGTACGCCATTCGGCCCATATCGCGTCCGGCGTCGTGCTGATGCCGTCCTTCGTTAATGTCGGCGCCTATGTCGATTCGGGCACCATGGTGGATACCTGGGCGACCGTCGGTTCGTGCGCCCAGATCGGCAAGAACTGTCATATTTCCGGCGGCACCGGCATCGGTGGCGTGCTCGAACCCTTGCAAGCCGATCCGGTCATCGTCGAGGATAATTGCTTCATCGGCGCGCGCTCCGAAATCGCCGAGGGCGTGATCGTCGAGGAAGGGGCTGTCATTTCGATGGGCGTCTTCATCGGCGCTTCGACCAAGATCGTCGACCGAGCCAGCGGCGAAACCTTCATGGGCCGCGTACCGGCCTATTCGGTGGTCGTACCGGGCAACCTGCCGGGCAAGCCGATGGCGAACGGCCAGCCGGGCCCGAGCCTCGCCTGCGCCGTGATCGTCAAGCGCGTCGATGCCGGCACCCGCGCCAAGACCTCGATCAACGAGTTGCTGCGCGAGTGAGCCCTTCTTCCAATTCTTCTGGCCTCGATCCTCTGGAACTGTCGCAGGCCCTCATCCGCTGCGAAAGCGTCACACCCATCGACGGTGGGGCTCAAGGGGTGCTGGCGCGCGCGTTGACGCCGATGGGCTTCGTCTGCCACACGCTGAGCTTCAGCGCGCCCGATACCCCCGACATCACCAATCTTTATGCGCGGCTCGGCACGGGTGCGCCGCATTTCTGCTTTGCCGGCCATACCGACGTGGTGCCGGTCGGCGACCGCACCGCGTGGAGCGCCGATCCCTTTGCGGGCGAGGTGAAGAACGGCCAGCTTTATGGCCGCGGTGCCGCCGATATGAAGGGCGCCATCGCGTGCTTTGCGGCCGCGGTCGCGCGCTTCCTGGCCAAACGCGAGAAAGCTTTCGCCGGTTCGATCAGTTTCTTGATCACCGGCGACGAGGAAGGCCCCGCCGTCAATGGCACGGTCAAGATGCTCGAATGGGCTAAGCAGCGGGGCGAGGTTTTCGATGCCTGTCTGGTCGGCGAGCCAACCAATCCGACGACGCTCGGCGAGATGATGAAAGTTGGGCGGCGCGGTAGCCTTAATGTGCGCCTGATCGTGAACGGTGTCGCGGGGCATGTGGCCTATCCGCATCTCGCCGACAATCCCTGCCATCGATTGGTCGAGATGCTGGCCGCGATTACGCGCGACCGGCTCGACGAGGGCACCGAACATTTCCAGCCCTCGACCTTGCAGATTTCCTCCATCGATGTCGGCAATCCCACGACCAACGTGATCCCGGCCAAGGCCGAGGCGCGCATCAACGTCCGTTTCACCGATGCTTACGACAGCAAGGGCGTGGAGCGCTGGCTCCGCGAGCGCTTCGACCGAGTTGGCGGTAATTACGACTTGGTGGCCCAGGTCTCCGGCGAATCTTTTCTGACCCCTCCCGGCGAATTGTCGCGCACCGTGGCGGCGGCAGTGACACGGGTGACCGGGCGCACGCCGGAACTCAGCACGTCCGGCGGCACCTCGGATGCGCGCTTCATCAAGAATTATTGCCCGGTCGTGGAATTCGGATTGGTCGGCGAGACCATGCACAAGGCCGACGAACGTATGCCCATCGCCGATATCGCCACCCTCGCCGACATTTACGAAGCTATTCTCGACGATTTTTTCTCAGCGCCCCGCTGAGCGCAGGCGCATGAGCATCGCTGAAGAAATCCAAATCGGCCTTTACGCCTCTTGGCGCGTCGCGCTGGGCGACAAGCGCGGGCTGGCACTCTTCAACGCGTCGCTCGAAGGGTTCTGGCGTTCGTTCCTCGCCATGGCGCTTGTGGCACCCATTTACGCGATCCTGCTTCTTCTGCGCTATCACGCCGAAGCCGGTTCCGCGCCGGTTCGCTTTTTCGCGGTCCAGACCATCGGCTATATCGTCGCTTGGTTCGTCTTTCCGCTGATCATGTTTTATGTGGTTCAGGCGATCGAACGCGAACGTCATTTCTTCGCTTATGTCGTCGCCTATAACTGGACCTCGGTCCTGCAGAACTTGATCTATCTGCCCTTGGCGATAGTGACGGAACTCGGATTACTTCCGACCGAACTCGCTGCCTTTCTCAGCTTCGTCGTCTTGACGCTGGTCTTCCTCTATATCTGGTTCGTCACGCGTACCGCTCTTGCCGTCACGGGGCTGATGGCCGCGGGTATCGTTGCCGGCGACTTTATCTTGTCGATTGTCTTGAACATGATCACCGGAACACTGCTTCGGGCCGGCTAACGATTGATACGACGGCGCTGCTTCGTCCGTCAGTTACTACGCGACAGCAAGGATTTGGTTTTGGCGCGCAACTCGTCAATAAGGCTTGCGACCTTGCCGCCGCCCCGAGTGATCACCGAGCTGAACTCGGAGCGTTGGGTCTGCATCATGCTCACACCCTCGATCACCACATCGACGATCTTGTGATCGCCACTCGCCCGGGCGACCCGCCAATCGACGCGGATGGGCTTGGCCACGTTGCGCACGATCTGCGATTGCACGAGGATCGCCACGTCCTCTGAGCCGCTGTTTTTGACGACATTCGTGATGTCGAGATTCTCCCCGCCGTAATCGCGAAAACGATTGGCATAAGTGGCGACAATCAGATCCTCGAATAAAACGAGATATTCTTTTTGCTCGTCGGGGGTCGCGATCCGCCAAAATCGCCCAAGCGCGGAACGTCCCATGCCAAGAACATCGAAATGGTCGCCGAGAAGTACGCGGAAGCGCTGCTCGCGTTCGCCTGCGCTCAATGTCGCATCGGTGAGTTGACTGATCGCCTTGTCGGCGAGGGTGCGCACGAACTGCTGGGAATCCGCAGACTCGTCGGCCCAGCCAGGGTTGGCGTTTACGACAAGTAAGAAGAGTGCGCCGGTAACCGCGGCGCAGATTCTAGATGCACCGATCACCGGCTACTTGCCCGATTGGGCGACAACGTTTGGCGAAGGATTATCGTCAAATTCGCCGGTCAGGTTCGGCAGCGGCGCGTCGGCGTCGCCACCATTCTTGATCTCGTCCATACGGCGCTGGCGGTAGAGGCTGCGGATGGCGGCGTAGAAGTCGACCGAGGTACGCTCAAGATCGTTGAGCACATTCCACAATTGATCGCGCGCGTCCACGCCGGTCACGACGGCGCGCGTGATCGGCACCCAATCGTTGTCGGTATTGCTCGCCCACCAATTGATCGGATCGAGGAAGAAATCGACGACCTTGCCGGTCACGTCGCGCGGATTGGACGGGCCGAAGATCGGCAGCATCACATAGGGGCCTTCGCCGACGCCCCAAACCGCGAGGGTTTGCCCGAAATCTTCATCGTGGGATTCGAAGCCCAGCGAAGCCGCAGGATCGCCGAAGCCGACAATGCCGAGCGTCGTATTGATCAGGAAGCGGGCAACTGTCGTTCCGGCGCGTTTCGGCTCGCCTTGCATCACGTCGTTCGCGAATATGATCGGCGCGCGCAGATTTTGCAGGAAGTTGTGGACGCCGTCTCGGACTTCTTGCGGCGCAACGGCGCGATAGGCACCGGTCACCGGCTTGATGACGTAGCGATCGGCACCCCGATTGAATTCGAAGATGGCGCGGTTCGTCGGCTCGGCAGGGTCGTTCAATTTCTTGAATTCGGCCAAGGCCTCCGGATCGTCTTGCGGCGCCGAAGCACAGCCCGAGATCATGATCGACACAAGAAATAGGGCGCCGATACGTTTCGCCCCGTTACCCAAAACCGCCCACATACCAACCTCTACATTGGTTCGTTTTTTATCCGCCTCGCAGCCCGAAGAAGTCCGGGACGGTCAGCGGCACTCTATCGTGAACGGACAAACCTTAGTGGCTCGAATCCGCTCGAATTCTATATTTTGGGTTTACCAGAAAATTACGCCCTGTCCCACCAGTGCGCCCGAACTCCATACCCTAATCCGCGGACTATACAAAGCCGCGCGGAAAAAAACAGTTATCGTTAAACGCAATAGGGATACGTCCTCAACTATTGTTGCATTTTGGCAACATTCGGTCGATCGGTTCGATCCGCGACAGGGCGACAGATTACAGCCGATGAGTTAAACAAGCTTGAATGAGAGACGATCGAAGGCGCCAACTTGCCGATCTGCTCGCCGGACGTGTGGCGATCCTGGACGGGGCGGGGGGCACCATGCTTCGGTCTGTCACCTCGGTTGCACCGGCGCTGCCGACGATCGATTGGCTCAATCTGGAACGTCCCGACCTCGTGGGCGATCTGCATCGGGCCTACCTCGCCGCAGGGGCCGATATCGTCAAAACCAATACCTTTAACGCAACCGCGATTGTCCAGGCGGGGCGGATCTCCGACTCGGATTTGGCACAAAAGATCGATGCCCTCAATCGTCAAGGTGCCCGCCTCGCGCGTGCGGCGGCCGACGGGGCCGAAGCCGCCGATCCCGCGCGGCCCCGTTTCGTGGCTGGGGTGATCGGCCCGACGCAGCGTAACGTGTCGCGCGGCTCCGACCCCGCGCGCGGGGTTGCGGTCGGGACGCTGGAGGCCGCCTACCGGAGTGCGGCGCGCAGCCTGATCGAGGGCGGCGCCGATATATTGCTGATCGAAACGGTGGTCGATAGCGCGAATGCCGCGATTGCGATCCGCGCAGTGCGGGGCGTCTGCACCGCGATGGGAGTAGCTGTCCCGCTAATGGTTTCGGCGACCGTCACCGAGGACGGAATCCATACGCTGGACGGACAAACCATGACGGAGTTCTGGCACGCCTTTGCCGATGCGGATCTGTTGTCGATCGGGGTGAATTGCGCTTTCGGTGCGGCGGCTTTGCATCCGGCAGTGAGCGCCCTGGCGGCGGTGGCTGAGATTGCGGTCTCGGTGCATCCCAATGCCGGTCTGCCCGACGTGGCCGGCTTTTATGGCGAGGGTCCGGAGGCGATGGCCGCGCATCTCGGCGCCTTCGTCGAGGAGGGGATCGTGAATATTGTCGGCGGCTGCTGCGGCACCACGCCGGCGCATATCGCGGCCATCGCCGCGGCAGTGCGCGACCGCAAGCCGCGCTCCGTGCGAGCGCGTTTGCCGATGTGACTTAAGCGAATTGGATTGTCTCAGGTCCGGCATGCGTTGGACCCTGCGAGCGCACCGGCCTGAAGCCGCTTACGCGCCGTTTCGTCGCTGAGCTTTAGGTGCGGCTCAGAAGTTGGCCCGGCTCACTCCGCGTCCCACGAGGCGGCTGACATCAGCCAGAACTTCCGCGCCCTTGGCGCGCAGGTTGCGCGCTTCGTAACCCGGAATCTCGTCCGCACGCGTGAGCAAAACTTCCGCCCACTTCATCTGTTCCCCGACATAGCGGGTCCAGTCGATCGTACACATTTTACGCGTCCTACAGGTGCCGAATTGCCGCTCTATTTCGCGGTCTCGTTCCCTCAAGTTAACGACAATGTATGTCATCACCGTGACGGTTTTTACCTACTCAGCTAACAATTCGTAGCACCATCTATTCCACCAACGACGTCACGTTGCTGTCATAGCCAACATACGCAATATCTGGTGGGCAAAATAAAAGGCCGCCCCCAACCTTGGCGGGGACGGCCTTTTATCGATTATGTGGCGGAGCGTTTAGGACTTCGGCGTGCCGAGCACACAATGCTTGGCGTAATCGGTTGCCTCGTTGATGGTCCAATCGCCTTTCGGCTTGGCGCTCATCTTGTCGCACCACGCCTTGCTGCCGACCTCGGGCGCGCAGGCGGCCAACAGGCCGAGCGCGCCGAGCGCCAGGAGGGCCCCGCCGAACCGCGTCAAAGACTTAGACCTCACGCGCCGGGACCTCACGCGTTGGCTGTCGCTTTGATACCCTTGTCGGCGAACAGCTGCTGCAATTCGCCCGACTGATACATCTCGCGCACGATATCGCAGCCGCCGACGAATTCGCCCTTCACGTAAAGCTGTGGAATGGTCGGCCAATTACTGAAATGTTTGATGCCTTCGCGAATTTCCATATCGGCCAGGACATTGACGCCCTTGAACTCGACGCCGGCCATCATCAAGGCCTGACACACTGCGGAGGAGAAGCCGCATTGCGGTGCCTCGGGCACACCCTTCATGAACAGGACGATCGGGCTGGAATCGATTTCGCTCTGGATACGCTGGAAGACGGGATGGTCGTTCATGATCTGCCTTTCACAAAAATTTGTTCACTCGGCGCCCGGAACATTTGTGGTCAGCGCCAGCGCATGTAGCTCGTTGCCCATTCGGCCTTGCAGGGCCTGATACACGAGTTGGTGCTGCTTCACGCGGCTGAGACCCTCAAACGCCTTCGAGACGACGCGGGCGGCATAGTGATCGCCATCCCCCGCCAAGTCCTCGATCTGGACCTCGGCATCAGGAATGCCTTGCTTGATCAGCCGTTCGATATCGCCAACGTTCATGGCCATGGGCCAAGAATCCTCCGAAAACCGTACTGTTGGACCCGATATTAACCGTTTTTTGTGCGTCGAGGGTCCACAAAATAATTAGGGATTTCACGCATGGGAATTGAGTTGTGCCTAAAGCGTGCGCTCCGCAAGGCGGCGGCTCAGGCGACCGCCATATAATCGGGCAGCCAGCCTTCGTGACTCTCGCGCAAATCGTCGAGCAGCACTCGTTCGCCCTTGAGGGTGAGCAGGATGCCGCCGGTCCGGCCGATGAGGTTGGCCGGGATGCCGCGCTTGGCTGCTAGTTCCAGCACCGTATTGGCGCGGGATGCCGCGACGATATAGCGCCCCTGATCCTCGCCGAAGGCCCATGCATGCAGGGGCACATCGCCCGCCTTGTTCATGATGTCGGCGCCGATATTGGCGGCTAATGCCATTTCGGCCAGCGCTACCAGCAGGCCGCCGTCCGAGATATCGTGACAGGCCGACACATGCCCGCCCGCGACCAGCTCGCGCACCAATTCGCCGGTGATGCGTTCAAGGGCGAGATCGACCGGCGGCGGAGCGCCGTCTTCGCGCCCCGCGATTTCGCGCAAATAGATCGATTGGCCGAGATGGCCTTTGGTGGCGCCGAGCAGCACGAGGCTGTCGCCGTCGCGCCAGGCCACGCCGACCGCCTTGGTGTAATCGTCCATCAGCCCGACGCCGCCGATGGCCGGGGTCGGCAGGATGGCGCTGCCCGCCGTTTCGTTGTAGAGCGAGACGTTGCCGGACACGACAGGATAGTCGAGCGCCAGGCAGGCTTCGCGGATGCCTTCGATGGCGCCGACGAACTGACCCATGATGCGCGGGTTGGTCGGATTGCCGAAATTCATATTGTCGGTGATGGCCAGCGGACGGGCACCTACCGCGCAGATATTGCGCCAGGTTTCGGCAACCGCTTGGCGGCCGCCCATGACCGGATCGGCGAGGCAATAACGCGGTGTGCAATCGGTGGTCATGGCGAGTGCACGTTTGGTGTCGCGTACGCGCACGAGTGCGGCGTCGCCGCCCGGGCGGATCACGGTATCGCCCATGACGAGGTGATCGTATTGCTCCCAGATCCAGCGTTTGGAGGCGAGATCTGGCGTCGCCAGCAAGGTCTGTAAGGTCGCGAGAATGCCGCCACTATGCGGCACGCTGGCCGGATCGATCGTGCCTTGCGTGGGCGTTTTTTCCCACGGGCGGTCATATTCGGGCGAAGCCAATGCAAGAGGATCGATCGGTAGGTCGGCTTCGACCGCGCCTTTCATCTTGATCACCATGCGCCCCGAATCGGTGAGATGCCCGATGACGGCGAAATCCAATTCCCATTTGTCGAAGATCGCGCGCGCGACGTCTTCCGAGCCGGGCTTGAGGACCATGAGCATGCGCTCCTGGCTTTCCGACAGCAGGAACTCGTAGGCCGTCATGCCGGATTCCCGCGCCGGGACCTGGTCAAGATCTAGCTCCACGCCCATGCCGCCCTTCGACGCCATCTCGAAGGACGAACTGGTCAGGCCGGCCGCACCCATATCCTGGATCGCGACGATGCAATCGGTTGCCATCAATTCGAGGCAGGCCTCGATCAGCAATTTTTCGGTAAAGGGATCGCCGACCTGCACTGTCGGGCGTTTCTCCTCCGAATCCGCATTGAACTCGGCCGACGCCATGGTCGCGCCGTGGATGCCGTCGCGTCCCGTTTTCGATCCGACATAGACGACCGGATTGCCGATGCCGGCGGCGGCCGAATAGAAGATCTTGTCCGTCGCGGCGATGCCGACGGTCATCGCATTGACCAGGATATTGCCGTCGTAGCTTGCGTGGAAATTGCACTCGCCGCCGACCGTGGGCACGCCGACGCAATTGCCATAACCGCCGATGCCGGCGACCACGCCGGCGACCAGATGTTTGGTCTTGGCGTTATCGGGTGAGCCGAACCGCAGCGCGTTCATGTTCGCGATGGGGCGTGCCCCCATAGTGAAGACATCGCGCAAGATTCCTCCGACGCCGGTGGCGGCACCTTGATAGGGCTCGATGAAGGAGGGATGGTTGTGGCTCTCCATCTTGAAGATGCAGGCAAGCCCTTCGCCGATATCGATGACACCGGCATTTTCGCCGGGGCCGCAGATGACCCAGGGGGCACTCGTCGGCAGGGTCTTCAGCCACTTCTTCGACGATTTATAGGAGCAATGCTCCGACCACATGACCGAGAAGACGCCAAGCTCGGTGCGGTTCGGCGCGCGCCCCAGGATCTCCAGGATCTTCGCATATTCTTCGGTGGACAGGCCGTGTTCGGCGACGACACTCGGTGTTATTGGGGGCGTGATCTCGCTCATGCCGGCGCTCCGGCCAGCGCCTCGGCCAAACCGGCGAACAGGGGCGCTCCGCCCAATCCGCCCAGCAATTTTTCCGTCGCGTCTTCCGGGTGCGGCATCAGGCCCAGCACATTGCCTTTGTCGTTATAGACGCCGGCGATATCGTTGATCGATCCGTTGGGCGTGAAGGCGGCCCCGAGGTCGCCTTGGGGCGAGCAATAGCGGAACGCGACCTGGCCTTCGCCTTCGATGCGCGCGAGCGTTTCCGAGTCGGCGAAATAATTGCCGTCGTGATGGGCGACCGGGCATTTGAAGATCTCGCCCTTGCGGTAGCCTTGCGTGAAGGGCGTGTCGGCGCGCTCGACGCGCAGATGCACCTCGCGGCACACGAATTTGAGCCCGGCATTGCGCATCAGCGCACCGGGCAGCAGCCGCGCCTCGGTCAAAACTTGGAAGCCGTTGCACACGCCGAGTACCAGCACGCCTTGTTGGGCGCGGTCCGCGACCGCGCGCATGATCGGCGATTGCGCCGCCATGGCGCCGGCGCGCAAATAATCGCCGTAGGCGAAGCCGCCCGGAATGACGATGAGATCGACCTTGGGAAGCTCTGTGTCGCGGTGCCACACCAGGGCGGGGGCTTTGCCGAAGGCGCGCGTCAGCGCCATCACCATGTCGCGCTCGCGGTTGGAGCCGGGGAAGGTTACGATGGCAGCGGTCATGGGAAAATCACTCTAACAGTAGTCGTCATGCGCGGACCACCGCGCGCCCGCGCGCGGCAAACGCGCGACATCCGCGCATCCATCTTTAACTTTGCAAGCAGCGCGAAGATGGATGGCCGGGTCAAGCCCGGCCATGACGGGCCGGGGGCTTGTCACCCAACGATCTCGACGGCGTAATTCTCGATCACCGTATTGGCGAGGAGCTTTTTGCACATCTCCTCGACATTGGCCTTGGCGGTCCCAACGTCGGTCTCGCTCAATTCGATCTCGATATATTTGCCTTGGCGCACTTCGCCGACGCCGGCAAAGCCGAGTGAGCCGAGCGCATGGCCGACCGCCTTGCCTTGCGGATCGAGAACGCCCGATTTCAAGGTGACGTGGATTTTAGCTTTCACGGGAAGACGCCTATGGAGAGTTACTGGACGAGTTGCGGACCGGTCGATTCGCCGAGGCCCATCTCGGGCAAGATGCCCAATCGGCGCGCGACTTCCTGATAGGCCTGTTCGATGCCGCCCATATCGCGGCGGAAACGGTCCTTGTCCAACTTCTCGTTGGTCTTGGCGTCCCACAGGCGGCAGCTGTCAGGGCTGATCTCGTCGGCGATAACGACGCGCATGATTTCGCCGTCCCACAGCCGGCCGAATTCGAGCTTGAAATCGATCAGGCGGATGCCGATGCCGAGAAACAGGCCGGACATGAAATCGTTGGCGCGCAGCGCCAGGTTCATCATCTCGTCCATCTCATGATGGTTGGCCCACCCAAACGCCGTGATGTGCTCCTCGCAGACCAGCGGATCGTCGAGCTCGCTGTTCTTGTAATAGAATTCGATGATCGAGCGCGGCAATGCCTTGCCTTCCTCCAGCCCGAAACGCTTGGCCAAAGAGCCGGCCGCGATATTGCGCACGACGACCTGCACCGGGATGATTTCGACCTCGCGCAACAGCTGCTCGCGCATATTGATGCGGCGCAGGAAATGCGTGGGGATCCCGATCTCGCCAAGCCGGGTCATCACATATTCGGAGATGCGGTTGTTGATGACGCCTTTGCCGGTGATCGTGCCGCGCTTGGAATCGCGGAATGCCGACGCATCATCCTTGAAATAGGCGACGATCGTCCCCGGCTCCGGTCCCTCGAAAAGGACCTTCGCCTTGCCTTCGTAGAGTTTTCTACGTCTTGCCATAGTCTAGGATTCCGCTGCTGGTCGAGCCGGGATGCATGGTGAACCGGCCATCGATCCAACGCGCCTCCCGTATATCAGGTGTGCGGCTGTGAAACAATGACGGGACAAGGCGCGGGTAAGGCTCGCTCGCTGATCTAGGCAGGCGGGGGGGGCGCGTCAATGGCGGGTATCGTATCGGCGACCGGCAGAAACTCGGCTTCCCCCGGCCTCCCCGCGGCAAACAGAAACACCGGGCGCTTGCCGCTTGTATTAGGCTCCGGCAGGGCGATGAGCGACGAGCTGACGGTGCCGTATCCTCTGTCCGTCACGATCGTCATGGCGCTTTCGTGCCCTTCCGCCGAATCGTGCAAGCGGCTCGCGAGCAGCAGGCGCCACGCATTCCAGTCGCCCGTTTCGGGATCGGGAATCGCCGCCGCGCGGAATTGCGGCAGAAACATCTTCGTGCGCGCATGACTTGTATTGTTGAGGCCGCTGGAGGTGAGCATCGAGACGCCAGGCGGGATGACCGTATGAACAGTGCGCGGGCCGACCTCGGTTTCTATGATGCTGACGATGGCGGCGTCGCGATTGTCGGCAATCACCAGATGGCAGGTGCGATAGGCGCGCGCATTGACAGCCGAAAGGGCGTCGATGGCGTCCAGCGCGTCGGCATGGTCGAGCGCCTCGAGCGGCAATTCGCCACGCGAGCGAAAGCCGATCTGCGGCCCAAGCGAGCTGCGTCCGTTGAGGATCGCGGCGACCACGCCATGTTCGTTCATGCCCAGCCACGTTCCGCCGGCCTGTTCGTCCATGCCGGCGATCACCTCCGGGCGGTCCGGCCAATGGTGCGCCGGCGAGCGCCACGGGCGGCCGACCATTTCATCGCGGTTTGCTGCGATCAGGACGGGCCAGGCGTGATGGGGGCGGCGCAGGATGACGAGGGTGCACATGGGAGGATTGTTACAGTTTCGCGAGGCCCATAGCAAAGGGGATACGGGGAGTTGCGTCCGATGGCCGGACTACTTACATAAGCAAAACACACGACAACAGGGAGATATGCGTTTATGGCTGACTCGTTCAATGATCGCCGCAAGGGGTTCGAAGAAAAATTCCGTATGGATCAGGACCTTCAATTCAAGGTCACGTCGCGACGTAATAAGCTCCTGGGTCAATGGCTCGGCGAAAGGTTCGGCCTGAACGGTCAAGCGCTTGCCGATTACGCCACCACGGTGGTGATCGCCGATCTGGATAAGCCCGGCGACGAGGACGTGATCGGCAAGGTAATGGCCGACATCAAGGAACACGGAATCTCGATCTCCGAACATGATGTCCGCGCGAAGCTCGCCGACTTGGGCGGGGTCGCCCAAACGCAAATCATGGACGAGCAGAAATAAAATTCCTTATCGTGAGCTTGTCGAAGAATGGGCATTGCCTCATGTTTCGACGGGTTCAGCATGAGGTAAGGCAAGAATGTTCGACCCGGCACTCGTTCCCGTTCTCGATTTCTGGTGCGGCATCCCCGGCTCGCCGGAGCGCGACACCTTTCGCGAGATTTGGTTCAGCGCCGCCACGCCCGAATTCGATGCGCAAATCCGCGAGCGTTTTCTGGCGCTCCATGAGCGCGCCGTGGCCGGCGATTTCATGGGCTCGATGGATAGCGTGGACGGATGTTTCGCGCTGCTCATTCTGTTCGATCAATTTTCGCGCAATATGTTTCGGGGCACGGCGCGGGCTTTCGCCACCGACCCCAAGGCGCGCGAGGTTGCCGCGCATGCCATCGCGCAGGGCTTCGATAAAAAGGTCGGCGAGGTCTATCGCGTCTTTTTCTATTTGCCGTATGAACATTCGGAATCGCTCGCCGATCAGGAACGCGGGCTCGAACTTGTGCAAGCGCTCGGCAATCAGCGCACCATCGATGCGTCGCTCGATCATATCGAGGTCATCAAACGCTTCGGCCGCTTCCCGCACCGCAATGCGGCGATGGGCCGCGTCAGCACCCCCGACGAAATCGAATATCTGAAGGACGGTAAGAGCTGGGGCCAGGGTGCGCCGGCAGCCGCGAGCTCAACGTAAGTTCGTCATGGCCGTACTTGTTACGGCCATCCATGAGTCTTTTCCGCGCGGACGCGCGTTTCGTCCGTGGATGACCGGGACAAGCCCGGTCATGACGGGCTGCGCCGAGCCCTGATCGATTATGCTTTGATGCGAGAAAAAATGAACCACTACGTTCTCAATTGCTCAGCTTCCGAAGATATAAATGGGCGCGGAGTTGGTTCCGAAGAGATTTTGAACTTTCGAGTTGGGAGAAATCTTTGGCCTCTATATAGGGGCACTCCGCTCCAAACATATATCCAGCCGGATGATATCTGCTTGGTATATTTTTCGCGTGGCCGGCGAAAATTCGAAATAAGCAGCGCATTTATGGGGTATTTCCGCGTAGAACAAAGAATAGATTGGAATCCCCGTCTAGGGGACATCGACGCGGAAGATGTACTTACGAACGCTCCGGTGGCAGCGTTGCGATTCGAAAGTTTCGACAGATTCGTCGTGCCGGTGTTTATTCGGCCAATCGTTTCAAAATTGGAGATGGTTTCTAAAAATCCGCAACGATGGTGGGTGTTTCTTCAGGGCGGATGCCGTCGATTGTCGAAAGGTGATTTCGAAACGATCAGAAAAGAAAGCGGCTCTTTCGTCACGAAATAAGCAAGTTAGGAGCTGTGGATTGACATTTTTGCCCAATAGAGGGAACATAAAATGAACGAACCACCGCTTGTTGATATGGTTCGTAACTGCTACCAGATTTAGTCGGCAAGTTGGCTCGGGGCGCGAGGGGCGTATGACTTGGCGGTGGGATCAAGGGCGGCTCGATTATTTCCATTTTGATGCAATACGGAAAATCGCGCCCGTATTAATTTCCTTAGATGGCGCCCGCTTAAGGGGTGGGATCGATCCTTTGCGCGCTAATTTGCAGACGCACACGGGAATGCCATTTTCTCCGGCGGATTACCGTGTATGGAGAAATTATGGACGGGTATTCGGCTGTCAACTATTGGCGCCCAAATAGACAATAGACTGGTTTGTACGGCGCTTTGTGCAGAAGTCGCGAGTGGTCAAGGTGTCATCCAATCGGTTGATGATTATCTCACGCATCTTACAAAAAAATTCTATTTTCCCTCGCCTGTTTTTGAGGGCTATGACCCATCAGCGCGCCAGATCTTTCCGTTCTGCGCGATTCTAAAATTACTTCTCGCCAAAGCTGAAACAGGCGCGGGTCTTTATATCACGCTCGACGAAGTTTTTGAAAAAATAGTAGCGAACAATTGTACGGGCCGGGAAGATTTAAGGTATTTTCGCGCGCTGCGCGCGAGACGAATTACTGTTACGAAAGAAGTAAATCGGCAAGTGCGGGAGATGATGATCTTCCTCAGCCAATTCACCTTCCTAAAATGGTCTAATCCGAGACTTTTTTTGGATGTGTCAAATCCCTCTCTGTCAATTGCGAAAGAGTTAGAACAGCTTGCTACTCCATTCGTGGCGCGGAGAAGTTCAGACCGACTCGAAGAAATTATGTCGCTTGGAAAGCTGCCTGGTAGGCGTGTGTTTATTGTTCCGGAAATGAAGGATCGAATCTTTACAGGAGACGAGGAATTTGTAGAAGGGAACAAAGTTCGGGTTACGCATTTGCGAACAGAGCGCAGTAGAAAACTGCGCGAAATGTTTTTTGCTCATGCGCAAGAGCCATACACATGCGACGCATGTACGGTGCATATGCCTGATCGTTATCCTTGGACCCAGAATCTTTTAGAGGTGCATCACCTTTTGCCACTTTCTTCTCCGATTAAGATAGGGACGCGGAAAACCTCTCTAGACGATCTGGTCTCGCTTTGTCCCAATTGTCATCGAGCTATACATTCTTTTTATCGTCGCTGGTTGCGTACTCAAGATTTGCGAGATTTTCCGTCGGCTGACGTTGCAATGGAAACCTATGAATCTGCAAAAAGGGAGCTTGTATTGTGAATTTTGATGTTGCTGATCTTGGTGATGCTCCGCTGCTTAGGACAGCATCATCTGCAATTTCGAAATCACATGCATCGATCATCAGGATTCAGAAGAATGCACTCCAACGCGCAATTAAGAACGACACGTCGGCCAGCGATGAGTTGGCCGCTATTGGGTGGTCATACGAAGAACTTCGTTATGAGAGCGAGGATTTTTTAAGCGACACATCGTCGCATTATCGCGATCTGTCATCTGTATCCGCACTGGAAAATGGCATCCCGTTTGTTAGCCTCTTTGCTGGGCTGGTGGCGCTGATCTCGGGTTCGAGGCGGCGGGATTCGCTCATGCCGCCGCGATCGAGGTTAATGGGTTATTTTGCAGCACACTCAGGCATAATCGTCCTGACTGGCATGTCATTGGCCCTCCAAGCGCCTCCGGTGATGTGTCGCAATTGGAGTTGACGTCGGCAGAATTGCGCCGCGTCTTGGGGCGCGCGAAAAAATTTGAGGGCGTTTTTGTCGGCGGGCCACCGTGTCAACCGTTCTCGATCGCAGCAAATCAACGCTTCAGCAAATCCGGCGATGATTTCAAGCGCATCGGATATGCTCATAAGACTAACGGAAATCTATTATTTCACTATATAGCGCTTATAGCTGAGTTTAAGCCTGCTGCGTTCGTGATCGAGAATGTTCCGGGACTTTTAGACATCGATGGCGGCGCCCAGGTGCAGGATGCATTGGGAAAGCTGACAAGTTTGGGGTATTCGGTAGAAAAGCCGTTTATCGTGAATGCTGCGCATCATTTTGTGCCGCAACACAGACTGAGATTATTTATTGTAGGCAGCCGTCGTAAAGGAGGATTCAAGAAACTGCCAATTAATCCTGCTGTGCCGTCGTATGCGGCTTTGTCGCGGACTTTTAGTGGTTTATTGAATCATGAAACTCGATCACATAAAGCTGAGTCATTGCTTCGCTATATGAAATTGAAATATGGCGAACGGGATCAGTTGGGCCGGGTGGATCGCCTTAGTCCGCATTTGCCGTCAAAAACTGTGATCGCGGGCGGCACGAATGGAGGGGGGCGGTCGCATCTCCATCCTGTCGTACCCAGAACTATTTCTGTTCGTGAATGTGCTAGATTGCAGACATTCCCGGACAATTACGTATTTCTTGGGCCAACGGCCCGACAATTCACGCAAGTGGGAAATGCGATTCCGCCAGTTCTCGCCGCGCAGATCGCGAATCAAATCAAACTAGGTTTTTTCGATCGTTAGATTGATAGAACTCTTTCGCCGCCTCCAGCGTCTCCTTCAATCCGGCCCGTTCGACCGTGACACCTTCGGGGAAGGCGTCGCACAGCCGCGTCGGCATCGCTTTATCCAACATCACGAACATGCCGCGGTCGTCGGCTCGACGCACCAGCCGCCCGAAGGCCTGCTTGAGCTTGAGGCGCGTCATCATGTCGTCGTAGGGGAATTCCGCGAAGGCCTGCTTTCGCGCGCGATGCAATATGGTCGGGCGCGGCCACGGCACGCGGTCGAACACGATCATACGCAGGGAACTGCCCGGCACATCGACGCCGTCGCGCACCGCGTCGGTGCCGAACAGGCAGGCGTCTTCTTCCGCGCGGAAAATATCGACCAAGGTGCCGGTATCGAGCGGATCGACGTGTTGGGCCAGAAGCAAGAGGTGTTTGAGTTTCGGTTCGGCAGCGAGGCGCGCATGGACGGCGCGCAGCCGTGCGATGGATGTGAACAGTCCGAGCACGCCGCCGCCCGCCGCCAAGATGAGTTCGCGGAAGGCCGCCGCGATCTGATCGACTTTGTCCTTGGAGATATCGTTGACGACGCGCACCCGCGTCTGTGCCGGATAATCGAAAGGCGAGGACACGCCCGCGTAATCGACGGCGGCGCCGAGATGGCGCGCTCCCGTTCGTGCGGCGGCCGCCGCCCACATGGTCCCGGCATCGGTGTCGCGCTTGTCGCGCAAGGTCGCCGATGTGATCAGCATGCCGTGGGCAACGTTGGTCATGGCCTGCGCGAAGGGCAGCATGGGATCGGTGAAATGACGGTGCAGGCCGACATCGACATCGCGACCCTCGATACGGTCGAGCCCGAAGAAATCGACGAAAGTTTCGGATGGCGCGGCGGACAGTGAATCGATCATCGCGCGCCAGGATTCGATCTGCTCGATGGCGCGCCGCTCCAGGCTTTTGATCACCGATTCGATGCGCATGCGTGTCTGCGTGTCGATGGTATCGGATTCCTCGTCGAGCTTGCGGTTGAGGCAGCCGATCAAGGTCTGGACGGAGGGCCGCAGCTTCACGAGATGCTGGGCCAGCGTCTTGGCGGCCTCCGCCAGGCCCTCGACCGGCGGCGATGCGTCGGCTTCAAGCCCGTAGGAACTGGCCGCATTGCGGTCGCGCGCATAGACCTGCTGGTGTGCGCGCGCGAGAAAATTTTCGACCGGGCCATGCGCGCTGCCGCCCGCGATGCGTTGCATCCATGACGGGCCGGGCAGGCCGTGCGCCCAGCGTTCGATTTCCGCTACCGCTTCGCCCGCCGCTTGATCGCCCTCGATCAATCCGTCGAGGCGCGATTTGAGCCCGCGCGTGCGCCCGGATCTGCGGCGCTCCGCGCCCAGCAGCCAGCGCCGTAATTCTGCCGCCTCGCCGCCCGTCAGATGCGCGGAGAAGGCGCTGTCGGCGGCGTCGAACAGATGATGCCCTTCGTCGAAGACATAGCGGAAAGGCCGGGTTTGGTCGTCGGGGCCGAGGGCTGCCTGCACCATCACAAGTGCATGGTTGGCGATCACGAGGCGCGCGCGCCGCGCGCGCCGGATCGATTTTTCGATGAAGCATTTGCCGTAATGGCTGCACCCCGAATAGATGCATTCGCCACGCGTATCGGTCAGCTCGACGGTGCGCCGGCGCCCCAGCAAATCGCCGAGCCAGGCCGGGAAATCGCCGCCGATCATATCGCCGTCGCGCGTGCCCTGGATCCAGCGTGCGACCAAACCGAGGGTGACGAGGTCGCCCGCCCCACCTGGTCCTTGGCCTTCCTTCAGCGCGTCTTCGAAATTGAGCAGGCAGAGATAATTCTCGCGCCCCTTGCGCACGACGGCGCGCAACGCTTTTTCGGTGCGGTCGGGATAGAGCTTGTCGAGTTCGCCGTCCAACTGGCGCTGCAGATTGCGCGTGAAGGTCGATATCCACACGGCGGATTCGTTCTTGTCGGCCCACACGCTGGCGGGTGCGAGATAGCCGAGCGTTTTGCCGACGCCGGTGCCGGCCTCGGCGACTACGATGCGTGGCTCGGCCATATGTTGCGTCGGCTGAAAGGCGCCGGCGGCCGCCAGCGCATAATCGACCTGTTGCGGGCGTTCCTCGGCCCAGCTCGCGTCGGCATCCTTTGCCAGCAAACTATCGAGGCGCGCGCGGACTTCGCCGATCGAGATCGACAGATGGGCGGGCGGCGGCGGCGGCGGCGTTTCCACCCATTCCTGCAAACGCTGCCACACTTTGAGCGATTCGTTCAGGGAGCCCGCCTTGCGGCCGGTTGCGTCAACTCCCTCCTTCCCATTGCTGAGGGCGTCGAGAACGGCCGGCCCCCATGACCAGCCCGCGCGCGCCATGGAAGACGCGATGGCGGCGGCACTCGGATCGAGGCGCCGCGCCTCGGTGAGTAAAATCCGCGCCGCGTCCAGCATCGCCGAGGCGGCGCCATCGCTGTCTTCGGGGACTGCCAAGCCCAGCGCGCGGGCAAGGCCGCGCGGCGTCGGTACGCAGAAACGCGCGGGCCGCACGAAGGCGAAGAGTTCGAGCAGGTCGTAAGCCGCGAATTGGGTGGTTGCGAGGCTGCGCTGGACGGTGCGCGCATGGCAAACGATGGGCGGGCTCTCATGCGCGCGTGCACCCGCCTCCGCGGCGCTCAGGCGGTGCAGTTCGCCGTCGGCATCGAGCAGCACAGCCTCGCCGCGCTCGGCGATCAGCACGCAGGCGCGGGGGAGGCGAATGTTCGGCGGGTTGGTCGGCGGGGTAACGTCCATAGGGACCAAGTCTAGAGGTTGCGGACAGGCAACGACAGCCGAAGCCGTGCGGCCGAGTTGTTTCAGCGCCGTGCGTCGTGGCGCTTGAGCGGGCCGCTCCAGCCGAGCAGCTGCCGGTCGGCGGTCAATAACGTGGCGTCGTGCGCGAGCGCGGTGGCGACGATGATGCGGTCGGCCGGATCGCCGTGCAGGTCGGGTAGCGTTACCGCGGCGATGCCGATCGCGCCAGTCACGGGAATCTCATTTGCGCCGCCGGCGAGTACGCGCCGGCGAAATTCCACAGGATCGGATCGAGTGCTCAATCGCCGGCGCGCGACCAAAAGCGCAATTTCCCAGAACGAAAATGCGGATACGCCGAGCATGTTGTCCGCCAAAGCCGTATCGATGATGCGCCGCGCCGCAGGGCCGAGCGCCGCTTCGTCTTCGAGAAACCAGATGAGGGCGTTGGTATCGGCGAGGATCATTCGGGATCGGTGTCGCGCATCGCGTCCCATTCGAGGCCGTCGATGGGCGAGATGATGTCGCCGAGGATTTTGATCTCGCCCTTCATCATGCCGATGATCGATTTGGGCTTCCCGACCCTCGGCGCCGGGCGCACTTCGACCACCGGCTTTCCGCGCTTGGTGACGATCAGCGTCTCGCCGCTTTCATTCACGTCATCGATAAGTTTCAGGCACTTGGCCTTGAATTCGCCCGCTGCAATCGTGCGCGTCATGACGGGTTTCCTTTAGATGACCATGGTCATGACTATAGTCATTTAAGAACAAAATAGCAATTTTGGTCTTATAGGGGGTAGGGGGCGTGGTTGCGCCGCCCATCGGACGCCCCTTCGGGAAATGGTCAGCTCAAGTTTTACGACTGCGGTTGGCGGACGCTCCATCCGATGCCAATTCTTCGCGAGTCTTAGCGGATTGGCCGTGATCGGGAGGCGAACCTCAAGATCGGCGGCGGCGCGACAGCTTAGCTTATCGGGCAAATCACGGGCGGTATGCCGAAGTCCATTCCCGCGACGCGGAATGCGGAACACAACCTATCCGTTGTGTTTAACCTGAGCTGCTCGGGCGCATGAATGGTGTCGGGGCGGTTGCCAGCTTGCCATACCGCCTCTCGAAGCGAGACTACATCACGTTCGTGATTCGATTTCTCGCCAGCCGTCTTGAAGGATACGAAACCCTCAAAGAGCCGAACGTCACTGCTTGCTCCTCGCTCGGCAAGATCGCGCAGAAGATACGTAGCTGCGAGAAGGACCGTGGTGCCCAAGCCTACATACCAATATCGTGTTTTCGATCCCTGGCGTTCGATGGCTCGGCCGGTGGGATTACCTTCGGCTGTGAAGGCTACCGACAGAGGCGCTTCGACAAGGAGATTAAACGGTTCATTCGTGTCACAAATCACTTTTGAAATGTAGGGTGCGAGCTTTGAGAATTGGATGGAGGTCGGATCTCCATTATCGATCGCCACACCACAACTTCGCTCTATTTTTGAGAAGCCGATATCGACGAAAATCCATTTTCCCGACTCTTGCCGCACTTCGGCGACGGTTCCTGCTCGGATCATATGGTCCCCTGTTGCATTCACTCGATCTGGAACGTCGTGACCCTTTCGCCTTCAATCGGAACGATCTTGTTGCGGCAATGCAGCCGGACGTAACGTGACGATAAGCTATAGGCTTAGGTCAAATCGTATCATCCTTAAATCGCGATTCTGGTTTCGATGGCATCGTAATCGGCGCGCAGGTTGCCACCGGCGGTATCGAGCAGACCGGCAGCCGTCAGGGCCTGAACGTCGGCATGCACATTGCTGTAATCGCGTCCCAGCGCCTTGGCGAGTGCCCGCACGCTTCCGACTTCGTGTCGGCGCACGAAGCGCAAGAGTTCCATTCGTTTGCCGGTGAGGGTGCGCGCGAGTGCGTCCCAGCTCTCGAACGCCAGATGGCGTTCATGGACCGGCTCGCCGCGTTCGGCGCGGTGCCAGGCATCCACGAAGAGGCGCGATGCGTCTTCTTCAATATTGCCGCCCACCGTGATCTTCACATCGCTCATGTGTTCCCTCGCGCGGTCCGCACGTCGGACCAGAAATCCCGCATCAATTGTTCGACGCTGGTAAACGTGTAAGGCATTTCGATAGTCCGAATGTGGCGGTGATCGCCCTTGCCGCGTTCATTATCGTAGCCGACCTCCCGAATACCCGGCCGGCCATAAAACAGCGAATATTTGAGTCCATGGTCCGATGGAAGAACCGGCGCCGGAACCTTCCAAATCACCATCTCGACAATGCCGCCGTCGTCATAGTCAATTCGGTGATGAAGCAGGAGTTCAGCCTTCATCCCGCGCCCCTATGGTATTTTAAGCCATATGGTTAATGACGCTATCATTTTCTTTGCGGCCCTTGATTTATCCCAGGATAGGAACATATCAAGAACATATGTAGCTGTCGCCCGATATTCCGGGTCAGGTGGATTGTGGTGGAGGTGGCCAATGCCGACAAAAGCATACAAAAGCCGACATAGCCTACAGGGGTAGGATGTGTGCCGCCGGGCGCACCTCCGGTGTTGCGTAGCACTACGGCCTTGCGTACCTCTACGCCCATGAATAGTCCGACCGATACCAGCGCCCTTGCCGAAACCTCCAACGCCTGGCCGTTCGTGGAGGCGCGCGCACTGCTCAAACGCTTGGGGGGCAAGCTGCCGGCCAAGGGCTACGTGTTGTTCGAGACCGGCTATGGCCCGTCGGGCTTGCCGCATATCGGCACCTTCGGCGAGGTCGCGCGCACCACGATGGTGCGGCGTGCCTTCGAACTGCTGACCGGATTTCCGACGCGCCTGATCGCCTTTTCCGACGACATGGACGGATTGCGCAAGGTGCCGGACAATATTCCGAACCCCGAAATCATCCGCCCCCATCTCGGTAAGCCGCTGACCGCGATACCCGATCCGTTCGGCACGCATGACAGTTTCGGGCGCCACAACAACGCGCGGCTGCGCGGCTTTCTCGACCAGTTTGGTTTCGAATACGAATTCCTGAGCTCGACCGATTGCTACAAAGAAGGCCGCTTCGATGCGACCTTGCTGACGCTGCTCGCCCAGTTCGAGGCGGTGCGTCAGGCCGTGCTGCCGACGCTCGGCGAGGAACGGCGCAAAACCTATTCGCCCTTCCTGCCGGTCTGCCCGAAGACGGGTGTCGTGTTGCAGGTACCGGTCGTCGCGACCGACGTTGGCGCCGGCACGATCACCTATGAAGAGGCCGATGGCACGCAAACCACCGTTCCCGTCACAGGCGGTGCATGCAAGCTGCAGTGGAAGGCCGATTGGGCGATGCGCTGGGTGGCGCTCGACGTCGATTACGAAATGTCGGGCAAGGACCTAATCGATTCGGTAAAGCTGTCGTCCAAGATCGCGCGCATCATCGGCGGCAGTCCACCACAGGGCTACACTTACGAATTGTTCCTCGACGACAAGGGCGAGAAGATTTCCAAGTCGCGCGGCAACGGCCTGACCATGGACGAGTGGCTGCGCTATGCGCCGCCGGAATCGCTGTCGCTGTTCATGTACAATAAGCCGACGCAGGCGAAGCGGCTCTATTTCGATGTGATCCCGCGCTTCGTCGATGAATATCTGCAGCACTTGTCGAAGTTCCCCGAGCAGGACGCCAAGGGACGGCTCGACAATCCGGTCTGGCATATCCATCGCGGCCAACCGCCGGCCGAATCGGTGCATCTGTCGTACAACGTACTGCTGAATTTGGCGGCCGTCTGCAATACCGAGGATAAATCGGTCTTGTGGCATTTCATTTCACGCTATGCGCCGGATGCCACGCCCGCGACCGCGCCCATGCTCGATCGTTTGACCGAATATGCGGTCAATTATTTCCGCGACTTCGTGAAACCGGCGAAGAAGTACCGCGGGCCCAACGAGATGGAGCGTGCCGCGCTGGAGGATCTGTTGAAGAGCCTCGATTCAATGCCACGCGGCACCGACGCCGAAGCGATCCAGACCGAGGTCTATGAGGTCGGCAAGCGCCACGCCTTCGTCGATCTTAAGAGCTGGTTTCAGACTCTGTATGAAACCCTGCTCGGCCAACCGACCGGTCCGCGCATGGGATCCTTCATCGCCTTGTATGGGCTGGGCGAAAGCGCCGCGTTGATCCGCACCGTGCTGGCGGGCAAGAATCCGACGGGCGATCAGGCAAACGCGGCCTAGGTGCCGGCGCTGCAATTTAATCATTTCTTAACCGTAAAAGACCGACTCTAAACGGTCAAAAAAACGGTTTTGCCCTCACCGGGGTGGTTATGATAGTGCGACGGAACATGGTGCAGGCTTTGCGCCCGCTGGGATTTGTGCTGCTCTTGGGCGGCGCGCTCTTGGCGAGTGCCGGCGATGCGACGCCGCAAAGCGCGCAGTTGCGCCAGCCCACGACTGCGTTCTTCCTTGGAACGATCGCCGATTACGCCAATGGGCGGCTGACGGTGCAGACCGCCGAGGGCCAGACCCTGCAGGCGATCATCAATCCGCGCTCCAAGATCGCGCTGCTCAAACCTGCCGATTTCGGCGATCTCCAGGAAGGCACGTATATAGCCTCGGTCGGCAAGGATCAGGGCAGCGATACGATCGAAGCGATCGAGCTGCGCATCGTCGAGGAAAAATTGCGCGGGGTCGGCGAAGGAACGCGTCCGTTCCATGGCGGTGGCGAC
This sequence comes from Caenispirillum bisanense, assembly GCA_945877815.1. Classification (GTDB taxonomy): domain Bacteria; phylum Pseudomonadota; class Alphaproteobacteria; order Rhodospirillales; family UBA2165; genus CANIGJ01. The sequence goes on from CAMDWJ010000010.1 coordinate 39,888, forward strand.
GATAAGACTTCGACGACCAATGCCAAAATCGTCGGCGTCTCGACCGCCGTCTTTCCGCCCGAAATCGCGATCCGGCTGCGTGGCCGCGATATGAAGATCATCTTGCCGGACAATGCGCCGATCACCTTTATGACGATCGGCGATGCCTCGGCGCTCAAGCCCGGTGTGCCCGTCTCGGTCTTCACCGTGCGTTCGCGCACCGGCAGCACGGATGTGGTGCGCATCAATGTCGGCCAAGGCGGCGTCGTGCCGATCTTGTGACCCGGCGGCCGTGCGCTAACGGCGGGCGGCGAAAAAATCCCTGAGTAGGCTCGCGGCGCGGGCCTCTTCGATGCCGCCCACGACTTCGGGGCGGTGATGGCAGGTCGGCTGCTCAAAAATGCGAGCTCCATGCTCGACTCCGCCGCTTTTCGGATCGTAGGCGCCGAAATAAAGCCGGCGGATACGGGCGAGCGAAATCGCCGCCGCGCACATCGGGCAGGGTTCGAGGGACACATAGAGATCGCAGTCCGACAGGCGATACTCGGCGGTACCCGCGCCTGCGCGTAGAACCAGCATCTCGGCATGGGCGGTGGCATCCTTCAGCTCCTCCACCCGGTTTCCGGCGCTGGCCAGCACACGCCCGCTCGGACCATGGACCAGGACCGCGCCAACTGGCACTTCGCCACGCTTCGCCGCGGCCTCAGCTTGCTGCAATGCCATCTCCATCATGGTCCGACCCTAGCCAAATTTGCGCCACCCGGCGAGGCGTCTTACATTGGGGCCATGGTACAGACCCAATCGCGCCCGATCATCGGCATCACGGTGGATGCCGAACAACCGGGCGGCTATTCCAAATTTCCCTGGTATGCGCTCCGCGAGAATTATGCGGGCGTCGTCGTCAAGGCGGGTGGCCTGCCGATGTTCCTGCCGCACGAGCCGGCGCTGGCCGAGGCCTATCTCGACCGCATCGACGGATTGATTGTCACCGGCGGCGCCTTTGACGTGGACCCGGCTCTCTACGGCGCCAATAGCGTGCATGAAACCGTGACCCTGAAGGAAACCCGCACCCAATTCGAATTGGCCATCACCAAGGGAGCCATAGACCGCGGCATGCCGCTGCTGGGTATCTGCGGCGGCCAGCAACTGCTCAACGTGGCGCTCGGCGGCACTCTGATCCAGCACATTCCAGACAGCGTCAAAAATCCGCTCGCGCACGAACAGCCCAATCCGCGAAATGAGCCCGGCCACAGCGTCGCCATCGCCGCCGGCACCAAACTGCGCGACATCGTCGGCGTCGCCGAGATGCGGGTGAATTCGGCGCACCATCAGGCCGCCGCCACGGTAAGCGCGCCTTGCGTCATCAATGCGATCGCGCCCGACGGCGTGATCGAGGGTGTCGAGGATCCAAATCTGGAATTTTGCATCGGGGTTCAATGGCACCCTGAATTTGAGGTCGACCCCCATGACATCCGTATCTTCGAAGCCTTCGTCGCCGCAGCCGGCCGATAAGGCCGATTCCGACTCGCCCGAGGGCGAGGGCGGCGAAAAGGACGCCGAGAAAGGTGAGCGTATCGCCAAGGTGTTGGCGCGCGCCGGCGTGTGTTCGCGCCGCGAGGCCGAGCGTTGGATCGCCGACGGCCGCGTTGTCGTTGATAACAAGGTTCTGACCACGCCGGCCTTCCTCGTGACCGAGTCATCGCTGATCGTGGTCGACGGCAAGCCCGTCGGCGAAACTCAGCCGACGCGGTTGTGGCGTTACCACAAACCCATCGGTGTTCTGACCACGCACAACGATCCGCAAGGCCGTCCGACCGTTTTCGAACGCCTGCCGCCGAGCCTTGGGCGAGTGATCTCCATCGGCCGTCTCGATTTCAACTCCGAAGGGTTGCTTCTGCTCACCAATGACGGCGCGCTGGCGCGTCGGCTTGAGCTGCCGACCACCGGCTGGACGCGGCGCTACCGCGTGCGCGTGCACGGCAATCCGACCGAGGACGAACTGGCCAAGCTCAAGCGCGGCATCGAGATCGAAGGTGTGCGCTACGGTTCGATCGAGGCCACGCTGGATCGCCAACAAGGCGCCAATGCTTGGGTGACCCTGGCCCTCAACGAAGGCAAGAACCGCGAAATCCGCAAGGTGATGGATCATCTCGGTTGGCCGGTGACCCGGCTCATCCGCGTCGCCTATGGTCCCTTCCAACTCGGCAATCTCGAACGCGACCGCATTGACGAGGTGCCGGGCAAGGTTCTGACGAGCCAGCTTGGGGTGCCCAAGCGTGAAAGCATGGCGAAGAAAAATGCGGATCGTCGCAGGGCGTCATAGAGGCCGCAGGCTCGCTGCCCCGCACGGCGATGCAACGCGCCCGACCTCGGACCGGGTGCGCGAAGCGATCTACAACGTGCTGAGTCACGGGCTCGACGTGGAGATCGAGGGCGCTGTCGTGCTCGATGTTTTCGCAGGCTCCGGCGCGCTGGGGATCGAGGCGCTGTCGCGCGGCGCTGGCCACGCCATTTTTGTCGATATGGCGCGTCCGGCGCTGGATGCCGTCGGCGCCAATGTTGAGACGGTTGGCGAAGACGAAAATGCCACGATCCTGCGCCGCGACGTTAGGCGCTTCGGCGCGAAACCGGCCGGAGCGACCCCCGCGACGCTCGCCTTCTTCGATCCGCCCTATCACGAGACGATGGTGGAGCCGGCCTTGATCGCGGCGGTCGAGGGCGGATGGCTGGCGCCCGGCGCCTGCGTGGTGGTCGAGACGGCGGAAGACGAAAGTTTCGGGACGCCGGATCAATTCGAAGCACTCGACGAGCGGCGCTATGGCAAGACGCTGGTGCGATTTTTCCGCTACGGCGGCTGATGCCGGTCTATCTGCGGCCGAACAATCGTTCGATGTCGGCGAGCTTCAATTCGACATAGGTCGGGCGGCCGTGATTGCACTGGCCCGAATTGGGCGTCGCTTCCATCTGGCGCAGAAGCGCGTTCATTTCTTCGGCATTGAGCCGCCGGCCCGCGCGCACGCTGCCGTGGCAGGCCATGGTCGACGAGATATCGGCGAGCCGGTCCTTGAGGACGATGGCCTCGCCGTGCTCGGCAAGATCGTCGGCGAGATCGCGCACCAGCGCTGCGGCATCGACTTCGCCGAGCAACGCCGGAGTCTCTCGCACCACGACGGCGCCGGCCCCGAATGGCTCGACGATCAAGCCGAATTCTGCGAGTTCGCTCGCGTGTTCGGCAATGCGGCGCGCATCGGCATCGTCGAGTTCGACAACCTCAGGGATCAGTAATGCCTGGCGCGCGATGCCGTTTTGCGCCAAGGCATTCTTCATTACCTCGTAAACGAGGCGTTCATGCGCCGCATGTTGATCGACGATCACGATACCGTCCTCGGTCTGGGCGACGATGTAGGTTTCGTGCAATTGGCCGCGCGCCACGCCGAGCGGCCATTGCGGCGTAGGCGCGGCGGCGGCTGCGTCGTTCGTTTCGGCGCGCGCCGACGGCCGGGTCGAAAGCCCGCTGAGCGGAGCCTGGTAGGCGAGCCCTTCTTCGGCCAAGCGGGGTGTGATGAACGAGGAACGTGGGCTCGGCCAGGGCAGGCTGCTGGCGCCGCTGAGCGATGCCACGGGGCGAAGCGCGCCCAGGGCGGCGGCCCCCACCGTGGTCGAGGCGCGATGGCCAGCGGCATCGAGCGCGTGTTTGAGCGCGCTGACGATCAACCCGCGGATCAGGCCGGCATCGCGGAAGCGAACTTCGGCCTTCATCGGATGGACGTTCACATCCACATCCTCCGACGGCACGTCGAGGAACAAGGCGAGCAGGGGGTGGCGGTCGTGGGCGAGAAAATCGCGATAGGCGCCGCGCACCGCGCCGATCAACAGTTTGTCGCGCACCGGGCGACCGTTGACGAATAGGAATTGCTGCTGCGCATTGCCGCGGTTGAAGGTCGGCAATCCGATATGGCCGGTAAGCCGCGTTCCTTCGCGGTCCGCGTCCACCGGCAAGGCATTGGCGGCGAATTCGTTGCCCATGATCGAGGCCAGCCGGTCGAGCCGCGAATCGAGCAGGGAGCCTTGAATGCTCGCGAGCTTCAAGATCGTGCGCTCGCCGTCACTAACGGTGAAGGCGACATCAGGATGGGCCATGGCGAGGCGTTTTACCGCATCGACGGCATGGGTCAGTTCGGTACGCGCCGCCTTGAGGAATTTGAGCCGCGCTGGGGTTGCGAAAAACAGATCGCGCACTTCGACGGTTGTTCCGACCGGATGGGCGGCGGGTGCCGGGCCGCTTTTGGCCCCACCGTCGAGCCGGATCGCCCAGGCTTGGTCAGCGCCGCGCACCCGGCTGGTGATGGTCATGCGCGCGATCGAGCCGATCGAGGGCAGCGCCTCGCCGCGAAAGCCGAGCGTTTTGATATGTTCGAGATCGTCGCCGTCGAGCTTCGAGGTCGCATGGCGTTCGACGGCGAGCGCCAACTCGTCTTTGCTCATTCCGCTGCCGTCGTCGGCGACGACGATGGCGGTAGTGCCGCCGTCGCGGATCGTCACCTCGATACGAGTGGCGCCCGCATCGATAGCGTTCTCGACCAGCTCCTTGATCGCCGATGCCGGCCGTTCGACCACTTCGCCGGCGGCGATGCGGTTGACGGTCGTTGGCGGCAGGAGCCGAAGAGTCATTTATGGGCGCTTTCGTCCAGATAGCGGCGCGCGAGGATCTTGCCGTCCTCGACCGCCGGTTGGTCGAAGGGATCGACGCCCCACAGGTGCGCGGCGATCATCGTTTCCAGAATATAATGCATCATCAATGCGCCGACGGCACGCTCGTCGATGCTGTCGATGGTCAAAATTCGCGTCGGACAGCCGCGTTTGATCAGCGTATCGGCCGTTGCGCGTTGTTCAGCATCGAGCAGATCGCCGAGGGTACGACCGGCGAGATATGCAAGGCGCGGATCGTCGGCCAAGTCCTTGGGGACGATGCCGCCGGTTCCTGCAGCCTTGGAAAAGATCACGCTGAACATCTTGTCGCGCGGCCCATCGAGATAGAGCTGCAATTGGCTGTGCTGATCGACCGTGCCGAGTGCGCGGATCGGCGTCGTGCCTTTGCCGTTCTTACCGACGCTTTCGGCCCACAACTGGCGATACCACAGGCCGAAATCGGCGAGCCGGTCGATATAAGGCATCATGACCGTCGTTCCGATGCCTTGTTGTGCCAGACCGATGGACAGCGCGGCACCGATGGCTGGCGCCAGGGTTTCGGGTTTGGCCCCCATGAGCACCGGATCGAGCACCGAACGGGCACCTTCGCGCACCGCGCCGGCATCGAGCCCGGCGATCATGGCGGGCAGCAGGCCAACCAGCGACAGTGCGGAATAACGTCCGCCGATTTTCGGATCGTGATCGAGGGTTTCCATGTCCCAGTGCGTGGCGACGCGCCGAAGCGGATTGTCGCCGGGTTCGGTGATCGCGAGGAAGGCCTTGGCGATCCCATCCTTGCCGAGTGGGCCACGGAAGACATCGAGGCAGTGGAACATTTGCGACAACGTTTCGGCGGTCGAGCCCGATTTGGAAATGACGATGAACCCCGTTCGTTTCGGATCGATGGCGGCAAACAGCCGTTCGAAGGTGTCGCCATCGATATTGTCGAGGAAATGAAGCCGGGGGCTTTGGGCCGCTGGGCGCGCCAGCGCGCATAGAGTCCGTCCGCCAAGACTCGATCCGCCGGTGCCGAGCACCACAACGTCGTCGAAGGATTCGATCATGCGCGCGGCTGTGTCCTCGATCGCGTCGAGATCTTGGCTTTGGGCAGGCAGGCGCAGCAGCGGCAGGGTATTTTTATTGTGTGCAGCGCGGATCGCATCCAGGGCCGGCGCGGTCTCGGCGATCAGAGCGTCTAGGACGGTGGTCTTGAGTCCGGTCGCCCCGATACGCTCGGCGCGACAACCTTCGATATCCTGTCGATAGAACACGCTCACCTTTAGCTCCTATGCTGGAAAAGAGGGTAACAAATCGGGCATGCGCTGCCCAGCGCGAGGGGCAATGGCGCCCCATCGATCCATCAACGCTCTGTGAGCCAATTTGTTTCAGGGCTTCGGCGCGATGCCTTCGGGCTTGCCGACCACGACGACGGTGAGCTTGTCGGGCGTCAGCAGGGATTTCGCAATGCGATTCACGTCATTGAGCGTGACGGCGGAGATCAATTTGTCGCGGCGGGAGATGTAGTCGATGCCGAGGTCTTCGAGTTGGATCCCCAACAGCACCGAGGCGATGCCGGACGACGAGGAGAATTGCAGTGCGTACGAGCCGGTGATGTAGGTCTTGGCGTCGTTAAGCTCGTCCTGCGTGACGCCCTTGTCGCGCATGCGGCTCCATTCGGCCCGTACGACATCGAGCGATTTTCCGGCACTGTCGTTGCGTGTGTCGGCGCCGCCGAGGATCAGGCCGGCTTGATCCAATGTGCTCAGGCTGCTCGATGTCGAATAGGCGAGACCGCGTTTCTCGCGCACTTCGTTCATCAGACGGGACTCAAAGCTGCCGCCGCCGAGGATATGGTTCATGGTATAGGCGGCGAAAAAGTTGGGATCCTTACGCAGGATGCCGCCCTGGCCCCACCGGATCACGCTTTGCGGCATTGGCCGTTCGATCACGATTATCTTGTCGGCGGCGGCTGGCGTCGGGCGGGACAGCAGCCAGGGTTTTGCCTTCATCGGCAATTGCCCGAAGACTTCGTCCAACCGGCGGATGAGGTCCGCCGGGGTTATGTCGCCGACTGCGGCGACGACGAGGTTGTCGCGTGCCATCCGGTCAACCATGAATTGCCGCATATCGGCGATCTTGATCGTCGGTACGGTTTCGAGCGTGCCTTGCACGTCGCGGCGGTAGGGATGGCTCGGAAACAATTGTTCCATCAGTGCCTTGGAGGCAATGCCGCGTGGATTTTCGCTTTCGCGCCGCAGGCCTGAGGCGATCTGCAGGCGCATGCGGTTGACCGCTGCGTCATCGAAACGCGGCTTATTGATCGCCAGGCGCAATAGATCGAAGGCTTCGTCCTGGGTTTCGGTCAAGGCGGCGAAGCTGCCGGAGAAATTCTCAAGACTCGCGCGGAAGTTGATCTTTGCCGCGAGATCTTCGACTTTGCCTTGGAAGGCTTGGCTGTCGAGGTCGCCGGCCCCTTCATCCAGGCTGGAAGCAACCAGATTGGCGAGCCCTTCTTTGCCGGTCGGGTCGAGTGCCGCGCCCCCGCGAAATGCGAATGAAAGCGTGACGATCGGATTGGTGTGATCCTCGACCAGCCAGGCGGTGATGCCTGTGTTGGACTTGATCGGCTTGATCTCGATGGCGCCGGCAGGGGCGGCAAAGGCGACAAGCGCCAGAATGGCAAGAAGGAACGGACGCATTACGGTTTCTCCTTCTCGAGCAGAACTGCAGTCAGGGACGACTCGGCGTTGAGGACGGAGCGCAATGCTTCGTTCACTTCGCCAGCGGTGACCTTGCCGATGCGCTCGGGCCAGGATTCGACATCCTCAACCGTTTGGCCGGAGGCGAGTGCCGCACCGAGCGCGCGCGCGCCGCGCCCAGCCGAATCGCGGGCATAGACGGCGCTGGCCTGCATACGTTTCTTGGCGCGATCGACCTCTTCGTCGGTGACACCGTCGGTCAGCAGTTTTGCGATTTCCGCCTCGACCAGCTTCTCGATCTCCTCGATCGACACCTCGCGTTGCGGGCTGGCATGTACGGTAAAATTGGTCGGGCCGAAGGAGCTGTCGTCGTAATAGGAGCCGGCGGAGACGGCTTTGCCCTGTTCGACAACGAGAGATTTATGCAATCGGCTGGTCGCCCCACCGCCCAGAATTTCGCTGCCAATTTCCAGCGCGTAGGTTCGTGCGGATTCTCCCCATGCGAAGGAGGGAGCCAGGAACAAGCGTCGCCATGAAGGCTGGCGTACGCGCGCATCGGCTAGACTGACGCGTAGATCGGCGATGTGCGGTGGCTCGGTCGGGCGGATCCGCTGCGGCAATTCGCCAGCCGGGATTTTGCCGTAGTATTTTTCGGCGAGCGGTTTGACCTCGGCCGCGGTCACGTCGCCGGCGACAACCAGGATCGCATTGTTCGGGTGATACCAAAGCTTATAGAAACTCTCCAGATCGCTACGCGTCAGGCCGACGATCTCGTGACGCCATCCGATAATCGGAGTGCCGTAAGGATGATTGCGGTAAAAAGCCGCATTGATTTCCTCACCGAGCCGCGCGTCCGGCGAATTTTCGGTGCGCATGTTGCGTTCCTCGAGAATCACTTGGCGTTCGGACTCGATCTGCTCGTCGTTGAACAGGATATTGGTCATGCGGTCGGCTTCCATGCGCATGACCAGTTCTAGGCGATCCTTGGCAATGGTCTGGAAATAGCCGGTATAGTCGCTGGAGGTGAAGGCGTTGTCGCGCCCGCCGTTGCGTGCAACGGTCGAGGAAAATTCTCCCGACTTCAGGGTCGAGGTCGCCTTGAACATCATATGTTCGAGGAAATGCGCGATGCCGGACTTTCCCTTGGGTTCGTCGGCCGCGCCAACCTTGTACCAGACCATGTGCGTGACGATGGGGGCCCGCTTGTTGGTGACCACGACGACTTGCATGCCATTGGCCAGCGTCAGCGTTTCGGGATTGTAGACGGCCGCAGTTGCGGGGGTGACGAGGCCGGCGTAGAGCAAAGCTGCCAGCGCGAGTACGCGGTTCGCGAGAGAAATCATGTTACCTCGTCAAAAAAATCGTCCGTCGCACCGACGGATCGTTTCCGCGACTGAAATGCCCCTGAGGATCGGGCTCCGGCTCATGACCGACGAAGTCTTCGGCCGTCAGCGTTCGAACAGCGCTTTTTGTTTTTGCTTGATAATGGGCACGTCGCCTTCGTTCACAGGCGCACCTTCGGCCTGTTTCTCGCGCAGGCGTTTCTGCTCCGCCGTGGGGTCGATGGTCGTGCCGAATTCGGCCGGCTTGCGCCAGAACACGAGCTTGTCGGTGATGCTGCCGCTGTCTTGTTCAAGCTCGCGGGTCTCGGCATTCACCTTGGCGCGAATGCCGGTATCCGCTTGATTGGCGCCGGTGAGTCGGAGGATGGATTGCTCGCCCGCGCTGAGCGGCGCGGTGGAGTCGGTCGCCGGCGTGCGGGTCAAGGCGGCGCGCGCCTGGTCGCGCGGATTGACGGCTTGCGGCCGTTCAGTACCGGGTGCAGGCGGCCTGAGCGCGAAATCCGGGGGCACGCTCAGCGGCGCGCGCTGGAAGACCGCGAATTCGTCGGGGGCCTGCTTGGTCTGGCCAAGCATCTGCTTGGCCTGTTCGCAGCCGCTGAGGGCCACGACGGTGGCGAGCGCGATTGCAAACGAGGCGATAGGTGTGTGCTGGCTCATGGTGGGATATTAACCTTTTTGGCCCCGACCTGAAAACAACGAATCGACGATCAACAGGACGGCCCCTACCGTGATGCCACTGTCGGCCACATTGAAGGCCGGCCAGTGGTAGGTGCCCCAATGGACGTCGAGAAAATCGACCACGGCCCCATGGACCATGCGGTCGACAACATTGCCGATGGCGCCGCCGACGATCAGTCCAAGCGCAATGGGGATGAGTTTGCCCTCAGCGCGGCGCAGCCAACTGATCAGAACGCCGACGATTGCCACCGCTAGAATGGACAGAATCCAGGGAGTTGCGGGCGAATTGGTATCGAACAGTCCGAAGCTCACGCCGCGGTTCCAGGTCAGAACGAGGTTGAAGAACGGGACTATCTCAATCAATTGCGGCGGATTCATGACGGACAGCAGGATCCACCACTTGCTGGCTTGGTCGAGGGCAATGACGATCGCGGCAATCAGCAATCCCCGGCGCAGCACGGGTGCGGACTGGATCGCCAATGGGTCCGAGAAAACGCTCATTCGGCGGCGACGGGGAAATGCGCGACGGCATCGGCGCAGCGATCGCAAATCTCGCCACGCGACGGATCGCGCGTCACCTCAGGCAGAACGCGATAGCAGCGTACGCATTTTGCGCCATCGGCCAAGCGCGGCACGACGGCGACACCCGGAACCTCGGCCAAGGTGAAGGCGGTGGTCGGCGCCGTTCCGGCGCTCAGGCTCGCATCCGAGGTGATGGCGATTTCGGCGAGGTCGATGGCTTTCATCGCATCCAGATAATCGACGCCGGCGAAGACCGTGGGTGCGGCTTGTAAGGACGAGCCGATGCGCTTCTCCGCCCGCTCCAATTCCAAGGCACCGGTGACGACGCGGCGCAGATCGCGCACGCGCTGCCATTTGGCGGCGAGCGCATCGTCGTGCCATTCGGCAGGGATTTCAGGGAAGGTGCGCAAATGCACGGAATCGGTATCCGACGGATGGCGCGCGAGCCAGGCTTCCTCGGCGGTGAAGCAGACGAACGGAGCAACCCAAGCGGTCAGGCAATTGAACAAGATGTCGAGTACCGTGCGCGTGGCGCGGCGGCGCACGCTGTCCGCGCGGTCGCAATAGAGCGCATCCTTGCGGATATCGAGATAGAAGGCCGACAGATCGACCGCGCAAAAATTGTGCAGCTCGGTGAAGATGTGATGGTATTCGAGCCGTGTGCAGGCATCGCGCAGGGACCGGTCGATCTCACTCAGGCGATGAAGCACCCAGCGTTCGAGCTCTGGCATTTCGGAGACCGCGATCCGTTCGGGATCGTTGAAACCGTCGAGATTGCCGAGCAGATAGCGCAGCGTATTGCGGATGCGGCGATAGACGTCCGCGTGGTATTTCAGGATCTCGGGTCCGATGCGTAGATCTTCCGAATAGTCCGAACCGACGACCCACAGGCGCAGGATATCGGCGCCCGACTGCGCAATCACGTCCTGCGGAGCCACGATATTGCCCAGCGATTTCGACATCTTTTGGCCGTCCTCGCCCATGACAAAGCCGTGTGTGAGTACGCCGTCATAGGGTGCGCGGCCGCGCGTGCCGCAAGATTCCACGAGCGAGGAATGGAACCAGCCGCGATGCTGATCCGAGCCTTCGAGATAGAGCGAGGCCGGCCATTTCAGATCGGGCCGCCTTTCCAGAACGAACGAGTGGGTCGATCCCGAATCGAACCAGACATCGAGAATGTCGGTGACTTGGGTGTAATCGGCGGCTTTGTATTTATCGCCGAGGAACCGTTCGGGCGGGGATGCGAACCAGGCATCGGCCCCTTCGGCTTCGATCGCGGCGACGATGCGTTCGATCACGTCCGGGTCGCGCAGCAAGCTGCCGTCTGCCTTGTTCACGAAAACGGTGATCGGCACGCCCCAAGCACGTTGGCGCGACACCACCCAATCGGGCTTGCCCTCGATCATGCCGTAAAGGCGGTTGTAGCCGGTCTTCGGATAGAAGGCGGTCGCATCCACTGCCCGCAGCGCGACGGCGCGTAACGATTCCTGCCGCACGCCGTCCAAGTCGAATGGCTTGTCCATGGCGATGAACCATTGCGGCGTATTGCGGAAGATCAGCGGCTTCTTCGAGCGCCACGAATGGGGATATTGGTGCGTCAGGCGCGAGCGCGCGATCAGCGCATTGGCATCCTTCAAGGCTTTGATCACGGCTTCGTTGGCCGTTCCCTTCTGGCCCTTGTCGGTGATGACGCGTTCGCCGGTGAAGCCGGGCGCTTCATTGGTGAAGGCGCCGGCCTCGTCGACGGTATATGGGATGCGTGTCTCGATGCCGCGTGCAATAAGCAACGCGCTGCTCGACATCCATATCTCGAAGTCCTCGCGGCCGTGGCTGGGCGCGGTATGCACGAAACCGGTGCCGGTGTCGGCGGTGACGTGATCGCCGTTGAGCAACGGCACGTCGAAATCGTAGCCGCCGCCAAATCCTTTGAGCGGATGTGCGCAGGTTATTCCTGCAAGCGCGTCGGCACTCACGTCGCCAAGCTTGCGATAGTTGGTCACGCGCGCCTGTTTCATCATGGCTTCGGCAAGATTGTTGGCGAGCACGAGTTTCTCGCCGGCGTTCACCCAATTGCCCTCGGGCGTTTCAGTGATCTCATAGAGGCCATAGGCGATCTTCGACGAATAGGAGACCGCACGGTTGCCGGGGATCGTCCAAGGCGTCGTCGTCCAGATGACGACGGCAACGCCGACCAACTCGCCGCTCGTTACCGGAAACTTCACCCAGATCGTATCCGATACATGATCGTCGTATTCGACCTCGGCCTCGGCGAGCGCGGTGCGTTCGACCACCGACCACATGACCGGCTTGGAGCCGAGATAGAGCAATCCGTTTTGAAGGAACTTTAACAGCTCGCGCGCGATCTGCGCCTCGGCCGCGAAGGTCATAGTCGTATAGGCGTTGTCCCAATCGCCGATCACGCCCATGCGCTTGAATTCCTCGCGCTGCACGTCGATCCACTTCTGTGCGAATTCGCGGCATTCGCGGCGGAACTCGACGACGGGAACGCTGTCTTTGTCGGCGCCCTTCTCGCGATACTGTTCCTCGATCTTCCATTCGATCGGCAGGCCGTGGCAGTCCCAGCCGGGCACGTAGTTAGCATCCTTGCCCATCATCTGCTGGGTGCGGTTGATGACGTCCTTGAGGATCTTGTTCAGTGCATGGCCGATGTGGAGGTTGCCGTTGGCGTAGGGCGGCCCGTCGTGCAGGACGAATTTCTCGCGGCCCTTCGATTGCTCGCGCTGGCGACGATAAAGATCGATCTTCGCCCAGCGTTCGAGCAGGGTCGGCTCGAGCTTATTCAGGCCGGCCTTCATCGGAAAGTCGGTCTTGGGAAGATACACCGTCGGTTTCAAATCAACGCTCATGCCTTACGCCCTGCCTTCGCCAATAACGCGCGCGCCGCCTCGCTGTCGCGCTTGATCTGCTCCGTCAGCGCCGCCACGCCGTCGAATTTCCGCTCGGGCCGGATGAACTCGATGAGGGCTACGCGCAGGTGCTTGCCGTAGATATCGTCGGCGAAATCGAAAATATTGGTTTCGAGAACGGGGGTGGTTCCGCCGAAGGTCGGTCTATAACCCAAATTGGCCACCCCGTCATGCCAAACCGTGGTTTCGTTCTCCTCCACACCGGCCCGCACGGCATAGACGCCGAAGGCGGGCTGGGTCGTCGCCGACAGCATCAGATTCGCGGTCGGAAAGCCGAGCGTGCGGCCGCGTTGGTCGCCGCCCGTGACGCGCCCGACGATCTCGTACGGCCGGCCTAGCAGCCGGGCCGCTTCGCGCGGTTTGCCGTCGGCGAGAAAAGCGCGGATACGGGTCGAAGATACGATCTCGTTCGTCTCGTCCACAACCTGGCCGATGCCGGTTGTTCCGAATCCGCGTTTTTTGCCTTCGGCTTCCAGGAACTGGGCCGTCCCGCGACGCTGATGGCCGAATACGAAATCGAACCCGGCGACCACATGACGGGCGTGCAGGCCATCGACCAGCACGGATTCTACAAACGCCTCGGCCGGCATACGCGACAATGCGAGATCGAAGTTGAGGACGACGAGGAAATCGATGCTGAGTTCGTCGAGTATCCGCGATTTCTGCACGAAGGGTGTGATGCGGAAGGGCGGCGTATCGGGCGTGAACATCATTCGCGGGTGGGGCTCGAAGGTGAGGACGCCCCAAGGCGCACCGGCTGCCTTGGCAATCCGGCCGGCTTCGTCGATCACCGCGCGGTGGCCAAGATGCACACCGTCGAAATTGCCGATGGCAATCACGCCGCGTCGGTGTTCGGGCGCGATGTCGTCAAATGTCTGATATATGCGCATGGGCCGGGAAAGTGCCGCCCATAACCGGGGGGGTCAAGAGAATCGCGCTCCATGGATCACCGTTGGAGGCGGATTGGGGTCGATCGGCAGTAGCCGGGCGAGGCCGTAAATCTCCTCCGCCGCGGCGGCCGCCGCGATAAGTGCCGCTTCTCCGCCGTTTGGAGCCACCATCTGCAGCCCGACCGGTCGCCCATCGGCAGTGTAACCGCAGGGCAGGGATAATGCGGGGCAAGCGGCCAGGGTGATCGCGAAGGTGATGGCGATCCAATCGACATAGGTGTCGAGCTTGGTCCCTGCGATCTCATCGACCCAACGAATATCGACATCGAAGGGGCCGACCGAGGCCGCCGGGCAGAGCAGCAGGTCGTAGTCGGTGAAAAAGCGAGCAACGCGCTTATAGAGTGTGCCTCGCGCCATCTCCGCGCGGCCAATCTCGACGGCGCTCAGCTTGAGACCCTGTTCGATGTTCCAGACGACTTCCGGTTTGAGCGCAGCGCGCCGCGTATCGTAGAGCGGTTTGTAGCGTGCCGCGAAGGACGCGGCGCGCAAGGTCTGGAAAATTTCGAGTGCGTCGGAGAGATCGGGCGAGGCCTCTTCGACGATCACCCCGGCCTCCGACAGGCGGTGGGCGGCGCGCCGGCATCGTTCGGCGATCTCGGGATCGACTGGCAGAAAGCCGAGATTGGGGGTGAAGGCGATGCGCTTAGGCAGGGTCTTGCTCATCGCCGCGCGCTGGAAGGAAGTGCCGGGCGCGTCCCAGGCCAGGGGATCGCCCGGATGCACGCCGACCATGGCGTCCAGGAACAGTGCCAGATCGCCGACGTCGCGCGCCATTGGCCCCGCGACGGACAACGTATCGAAGGGATTGGTGGCGGAGCGCGCGACGCGCCCGGGCGAAGGGCGCAAGCCGACCACTGAACAGAAACTCGCCGGTGTGCGCAACGAGCCGCCGAGATCGGTGCCCGTCGCCAGCCAGACTTCGCCGGCGGCGAGCGCCGCCGCCGAACCGCCGCTCGATCCTGCGCAGCTGAGCTTGGTATTCCACGGATTGCGCGTCTTGCCGAAGACCTCGTTGAAGGTGTTGGCGCCCGCGCCGAATTCCGGTGTGTTCGATTTGGCCAGCACGACGGCCCCGCGTTGTTCCAGCAATTCGACGGTGATGTCGGTCTGGGCGGAGATATTGTCGGCGAAGATGGGCGAGCCGAAGGTGGTGCGCACGCCTTTGACATCGGAAAGGTCTTTGACCGCGATGGGCAGTCCGGCGAGCCAGCCGGGATGGGCCCGCGCGGTCGTGGAGTCGGCCATGATCACTTCGGCCGCAGCGCGGGCGCGCTCTTCGCACAGGATCGGGAGCGCGTTGATTGCGCCATCGACCGCCTTGATGCGCGCGAGTGCGGCGTCGATCAAATCGAGTGGGCTGATTTCGCGCGCCTTCAACTGTTGCACAATCTCGCGGGCGGTCATGCGGATGAGGTCGGTCACTTTTGTCTCCCGCTAAGATTTTGCCTGGGCCGCCGAGAATAGCGGTATGATGATGGTTAATCGATTTGTGGCAAGCGTTCTAGACGTGGACGAAAAACCCTCATTAAACCAGGCTCAAGCGCTTCTGGCCCACGGCGATCACGTGGGCGCGGCCGAAATATGCCAAGCGGTTCTCCGTGACTTCCCCAACAATTCGGGTGCCTTGCACCTTCTCGGTGTCGCTTTGGGCACTGCGGGCTTGCACGCGGCAGCGCTACCGTGGCTGGAACGCGCGATCGCGGCGGGCGATGCCGCGCCGGCGCTTCTTCATGATTATGGGATGACGCTGCGGGCACTCGGCCGGATGGGTGAGGCCGTATTTGCCTTCCGGCTCGCCGCCGAGGGCAACCCCGACGATGCCGATGCTTGGTTTGCCTTGGGCACCACACGCCTTGCCTTGGAGCAATATGGCGAGGCCGCGACGGCACTGCAGAGCGCTGTCGAACTGGTGCCGAAACGCACCGACATTTGTCGCAATCTCAGCCTGGCTCTGATCGGGCTGGGACTTGCGCAGCAACGCCGGTGCGCCTTCGATGTCGCGCGCGCCACATTGGCGGCCGCCGTGCAAAATGCGCCGAAGAATGCGCGCGCCCACGCCTATCTCGGCAACGTGCTGCGCGATCTCGGACGCTTTGCCGATGCGCATGCGCAATTCGCGCGCGCGCGCGCGCTGGCGCCCGACGACGCCGAGGTGATCGCGAACGAGGGATTGGTTTGGCAGCACGAAGGCGATCTCAATCAAGCCATTGACTGTTACACCCGTGCGATCGAGCTTCAGCCGAACAGCGAGCCGTTGCGCTCAAACCTTGCGCAAGCGTTGTTGCTCGCGGGCCGTTTCGAGGAGGGCTGGACGGCGTTCGAACATCGCTTCGCCGATCCGGCAACCGCCGCGCAGGTGGCATCGCTTCCAGGCGCACGCTGGCGGGGCGAGGAGGTCGCGGGAAAGATATTGCTTCTACGCTGCGAACAGGGACTCGGCGACGCGATCCAATTCGCTCGTTATGTGCCGGTTCTGTCCGGCATGGGCGCGCGAGTCAGTCTCGTCGGTCCCGCGCGTTTGGCTCGTCTGATGGCGGGTCTGGAGGGGCTTTCGGCCTACATCGCCGAAGACGATAGGTTGCCTAATGCGGATTTTCACGCGCCCTTGATCAGCGTGCCGCACCTTCTGCGCAGCGCCGCCATTCCGGCACAAATTCCCTATCTCAGTGCGGAGCCCGACTTGATCGCGCGTTGGGGCTCGCGTCTTGCACAGGACGCGCGGCTACGAATCGGCATCGCGTGGCAAGGCAATCCAACCTACGAGATGGATTATCTGCGGTCGATTCCGCCGCTTCGAATGGCCGAGATGATTGTTGGAATCGATGCGTGTTTTATAAGCCTCCAGCATGGCGGCGGATTGCATGCCCCGGTCGCTGCCGGCGCGCAAGACCTCGGTGCCGAACTGGATCGCGAACATGCCTTTGTCGATACTGCGGCGATGATGACAAACCTCGATCTCGTCATCACCAGCGACACGGCGATCGCCCATCTGGCAGGCGCACTCGGCCGTCCGGCGTGGGTGCTGCTTCCCTATGCGCCCGATTGGCGTTGGCGCCTTGGCCGCGCCGATTGCGACTGGTATCCGAGCTTACGGCTGTTTCGACAGCCGCGCCCGGGCGATTGGCATGGGGTCATGGCGGCGGTTCGCAGGGCGCTCGGTGGGGATGCCTAATTCGACATATGCCGTCCTTGGCCGGTGGTTGTTCTCCTAACTCGGCTCCTCTAGACTCCCGGTTCGTCAATGACCGCAACAAAAACCGCTGCCGCCTCTGCCCGGCAGACATAAGGAATATGACGTGGACGCGACGCCGACGGCATCGCCGCAATCCTCTACGAATTCAGCGCCTAGCCACACCGCGACTCTTGTCGGTTCGATGGAAGGCCGCTACGGCGAAGGTGCGCGCGCACTGATTCGCATCGTGCGGATGGCGTGCCGCTATCCGGTGCGTTTTCCGTTGGCCATCGGCACGGTGGTCGCGGCCGGCGTCTTCCAACTATTGATCCCGCGCTATCTCGGCCGTGCTGTCGACAATGCGACCGGCATGCTGACCCAGGCCGCGACCGTCGAGGCGCAGGATGCGCTTTGGTCGGCGGCCTTTCTCGTGATCGCGGTCACGGTGTTGCGCGGCCTCTTCACCTTGGCGCACAACTATTTTGGCGAAACGATCGGGCAAAGCCTCGGCTACGAATTGCGTCTCGCCTTCTTTGAGAAGCTCCAGCGTCTGTCTTTCAGTTATCACGACCGTATCCATTCCGGCGATCTCATCACGCGCGGCATGCTCGATATCGAGGGCGTTAAGCGCTTCATCGAGACCGGCATCCTGCGCGTGATCCTGCTGGCCGTCCTGATCGGCGTCGGTGCGTGGATGTATATGGGCCACGACATCGTGCTCGGCCTTCTGTGCGTCAGTTTCGTGCCCTTTGCGCTGTGGCGCGGCATGGTGTTCCGCCTGCGGGTGCGCGCCCTTTGGCGCGAATTGCAGGAACGCATGAGCGTGCTGACTCGCATCATGGAGGAAAATCTCGGCGGCACGCGCGTGGTGCGCGCCTTCTCGGCGCAGAAATTCGAAATGAAGAAATTCAACGAATGGCAGCAGCGTTGCCTCGACATCTCGTTGCAGCGCGCCGATGTGCGCTACGTAAATACCTCGCTGATGACCTTTTCCTATTATATCGCCATGGCCTTAGTGCTATGGGTGGGCGGCCTGCGCGTGATCGCCGGAACCATCACGGTCGGCGAGCTGACCCAATTCCTGGCCTTCATGACGGTGCTGCAAATGCCGATCCGCCAGATCGGGATGGTGGTGAGCGGCATTGCGCGCGCTTCGGTTTCCGGCGTGCGCATGTTCGAAATCCTCGATATCGATCCAGCCATCCGCGACAAGCCCGATGCGCGAGAACTGGTGGTCAGCGAAGCCAGGCTCGCGTTCGAGGACGTGTCCTTCGCCTATGATGGGTTTGCCGGCGAGCATACAATTTCGCACATCTCGTTTGCGGTGAAGGCGGGAGAAACGCTCGGCATCGTCGGCCCGCCTGGCAGCGGCAAATCGACCATCGCGAATCTGATACCGCGTTTTTACGACGTGACCGACGGTCGCATTACCATCGATGGGCAGGATATCCGCGATGTCACGCTCGATTCTTTGCGCGCCCATGTCGGTGTCGTGCAGCAAGATACGTTCCTGTTTACTACCGAGATCCGCAACAATGTCGCCTACGGCGATCCCTGGGCCGAGCAGGACAAGGTCGAGGATGCGACCGGGACGGCGCAATTGCACGACTATGTGGCCGGTCTGCCCGCGGCCTATGAGACCATGGTCGGCGAACGCGGCGTGTCGCTTTCCGGCGGTCAACGCCAACGACTTTCGATCGCCCGCAGCGTCTTGCTGACCCCGCGCGTCATGGTATTCGACGATTCGACGGCCGCGATCGATGCGGGCACGGAATTGCGCATCCGCGAGGCGCTTAAGGAAGTCAATAAGACCCGCGCCACGGTGATCATCTCGCACCGCCTTTCGTCATTGATGCATGCCGACGAAATCCTGTTCCTGGACGGCGGGCGCATCGTCGAGCGCGGCGGGCACATGGAACTGTTGGCCAAGAACGGTCGCTATCGGGCTTTGTTCGATCTACAGATGGGCGCGGCCAAGGACGGTGCTAAAGATGCCATGGGCGACGACGCGCATGCCTGACACCGTCCCGCCGCCGTCCGAGGAATCGCGTCGCTCGGCCTTGCAGCCGCGCAATCGTCGCGTGAAGGCGCTGTCGTCCGAGGATACCTTCGGCAAGGTCTTCGACGGCAATGTGGTTAAACGGTTCGGGGAATTCCTAATACCCTATCGTCGCCAGATTTACATGGCCATCGCCTCTGTTACCATCTTCACGTTCACCCAGATTTCGGTTCCGTTGATCATCCGCTATATCGTCGACAAGGCATTGGTCGTTGGCGCCGGCGGCGAGAGGCTCTTGCTGATAGCGGTCGTCGGATTCTTCTTTGTCTCCTTGGTGAACTACGTTTCGAACTACTTTCAGACCATCGTGGTCGCCAAAATGGCCGAACGGATATTGAACGATCTGCGCGGCGCCATGTACGGGCATTTGCAGCACGTCTCGCTGGCTTTCATGGACCGCACCCAGGTCGGACGCTTGATGAGCCGGTTGCAGGGTGACGTCGGCTCGTTGCAGGAATTTCTGGAAAGCTCGATCTTCGCAATTGGTGATTTCGTTCTGCTGTTCGGCATCGTTTTCGTGCTGTTAATGCTCGACGTTCAGCTTGGCTTGCTCACCTTGTCCGTCTTGCCGATCCTTTTCATCGTGCGGGTCATTTGGCTGCCGATCGCGCGGCGCGCCTTCATGCATGCGCGCCAGACCAACTCGATAGTCAATTCGGCGCTGGCCGAGAACATCAACGGCGTGCGTACCGTGCAGGAGATGGGCCGCCAGGGCGTCAATTTCGATGCCTTCGAGGACAAGGCCGCCGACAATTACCGCGCCCATATCCGCGCAACCAAACTCGCCCAAGTGATGATCCCAACGGTCGATACCTTGACCGGGCTCGCCATGGCCATCGTCATCGTCGTCGGCGGCAACATGGTCTTGGACAAAGCGTTGGATCTCGGCGTGATGGTCGCATTCCTCTTCTATGTGCAGCGTTTCTTCGATCCGATCCGCTCGCTGACCATGCAATATACGGTCTCGCAACGCGCGATGGCTTCGGGTACGCGTATATTCGAAGTGCTCGACGTGCCGGTCGAGGTCGAGGACAAGCCCGATGCCGAAGATCTCGGAGTCATCGACGGCTCGATCGAGTTCCGCAACGTTACTTTCGGTTATGTCGAGGGGTTGCCGGTCTTGAAGAACATCAGCTTCAAGGTTGCGCCGGGCGAAACCGTGGCGCTGGTCGGCCCGACCGGGTCGGGAAAGACCTCGACCATGGCATTGTTGCATCGTTTCTACGACGTGTGGGACGGCCAGATTCTGATCGGCGGGCGCGATGTGCGCGACGTGACCCAGGAATCGCTCGGCCGTCACATCGCCATGGTGCTGCAGGAGCCGTTCCTGTTCACCGGCACGGTTTTCGAGAACATCCGTTATCATTGCGAAGAGGCGAGCCTTGACGAAGTGATTCGGGCGGCGACCGCAGTGGGCGCCAACGATTTCATCCAGCGCCTGCCCAACGGCTATCACACGATCCTGGGCCAGCGGGGCGTCAATCTGTCGATCGGCCAACGTCAGCTTCTGAGCTTCGCGCGGGCCATCGTCGCCAATGCCAGCATCCTGGTACTGGATGAAGCGACTGCAAATATCGACAGCTTCACCGAACGCGAGATACAGACCGCGCTTGCGCGCACGCTGACGGGCCGCACCGGTGTCGTTATCGCCCATCGCCTGGCTACGGTACGCGGCGCGGACCGGATCATCGTCTTGCAGGACGGCGAGATTGTCGAGCAGGGATCGCACACTGAGCTGATTGCGCGGCGCGGTCTTTATCATCGGCTGCATACCATGAACTATGCGTCGTTCGACGATGCGCCCGGTGATCTCGCCCGGTTGGACCCGGCCGGCGCGACCTGAGATGAGCGGGGAAGCAACCTATCTGCGGCACCATCTGCGCGGTTTGGATAACTGGAATCCCACCGCGACTTCGGCGGGCGAACATTTGCAGCAGGTCCGCCGCATGGACCTCAACGAATGCCCCTATCCGCCGTCGCCAAAGGTGCAGGCCGCGATAGAGGGCGTATTTGCGCGTCTCAACCGCTATGCCGACGGCTCGTGTCCCGAACTTGCGGCGCGGCTATCGGCGACGACCGGCGTGCGGGTGCCCAATATCCTGTTCGGGCCGGGCTCGACCCAGTTGCTCAAATGCATCATCGAGATATCTGCCGGGCCCGGCGACAACGTGGTTTCGCCCTCGCTGCTCTGGCACCGCTTCCACGGCATTTACGAGGCGCTGGAGGCGGATGCGACGTTAGTTGCCAATCGGCCGGACGGGTCCATCGACGTTGCGCAGCTGACCCGCGCCATCGGCAATAGGACACGCATGCTGGTCGTGATTACGCCCAACAATCCGACCGGGATGATGCTGTCGGAGGACGAATTGCGCCACGTTATCCTGCAAACGCCGGACAACGTCCTGCTATTTGTCGACGAGGCCTACCACGAATTCGCAATGCATGCGGGTGGGCCCGATGCGCTGAGGATGTTGCAGCGTGAGCGGAGCGGCCCATGGATCGTCAGCCGAACCTTTTCCAAGGCCTATGCTCTGGCCGGGCTGCGCCTCGGTTATGCCATGTGCTCGTCGCCGGAGATCGCGAACGCAGTGCGTCTGATGAGCAGCACTTTCGTCGTTTCGGCCTTCGCCGAGGCGGCTGCGCTAGCCGCGCTCGACGATCCCGATTACAGCACTTTTATCGTGGAGGATACCGCGCGCGAACGTTCCCGGATCATCGAAGGTCTCCGGGCGCTTGGATGCGAGCCGATGAACTCGGTCACCAACTTTGTTTCGGCGGATGTGGGGCGGCCGGGGATAGACGTCGTGGCCGCAATGCGCGAACGCGGAATCCGGATCGCGCGCTGGGCCTATCCGGAGTATGGAAATTATATCCGTGTATCGATGGGCGCGCCGGAAGATACAGACGCTTTTCTGGATGCCCTGGCGGAAATCCTCGGCACGTCATGAACCGTGCGCTGATACGCGGCGCAGCGATTCACGATATGCAAAGAAATTAACCTATCGGAACGATCCGACTAGATAGCAATACCCGTTTGACGCCAAGTCGAGGTCGACTTGCAGTCTGGGCAAACCCGTTCGCCGATGTGGTGAGACTGAAAATCATCCGCGCACATCAGGCATCTACGTAACTTAGGCTGTAGGTTTTCGGCTTGTGGCTTTTTGTTCATTTCCGAACGAGAGGCCATTTTGTCCTCCTATTTCCTCCGTGGAGCCCGTTCCACACCGCGTTTCCCCCGGTAACGCGGCAAAAGAGCAAGAGCGATGCTCTTTCGTTTATCGGGCCGACTATGATCGCTGGAAAGTTAAGGTGGGTTTTATAGTCGGACTCCGCTTCGAATCAGCCATGCAAATATTGCGTTGCTGATATGATAATTATGATCGTGCATTATAAGTTGTTGAAATCACAAATATTTTATTGGTTAAAAAACAAAATAGAGCCTGGGTATTACGTTAAGGGAGTATGAATCGTCTCTCTATTCAAAAATGTCGGGCTTTGCCCTATTGTGACCTTGTTGATCGTACAATTTATAAACAGTCCAGGGAGGTTTCATGTTCGACTCGGCCATTAAAGGCGCACTTTTGGGCGCGGTATCGCTGTTGGCGATTGTGGGCGCTGCCGATGCGCAGAAATCGAAGGATACCGGGCGTATCGCCCTGAACCAGCCGATCCGCTTGATTGATTCGCTGCACAACCCCAATCCCGAATCCAATCTGCTCGACCGGGTCGTGATGGATGCGCTGCTGTCCTACGACACCGTCAACCGCAAAGTCGCGGGGCAACTGGCAGATTCCTGGAAGCAGGTCGACGACAAAACGATCGAGCTGACTTTGCGCCAAGGCGTGAAATGGCACGACGGCCAGCCCGTGACCATGGACGATGTCATGTACACCTTCGATTACGTCATGGACCCGAAGGTCACCTTCCTGTTCAAGGATTCGCGCTTCGGTTGGCTGGATAAGGTGGAGAAGGTCAACGACCGTACCTTGCGCGTCATCTCTAAAGACGTGATCGCGACCGGGATGGCGCGCCTCACTGCGACCCCACCCGTTCTGCCGGCCCACGTGCACGGCAAGTTGGAGAACAAGGGCGAATTCGGGCGCAAGCCGATCGGCACCGGCTCATACAAAGTCGCTTCGCTCGATAACAATATGGTCGTGCTCCAGAAGAACCCTGACTACAACTGGGGTGGCAACGAGCCCGTGGGCAAGATCGGCCGCTTCGAGGTCACCTCGATCCCGGATGCGCAGACCCAGATCGCCAAGATCATGGTCGGCGAACTGGATCTCGTGTTTCACCTCGATTTCGAACAGGCTAAGAGCCTGCAGGCGAACCCAAACGTGATCCTCACCAGCGCGCCGTCGATTTCGTTCTCCTACATCTATTTCGATGTGGCCGATCGCTCGGGCATCAAGGTATTCAAGGACAAGCGCGTGCGTGAAGCGCTCTTGATGGCGATTGATCGTGATGGCATGCGCAAGGCTTTCCTGCCCAAGGAATTCTCCGATAAGCCGCCGCAGGAAGCGATGTGCCATTCCTGGCATATCGGCTGTGTTTCCACCCTTAAGGCTCTTCCGTACGATCCGGCGCGTGCCAAGGCCTTGCTCGCCGAAGCCGGTCTCGCCAACGGGTTCGATCTCGAGCTTCTGACCTGGGGCCAGTCGAAACCCGTCGCGGAAGCGGTCGCCGGAGATCTGCGTAAGATTGGTGTCCGCGCCACCGTCGATGCCGGCACCGTCAACATCTTCCAGAAGAAGCGCGGCGACGGCAAATCGCAAACCATGGTGACGTTGTGGGATAACGGCGGCGGCCAGCCCGATGTCGACAACACCACACAGTTCCTGTTCTCCGATAGCTCGCGTAACTATTCGGGCGATCCGGAACTCATCAAGTGGACCGACGAAGGCCAGCGCACGATCGATCTCAAGAAGCGCGAGGACATCTATCGCCAGTTGTTCGACAAGGTGATCCGCGAACGCTACGGCATGCCGCTCGTCGAACTGCCGGCGATCAACGTCCAGAACAAGGATCTGGTGATCGATTACAATCACACAAAGCCCGAAGGGTTCATGTTTAATCGCCTATCCTGGACAAAATAAATCCCGGACGAGATTAACAATCATGAAGAGCCCTCTCCGCCCTGAACGAGTGGAGAGGGCTTTTTATTGGGGGTCGGAGGGCGAAGCCGGCTGCATCCGCAGATCGTGATCCTGCACGCCGAGGAAGATCGGCTCGGCATTCTCACGATAGATGTTGATCTTTGCGTTGTAGGCGTGGCGCGTCAGCCCATGCTTGTCGGTGATCAGATATTTGGTATTCGTGTAAGTTCCGTCGGGCGCCTTGGTGCCCGTAAGGTAGCATTTGATCGCATCGACCGGTTCGCTCGACAGGACCAGACCTTCAAGGCTGGACAGGGTTTGCTGGGTGCGTTCGATGAAACTCTGTGGATCGACGCGTATCGATTGATGAGTTTGTACATCGGGCATCGGTACCTGGAAATCGCCCATAACGACCTGACCGGGAACGGCTTGTTCGATGATTCGAGCCAATTCGATGGTCACGTCGCCGACGATGAAGCTGTAGATCGTCGGCAATAGCCCCTCGGCTTGATAATATTCTTAGTGGCCGCCGATATGAAATGCCGTGCGCAGAACCGGGGTCACATGGCCACGCGCTTTTCCGCGCGCAATCGCATTGTCGGCCAGGACCAGATGCATGAAGTGATAAAGATTGATATTCGCCTGGATCGAACGGTCGCGATTCCAGACGTAAAATCCGTCGCCGGTGGTCGAACGCGCGAAGGTGATATCGATCTTCTTGCTGAGCATCTTAGAATGTGCCGAATTGATCGAATAGGACAGGCTGTTCAATTGGGTCACTTGTTCGAGCGGGGAATAGAGTGAGAACCCTACGATATCGAACAAGGCGACCGCGCGATCGCCGACGTAAGTGATTCCGAACCGTTGGATGAGTTGGCTGACGGCATCCGCGTCGAGCGGAGTATCGGACGGTAGCGGAATGGTCGCGGGCTTGTAGCCGCCGATGTCTTCGGCAAGATCGCGGATCCGTCTGAAGTCGAGGTGTTTCGGGCCGGCCAGGAGCTGTTCGACCGAGATTGCCAATGCGCTGTTGCTATCCCTAGGCAAGGCGATCACGTAGTGAGGCACAACCAGAACGGCGATGCCGCTGTCGATCTCCGACCAGGCGAGAATGAGATTTCGGCCCAGGTTCCACAGATCGCGCAGAGCCTCCTCCACGAAGGCGAGATATCCAAAGGCCTCCGGTTCCGGTTCCGCAGTGGACCGGATCAACTCATCGAGGTTGTTGGTAACCTCGCCCAGGCGCTTGATCAGATCGGCCACGATTTCCCACGCCCCGATCAGTGATCCGTTTTGCAATTCAGGGTGTATAAGTATTAGGTGATTTTCGCTTTAACTGCAAAGACTTGCGTTTTTAGTGGCACTTCGGTCGCATAGCCGCGAACCGACGAATACACTAGAACGAGCCAGGCGGCTGGGAGGCGGACAATGGCACTCGAAGCACACGGAAGCGACCTCGTTCAGGTTGTGGCTGTCCTGGCGGCCGGGGTCATCGCGGTGCCGATCTTCAAGCGGCTCGGGCTTGGATCGGTCCTAGGTTATCTCGCGGCCGGCTTAGCGATCGGGCCTTTCGGCTTGGGGTTGTTCGCCGATTCCGAAGCCATTCTACATGTCGCCGAACTGGGCGTGGTGATGTTCCTCTTCATCATCGGTCTCGAAATGCAACCATCGAGATTATGGAATCTGCGCCGCGAGATTTTCGGACTGGGCGCGGCGCAGGTCTTCGTTTGCGGAACCTTATTGTTCGGCATCGGTCTGACATTCGGTTTGGCGGCGCCCATTGCCTTCGTTGCCGCTATGGGGTTCACCCTGTCGTCGACCGCGATCGGCATGCAAATCCTGGATGAACACGGCGAGGCAGCCAGCCCATGCGGTCAACGAGTCGTTTCGATACTCCTGTTGCAAGATCTCGCGATCGTGCCCCTGTTGGCTTTTGTAGCCGTCATCGGTCCGACCGCGCCGGCAGGGGCCGGATCGTCCTATTGGATGGACGTTGCGCTGGCCGCTGCCGCGCTGTTCGGGCTTGTCGCGGCCGGGAAATGGCTGCTCAACCCCTTTTTCGGTCTTTTGGCCAAAGCGCAGGCGCGAGAAACAATGACGGCGGCGGCGCTGCTCGTCGTGCTCGGCGCCGCCTTGCTGATGCAATGGGGTGGATTGTCGATGGCGATGGGCGCGTTTCTCGCCGGCGTTCTGTTATCGGAATCGACCTTCCGCCATCAGCTCGAAGCCGATATCGATCCGTTCCGTGGCATCCTGCTCGGTCTGTTCTTCATGGGCGTCGGTATGTCGCTGGATTTGACGCTGCTCGCGCGCGATTGGCCGTTGATCGCGGCCGGTGTCGTCGCTTTCATGATGGTGAAGATGGCGGGCGTTTATATCGCGGCGCGGCTGTTCCGTGCCGCGCATGACGAAGCGCTATCGCAGGCTGCGATTTTGGTCCAGGGCGGCGAATTCGCCTTCGTGCTCTATGCGGCGGCGGCCGAAAGCGGAATTTTACCCGGCGGCATGAATGCGGCTTTGACGGCCATCGTTATCCTATCGATGGCTTTTACGCCGTTGCTGGTTTTTGCCGTGCGTCGCCTGACGCCGCAGACGGTAGAATCCTTCGACGGAATCGAGATGGCCGATGCACTGAGCGGCAGCGTGCTAATCATCGGATTCGGACGTTTCGGCCAGGTTGCAAGTCAGCCGTTACTGGCACGCGGGGTCGATATTGCTATCATCGAATCCAGCGTTGAGATGATCCGCAGCGCGTCCGAATTTGGCTTCAAGGTCTATTACGGCGACGGCACGCGCCTCGATGTTCTGCGCGCTTCGGGCGCCGGGCGGGCGAGGGTCATTATGGTCTGTGTCGACGATCGTGCCGCCGCCAACAAAATCGTGACTCTGGTCAAAGCCGAATTTCCGGCAGCCCAGCTATATGTGCGGGCCTACGATCGCGGCCATGCGATCGATTTGATCGCCGCCGGCGTCGATTATCAAATCCGCGAAGTTTTCGAATCGGCGTCGGCTTTCGGCATCTCAGTGCTCGAAGGATTGGGCGTCCCAGCAGGCGAGGCCGACGAAATCGGAGCTGAAACGCGCCGCCGCGACGCCGAGCGCTTCGAACTTCAAATCGCGGGCGGGATATATGCGGGCTCGGCCCTCGTGCGCCATAATGGCCCGACGCCGGCGCCTCTTACCGTGCCGAAACGGCCGGGGCGCGCGCTCAGTGCGGAGACGGCCGAAGTCATCGAGGGCAGTTCGAGCGAATGATCTGACTGAAATTGAGGGGTGGTGCCTCGGAAGGGACTTGAACCCCCACTCCCTTGCAGGAAGCAGATTTTGAGTCTGCCGCGTCTACCATTCCGCCACCGAGGCACAGGCGCCTTCTACAAGACAATATAGCTTCACTCAACGCCAAATCCAGGGACACGCAAGGCGGGTTCGGCGGAGGTCGGCCGCATCGTCGGTGGCGAGGTTTGCCACGCTGTCGCAAAGCCGGTAGTAAAATCCCCCATGCTGCGCCGTATATACGATTGGACCATGAATCTCGCGGCGCGGCCGAACGCGCTGCCTGCGTTGGGTGTCGTCTCGTTCATTGAGAGTTCGTTCTTCCCGATCCCGCCCGATGCCATGATGTTGCCGATGGTGCTGGCGCGGCCGGACCGGGCCTGGACGATTGCGCTGGTGGCTACCGTCGCCTCGGTTGTCGGCGGAATCGCCGGGTATGCAATCGGCTATTATCTATTCGAAACCATCGGCCGCTCGGTCATCGAACTTTACGGCTACCAAGACGGGTTCGAGGCCTTTCGCGCCGCTTATGCGGAATGGGGGCTGTGGATCATTTTGGTTAAGGGAATGACTCCCATTCCCTACAAACTCGTCACCATAGCCAGTGGTGCCGCGGCTTTTGATTTTCCGCTCTTCGTTATAGCTTCGATCGCGACGCGCGGCGCGCGTTTCTTTTTGGTGGCGGCGCTTCTCAAATATTTCGGGCCGCCGATCCGCGAATTCGTGGAGCGGCGTCTGACACTTGTGACGACGGTGTTCGTTGTTTGCTTGGTCGGTGGCTTTGTTGCCGTCAAATATCTGATCTAGGGAGTAGGCCTTGGCTGTTTCGTTCGTTACGACGCGCTGTTATTTCTTGGCGATTTTCGTGACCAGCGCGGGCGCCCTCGCATTCGCATTGATCTTGCAATACGGCTTCGGTTACGAGCCGTGTCTGCTGTGCCGCTATCAGCGTATTCCCTATTGGACTGTGGTCGTACTCAGCGCCGCGGCCCTAGCGGTACCGGGCGTGGACGGGCGCGGCGTCGCCTGGCTCGTGGCTGGTGTCTTTACTTGCGGTTCCTTACTCGCCTTTTATCATGTCGGTGTTGAACAGCATTGGTGGCAGGCT
Source organism: Caenispirillum bisanense (assembly GCA_945877815.1). Taxonomy (GTDB): domain Bacteria; phylum Pseudomonadota; class Alphaproteobacteria; order Rhodospirillales; family UBA2165; genus CANIGJ01. Next base: position 68,386 of record CAMDWJ010000010.1, read on the forward strand.
GGCGCTTGCGCTTCGCAAGGCAATTTTCCGATGAGTTTCGAGGCCTTTCGCGACCAACCGGTCGCTCCGATTGGCAAATCGTGCGATGCCATTGACTGGGCCCTGTTCGGTCTGTCGATGGCATCGTACAATGCGGCACTTTCGGTCATGCTGACGCTCGGCACGGCATATGCTGCCCGATCGATGATCCGAGGATGATATGAGCCGCCTGCTCCGCAGCTTCGGTCGCTTGCCCGGCGATCCCTCCAGGACCGAGATGGTGGCGCGGATGATCCGCGTCGATCAGGCAGGCGAATATGGCGCCAAGCGCATATATGAGGGTCAACTCGCGGTTCTCGGATCGCGTGCCGACGCAGATGCGATCCGACATATGGCGGCGACCGAAGACGAACATCTCGCGCAGTTCGACAAAATGATGGTCGATCGCCGCGTACGTCCCACTATTTTGCATCCGCTGTGGCATATCGCCGGTTTTGCGCTTGGCGCCGGTACGGCGCTGCTGGGTCGCCCCGCGGCGATGGCGTGTACGGCTGCGATCGAGGATGTCATCGAACAGCATTATGCCGATCAGGCGGCGCGCCTCGGCGAGGAAGAGCAGGAACTCAAAGGCACGATCGAAAAATTCCGGAGCGAGGAAATCGAGCATCGTGAAACCGCACTTGCCGAAGGGGCGACGCAAGCGCCGGCCTATCCGCTCCTGACGGGCGCCGTCAAAGTTGGATCGCGTCTTGCGATCTGGTTATCCGAACGGTTCTGACGGACCCGATTGATGCCGGTCCTATCCGCATTGCCTCCCACCGTGCGCGCGGCCTTGTGGATGGTTGGTACACTGCTGTCCTTCACCCTCATGGCTGTCGGCGGACGCGAATTGTCCGATACTATGACGGCCTTCGAAGTGTCGTTCTTCCGTGCGTTCGGTGGATTTGTGATCGTGTTGTGTTTGTTGTGGCGCACGGGCTTCGCGCAAATCAGGACGCAACGCATTGCCCTGCATTTCACGCGCAATATCTTTCATTTCAGCGGTCAGACTCTGTGGTTCTTCAGCCTGTCGCTCTTGCCCCTCGCCACCGTTTTCGCGCTCGAATTCACGATCCCATTCTGGACCGCATTCTTTGCAATGATTTTTCTGGGCGAGCGGATGAATCGCGGACGGGTGGTGGCGATCGTGTTCGGCTTCGTCGGTATTCTGATCATCCTCCAGCCGGGTGCGGAGGTCTTCAACCCGGCCGCGATCGTCGTGCTGGTCGCAGCTGTCGGCTTTTCGGTATCCAATGTTTGCTCGAAACCCTTGTCGCGGACCGACTCGGCCTTCTCGATCATCTTTTACATGAACGTCATGCAGATGCCGTTGGGGCTGTTCGCGGCGTCGTTTCATTGGACCTGGCCGAGTTTCGGCGATGTTCCGTGGATCGTGATCGTGGGCGCGGCCGGATTGACTGCTCATTTTTGTATGACGCGCGCGTTCATGCTGGCCGACGCAATCGTGGTCATGCCGATCGACTATCTGCGGCTGCCTTTGGCCGTCGCGATCGGCTATTTCGTGTACAGCGAATCGGTGGGTTGGTCGCTTGTATTAGGTGCTGCCGTCATCTTTGCCGGCAATATCTACGCGCTCCGCCACGAAACCAAGCGCAGGTAAGGCGCGCAAAAAAGGGCGGCGCAAAGCGCCGCCCTTTGATGTTTGGTGATGACGGACTAGAGTTGACCGAGCATCGCTTCGGCGCTCGAAACTTCGAATGCGCCAGGCTTTTCGATATTGAGCGTTTTCACGACGCCGTCATCAACGAGCATCGAGAAACGCTGGCTGCGCACGCCGAGGCCGGGACCCGATGCGTCGAAATCGAGGCCAAGGGCCTTGGCGAATTCGGCGTTGCCGTCGGCCAGCAACTGGACCTTGTCGCCGACATTTTGGGCCTTGCCCCATGCGTCCATCACGAAAGCGTCGTTGACCGCGATGCAGACGATCTGGTCGATCCCCTTTTTCTTCAGGCTATCGGCATTCTGAACGAAGCCCGGCAGATGCTTGGCCGAGCAGGTCGGCGTGAAGGCGCCGGGAATCGAGAACAGGACGGTCTTCTTGCCCTTGAACAGATCGTCGGTCTTGATCTGGGTGATGCCGTTTTCGTCCTTGCGACGGAGCGTCGCCGACGGAATTTTGTCTCCAACATTGATAGCCATGGTTGCTGTTTCCTCCGGTGGTGCGTTGAGACTGCACGGATGGGATGGTTATACGCGGCTGCAGGCGTGCGCGCAATTCCAGCTAAGGATGCGACGCAAGCGCACCTTCGGAGGCCTGGGCGAGCGCATTGGCAACCTCAACCGAGCGAAGCAATTCGCCCAGTGCCTTGCCGCCGGGCAGGCTAGGCCCATACACAGCGTTGAATGGGATGGCGTAGCGCCCAAAACTTTGCAGATACGATAAAATCGTCGAATCGGGGCGTGTCCAATCGCCCCGCATGGCGATTACATCGTTGCTTTGCAAAAGCGTTACAATGGGTTTGCGATCGAGAACGGTGACCTTGTTCACCTGACAGGTAATACACCAATCGGCGGTGATATCGACGAACACGGTCTTACCCTCGGCTACGTAGGCGGGGATCGCGGCCGGATCAAAGGGGCGCCAATGTGCGGCGGTCGTTTTCGCGGCATGCCGAGCGTCGGCCACCGGATCATCCGCCGACCCTACTTGCGCCGAGACGATGGTGATTAACCACACCGCCGTTGCGGCGAGGCCGAGACCGAGGACTTGCCGGAGCCGCACCATCCAAACGCCTGGACGCGGAAGCCAACCCGCGATGTGAGGTATGAGGGCCATGACCAGATAGGGTAGTGCCATGCCGACGCCCATCGCCGCAAAAACCGCAAAAATATCGGCTATCCGTCCAGCCAACGCGAAACCCACGGCCGTGCCGATGAAGGGCGCCGAACAGGGGGTGGCCAACAAGGTTGCAAACGCGCCGCTTGCGAAATCGCCAACAAGGCTGGATCGCCGCATGCCGTTCGGATCCGTTGGACTCGCCGCATTCGATCCAAGCCAGCTGGGAAAAGGAATGTGGAAGAGGCCGATCAAATTGGCCGCGAACAACAGCGTGATGCCGGCAAGTGTGGCGACAAACCAGGGATTTTGGAACTGAATGCCCCAGCCAATTTCGGCGCCCGCGAGTTTGAGCAGGGCGAGCGCGCCTGCGATGGCCAGGAAAGATGCGATCACGCCGGCGGCTGACACGACGAAGCTTGCGCGAATGCGCGCACGCGGCTGGCCGCCCTGTACCGCGAAACCCAACACCTTCAGGGACAGGACCGGAAGAACGCAGGGCATGAGATTGAGGATAAAGCCGCCGCCAAGCGCCAGGGCCAGGATCAATGCGAATGAAACGGCGGGAACTTGAGGTGGAGCGGCGGGCGCTAAGCCGGCAAGGACAGCGAGGTCGCGCTCGGCAGCGCGCGCGCCATCGACGAACGTAATGCGCAATGGTTCAGCTTCAAGCTTTGTGTCACCCTCCAGCGTCACGGGCACGGTCAGTATCGCTTGCTTTCCGGCTTGGCTGAACCGGACTTCGGGTACGCCGAAGAACGCCAAGTCCGGTCCCTCGATGAAGACGTCGGGATGTGCAAAGGGAATTGTACTGCTGGCCTGGATGCGGACGGCGCCGCTGCGCGCTAAACCGTCGAGGCGACGAAACGGTCCCGCTGTTTCGATCCGGTCGACGGAAATGCCGTCGGCGGAACCGTCGCCGGGCACGCGCGCGCGGAAGGTTTCGATTGTCGCTGCATGCTCGGTCGTCTGTCCGCCGCGTGGCGGGATATCGAGCGCGATTTGGGCAAAGTAGGGAATGCATACTTCGTCGCAGGTCAGATAGTCGAGCCGAACGCGGGCCTTCAACGGCTGCGTCGGATCGAGCGAGCGCACGGTGATCGGAAACACCACTTCCTTCGCATAGCCCATGGTCTGGAACCCGAGCACCTGGAAGCGTACGGGGGCAGGCCATGCGAAATCGGCCTCGGCGAAATTCTCCGATTCGAACCATTCGAGCCGCGGCGGAAAGCCCGCATCGCCGGGCCGTCGCCAGTAGATTTTCCACCCATCCTTGAGCTTGAACTGGAGCCCGAGTCTTACGGTCCCATCGCGGCTCGTGCCATTTTCGGCGGCAATCAGTCGCACCTGGGTTTGCGGGGTGACTACCCACGGCGAGGCATCGTTCGCCCCTGCCGGGCATGCCACGGCCGTGAGCGCAGCCAAGATCAGCGCAACAATCAACGCAGTCGAATATTGTGGGAACGTCGTCACCGAGGCGGATGTCCGATAGAGGTCACATCAATAACCTTTCCAGGCCCCTGGCCGCATCTTTTATATGTGGAACAGCTATGCAACAATAATTTATTCGTACGAGGATGGTCCCATGCCCCTGCGCGGCGCCGATTCGCCTTATTTGACCGGTCAGCTCCTGATAGCCATGCCCGGCATGCGTGATGAGCGATTCTCGCGCAGCGTCATCTACATGTGTGCTCATACGGACGAAGGCGCCATGGGTCTTGTGCTGAATCAGATCATCGATTCCCTGACCTTCAACCAACTTCTGGGACAGCTCGGCATCGACGAGGCTAAATCGCGCTCCGACGTTCCCGTGCATTTCGGTGGGCCGGTCGAATCGGGGCGTGGCTTCGTGCTCCACACGTCCGATTACAAGCAAGATGCGACACTCGAGGTCGACAAGGAAATCGGACTGACTGCGACCATCGACATTCTTAAGGCGATCGCGCGCGGCCGTGGGCCGCACCGGAGCTTGCTGGCGCTCGGTTATGCTGGTTGGGGCCCAGGCCAGCTCGATTCCGAAATCCGCCAGAACGGCTGGCTTCAGGTTCCCGCCGATTCGCAGATCATCTTTGATCCGGAACATGATTCTAAGTGGGAACGGGCGATCTCAAAACTGGGCGTCGATCCGCGCATGCTGTCGGACGAAGCCGGCCACGCTTAGGGTTTTTTGATCGCCGCGAACGGGTCGGCCGTTTCGACCAGCATGTCCAGCGCCGCTTCGGTGAGGGGTTTCAATTTCTCGATCAACTCCTCCGAAATATCGAATTCGACCGCCCGGTCGGGGTGCAGATATTTCAACATGGTGAGATAGACGATCGTGAATGTGTGGAACTGTATAATTGCGGTGTCCGGGTGTGTGTTCCACGATCGTCCCAGGTCGCGGAATAACTTCGCGACTACAACGCCCGTTCCGTAACAATCAAATTTACGACAGGCACTATACCCGCGCTTTTCAAGTTCGCTGTACACGGTACAGCGACATTCACTCTGATCCAGGTGCTTGCATGGTACGCGCGGAGGCTTCGGATAATGTGCATACGGAAGGCTTGGCACTACGCAGCAGACGGAATCGCAATTTGCGCAATCGGTTTTGAGCTTCGACTTGTCGAAAATCCGGGGCATTAGACCGAGGCGAAACGCCCGGCGATGGCGTCGTAGGGTTCGATCCCGCCGGTCGGTCCTATCGCGGTCAGGGTAAGCGGACTTTTCAAGATGCGCGCGCCGACACGCTGCACCGCCGCGATATCGACGTCTTCGATGTGGGCGATGGTTTCCTCGACCGGGATGATGCGGCCGTAGATTTGCAGCTGGCGGGCGGCCTGTTCGGCGCGCGACGAGGTGCTTTCGAGCGCCATCAGGGTTGAGGCCTTAAGCTGCGCGCGGGCGCGCTGCATTTCGTCCGGGCGCACGTGATCGCATACGGCGAGCATTTCTTGGGCGACCAACGGGATCAGATCGGCCGCTTCATCCTCGCCGGTGCCGGCATAGACGCCGTAAAGCCCGCCGTCCTCGTAGCTTTGCGAAAAACTGTAGATCGAATAGACGAGGCCGCGCTTCTCGCGCGCTTCTTGAAACAGACGCGACGACATCCCGCCGCCCAGCAGAGTGGAATGGATCGCGAGCGCGTAATAGTCGGGATCGGTGTAGGACAGCCCGTCGAAGCCGAGCACGATCTGAACCTGATCGAGATCGCGCGCCTCGCGGCGCTCGCCGCCTTGATAGCGCGGCGCTTGCGCAACGGCGCTGCCTTCGGGGGCGACCGAGGTGAAGGCCTTTTCGGCAAGTTTCACGAATTGATCGTGGTCGATGCGCCCGGCGGCCGAAACCACGATTCGCGATGCCGCATATTCGCCGCGCATATAGCCGAACACGGTCTCGCGTGGAACGGTCCCGACGATTTCGGCGGAACCCAATACGGGTCGGCCGATCGCCTGACCGGGATAGGCGGCCTCGTTGAAGTGATCGAAGATAATGTCGTCTGGTGTGTCGTTGGCCTGGTTGATTTCTTGGATAATCACCTGGCGTTCGCGTTCAAGCTCATCGGGATCGATGACGGCGTATTGCACGATATCGGCGACGATATCGAGCGCCAAGCCCGCGTCTTCCTTCAACACTTTGGCGTAAAAGGCGGTGTTCTCGCGCGAGGTATAGGCGTTGAGATGTCCGCCCACCGCCTCGATCTCTTCCGAAATCGCTTGGGCCGAGCGCCGTTCGGTACCTTTGAAGGCCATATGTTCGAGCAGATGCGAAATGCCGTTGATCTCGGCCGGCTCATGGCGCGCGCCGACACCGATCCAGGCGCCGACGGAGGCAGTTTCGACCGTATCCATCCGGTCTGTGACGATCTGGACGCCATTGGCGAGTTTGGTGACGGTGATTGTCATGTCAGGCGGCCTTGTTCACGCGGCCTGACGGGCGGCGAGCCGCTCGTCGAGGAAGGTTTTCACACGCGCGATGTCGTTGGGCAGGTTCGCGCAAGTCTCAGGGCGGCTCAGGAGATCGGCGAGGCGCGGCGGTAGCGCCGGATAGATGCCGGTCGCCGCTTCGACGGCCGCAGGAAATTTGGCCGGATGCGCGGTCGCCATGGCAATGATCGCGGTCTCGGGCGCAAGCCCGCCCTCGAGCAAGGCGCGCCCGGCGGCTTCGATGCCGATCGCGGTATGCGGATCGATCAATTCGCCAGTCATCTTGTGGATGGCGGAAATCACTTCCTTGGTGCCGTTGTCGCCGAGGCGATGGCCTTCGAACAATTTGCGCATGGCCTGCCAGCGTGCCTTGCCGAAATCGACGGCGCGCTCGCGGCGGAATGTTTCCATTGCCTTGGCAACGGCCTTGCCGTCGCGTTTGTAGTGTTCGAACAGCAGGCGTTCGAAATTGCTGGAGATTTGGATATCCATCGAGGGCGATAGGGTCGCGGTGACCGGCGCCATCTCCATGCGCCCGGTATCCATGAAACGCGCGAGGATGTCGTTGGCATTAGAGCCGATGATGAGCTTCTCGATGGGCAGTCCCATCCGGTGCGCGGCGTAGGCGGCGAAGACATTGCCGAAATTGCCCGTCGGCACGGCGAAGGCGAGCTTGCGGTCGGGTGCGCCGAGACTCAATGCCGTGGTGAAGTAATAGACGATCTGGGCCATGATGCGCGCCCAGTTGATCGAATTGACGGCCGACAGATTATAGCGGTCGCGGAGCGCCTCGTCGGCGAACAGCGCCTTCACCATGTCCTGGCAATCGTCGAAGGTGCCTTCAAGCGCGATATTGTGGATGTTCGGCGAGTGCACCGTCGTCATCTGACGGCGTTGCACATCGGACACGCGGCCCTTGGGGTGGAAAATGAAGACCTCGATTGCTTCGCGGTCCCGGCACGCCTCGATCGCCGCCGAACCGGTATCGCCCGACGTGGCGCCGACGATGGTGACTCGCTGGCCGCGCTTGGCGAGCACGTGATCGAACAGACGACCGACCAGTTGCAGAGCGCAATCCTTAAAGGCGAGCGTTGGGCCGTGAAACAGTTCGGCCAGAAACAAATTAGCGTCGAGCTGTTTGAGCGGGACCACGGCGGGATGGCCGAAACTTTGATAGGCCGCGTCGATCATCGCCTTGAAATCGCCGTCTGAAATCGCGCCCGCGACATAGGGACGCATGACCTGCTGGGCGACATCGCTATAGGGCAGGCCGTGCATGGCGCGGATCTCGGCCTTGCTGAATTTGGGCCAGGTCTCGGGCATATAAAGCCCGCCGTCGCGGGCGAGACCCGCAAGCAGGACTTGTTCAAAGGACAGATCCGGGGCCGAGCCCCGAGTGCTCACATAACGCATGGGCCACCCTATCAGCCGAGATAGCGCCTTTCCAGGTGCGTGAGAAACGCATCGACCGATAAGGGCGCGCCGGTCGCCTGGGCGATCAATTCGGGCGTGTCGTAGCGGCAGCCCTGGCTGTGGACCTTGGCGCCGAGCCAGGCATAGAGCGGCTTGAAATCGCCGGTCGTGATCGCGGCGGGAATGTTAGGATCGGCTGATTTGGCCGCCGCATACATTTGGGCGGCGGCCATGGCACCCAGCGTATAGCTCGGGAAATAGCCGAAGGCGCCATCGAACCAATGGATATCTTGCAGGCAACCCGTACGGTCGCTGTCGGGGACGATGCCGATCAAATCGCGCATGCCGTCGTTCCAAGCACCCGGCAGATCGGCGAGCGCCAGATCGCCCGATACGATTGCGCGTTCCAGGCGATAGCGCAGGATGACATGCAACGGATAGGTCATCTCATCGGCATCGACGCGGATCAGGCTGCGCGACACGCGCGTATAGATGCGGGTGAGGTTATCTACGCTCCAGACCGCGTCTGCGCCGCCGAACGCTTCCTTTAGGTGCGGTGCGGCATAGGACAGGAACTCGAAGCTGCGGCAGACCTGCATTTCGATGAGCAGACTCTGGCTTTCGTGCACGTCCATGCCGCGCGCCTCGCCCACCGGCTGGCGCCGCCATTCGCGCGGCAGGCCGCGCTCATAAAGCGCATGACCCGTTTCGTGCAGGATACCCATCAGGCCGCGTGTGAAATCGTCTTCGTCGTAGCGTGTGGTGATGCGTAGATCGTCGGGTGTGCCGCCGGAAAACGGATGCAGGCTCACGTCGAGGCGCCCGCTGTTGAAATCGAAGCCGAGCAGTTCCATGAAAAGCGTACCGACCGCGCGCTGCGCCTTGGCCGGGAAGGGCCCTGTGGGCGAGATCGGTTGCGGGTCCTTGTTCTGGCGCCAGAGCGCGCCTTCGATCATGCCGGGAAGAACGTCTGCCAATCGGGCGAAGATGCGGTCGAAATCGGCGGCGCGTACGCCGGGTGAAAATTGATCCATTAAGGCATCGTAGGGTGTGAGGCCGAGCTTTGCTGCCTTGGCGGCGGCGGCTTCGCGCGTCAGGCGCACGACCTCGCTCAGCGCCGGCAACACCGCGGCGAAATCCGATTTCGGCCGTGCCTCACGCCAGATCATTTCGCAACTCATTGCGGCCTTGGAGCGCGCCTCGACCAGCGCGCCATCGAGCGCGGTTTCGTGAACCCAGATGCGCCGCATCTCGCGCAGATTGGCCACCTGCCAGTCGTCGAGCGTGGTTTGTTCGTGTCCAGCCGCGTCCAGCAACTCGGCCGTCTCGGGGGCCGCCAGCATTTCATGAGATATTGATTTAAGCGTGGCGAGCTGGTCGCTGCGCGCGTCGGCCGAGCCGGTCGGCATCATGGTGGAGGCATCCCACTGCAGGATGCCGGCTGCCTCTCCAAGGGTACCCATGCGCCGGAACAGGGTTTCCAGGCGTCCGTAGGCGCTGTTGACGCGCGCGTACATGGGATTAGAGGAATAAGGGGGCGATGTAGTGGTCGCCGAGCAGAACAACGAAAATCAGGAACAGATGCAGGATTGAATAGCGGAACATCGCGCGCGGTGCATCGAAGCCCTCGGTGTTCCACACAGCCAAGGCATGGCGCACGAACCACAGCGCGAGACCGGCAAGGATCAACCCGCCGGGGATGCTGGTCATGCCGAGAAAGGCAGGCGCCACGGTGAACGGAACGAGGACTTGGGCATAGATCAGTATCTCGCGCTTGGTGCGGCGCGTACCCGCGACGACCGGCATCATGGGGACTCCGGCGCGCTCGTAATCGCCCGAACGATAGAGCGCCAGCGCCCAGAAATGCGGTGGTGTCCATAGGAAGATGATGGCGAACAGGACCAGTGATTCCCATGAAACCGTGCCAGTCACCGCGGCCCAGCCGATCATCGGCGGGAAGGCGCCGGCGGCGCCGCCGATGACGATGTTCTGCGGGGTGCGGCGCTTGAGCCAAATCGTATAAATGAAGATATAGAAGCTAATGGTGACTGCGAGCAGGACGGCGGCCGCATTATTGACGTATTGGGTCATGATCACGACCGACAAGACGGACAGCGCGGTGCCGAAGACGAGCGCGTTGCGCGGTTCCATGCGGCCGGCCGGAAGCGGGCGATTCATGGTCCGCTCCATCTGGCTGTCGATATCGCGGTCGTACCACATGTTGATGGCGCCGGACGCGCCCGCGCCGACGGCGATGCAGATGACGGCGATGGCGGCGGTGCCGAGCGGGATGGCGCCGGGCGCCAGCAGCAATCCGACCAAGGCCGTGAACAGAACCAGCGACATCACGCGCGGCTTCAGCAGGATCGCGTAATCAATGAGACGAGCGGCGGCCAGGCGCACCGGGTGATCGGGTTCCTCGACAGGGGCCGCAGCGCCGGCTTGCGCGCCGAGCGTTGCTTCGATGGTGGTATCGCCGGACGGACCGATCATGATGCCTAAACTTTCACGCTCATGCCATTTTCGGGCGGCGGATCAGCGCGATCAACATCGCGACGACAAATCCGGCACTCGCCAGCAGCGCCAGCGCGAGCCCGAAATCGCGGACGCCGAGTGTTACGCGTGCCGCCCATCCGTCGAGTTCAAGCCCCGCGCCCATGGTCTTGCGCGCGGCACCCATGCCGCCCGCGAGGAACAATCCCGCGACGAACAGCGATTGGCCGACTGCATACAGGATGATCTGCGCGATGGCCAGTCTTAGCTTCGTCACGGAACGGCCAAGTGCCGGTAGGATTTGAGTATAAAACAAGCCGTAAAAGGCGATGTTGATGCCGCCGATCACGCCGTGATAGTGCGCCGGCGTTCGTGTATCGGCGCCATCGACGAACAACCCGAGCGCGCAGCCGAATAAAAAGACGCAAGCGGCTGCGATCAGGCTGGTCACTTCGATTCGCCCCGACGCCATATTCCTGGAATTCCGGGACCAACGCCGTTTCTGCAAGAAAGCGCCTAAGAGTACGATCGTGACCGGTATGGCGAAGACATATTGCAGGTTGGTGAAGGCGCTCAGATGCCGATCCGTGCGGATATCGCTCACGCCATAGATCGCGAGCCCGGCGGCACCGGTCAGGAACAGGCTTCCCATCGCCCAGCGCAGGGCTGCCTCGCCGAAGGGAGCGCTCCCCGTCGCCTGGCGTCCGAGCCGATCAAGCGTGATCAGCAGAAGCGCCACATTGACGAACTGGAGCAAATGTCCGCCGCCCCAGAACAAACGCTCGATGGTGTCGTAATCGATGGGCGCCTCGCCCAGTTGGTACGCGGCAAGTGCAATGGCAAGCAAAGCAGCGCCGAACAGCAGGCCAAGGCTGAGCAACGCAATTCTTTCCGCGCGGTCGGGTGCTTCCGATTCGCTCAGGGGCGTGGCTAGGCGGGTCAGCATCGCGATGACCGGTAGCAATACTCCGGCGGCCACCAGGGCAAGGCCGGCGAAATAGACCGGATGGATGATCGACGGGATGTAATTGTTGAGCGACGCTTCGGCGCCGGGGATCACGGGGGCGCCGGCGATGGCGAGGGTGCCCAGCACGGCGAGGGCCAGGCCCATGCCGCCCGGCAAGGTTTGGTCGCGCCGGTCGGGCAGGCGTAGCGCCGTCAGCGCAATTAAGGCCAAAACGGCCAGAAACCAGACGATGAAGGAGAGTGCCACATGCGCAACCAGCCCTTTCTGAAAGAAGGCGTCGGGCCAGGCAATGGCGTTCTGCAGCGCCGGTACCTTCGAGGCGGCGGGCACGATCAATGCTAGACCCGCCAAAGCCAGCGCCGCGACCGCGAGAATCGCCCACCCGCGCAGAATTTCCAAATGGGGTCCGTGCGCCAGGGGCGCGCTCATGCGGTATAGATCTGATAGAGCATAAGATAAACCGCGATCCCGGTGATCGATACGTACATCCAGGCTGGCCATGCCCAGCGTGCGACCTTGCGGTGCAGCTCGAAACGCCCTTTTAGCGCCCGCCACAAGGTTAATGCGACCAGGGGAACGATGGCGACCGACAGGGTCACGTGACTAATCAGCAAGGTGTAATAGACCGGCCTGATCCAGCCCTGGCCGAGAAATTCGAAAATCGGTGCATTGAACCGATGCGCCACATAACTGACGAGAAATAGGCCCGAAACCGTGGCTGCTGAGATCATGCAGGCGCGGTGACGGACGAAATCGCGCCGTCGCACGAAATAATAGCCGGCTGTCAGGAAACAGGCGGCAATGGCGTTCAGGACGGCGTTGAGGTGGGGAAGGGCTTCGCTCAGGAACATGGCACGCTCAAGACGCTACGAGAAAGGCGCGATTCGGGCCCGAAAACGCGACCGACCGTCAGGGATGGGCAACCTTGATGAAGGTAGCGACATACATGCCGATTGCCGCCGCCGCCAGCACTACCAGGAAAAGGATCGATTTCGTTTTGGGAGCCATTTGCGGAGCGAAATATCATTGTGATGGGGTTCCTGCAACCTTCCACGCGTCGGTGAGCGCGATTGCAAGCGGTTCGCGATAAGCCCCGGAATTTCCGCCACAATTCAGGCGCCTTAGGGGCAGTTCGACGCCTTTACGCCATAATCGATTTCGGGTAAGAGGGGGCACGCAAAGTTCCTGCCCTTTCGACACGGTGGCGCATGATCAATTCCCGTTGGATGCTGTTTTTGCTCGTATTATTTAGTGCTGCCACCGCAGCTCTAAGCGCCGATGCCCAAGTGGTCGGCGCACCCCAGCCTTGGGAATGGTATTTCCGAACCGCCGCGACGCCGGTTCAGGTGGACTTGATCTGGTTTCACGACCTGATTTTCTGGGTCGAGGTCGCCATCGTCCTCTTCGTTCTCGGGCTGATGGCTTACATCGTCGTCAAGTTCAACGCCAAGGCGAACCCGGTCCCGTCGCGCACTACGCACAACACCTTCCTTGAGGTGGCGTGGACCGTGATCCCTGTGCTGATCCTTGTGGTCATCGCTATTCCGTCGCTGCGCCTGTTGTTCTTCATGGATAAGGCGAAGAACCCGGAAATGACGCTGAAGATCACCAGCCATCAATGGTATTGGTCTTATGAATATACCGATAGTGGCATTGCCTTCGATAGCAATATGATCCCCGAGGATCAACTCAAGCCGGGGCAACTTCGCTTGCTGGATGTCGACAATCGCGTCGTCCTGCCCGCTGATACCGAAATTCGCCTGCTGATGACTTCGGAAGACGTCATTCACAACTGGGCGGTCCAGTCGTTTGGCGTGCGTATGGATACCGTGCCCGGCCGCATCAACGAATCGTGGATGATCGTGCCGGCCGACAAGATCGGTACCTATTACGGACAGTGTTCGGAATTGTGCGGCGTCAATCATGCTTATATGCCGATCGCGGTCGATATCGTCAGCAAACGGGACTTCCAGTCGTGGCTTGCCCAGGCGAAGACGAAATTCGGGCGTCTCGACGCTGATGCCCCGGTGAAGCTTGTCCAGGCCGAGACGCAACCGTCTCTCGACGCCCGCTGACGTAAACCAAGGAACGAGTCATGGCTGATACGCACGCTCACGCCCACGGACATAACGACCACGCCGACCACGGACATCATCCGACCGGCTGGCGCCGTTGGATGTATTCGACCAACCACAAGGATATTGGCACGCTCTATCTCGTGCTGGCGATCGTCGCATCCTTCGTCGGCGTCGGCTTTTCGATGATGATGCGTCTGGAACTCGCCGAGCCCGGGTTGCAGTTTATTCGCGACCAACATTTCTACAACGTGCTCCTGACGGCGCACGGCCTGATTATGGTCTTCTTCGTTGTCATGCCGGCGCTGATCGGCGGTTTCGGCAACTGGTTCATCCCATTGATGATCGGCTGCCCCGACATGGCGTTCCCGCGCATGAACAACATCAGCTTCTGGCTGACTGCGGTCGGGTTGATCTTGGTGGCGACGTCGACGGTCATCGGTGGCGGCGCCGGCACCGGCTGGACGGTTTATCCGCCGCTGTCGAACCATACCTTCCATCCCGGCATGTCGGTCGATTTCGCGATCCTGTCGCTGCACGTCGCCGGCGCGGCCTCGATCCTCGGCGCGATCAACTTCATCACTACGATCGTCAATATGCGGGCACCCGGCATGACCTTCCATCGCATGCCGCTGTTCATCTGGTCGATGCTGGTGACGGCGTTCCTTTTGCTGCTGGCATTGCCGGTGCTCGCGGGCGCGCTCACCATGCTGCTGACCGACCGCAACTTCGGCACCGCGTTCTTCGAGCCCTCCGGCGGCGGCGATCCGATCTTCTGGCAGCACTTGTTCTGGTTCTTCGGCCATCCCGAAGTCTACATCATGATCATCCCGGCCTTCGGCATCGTCAGCCAAGTTGTCAGCACCTTCTCCAAAAAGCCGGTGTTTGGCTATCTCGGCATGGCCTATGCGATGGTTTCGATCGGCTTCGTAGGCTTCGTCGTTTGGGCGCACCATATGTTCACGGTCGGTTTCAACGTCGAGACGCGCGCTTACTTCATCATTGCGACGATGATCATCGCGGTGCCGACGGGCATCAAGATATTCTCGTGGCTCGCGACGATGTGGGGCGGGTCGATCGAATTCAAGACGCCGATGCTCTATGCGATGGGCTTCATCTTCCTGTTCGTGGTCGGCGGCGTCACCGGCGTCACGCTGTCGAACGCGCCGGTCGATATGGCCTTCCACGATACCTATTTCGTGATCGCGCATTTCCATTATGTGCTGTCGATCGCGGCGATGTATGCGATCTTCACTGGCATGTATTACTGGTTGCCGAAGATGAGCGGCCGCATGTACAACGAAAAACTCGGCCAGTGGCAGTTCTGGATAACCTTCGTCGGCGTCAACGTGTTGTTCTTCCCGCAGCACTTCTTGGGTATGGCCGGCATGCCGCGCCGCATCGCCGACTATCCCGATGCCTTTGCCGGCTGGAACATGGTCTCGAGCGGTGGCGCCGTGATCAGTTTGGTCGGTGCGCTCCTGTTTTTCTATATTTTATGGGATACGCTGCGGAACGGCGCGAAGGCGCCGGCCAATCCGTGGGGCGTTGGTGCGAACACGTTGGAATGGACGGTCGATAGTCCGGCTCCGTTCCACACCCATGAAGTCCTGCCGGTGATTACAGCCGAGCCGGCTGGATCTCATCACTAAGCGCAGGCGCCAAAGGGCGAGCTTCAGAAACGATGAATCAGACGGGCCGAACCAAACAGAACCAGCGTGGCATCCGCCTCACGGCGGGCGCTATGGTGGTCGTGGTCTCGGCCATGGGTGGTCTCGTCGTCGCCTCGGAGCCGCTCTACAAGCTGTTTTGTCAGGTGACGGGTTACGGTGGCACGCCGCGTATCGCGGAAGGGCAAATATCGAGCGGAGTCGTGGCCGAAACCATGACGGTGCGATTTGATTCCAACGTGAACCGCGACCTCGCCTGGAAATTCCGCCCGGCCGCCACCCAGGTGAACGTTCAGATCGGCGAAGAGGCGCTCGCCTTCTACGAGGCTAAGAACGTTTCCGGTGAAACCCTGGTCGGCACGGCGACCTTCAACGTCATGCCAGAACGTGCTGCCCCCTATTTCAACAAGATCCAATGCTTTTGTTTCACCGAACAGGTGTTGAAGCCCGGTGAAACTGTCCAGATGCCGGTCACCTTCTTCATCGATCCGGACATACTGAAGGATCAGTACGCGCGCAATATCAAGACCGTCACGCTCTCCTATACGTTTTTTTTGAACCAGGATCAGAGCAAGGCGCAGACTACTCACCAAGCCAACTACTCCAACTGATTTTGTAGGATACCGGACCGATGGCGACCCAAGCCCAAAAGACCCATCCTTACCACCTGTCGGAACCGAGCGCATTGCCGCTGTTTGGATCGATTGCTGTGCTTGTGACGGCGGTCGGTGCCGTCGTCTTCATGCACACCGGGTTCTACCTTGGTTTGGTCGCCGGCTTCGTGCTGCTGATCCTGATGTTCATTGCTTGGTGGCGTCTGGTTATCTCTGAGGCCAACAACGGCGTCGATCATACAGAGGTCGTCAAGACGGGCCTGCGCATTGGCATGTTGTTGTTCATCGCGTCCGAAGTGATGTTCTTCTTCGCCTTCTTCTGGGGCTGGTTCCATTCGAGCCTGCCTATCCTCAACAACGTAGCTGGTATGTGGCCTAACAACGACATTGAGCCGATGGGTGCTTCCGGCATCCCAATGGTCAACACGCTGATCCTGCTGACTTCGTCGGTGACCGTTACGGTCGCGCACCATGCATTGGTGGAAGGCGACCGCAAGACCGCGACGAATTGGACGGGCATCACGGCGGTTCTGGGCGTAATCTTCCTGATCATCCAGGCCTATGAATATTGGCACCTGGTAAATCATCAGTTCGGCCTGAAGGACGGTATTTATCCGTCGACCTTCTACCTCGCCACCGGCTTCCATGGCTTCCATGTTCTGGTCGGAACGACCTTCCTGATCGTGTGCTATTTTCGCCTGAGGGCGGGTCATTTCACGCCGTCCGCCCATATCGGCTTCGAAGCCGCCGCTTGGTATTGGCACTTCGTCGATGTGGTGTGGCTGTTCCTCTACATCAATGTTTATTGGTGGGGGTCGTCGGCCTTCGGGCACCTCAAGCCACTCGTTCAGTGATCGAGCCTATCCAGGCCCCGCTCACCAAGTCACCGATCTTGAAAGCCATGGCCGGCCACTGCCCCCGATGTGGGCAGGGCCGGCTTTTTCGTGGTTTTCTGAAAGTGGCTGACCGTTGCAATACGTGCGATCTCGATTTTTCCCATCACGATGCGGCGGACGGTCCGGCGGTCTTTGTGACCTTCGTTGTCGGAACGATCGCGGCGGTGGGCGCGGTCTGGCTGGATTTCGCCCAGCGCCCGCCGGCATGGGTGCATTTTGTGATCTGGCCGATCGTGGTGATCGGTCTGTCGCTTGTGCTACTGCGGCCCTTCAAGGGCTTTTTCGTCGGCGCGCAATACAAATACCGTTCTATCGATCGCGAGAAACACGAGCGCCACTAGATGTGGCGGCGCCTGTGTGCAGTCACGTTAGGAGCAGATGTGCTCGCACGAAGGCAACCAAGAGATCCAAACTTTCCTCGATGGACAATCGGTCAGTGTCTATCGTCAGCGCCGGATTTTCCGGAGCTTCGTAAGGTGCGCTTACCCCCGTGAAATCCGGAAGTTTGCCCGCACGGGCGAGTGCATAATGGCCCTTGGGATCGCGCCTTTCGCAAACCTCGACCGATGCCTTTATATAAATTTCGTGGAATGCATTGCCGGCCGCTGCGTGTGCGGTTTCGCGATCGCGCCGATAGGGCGATATAAAGGCCGTGACGACCATCAGTCCGGCATCTGCGAAGAGTGCTGCGATCTCGCCGATCCGACGGATATTTTCCGTACGATCCTCATGCGAAAAGCCAAGATCGGAATTGAGTCCGCGTCGGATATTGTCGCCATCAAGCGAATAGACCTGCGCACCAAGTTCGAAAAGCCGCTGTTCCAGACCGAGCGCCAACGTCGATTTGCCCGAACCCGGCAGGCCGGTGAACCACAAGACGGCGCTTCTGTGCCTGTTGCGCAGATGACGCTGGTCGGCGGCAATCCGATGTTCGACGGGGACCAGATTTTCGGAAGCTGACGGCATTGGGCTAGCGTGCCGCAATATCCTTAAGAAATTGACTGTAGATCTGGTCAATTGCGGCACTTATTTGCGTAACAGCCTGACCGACCCCATCGCTGCTCGTGCGCTACTCGGCGGTGTAGGATTTGAACAGGACCAGCTTCCCGCTCGCTCGGTCAACGCCAACTCGACCTGTGCGTGCACCGAACCGGGCGCGACCCGACCTGCTCGAAGGCGCGAATGCCTCCGGTGATGGTGAAATCGGGCTCGACGCCTAATTCCGGCGTCACGACCTGCGGAGCGCCGGCCTTGCGCAGAATATCGGCGAGCGCAATCTGCAGCAGGATGGTCGGCGGTTCGATCCAGAAATGACAATGGTAGTTCTGCGCAACGTTGGAGCGAGCGGCGTCGGTGAATACGATCGAGCGCCCACCGGTCAGGCCATCGGCGACCAGTCTTTCGACCTGAATCACACCATGCGGCAATCTAGCCCCGAATTGATCCGGTCCCTTCAGGGTTAGGAGCTAGAAATTGTCCTCGGGCACCGATTTTTCGGCACATCCATTGAGCAGGACGAATATCGCGATAAGGCAGTAACGGATCAGGATCATCGCGGATAGATGCCTTGGATCGCCAATATGATACCGATGGTGGCCGAGAAAAGGCTGACGAAGGGGATAGCTAGGATGCCGATTTCCATCATCTGGCGGATAACCGAGCTTAGACGAACCGGTTGGTTGAGCCGTCGACCTGCGAATATCCAGTAAAGACTCTCGCCGACCAGGACGCCCCAATAGCCGATGGTCTCGTCTGATTTCCCAGCGGCCCGGCCGAGCGTCTCGGTGTGACGCAGCACGGGATGGGGCTATGGATCAGCCACCGTGGCGTTCAGGCGTCATCGGCAAACGCATCATTTAGGGATGCGTGGATGGGAAATATCCGATCCAGCCGGGCCAGTTGTAAGACGCGGAGCGCCACCTCGCTGACCGCGACCAGGGCAAAACGATTGCCTCCTTTGCGCGCCGATTGAAACGCCTCCACCAGAGACGCAACCCCGGAGGAATCGATATAGGCGATCGCCGACATGTCGACGAAAACGGTGCGGTTCTGTCCGACACATTCGAGCAAGACGGTCCGCGCCCGCGGCGAACTTTCAAGATCGACGTCGCCGGTCAGCGAAATCACCAATACGCCCCGGTCCTCACGGATCAAATGTTCCACCGATATTCCTCTCAGAGCTTGGTTACAACGGGGGAAACCGGAATTTGTTTCATCATTCTCAATAAGTTGCCGATCCCGTCGCTCGGGCGCAAGAACGCTACTTCATCCATGATTTCGCGCATGAAATGGGTGCCGAGGCCGCCCGGCCGCGTTTCGTCGAGCTTGCGTGGTGCTAAGGTAATGTCGTCGATTTCGGGGGCGAAATCGCGCACATCGACGATGAGATGCGATCCCGCTAACGCCATCTCCAGGACGATGTCGCCAGCCTCCATACCACAGTAGGCATGACGGATCACGTTCTGACAGGCTTCGTCGATCGCGAGAACGACGTCGTTTGCATCGTTCTCCGCTGCTCCCTTTTTAGTTAGATAATCGCGAACCGCATTGCGTGCCCCCTGAAGCAATTCCGCGCGTGCGGCGAAACGGTACAGGAACGGCAAATCGGCTTGTTCCTCATCGCTTGGTGTTCCGGCCGGGCGCGCGGCATCGATGCCGAGTAACGTGATGTCGTCATGAAGCGCCCCGTCATCGCGATCCAGGAGGCGCGCTATGGTGGCGATCCGGTCGTTAAGTGGCAGTTTCGCATTGTCGCGGAGTGCTTGGCGTACCCCTTCGGCGCCGAGCGGTTCTCCGCTGGCCAGTGCACCCTCCGTCACCCCGTCGGTGAAGACATAAAAAGCTCCACCCTTCAGGGACAATTCGATTTCGGGAAACATTTTTGTATCGTCGCCGACCGCCAGGATACCGAGCGGCGGTGCCGCAGCTTCGAATTCGCGGAATGAGCCATCGCGTGCGTGATAGAGCGGCGGCTCATGGCCGGCGTTGGCGAAACAGACCTTGTCGGCGACGGGATCATAAATGCCGCCGACAAGCGTAACGAACATCCCGCGCGTTGCGGTTTCGCAGATTTCGTCATTGATGCGCGCCAGCAAGTGTCTCGGACTGGTTTCCGTCTTGCCAAGGCAGCGATAGAGGCTAGCCGTCTTGGCCATCAGAAGGGCTGCGTTGATCCCCTTGCCCGAAACATCGCCGAGACACCAGGCGATGCGTCCGTCGGCCAGCGTGAAGTAGTCGTAGAAGTCGCCGGAGACCGAGCGTGCCGGAATATTGAGACCGAACAGAGGGAAATCCGAGGCCAATGCGGCTGGCAGGAGATTGCGTTGGATTTCGGCGGCTAGTTCGATCTCGCGCCGCACCCGTTCCTGTTCGACAAGCGATGCGGTCAAGCGGGCGTTGAGCAGCGCCATGGCGGCCGATGAACAGAGAATTTCGAGGAGCGCCAGATCGGCCGGCTCGAAGCGTCCATCGCGGCCGCGCTTGTTGATCACTTCTATCGCGCCAATACATTCATCTTTTATGCTCATCGGCGCGCAAAGAATCGAGCGTGTCGAAAAGCCTGTCCGGTTGTCGACCGTATTGTCGAAATTGGGATCGGAGGTGACGTCGCGCACGATCCGCGCTTGGGAAGTCAGCACGACATTGCCCACTACCCCGTGGTCGAAGGGCAACGTGAGGCCGTCGATTCGGATAACTCCGACACTCGCATGGCAACGCAGGATGCGGCCCTCGTCCTCCAGCAGGAACAAGGCGCCGCCCTCGGAATCGAGATATTCCGTGATGCGGGTCAGGGCGCGGGTCAAGGTGCCCTCGATATCCCGGGTATCGGCGAAGTCGCGGCCCATATCGGCCAGGAGGCCCAACCCCTGGGTTAAGCGTGTGCCGCGTTCCTCGGAAACCGCGTCATTGATATCCATGGGCGGGATTGTGCCCGTTTTACGCGGCGTTGGGGAGAGGTGGTATTATTTGCCGCCGGGCTTGCCTCGTTGCTGGTAGGCGGGAGTGGCATCGTCGGCGGCCGGCGAATAGACGACCGAAAATGATTTGAGTGCGCCGAGCGCGTCGTTCGGATCGCGGCCCGCGGGCAATTCGAACGACGAAAAACCGCAGCGCTGCATGAAATAGAGCTGATCTTTGTAGACGTCGCCGACCGCGCGCAGTTCACCTTTGAAGCCATGACGCTCGCGCAATAACCGAGCGTAGGAGAAGGCGCGCCCATCCGCCAGTGTAGGAAATTCCAGTGCAATCAGATGGAAACGGTCGATATCGTCGGCGATCAGCGCCGGCGGCTGATCGCTTTTCATCCGGATGCCCAGCGGACCGTTATGACGCTTCAATGCGTCCCGACCGTCGCGCCAGCGCTCGAAACTGATAATGATGGGGCCGTTGCCGATCACCGCATCTTCATCGGACAGCGTTCGCCAACTATCCTCGGCGAGGCTGCCGTCCTTAATGAGCGCCATACAAACGATCCTTGAAAGGGGCCTGGCCAACGCGACGATATGTGTCAAGAAAACGTTCGCCGCTATGGCGTTGGGCTATATAGACCTCGACCAGCGATTCGACTGCGTCCACGATCTCCTCGGACGAGAACGAAGGGCCGATGATCTTGCCGATATCAGCATCCTCGGCCGAGGAGCCGCCGAGCGTCACCTGATAGAATTCCTCGCCGTTTTTCTCGACGCCGAGAATGCCGAGATGGGCGACATGATGATGGCCGCAGGCGTTGATGCAGCCCGAGATGTTGATATGCATATCGCCGATATCGTTCTGGCGCTTGAGGTCTGCGAACCGTTCGGCGATGCGTTGGGCGACGGGAATCGAGCGTGCAGTTGCGAGACTGCAGAAATCCATGCCCGGGCAACTGATGATGTCTGTTATGCGGTTGTAGTTGGGTGTGGCGACCTCAAGCTTGGTGAAGGCTTGATAGAGTTCGAACAAATCCATCTTGCGCACGTCCGCGAAGACGAGGTTCTGGCGGTGCGTCGTACGCAATTGACCGAGAGAATATCTGTCGGCGAGATCGGCAATCGTATCCATCTGGTCTGCCGTGCAATCGCCGGGGGGCGCTCCGATCGGCTTCAAGGACAAGGTGACAATGGTATATCCCGGCTGTTTGTGAGCGACGACATTACGCTCGTACCAACCGCGGAATGCCGCATCGGAGGCGAGCTTCGCTGTTAGCATGGGCTCGTCGCCGGGCAACTTTTCGTAACCCGGCGGTGCGAAAAAGGCGCGGACGCGCGCCTCTTCCTGCTTGCCGACGTACAGTGGTTCGCCCTCGGAAGCCGCGAATTCCGCTTCGACATCGTTGCGGAACCGCTCGATGCCGTGTTCGTGGACGAGAATTTTGATTCGCGCCTTGAACATATTGTCGCGGCGTCCTTCCATATTATAGACGCGCAAGATCGACTGGATGTAGCGCAGGAGATCGTCCTTCGGCAGGAATTCGCGCACAACCTTGCCGATGAACGGTGTGCGTCCAAGGCCGCCGCCGACAAGAACGCGGAATCCGACTTCGCCGGCCCCGTTGCGGTAGAGTCGCAATCCAATGTCATGCACGTTGATTGCCGCACGATCGTGATCGGCTGCGGTCAGCGCGATTTTGAACTTGCGCGGCAGCCAGGAGAATTCGGGATGGAGCGTCAGAAACTGGCGCACGATTTCGGCATAAGGCCGGGGATCTTCGACCTCGTCCTTTGCAACGCCGGCATAAGGATCGGCCGTGACATTGCGGTTGCAGTTGCCGCTCGTCTGGATCGCGTTCATTTCGACGTCGGCTAGATGCTGGAGGATGTCCGGCGTATCTTCGAGGCGCGGCCAATTATATTGAATGTTCTGGCGCGTCGTGAAATGGCCGTAGCCCTTGTCAAAGGTGCGGGCAATAAAAGCGAGCTTGCGAAGCTGGTTCGAGGAGAGAAGGCCGTAGGGAATGGCGACTCGTAGCATATAAGCGTGGAGCTGCATGTAGAGGCCGTTGCGCAACCGGAGCGGCCGGAACTGATCTTCGGTCAGTTGGCCCGTCAGCCGGCGCGCGACTTGGTCGCGGTATTCGGCCACGCGCTCGCGCGTCAGCGTATGATCGATCTGGTCATATTGGTACATGGCAATTCGTCCAATGTTCGAAAAAACCTCGACTGCGGTGACGTCGAAGTCAAGCTAGCGGGCGTCTCAGGCGGGCAAGGGAATGGTTGGCCCCTTGGCGCGAATTTGCTCGCGAAAACGGACAGGAACAACCTCGCTTCCGTCAACGGTTACGTCGATTGCATAGGGACCGACGATCAGGCACTTTGCGATCCCTGCTGCTGCTTGGTTGAGAAGAGCGTCCGATTCGGCCTCAGGAACGTATTTGCCTTGGACAATATCGGTCGTCCAGTTGCCGTCGCCGCTCAACCATACACAGGCGCCGTCGCTCAGCCGATTGGCCGTGATCATACGTTGTTTCATGGGGCGCACTATAGTTCTCACCAAAATATATGTAAATATTATATTTATAACTAAATTTAGATGTGAAATGAATGGCCAGAGGATTGTCCGAGACGACTTGGCCGTCAGGCATATGAGCGTTAACTTATGAAGCGATAGAGGGCCGACGGAATTGGCGGCGACCGTACGTTATGGCAGCGACAAATGTGAGGCTTCAACTGCGGCGACGGTCGATCGTCCCGCAGAGGCAAAGAGCGCTGGCCAAATGACGGCTCTATTCCAGACGGCGATCGGTCACACGCACGGAAATGAAGCCATTCCGGCGGCTGTTCGTGCGCCTTCGGTTAAGATCAAAAATGGCGATGCGGCCTTGTTGCTTCGGATCTCGGCCGGTGATCGTCGTGCTGCCCAATTGTTGCTCGATCAATATTTGGGCCGAATCGTAGCCTATAGCTATCGTATGCTGGGTGATGGCGCCGAGGCCGAAGATGTGGCGCAGGAAACTTTTCTGCGGCTGTGGCGTAATATCGATACGTGGCGCGCCGACGCGCCGCTCATCCATTTTGGCTGCACCGGGTCGCCTATAACCAGTGCATCGACCGGCTGCGCCGGCGTCGACCGATATCGTTGGACGTCTTACCCGAACCCTTCGATCCATCCGAGAACCCTGCCGGAACCTTGCATCGGTTGGAACTTGCCGGCGCGGTTGCGGCCGCCATCGGGCAATTGCCGGAACGTCAACGGGCGGCGGTCGTCTTCGTGCATCAGGAGGGGCTGAGCAATATCGAAACGGCCGAATTGATGGGAATCAGCGTCGAGGCCGTCGAGTCTCTTCTGGCGCGCGCGCGGCGCGCGTTACGTAAATTGCTCGAAGCACTCCGCCCCGAATTGCAGGGGGAAATATAGTGACCGATCGCACCGACAACACTCCCATGAACATTGCGCGGTTGGACGAGCTTGCCGATCGTTACGGAGCTAGCCTCGCACATTGGCCGCGCGAAGAAGCCCGCGCGGCCCGCTTGTTGTTGGCCGAATCGCGTGCTGCCCGCGCGGTTTTGACTCGCGCAAACCGACTCGACGGAATTTTGAGCGAAACACGGAAGCGCTCGGTGTCGGTTAATCTGCAAAATCGGCTTCTCGCGGCGGCTCCCGAGGCCGGTTGGCGCGAATTTCTTACCAGCCTGTGGCCGTTTGGTCCTGTCTGGCGGCCGGCCACGGCTCTCCTCGGCATAGCAATGTTCGGGATTTTTCTGGGTTCAACCGACCTAGCCACTCTTGGTATTCCGATCAGCGTTAACGGCGCATTGAGCGAAGAGATTCGCGTTGTCGGCTTTTCGGTTGCCGAGATTCTCGACGGGGGAGCGTCATGGCGAGAATGACGCCTCGATGGTGGGCGGCTGTTTTCTTCGCTTCACTCGCTCTCAACGTACTCTTGGCCGGAATTATCGCCACGGCCTATTACAATCGGGACCGCGACCTCGTACATCGGATGACGGTCTATACCGTGCCATGGGCTTTGCGCGTGGTTGGCGATGAGGTGACCACGTTGGCGCGTCGCACCTACGTGAAATACCAGGCAACAATGACGCAAAATCGCCAAGTATTGGCTCGCGATTACGCTGCGGTGAACGTGATATTGGACGCGCCGCAATTCAACCGCGCAGCATTTTCCGAAGCGCTTGCAAAGCTACGCGCGGATATCGCTATAGCCCAGACGACGATGCACGAGGGAATGGCGGAGTTCGTGTCGGGCCTCACGCCCGATCAACGCGGCCGATTGAGCGATTTTGTCGATGAATGGTGGCTCAAGCGCGAGCAACGCGCCATTCGGCGTGACGAGTTGATCGAGCAGAAAGAACGCGGCAGCGGCGCCAACTAAAACGCGACCCGTACCGTTCAGCGACAGCTTGATACACTTTTCTGCTATAATCAGCGCCTCTGTTCCAGGTGAGACGCGGTCATGCGACGCAGTATCATATTTATTGGGGCCGGTGGCGCGGCAGCAATCGCTGCCGTGGCCCTTGCTACGCTGAGCGGCAACGGCGCCAGCGATCCGGTTTACCGCACGGCGAAGGTCGAGCGCGGCTCGGTCGTCAAGTCGGTGACGGCGTCCGGCAAACTGAATGCTGTTGTGACGGTCAAAGTGGGCTCGCAAATTTCCGGCCGCGTGTCCGAGTTGCTCGCCGATTTCAATTCCGAGGTCGATGCAAACCAGGTGATCGCGCGTATTGACCCGACCACATTCGAGGCCAAGGTTCGCGAGGCCGCCGCGGATCTCGTTGTTGCCCGTTCTCAGGTGTTGACCCAGGAAGCGGCCGTTGCCCAGGCGCGAGCCAATCTGGCCAATGGGCGGGCAACGGTCTCGGCAAGCGACGCGGATGTGGTTAAATCACAAGTGAACCTGGCCGACCTTGAACTCGATTTTAAGCGCAAACGCGAATTGAAAGCGAGTGGCGCTGTGGCGGTCAGCGCCATCGACAAGGCGGAGGCTGCTTGGAAAACCGCGGTGGCTCAGCTCAATGCTTCACGCGCCCAGCTTGAAGCCCAGCGCTCGTTGCTTATGGCGCGCGAGGCAGCCTTGAGCATGGCTGAAGCCGAAGTCGTGCATGCGCGCGCGCAGGTCGAACAGAAAACTGCGATGCTCAACACTGCAAATGTCAGCCTCGACAATACGTTCATCCGGTCGCCCGTCGAAGGTGTCGTGATCGGGCGCGATGTCGATGTCGGTACGGTTGTCGCAGCAAGCCTGTCCTCGCCGACTTTGTTCAGCATTGCCCAGGATCTGCGCAACATGCAGGTCGAAACCAGCATTGACGAGGCCGACATCGGCCAGATTCAGCCCGGGCAGAATGCAATCTTCACGGTCGATTCCTTTCTCGGGCAGGAATTCCATGGGACCGTCACCCAGGTGCGCAAACAACCGCTCGAACTACAAAGTGTCATTACCTACACCGTCGTCATTGCGACCGAGAACCCCGAGCTTCGTTTGCTGCCAGGCATGACTGCGAATGTGGAAATCCGCGTCAGCGACCGCTCCAACGTATTGAAAGTACCGAGTACCGCACTGCGTTTCCGCCCTCCCGATGATGGGGGCGCGCCGGTCGCCGCCGCCGCCGGACCAGCTGCGGCTCAACCGGGCCAGCGCGATCCGGCGGCGCAACGCGAGAATTTCGAGCGTTTAGCCGAGACCCTTGGCTTGGATGACGAGCAGAAGCAGAAGGTGCGCGAGATCAATGCGGAAACGCTGCAGCAAGCCCGATCGCTGCGTCAAGCCGCCAAGGGGCAACCCGGCCTGCCAAAGGGCGAAGGCGGTGTTGTGGAACCGCGTCCTGCGGGCCAATCCAATTTTCGCGAGCAGGCCGATCAGCGCATCTTGAGAATCCTGCGCCCGGACCAGCAGGAAACATTCCGCACAATCCTTGCCGAGCGGCGGAACAATCCATCGAGCCCAGCGCGAGTCTGGGTGTTGGAAAACGGAAAACCGAAGGCGATCCAGATCGCGGTCGGAGTCGCCGATAACTCGCATAGTGAACTGGTGCGCGGTTCCTTGCCGGAAGGCACCGAGGTGATCGTCGGTATCAATCGCGCCGGATCGAAAGGCGGCGGCCATGCTCAGTGGCGCTTCGGGTTCTAGGCGGGCCAATGGACGAGACGATGGCCAAGGCTTTGATCCGTACCGAAGGACTAGGCCGCGACTATGCGATGGGAGATTCCATCGTCCATGCTTTGCGTGATGTGAACCTGTCCATCGCGGCCGGCGAATTCGTGGCCATCATGGGATCGTCCGGGTCCGGCAAGTCGACCATGATGAATCTGCTCGGTTGCCTGGATACGCCGACATCCGGAACCTATTTCCTCGACGGCGAGGATGTGTCGAAATTGGATACGGATACTCTGGCCAGTCTACGCAATCGCAAGATCGGTTTTGTATTCCAGGGCTTCAATCTCCTCGCTCGCACCACGGCCCTCGACAATGTGCAACTGCCGCTTATGTATGGCGCGTTCGACCGTGTCGAACGTCGTCGCCGCGCTGAGTTGGCTTTGCGGGAGGTCGGCTTGGCCGAGCGAATGGATCATCACCCGGCGCAATTGTCCGGCGGACAGCAACAGCGCGTTGCGATCGCGCGTGCCTTGGTCAACCGGCCAGCTTTGATCCTTGCCGACGAACCCACCGGCGCGCTCGACTCACATACTGGCTTGGAGATAATCGCCGTTTTTCAGCGCCTCAATCGGGCCGGCATGACGGTCGTTGTCGTGACCCACGAGCCCGATGTCGCCCGTTTTGCCGGACGGATCGTCCGCTTTCAGGATGGCCGGATGTTGTCCGACGAAGCCGCCTCCGCGCCGGACGATGCCGCTGTCGTGCTGGCCGCCCAGGCGGCACCTTTGCCCGTGCCGTCGGGTATCGCGGAGGCCGTGGGATGAATTTCGCGGATGCCGTTCTTTCCGCGTTGACCGCCATGCGCGCCAATGTCTTGCGCAGCGTGTTGACCGTCCTCGGTATCATCATCGGCGTTGCCGCTGTGATTGTCATGGTCGCGGTTGGCAGTGGCGCGCAGGAACGGATCGACGGGTATATCAAAGGATTGGGCTCGAACCTGCTGCTTGTTTGGCCGGGCAGCACCAATATGGGTGGCGTGAAAGGCGGACGCGGCACCCGCCCGACGCTGACCGAGGACGATGCCGCTGCTATCCAAAGCGAAGTTGCCAGCGTACAAGTCAGTGCACCCCAGGTGCGTGGCTCGGCTCAGGTGATTTTCGGAAACAAGAATTGGGCGAGTACCGTGATCGGCGCAACGCCGGAATATGAAGACGCGCACAACTGGCCGATTGCCGACGGCCGCTGGTTTGGCGCGGCCGAGGTTCGCGGTTCGGCCAAGGTCGTACTGCTTGGCCGCACCGTCGCCGAACAATTGTTCGAGGGAACCGATCCGATCGGCCAGACGGTTCGCATCAAAACGGTGCCATTCGAGGTTGTCGGTGTGCTGATGGCCAAGGGGGAGTCGCTGTCCGGCCAGGACCAGGACGACGTGATGCTTATGCCGGTGACGACCGCGCGCAATCGCGTGGTCGGCGGTCGTCAGATCAAGGCGCGGCAGGTCCACACCATGTACGTCAAGGTGCGTACGCCCGAACAGATCGACGAAGCAGTCGAGGACATCACCGAATTGCTGCGTCAGCGCCATAAGATCCGCGACGGCAAGCCCGATGATTTTTCAATCCGCAACATGTCGCAAATATTGGAGGCGCGTTCCAGCTCGGCCAAAGTCATGACCCTGCTGCTTGCCGCCGTTGCATCCATCTCGCTAATCGTCGGCGGCATCGGCATTATGAACATCATGCTCGTCTCGGTGACCGAGCGGACGCGCGAGATCGGGTTGCGTATGGCAGTCGGTGCCAGGCGCACGGACATCCTGCGTCAATTCCTGATCGAGGCTGTGACGCTGTCGCTGATCGGGGGTACCATCGGCGTTGCGACCGGTATTCTGGCGTCGATCCTGATCGCTAGACTCGGGGAATGGCCGACCTCCGTGAGCATCGGCTCGATTCTTCTGGCATTCGGCTTTTCCGCCGCGATCGGCGTTTTCTTCGGCTTTTACCCGGCGCGCAAAGCAGCGGGCCTCGATCCCATCGAAGCACTGCGCTACGAGTAAGGCATCGCGACACGGATACGAATCCATGCTACAGCGGCTGGATCTTGGACAAGGTAGGCGCGCCGATGAAAAGCCTGCGAATCCGTCATTCCGCACGCAGCAAGAGGCCCCCGGTCGGGGCTTCGCCCGGCACTCTCGTCCTCCACCCCAATGCCAAACCCCCGGTCGTCAGCGTCATGCGCTACGGACCCGACAAGGTTGACGAACGTAGCGTGAAAAATGCGGACGAGATCAAGGCGTTGCTCGATGTCGGCTATCGCGTCACCTGGATCAATATCGACGGATTGGCCGATATCGAACTAATGCAATCCCTCGGAGAAATTTTTGGCATTCACCGCCTGGCGCTTGGGGACGTGCTCAATATCACCCAGCGTCCCAAGACCGAGGATTACGGCACGTTCCTGTTCGTCGTGAAACGAATGCCGGGGATTGCGCCGGACGGCACACTTGAGATCGAACAGATTTCCTACTTCCTCAAGGAGGGAATCTTGATCACTTTCCAGGAAGACGTCGGCGACTGCTGGAACCCAGTACGCGAACATATCCGCCAGAATCGCGCTACTATTCGCGACGAAGGAGCGGACTATCTGCTTTATGCCCTCCTGGATTCTGTCGTCGATGCCTATTTCCCAATCCTCGAACATTTCGGCGACAAGGTCGAAGATCTCAACGAACGCATCATCGAAAAGGCCCAGCGTTCCGAAATCTGCGAGATGCATCGCATCCGCCAGGAGTTGTTGAGCCTACGCCGGGCGATTTGGCCGCAACGCGATATGTTCAGCACCTTGATGCGTGACCACAAGCGATTCGTCAGCGATACGACGGAGATCTATTTGCGCGATTGCTACGACCACGCGGTGCAGCTCTTGGATCTTGTCGAGACGTACCGGGAAATCGCGGCAACCTCCATGGAACTCTATATCTCCAGTATCAACAATCACATGAACGAGATCATGAAGGTGCTGACGATTATCGCGACCATCTTCATTCCGCTCTCCTTCATCGCCAGCGTTTACGGGATGAATTTCAACGTGAACAAATCGCCCTTCAACATGCCCGAGCTCGAGTGGGAATACGGTTATGTCTTCGCGTTGGGCTTGATGGCGGCCGTCGCAGGCGGTTTGATGTTTATGTTCTGGCGCCGGGGTTGGCTCACCGGCAACGAACATTAGTCCTGAGTCTGCAATTCGAACTGGGAGAGTCTTATGGAAACGCGCGCGGCGATCGCACATGCGGCGGGAAAACCGCTTATCATCGAAACGGTGCAACTCGACGGTCCGAAGGCAGGGGAGATATTGGTCGAAATCAAGGCGACGGGTGTGTGCCACACCGATGCCTTCACCTTATCAGGCGACGATCCGGAAGGGCTGTTTCCCGCTATCCTCGGACATGAAGGAGCCGGAGTGGTGGTCGATGTCGGCAAAGGAGTGACGTCGCTCAAAAAGGGCGACCATGTGATCCCGCTCTATATTCCGGAGTGCCGCGAATGCAAATCGTGCCGCTCGGGACGCACCAATCTGTGCACTTCGATCCGCGAGACCCAGGGCAAGGGCCTCATGCCCGATGGAACCTCGCGTTTCACGCTCGGGCGCGAGACGATTCACCACTATATGGGCACCTCGACCTTTTCAAATTATACTGTGATGCCGGAAATCGCGGCCGCCAAGATTCGCGAAGACGCCCCGTTCGACAAGGTTTGCTATATCGGCTGTGGGGTGACCACCGGTATCGGTGCGGTGATAAATACGGCTAAGGTCCGGCCCGGATCCAACGTCGCCGTATTCGGCCTCGGCGGCATCGGGCTGAATGTCATTCAGGGTGCGCGTATGGTCGGAGCCGATAAGATCATTGGTATCGATCTCAATCCCCGTAAAAAGGCGCTGGCCGAAAAATTCGGCATGACCGACTTCGTCAATCCGAATGATGTGGGCATGGCCAATGTCGTCAAAGCGATCGTCGATCTCACCGACGGCGGCGCGGATTATTCGTTTGAGTGCATCGGCAATGTCGCAACCATGCGTCAGGCGCTGGAATGTTGTCACCGCGGCTGGGGTGAAAGCATCATCATTGGTGTCGCGGGGGCAGGACAGGAGATTTCAACCCGCCCGTTTCAATTGGTCACCGGCAGGGTTTGGCGCGGCAGCGCGTTTGGCGGAGCTAAAGGGCGGAGCGAAGTTCCGAAGATCGTCGACTGGTATATGTCGGGCAAAATCAATATCGATGATCTGATTACCCATACGATGCCGCTGGCCGACATTAATCGGGCTTTCGATCTGATGCATAAGGGTGAATCAATACGCGGCGTTGTGACCTTTTGACAACTTCGGTGTGTTTTAATCGCAACTTGCGCCTCATTTGTCCAAATGGAATAGTCTGATCACTGCGTTAGGGGGCCTCCGTGGGGGGGTAAACCTTCCAGGGGATTCCAGAGAAAGGGGAGCGTATGATCGGCTTCGTTCGGGGGACTCTCGTCGCTAGTATGGCTGTAGCGGCTTCGGCAGGAGGGGGTTCGGCCTCTGCTAATGAAATTTCCATTACACCGCAGGAACGGGCCTCTCTAGAGATGCGCGTGATGCAGTCCGAATTGATGGTGGCGGCGCTAAGCTGCTCCTCGGCGGATCGCTACAATGCATTCGTCACGCGTTACAAGAACGAGCTCGTCGATCACGGCAAGACTATGCAGGGTCTGTTCAAGCGCGTTCATGGCGGGAATGCTTTCAACCAGATCAATTCCTTCGTGACGCGCATGGCGAACGAAGCCTCGCTCAAGATGATCCAGAACACGCACTTCTGCGACGAGACGGGCGAGATGTTCCAGACTCTCTTGCAGGGTGGCGGTGCTGCGGCTCTCGATCGCAGCCGCACGCGCTATCGCTGCATGCCCATCGAGGGGTTCGGCAATTCGAGCTGCACCGTCGAAGCACGCGGCGCCGTTGTGCAGGACGCCGAGCGGGCGCGCTGACACTCTCTTATAGATTTCTGAAATCAAAAGGCCGGGCAAATTGTCCGGCCTTTTTTTATTGAGCGGATAGTGCGTGCCATCGACGCTGGGCTTACCCCAAAACGATTGCGGCCCGGCATTTCTGCCGGGCCGCGTTTATCGTTATGTTTTGATCAGGCTATTTCAGGATGATCTCGACGCGCCGGTTCTGCGGCTCGCGGACACCATCGGCAGTCTGAACCAGAGGCTCTTTTTCGCCCTTGGCAAAGATCGCGATCTGGTTGGCCGGAACGCCCTGCGCGATCAGCTCGGCTCGAACCGCTTCGGCGCGGCGCTGCGAGAGCTTCAGGTTGTAAGCATCCGAACCCGAGCGGTCGGCGTGGCCGGTCGCTTCGATCCGCGTCACACCCTGCGAGCGTGGGAAAGCCTGCGCCGCTTGGCGAACGATCGTTGCCGAGTCGGCTTTGAGGTCCGCCTTGTCGAAATCAAAGAATACGATGTAGTTGCGAGCCGGCGGCGGCGGCGGTGGAGCCTGAACGGCAGGCGCCGGAGCCGGGGCGGGAGCCGGAGCTGCCATCGGAGTCGGTTCCATCTTCTTCTCAGGCGCGCCGAAGAACCAACGCAGACCGACCATCACGCGCTGTTCGGTAAAGTCGGTGCCGAGTTCGCGGCCGGCGGCCGTTTTAAAGTTGCCTTCGGTCGTGTCGAGGTAACGGTAATCGGCGAACAGGCCGAGGTTGCTGGTCAGCTGATATCCAACGCCGGCAATGCCCTGATAGGCATAGACCCAATCGCTGTCGCTCAGGCGCGAGCTATCAACGGGGGACACGTTGTTGATGTCGAGATTGGCCATGCCGACACCGGCGCCGATATAAGGCGTGAAGCGCCCCATGCCCGGGAAGTCGTAATAGAGGTTCATCATCGGGTTGATGGTCGTTATGTCGCCGGTTGCACTCGACGTGCCGACCTTCGAAGCGTCGTTCTCACGGTAGGTGAGTTCGAGTTCAGAGCGGAGGTTGTTGGAATAGGAATAACCCAACGTCGCCATTGCCGCGATGAATTTGTCGTATTCGACTTCGGTGCTGACACCCGGGCCCGTAACCTTCGAATCGCTCGGGAGCGAGGCGCCGATACCGAGGCCGAGATAAAGACCTTTGGGCTGCGTGAACTCTTGCGCCTGAGCGGTAGAGCTAACCGCGAGCGCCGCGAGAGCGGTGAGAGCTGAAACCGAATAACGCATAATCTGTATGCCCTTTTTGTTACAACGACGTTTGATTGGGTGATTCGCGTCACAATAATGTAAGTGCCAAAAACTCTCAAGGTTACCGGGGCTCCAAGCGCGTAGAACGCTTGATGTTGTGGCTATTGTGCAACAGCGCCACAATCGGCGGGATTCGGTGTGCTTGATTGCACACTTTTTCCTCTAAGCAATTGATATTAATATATTTTTCTCGTTAATCGGAAAACTTCCACATAATTAGAGCCCCTCAAACGAGAGGACTCGGTTGCCGAGCGGATATCACGAATGTGTGAAGTCAGCTTCAGATGGATATGCTTCTCAGCGGCGTGTCCGGACAGCCCGTAACGACTGGGTGCGATCGGACATTTGAGACTCGCACGGGGAGCTAATGATGTTCGAGCGGGATTGGAGTGACAGCTTTGGAGCGGGTGAAGGGAATCGAACCCTCGTCGGTTGCTTGGGAAGCAACAGCTCTACCATTGAGCTACACCCGCGACGATGACGGTCATCCTAGGATTTTTCCTATACCGGATCGCCTAGGGGGAGACAAGGAGCGAGCGGGACCGGTGCGCGCCGGTGCGGGTTTTGGGCGCGCTTTCTCCACGATCACAAAGATGCTAGACATCCTCGCGCGCGCAGACTCATAAGACGCGAAGACGAGGTCGCCATGAAGAAGGACCGCAACAAACCGATCTATTCGGAAACGACATCTTCGATCAAGGTGTCGGTGGATCCTGTGTATCTGGACGACCAGTCGGACCCGGAAGACTTTCACTATGTCTGGGCTTATCACGTGAAAATTGAAAATCTTGGCGGCGATACTGTGCAATTGCTGCGCCGCCACTGGCACATCACCGATTCCAAGGGGCGCATTCAAGAAGTTCGCGGCGAAGGCGTCGTCGGCGAGCAACCGACCCTAGGGCCCGGCGAGATTTACGAATATACGAGCGGTGCGCCGCTTTCGACGCCTTCGGGTTTCATGGTCGGAACCTACCAAATGGTCACGCGCGAGGGGCAGCATTTTCAGGTCGCAATTCCGGCCTTTTCACTCGATTCCCCCTACGATGTGCGGGTCATGAACTAGCCCGTTGGCCCCCCTGGGCTGGCGAAACCTCCAAAAATGACTATTTTAAAGGCTAACCGGTTCAGGCAGGCCCGGTCGCGTACGATATTGCGCGCTGGAGGAGGATAGCATCTTGGATAAACCCGTAGGCCGACTCCACTCGGTTCCGGAAAAGACACCCGTCGAACGGCCATCGCGCGCCGAGGCGGAAGACGCCGTCCGCACCTTGTTACGATGGGCGGGCGACGATCCTGCCCGCCAAGGACTATTGGAGACGCCGAGCCGAGTGGTGCGCGCCTACGAGGAATGGTTCCAGGGTTATCACGATGATCCTCATGAACTGCTGCAAAAAACTTTCGAGGAAACCGAAGGTTACGACGAGATGGTCGTTCTAAAGGACATCGCTTTTTCGTCGCACTGCGAACATCATATGGCGCCGATCATCGGCCAGGCGCATGTCGCCTATTTGCCGACCAACAAGGTCGTCGGCATTTCCAAACTCGCGCGTCTGGTGGAGGTTTATGCCCGTCGTTTGCAGATTCAGGAGAAGATGACCTCCGAGATTGCCAATGCGTTGCAACAAATTTTGCAGCCGAAGGGCGTCGCCGTGGTGATCGAAGCTTCGCACGAATGCATTACCACGCGCGGTGTCAATAAGCCGGGTGTCACGATGGTGACTAGCCGTATGCTTGGCGCCTTCCGCGACGACGCCTCGACACGGCGCGAGTTTTTAGCTGTGATCGGCAATCCGGTCAGCCATCATTCCTGAGCGCCCCCATTCTTGGTGACGCTGTGTCCATGACATCCGAGGAGATGCTGGCGTGCTTGGTGGCGTTCGATACGGTCTCCGATCGGCCCAATCGCGCGATGATGGATTTTATTGCGGACTACCTTGACGGCTTTGGCATCAAGGCCGCGCTTGCCGTCGATCCTTCCGGGACCAAGGCCGATCTGATCGCAACTATCGGTCCGGCTAAGGAGGGCGGTATCATTCTCTCCGGCCATACGGACGTTGTGCCCGTCGCGGGACAGGCTTGGACAAGCAATCCCTTTAGCTTGGTGGCGCGCGACGACCGTCTTTACGGGCGTGGTGCCGCCGATATGAAAGGATTCATCGCGGTGGCGTTGGCACTTGTGCCGGAATTTCTGACGCGTCCCCTCGCCCGTCCGTTCCATCTCGTGTTGAGTTACGATGAGGAAGTCGGCTGCTTAGGCGCGCCTGCCCTGATTGCCCGCTATATAAGGGATTTTCCGCGGGCCTTCGCTGCGGTGGTCGGCGAACCGACAGGAATGCGGATCGCCAATGCCCATAAAGGCGTCGCCGTCTATCGCACGCACGTGAGCGGCAAGCCGGGTCATTCGTCCAATCCGGCAGCCGGCGTCAATGCCATCTCGGTTGCAGCGGAGTGCATCAAGTTCCTGATGGATGAAGCCGAGACACTCAAGAAAACCGGACGCAGCGACCGGCGTTTCGATCCGCCTCATGCCACCGTCAGTATCGGCACCATCGAGGGCGGCGCGGCGATGAACATTATCGCGGGCGAATGCGGCTTCGTGTGGGATTGCCGTTCGGTGGCCGCGTCGGAGGCGGCCGAGTTGGAAGCCCGCTTCGACGATCATTGTGCGCTTGAACTTGTACCGGCGATGAAGGAACGCTTCCCAGAGACTGGTATCGTCACGCATCGTCATTGCGTCGTGCCGCCGCTGACGGCCGATCCCGCGAATCCCCTGGACGCCTTGGCGCGGCGCTTGACGGGTCAGAACGAGGCGGTGGTCAGTTCGTTCGCGGCCGAAGCCGGCATGTTCCAGCAAGCCGGCATACCGGCGATCCTGTGCGGGCCAGGCGAGATCGCCCAGGCCCATCAGCCCGATGAATTCGTGACCCGCGATCAGTTGGAGATTTGTGCCCGCTTTTTACGCGCGCTCGGCGGTTGGGCGGCGCAGCCGGCCTAGCAATCGGCCGGGACTACATCACGTATTGGCGTAGATGGGTTGCGATGTTGCGGTTCATTTCGGCGTTGAAATCCGCCATCATTTTCTCGACGAGTTCGTACATGATCTTGTGACGTTCGGCGAGGGTCGCATCCTCGCGTACCGTCGTGGCATGCTCGGCCTTGGCCTGGATGTGAGCGCGCCGCTGCCCGTTGGCGTCATAGATCGTCAGCACCGCATCGACAAATCCTTCGTAACGGTCCGACAGCTCTTTCTTGAACAAGCCCGTAAATCCCTTGTCGGTGTTCAGCGTGCGGCCGACCGCTTCGGCCCGGACGATGGTGAAGCGCGCCGTCGTTCCCGGACCGCCGCGCGCGACCAGTCGGTCGCCTGCCCAATTGCGAAGTGCTGCTTCAGGCGGCGTCGGGAAGAGATGCCCAATATTCGGCGGTTCCGTGCTTTGGGTCGCCGTGGATTCAATTTTGAGGTCGCTGACCAGCAACTGCACCGGCGGCAAGTGTTTGAAGGTCATCTCCGCGAAACGTTCGGGCGGAGTGGAAGAAGCGCAACCGGCAAGACCGGCGACTACGGCGCAGAGCACCAGGGTTTGGGAAAATTTCAGCATAATCAAAGATCGCACGGGTTGCATTGCTGTTCAAGGACAAGGGTAGTCGTTCCCTGCGTCATATTTGTGACCGGCGGCTCGCGCAGGCCGCTCAGTTTTCGCGGCGCAGCGTTTCAAGCTGCGCATCGTCGAATGAATAGTCGGTGCGGCAGAATTCGCAGGTTGCCACGATCAGGCCATCATCCGTCTTCATATCGGAAAGTTCGTGCGCCGAGAAGGAGGCCAGCGTGCGTGCCACCTTGTCGCGCGAGCAGCGGCAATGAAAGCGCAAGGGCCGCCCGTCGAATACGCGCACGCCTTTTTCGTGATAAAGCCGGTAGAGCAGGCTGTCGGCGGAGGTGTTGGAATCGAGCATCTCGCGCGCTGTCATGGAATTCATTAAAACGACGGCGTTGCGCCAATTTTCCTCTTCTTCTTGTGGATCGATGCCCGTTCTTTCGGGACGCGGCAGGCGTTGCAGCATGAGGGCCGCCGCGCGCGCATCCTTGCCGTCTTGACCCGGATCGGCGACCAGCATGATTGCGGTCTCCAATTGTTCGGATTGGCGAAAATAGGCGGCGGCGCAATCCGACAGCGAGTCGCCTTCGATCGCGGTGATGCCTTGATAACGCGTCGTGTTCGGTCCCTGGTCGACCGTGAAGGCGATATGTCCGCTGCCCAGCAGTTCACGGATCGATATATCGTCCTCCTCGTCGCCAAGTTCGTCCTCGCGGTAGCGGGCGTAGGCGCGCATTCCGCCGTCACTGGCAACGTCCGCCATCATCATGCGGACCGGCCCGTCGCTGGACGTCTGCACCGTGAAGGTGCCGGCATATTTGAGCGAGGTCGAAAGGGCGGCCGACAGAGCCAGGGTTTCGCCCAGTAACCGCGCGACGGCGGGCGGATAGTCATGCGGCGCCAATATATCGGCGTAGGCCGAGCCTAGGCGAACGAGCTTGCCGCGTACGTCGCACCCTTCAATTTGGAATGGACGAACGATGCTGGGAAAGATGGGGGATGCGGAGGCAGTCATGGACAATCATATAGATTGCCCAAACACGCCGTAAAGGGCGCTGTCGCACGGGCCGACCCGAACGCGCGCCCTAGAAACTTTCTCCGTCGAACGGAGTGATTTTAAGCGTGCCGAGATCGACCCCCTCCAGGCAGCGTACATTAACGGCGGCCGTGGGATTGCCTCTGGGGTCTTCGCCTTCGCTATACGGAGCAATGCCGCAGGTCGAGCAGAAATGATGCTCAAGCGTGTGCTTGTTGAAAGTGTAGGTGGATAGGTCGTCTTGGTCGCTAACGAGGTCGAATTGGCTACGTGGTACGAACCACAAGAGCCCGCCGCGGCGCCGGCACATAGAGCAATTGCAGTCGATGACCTGACCGATGGTGCCTTCGACCGTGAATTTGACGCCGCCGCAATGGCAGCTGCCGTTGTAGATCATTATGCGTCTCCTTTCGGTAGCTAAGCGAAAAAGAGACTTTTAGTTCCCGTCCATGCACCAGGCGAGAATGCCTTTTTGGGCGTGCAGGCGGTTTTCGGCTTCGTCCCAGACGACCGATTGCGGACCATCGATGACTTCGTCGGAGACTTCCTGGCCGCGATGCGCCGGCAGGCAATGCATGAACAGAGCGTTCTTGCGTGCGTTCCGCATCAGCCGCGCGTTCACTTGATAGGGGGTGAGGGCGCGTAGCCGGCGCGCAGTCTGGTCCTCGTCGCCCATCGAGATCCAGGTATCGGTGACAACGCAATCCGCACCTTTGGCGGCCTCGGCGGGGTCGGTGGTGGTTGTGATTTCGGCCCCCTCGCCGCGTGCCCATTGAACGAGTTGCGTAGGCAACGCGTATTCCGATGGGGTCGCCACGCGGAACGCGAAGCCGAATCTGACGGCGGCGTGCAGCCATGAGACCGCGACATTGTTGGCATCGCCGAGCCACGCAACGGTCTTTCCCTTGATGGGGCCGCGATGTTCTTCAAAGGTCATGACGTCGGCCATGATTTGGCATGGATGCGAGGCATCGGTCAGGCCGTTGATGACGGGGATCGACGCGGATTCGGCGAGTTCGATGAGTTTGTCTGCAGCATTGGTGCGCAGCATGATCGCATCGGCATAACGCGACAGCACGCGTCCGGTATCCGCGATTGTTTCGCCGCGGCCCAATTGCGAATCTCCGGAACTCAACGTGATGACGTGGCCGCCAAGCTGACGCATGCCGACCTCGAACGAAACGCGCGTGCGGGTCGATGCCTTCTCGAAGATCATCACGAGCGTGCGCCCACGCAATAGATCGAGCTGCTTTACGTTGCTCTTCTTGAAAGCGATCGCGCGATCGAGAATCTCGCGCAACGTCTCCGACGGAAATAAATGAATATCGAGAAAATGCCTAGCCATCGCTTCGCACCTTAGATTCAGGCGCGCGCGAGGTCGGCGCAGACGCCTTCGAATATGCCGCAGGCTTCTTCGATGTGCGACGGCTCGACGATCAGCGGTGGAACGAAGCGTATGACATTGTTGCCGGCAACGACCGTCAACATGCCCTTGTCCTCGAGCTTACGTACGATGTCGGTGTTTACCGGCTTGTTGCACTCGACCCCGATCATTAGGCCCAATCCACGCACCTCTTTGAGAACGCCCGGATAGGCCGTTACGATTTTGTTCAGACGTGCCATCAGCAACGT
Source organism: Caenispirillum bisanense (assembly GCA_945877815.1). GTDB lineage: Bacteria > Pseudomonadota > Alphaproteobacteria > Rhodospirillales > UBA2165 > CANIGJ01. The sequence continues at coordinate 107,780 of CAMDWJ010000010.1, forward strand.
CCCCATTTCCCGCACGTGAGCGAGGAATTTTTCGTCCATGACGATGTCGAGCACTGCGTTGGCAGCGGCACAGGCGAGCGGATTGCCGCCAAATGTCGAGCCATGCGTGCCGGGCGCCATGACCGCGCTGACGCGCTCGTTGGCGAGGCACGCGCCAATGGGGAAGCCGCCGCCAAGACCCTTGGCGAGCGCCATGACGTCCGGTGCTGCGCCCGACCATTCATAGGCGAACAGTTTTCCGGTGCGTCCGATGCCGGTCTGTACCTCGTCGTACATCAAAAGGATGCCAAATTCGTCGGCGGCACTGCGCAAGGCGCGCAGATAATCGGCATCGGCGGGGTGGATGCCGCTCTCGCCTTGTACCGGCTCGACAATGATTGCCGCAGTCTGATCGGTGATCGCTGCGCGCAGCGCGTTCATGTTGCCGAACGGCACCTGATCGAAGTGATCGACCGCCGGCAGGAAGCCGTCGAGATGCTTTTCGTTCTTTGAGGCCGAAATCGTGTGCATCGTACGGCCATGGAAGCTGTTGGACGCGGTGACGACGCGATATCGGCCCGGGCGACCGTTCTTCTGGTGATAGCGACGCACGAGCTTCAGCCCGGCCTCAACGGCTTCCGCGCCGGAATTGCAGAAGAAAGCCGTGGATGCGAAGCTCGCATCGACCAGTCGTTGCGCCAAGCGCTCTTGACCGGAAATACGGTAGAGGTTGGAGGTGTGCAGCACCTTGTCGATCTGGGCGTGCAGCGCCGCAGTCAGGTGCGAATGGGCATGACCCAACGATGACACCGCGACCCCGGATGCGAAATCCAGGAACCGCCGCCCATCTTGAGTAAACAAGTAAACGCCGTTGCCGCGCTCGAACGCTAAGTCCGCCCGGGCGTAGGTCGGCATGACCGCGTTGGTCACATCGCTCTCCCCGAAACAAATTCGGGACAGTGCGGGTAAGCGACCGTCCCGGAAAGCGCGGAAGTATCGTGATCCGGGCGCCGTCTGTCAACGGGGATACCCCGAAGGCCCGCAACCGAACCTAGCGGGCCCAGGCGGTTTCCTGTCACGGTAAAGTGGTCTAAATTGATCCCGTCGGTGGGGGTTTCCCCACCGGCGGGTTCTCGGGGCGGGGCGAAAATCCCCACCGGCGGTAAACGCGCAAAAGCGTAAGCCCGCGAGCGCCTCGGCGGCGGTGCCGTCCGAGGGTCAGCAGATCCGGTGCGACTCCGGAGCCGACGGTCATAGTCCGGAAGTGAGAGAACCACAGATTGCGAGGGTGCTTAATGATTAGCACCCGGCTTTCGCGGTTCGTATGCCTCGATCCCTGCGTGTAACGTTGAGGATATGGTTATGGATCACAGTCTCAAAGAACCTCTTATTCGCATCGCGTTCGTTCAATCGTCGTGGCACAAGTCGATCGTCGATCAGTGCCGATTCGGATTTATCGAGAAAATCGCGCGGCATGGAATAGCGGCCCGGCAGGTCGATCTTTTCGAGGTGCCGGGTGCCTTTGAAATCCCTTTGCATGTGAAAATATTGGCAAAAAGCGGTCGTTATGCGGCGATCGTCGCATCGGGACTGGTCGTGGATGGCGGCATCTATCGGCATGAATTCGTTGCAAGCGCCGTGATCGATGCTTTGATGCAGGTCCAGCTTGAGATCGAGGTGCCGGTCATTTCTGCGGTGCTCACCCCGCAACAGTTTCACGATCATGAGGAACATCAGCGCTTTTTCCATTCGCATTTTTTCGTCAAGGGGGCCGAGGCCGCGCGCGCCTGCGCTCGCACCATCGATTCCCTGGCTCGGGTCGGGCACGCGATGTGAGCGGTCGCAAAATAGGGTTTTCGTCTTCCGCGACTTGTCTTCGCGCGAGGCCTTGCCCATCATAAGCGTCCAATCATTCGCGACTATTGAAAGGCTCCTATGCCGATTACTTCGGTGCGCGTCGATGTCTCGCCGGGCGAGCTTGTCGATAAGATCACCATTCTGGAGATCAAGCTCCAGCACATGGCCGAAGGCGCGGCGCGCGACAATGTGCGTCATGAATACGAGGTGCTGGAAGCGGCACGCCGCGATGCGCTGGCGGCGTCCGGCGCGCTCGACGATTTGACGGCGGCCCTCAAATCGGTGAACGAGCGGCTTTGGGTGATCGAAGACGATATCCGCGATTGTGAGCGTGCGAAAGATTTCGGCCTGAAATTCGTGGAACTCGCCCGGGCAGTCTATCACACGAACGACAAACGCGCGGGCCTCAAACGCGAGATCAACATCCTGCTCGGCTCGTCGCTGATCGAAGAAAAATCATACGCCAAGTACTGACGGATAGCGCGTAGGCTACTCCCGGAGCGGGGGAGTTGTTTGAAACGCCCGCGCATCCTAAACTGACGCCATTCGATCGGGGGAAGAATTCGTGAGTTCTTTGAAATTGGTCCTGGCGTCCGCCGCAACGTTCCTGTTCGCATTCGCGTCTTTGCCGGCTACGGCCGAGAATACGATGTCCGACGATCCCGATTTCATTTCGGTCAGCGCCGGCTACTTCGATTTCAACCGCCAGAAGGACGAAGGGGCCGATTTTCGCCTCGAATACCGGTCCGACTACAAGCTTTGGGTCTTCAAGCCATTCGCGGCCGTCGATTATACCTCGACCGGGCACGGCTTCGTCGGCGCGGGCATCCTGATGGATATTTATTTCGGGCGCCGCTTCGTGCTTACCCCCTCCTTTGCGCCGCATTTGTATTGGGGCGGGGATCGCAAGCTCGATCTCGACTACCCTATCGAGTTCCGCTCCCAGTTGGAGGCGGCCTACCGCTTCGACGATCGCTCGCGCCTCGGCGTAGCCATCTCGCACTATTCAAACGCGAGCCTTGGCGATACCAATCCGGGGACCGAAGTTTTGAGCCTCTATTACTCGATCCCGCTTCAAGGCTGGCTCGGAAAGTAAGGGATTTGTGGCGGCTGGTGCGGCGCATCTTCTAATCGTTGAGGACGACGAATTCGTCCGTCAACTTGTTGCTGCGTACCTCGAGAAAGACGGGTATCGTCTCAGCGTTGCCGGCTCGGCCAAGGTGATGCACGAAGTGCTCGACCATACGCCGGTTGATCTGATCATCCTGGATCTAGGGCTGCCGGACGAAGACGGTCTCACACTCATCCGTCAATTGCGCACGCGATCGCATATTCCGATCATCGTATTGACCGCGCGCATAGCGCGCGACGATAAGATCACCGCCCTTGAAATAGGCGCCGACGATTACGTGACTAAGCCGGTCGATCCGCAGGAACTCACGCTGCGCGTCGCCAATCTGCTGCGCCGGAGCGGGCCCGCGCGATCCGACGATACCGCCGCCCATGATATTCTCAATTTCGGCGCGTGGAGCCTCGATATCTCGGCGAATGCTCTGCGGGCATCGGACGGGCTCGATGTTGAATTGACGCGCGCCGAATTCGATATTCTCACGGCACTGGCGCGGGCACCCAATCGGGTTCTAAGCCGGGATTTCCTCCTGGATGCGATCAGCCGTGACGGGGATGCACCAAGCGACCGCGTGATCGATGTCATGATCAGCAGGTTGCGCAAGAAATTGCGGGACAATTCGCGTCAGCCGATCTTGATTCAGACCGTCATGGGACGCGGCTACCGGCTTTCGGTCTAGCGGATCACCGTCTTGGATTTGAGATCGGCGGCGACCTTCATGCCGGGGGCGAATTCGACGCAGCTAAAGCGGTTTACGCTTTTTCCAGAATTCATCATCGCGGCCGACTTGTCGCATTGCGCCATGCTCTGAAACTGCCACAGTTCGACCGGCACCTCGCCCTTGGTCCCGTCGGGAGCGAGCAGGGCCAACATGAGAATGAAGGTTTTCATGATTAATTGGCCAGTTCCGACATTTCGATGTTGTCCTCGATCTCGCAGACGGCGTTCGGGAACGCGTTCTTGAGGATTTCGGACGCGATTTCGGGGGAATGCGCGGCCGGCACGGCGACGCGATATCCGCTTATCTTCAACGTTTCCAACTCCATCGCCTCAATGCGGCTGAAGCCGAGAGCCTTGGCGACAACGGCGAAATCGGCCGGTGCGTCCGTCACAAG
>CAMDWJ010000011.1 GCA_945877815.1 Caenispirillum bisanense
AGCCTTGGCTACCGACCGCCGACCCCGGAAACCGCGACGCCGCCATTGCCGTCCTCCGGTTCCGCTACGCTCCACCTAAAGCCGGCAATGGCGAAAGAGGACACAATGCACTAACATTCAAACCGGACCACCTAATGGGGGCCGATCAAGTCCGCGATCGCAACGGCTTTCATCGCAAAAGTTAAAAAACTCGGCATCCACTGATCGTCGTCTTCCAAAAACGCAACGAACTCAGTCGTGACAACTCGTATGGCAGCATTCAGTGCGGCAGCTTGAGAGTTCTGCTCGCTTTCGACGCATACAATTCCCAATCTTGTACACGTATCTATGTCGAGCGATTTTCCCTTATCGACGCCAACCACAAAAGTGCAATCTAATTGTTCGGCAATCGTCTGACGCTTTACCGAAGCGATAGCCCTCTCCAGAAAAAGAGTTTGCTTCTCCTGTTCTCGAGACGGGATAACAATCGTGAGTTGGTGTTTTGTCACTACGCCTCAGGGAACGATCCCATGGATAATCCTCCGGGACAATCTAGGCGGCGTCTTCGGTATGACGCAATCCCAACCGGCTGTCCTGGTCGCAAATGCGACATATGGCGAGTTTTTGTATTTACTCAATATTGCCCCGCAGATTGTCGTGGGCTTGAGTGTCGGCATGGCAATGAATACAAGTTTCACAGCCCGGTCGGCGGGCAGGGATGCTGCGATCATGCCGAAAGACGACCATCTCAATACGGTGACGTCACTTCACGCCGGCGGCGCTATCGGGCGTCCGATGCGCCGCAAGGAGGATGAGCGCCTTCTCGCCGGTCGCGGCCAGTTCAGCGACGATTTCAATTTACCCGACCAAGCCTATGCGGCGCTGGTCCGCTCGACCCATCCGCACGCGACCTTCAGCATCGATGCCGCGAAGGCCGCCGGGATGCCGGGCGTGCTCGGCATCTTCACAGGTGCGGATTGCGCCCAGGATGGATTGAAGCCGCTGCCGCACAATCCGGTGCCGTCCACCAAATACGATATGAAATTGGGGGCTCCTGGCGGCGGCAAGGTCTTTATCGGGCCGCACGTGTGCCTGCCGGTCGAGCGCACGCGCCATGTCGGCGAGGCGATCGCTCTCGTCGTGGGCGCCACACAAGCCCAGGCGCTCGATGCCGCCGAAGCCGTGTCGGTGGTCTATCGCGATCTGCCCTTCGTGACCGAAACCGCGCGCGCGGCGGGATCGCCGGTGTCGGTGTGGGACGAAGTGCCGGGCAATGTGTTCATCGATACCTCTTTCGGGGCGGATGCCGCCGTCGATACTGCCTTTGCTGAGGCAGACCATGTTGTGGAGAGCGAATTTAATATCGCGCGGGTGACCGCGGTGGCGATGGAAACCCGTGCGGCCCTGGCGCACTACGATCCCGTCACCGATCGTTATACCCTGTGGGCGGGTAGCGGCGGTGCTGTGCGCCAGAAACACGAAATCGCCCAAACATTGGATATCGATCCCGCCCGTCTAAGGGTCTTCTCGCTGGATGTCGGCGGCAATTTCGGTTCGCGCAACCGCGTTTATGTCGAGTTCAACTTGATCTTGTGGGCGTCGCGCAAGATCGGCCGACCGGTCAAGTTCACCGCGGCGCGCTCCGAATCCTTCATCAGCGATTATCAGGGGCGCGATCTCTATAGCCGCGTGTCGCTGGCGCTCGCGTCTGACGGAAAATTTCTTGCCATGCGTGCCGACAATATCAGCAATGTCGGGGCCTATTGCACCTCGCTCTCGCCGCTCGGCAAGGGATCCGCGCTTATCACCGGCTCCTACGATATTCCGCTGGCATCCTTGCGCGCGCGGGCCGTCTTTACCAATACCATGTGCACCCAAGCCTATCGCAGCTCCGGGCGGCCAGAGGTCAATTTCGCGCTGGAACGGCTGATCGACATCGCGGCCGGCGAACTCAATATGGATCGCGTCGAGCTGCGCCGTAAGAACCTCGTTGCGCCAGCCCGCATGCCCTATTTGAATGCGGTCGGCGCCCAATACGACAGCGGCACCTACGAATCCAATATGGATCTTGCCATGCGGATCGCGGATTGGGATGGCGTCGAAACCCGGCGTGCCGCTGCGGCCCGCCGCGGCCGTTTATTCGGCATCGGCCTGGCCAATTATGTCGAATCCTCGATCGGCGCGCCGCGCGAACGCGCCGAGATCATGGTGAGCCCGCAGGGACGTGTGCGCGTGATCATCGGTACGCAGCCGAGCGGCCAGGGACACGAAACAAGCTTCTCGCAGGTCATCGCCGATCAGCTGTCCGTGCCGACCGAAGCCGTCGATATCGTCTATGGCGATACCGATATCGTGAGCGTCGGCGGAGGCAGCCATTCCGGCCGCTCGATGCGTCATGCGGCCACGGTCTTCAAGCTGGCGACGGATCAGTTGATCGCCAAGGGCAAATCGATCGCGGCGCTCATCTTCAAATGCCCGGTCGATCGGGTGAGTTTTACCGACGGGAAATTCGGCGCCCCTGCGGTCAATCGCGTGCTCGATTTTTTCGAACTGGCCGAAGAGGCCGATGCGCTGGCCCTGTCGGCTGGACTGACGGACGGGTTGAGCGTCGTCCAAGATAACGAAATGCACGAGCCGGTCTTTCCGAACGGCTGCGCCATCTGCGAGGTCGAGGTCGATGCCGAGACGGGGAAAGTCGAGATCACGCGCTACGCTGCCGTCGACGATGTCGGGCGCTGCATCAATCCAATGATTGTGCATGGCCAGACGCATGGCGGCATCGCGCAAGGGATCGGGCAAGCCATGTGGGAGCACAGTTACGTCGATCCTAAGACCGGCCAGCCGCTGGCCGGTTCGCTGATGGATTACGGAATGCCGCGCTCCGATACAGTGCCGTCCTTCGTCACCGAAATCGTCGAGGTTCTGTCGCCGACCAATCCGCTCGGCATCAAGGCGGGCGGCGAAGGCGGCACGACGCCGGCACTGTCGGCGGTCGTCAACGCGATCGTTGATGCCCTGTCGATCTACGGGGTGCGCGATATCACGATGCCGGCAACCCCCTTCGCCGTTTGGTCTGCCATCCAAGCGGCCACAGCCAAACAAGCTAGGACATGAATATGGACGATGCTTCCCGACCCCATCAGACCGGTCTCCGCGGCTACGCCGATCTGCAGGAGCATGTCGCGGCCCTCGAGGTGGCGGGGTTGCTGCATCGCATCGATGCGCCGGTCAACAAGGATACCGAGATGCATGCGTTGGTGCGCTGGCAATATCGCGGCGGCATCCCGGAAAGCGGGCGCAAGGCGTTTCTGTTCACCAATGTGACCGATTCCAATGGTCGCCACTACGACATGCCGGTGATCGTCGGCGCGCTCGCCGGCAGCCGCGAGATCTATCGCATCGGGCTTGGCGTCGCGCGCGACCAGATCGGCGCGATCTGGCAGAAGGCGCTTGAAAATCCGATCCCGCCGGTGGTCGTCACCAATGCGCCGTGCCAGGAGGTCGTCATCGAAGGCGACGATCTAATCGGTGTCGGCAAGGGGCTCGATGCCCTGCCGGTTCCCATCTCCACGCCGGGCTTCGACAGCGCGCCCTATATCACGGCGGGCAATTTCGTGACCCGCGATCCCGAGAACGGTATTCAGAATCTCGGCACCTATCGCGCGGGCCTCAAATCGCCCAATCGCTTGGTGGTGCGCATGGCGACGCGCAATGGCGGGGCCGGCGGTTATCCGCATTGGGAAAAATACCGCGCGTTGGGGCAGAAGATGCCGTGCGCCATCGTGCTCGGCTGCCCGCCCTGTGTTGCCTATACCGGCCCGCAGAAGGTGACGCGCGACGTCGACGAACTGGCGGTGGCCGGCGGCCTCGCCGGCGCGCCCATCCGCGTCGTGCGCGCGCGCACCGTCGATCTGATGGTGCCGGCGGATTCGGAAATCATCATCGAAGGCTTGATCGACACCGAATATCTCGAGCCCGAAGCGCCGTTCGGCGAGTCGCATGGCCACATCGCGCTCGAAGATTTCAATATGATCTTCGATGTCACCTGCATCACCCATCGGCGCAAACCGCTCTTTGCCTCGATCATCTCGCAGGTGACGCCGAGCGAATCGAGTTCCATCAAGCGCGACGCTTACGAGCAGATGTTCCTCGCGCATCTGCAAAAGACGCTGGGCATCCGCAGCGTACGCAAGGTGATCATGCACGAGCCGCTGACCAATCTGCGCCGCGTCATCTTCTTGGTTATGCAGCAGGGCACGCCGCGCACCGAGGTGTGGCGCGCACTCCAGGGCACGGCGGCGCTGCGTGCCGATTGCGGGAAATATGTGATCGCGGTGAACGAGGATATCGACCCCGACAATACCGACGCGGTCTTCTGGTCGCTTGCCTATCGCTCCAACCCGTCCGAGGATGTGCAGATCCTGAAATATCGCGACGGCGGGCATGGCCCCAAAGGCGGCGCCAAAAGCACCGACGGGACCATGCTGATCGATGCGACCCTGAAGGCGAAAAGTGCGCCCCTCGCCTTGCCGAAGCGCGAGTTCATGGAAAACGCGAAGGCGCTGTGGGAACGATTGAACCTGCCGCCCTTGACGCCCGAGGCGCCGTGGCACGGCTATTCGCTGGGCGATTGGAACGAGGAATGGGACGCCCTCGCCGCGACCGCGACACGCGGAGGTTATCTCGAAAACGGCCTGCGGTCGGAGAAATTGCGCGAGAAGGGCCTTAAGCCCAACACGCCGTTCCGCAGAAGTACCAAATAGGCCCCATACCGCAAACGTAACAGATCATCTGATGGCGCATGTGGAGCTTCCGCTCGTTCGGCCATGCCCAAATAAGGCAACGTGTGACCCCGCCGAATAGTCGTTGTCGCTGCGCGGATTTTTTGGCAGTTTAAGCGTTAACTTTCTTTCACATGTTAGAATTCGGGGTTTGCATGATTAAGCGCGCCTATCTTTCGATCTTTGCGGCCGGGTTGACCGCTTTGGTGACGACCGCCGCTCTGGCCCAGAAGGCCGATGATAACGTCCGTATCGCGGTCAACGATTCCTTCGCGACTCTCGATGGTTTTCATGCCCCATCCGATGAATCGTCGGCCTTCGATCGCATCGTATACTTGTCGCTGATCGGCTACGATCAGAAGCAGAAGCAGTGGGTTCCGATCCTAGCCAAATCCTTCAAGCGCATCGACAACCTGACAATTGAATTCGAACTGCGTGAGGATGTCACGTTTCACAACGGCAACAAGTTCGACGCCGCCGACGTGAAGGGCACGCTCGAATATCTCGCTGACCCGGCGCTCAAGATCCGTTTCAAATCGCGCTACGACTGGGTCAAGAACGTCGAAATCCTGGGCCCCTATAAGGTTCGTCTGCATGCCTCTCGGCCGGTCGTCATGGATTATGGCTTCCTGTCGTTTCGCATGCGCATGCGCGACATCGAAACCATGAACGCGCTCGAGGATAAGGCCGACTACGGCAAGACTGCGATCGGCACCGGGCCGTATCGTGTCGCCTCCATCGACCGCAATGCCGGTATAATGCTTGAACGCGTCGAGAACCATTTCGAGGGCGGGCATTATTATCCGGCGCCGGTGAAAAAAGTGCGGGCACTTTTCATCCCGGATCGCCAGACCCAAGTCGCGCAATTGATGACGGGAAATCTCGATCTGATTCGCAATATCACGTCCGACGATGAGAAGAACCTGGCCACGAACCCGAACCTTGTCGTCACGCCGACGGGCAGTGAAATGCTGCTCTATACGACCTTTGATGCGGCCGGCCGTTCGAAGAACAAGGCGATGATGGATGCGCGTGTACGCAAGGCCTTCATTATGGCGATCGATCGCGACCAGTTGCTAAAGCATTTGATCCCGGGCGGCGCCAGCGCAATCAAGACCAATGCCATCTGCTTCGCGACCAGTATCGCCTGCGAGACCAAGACCGACGTCTATCCGTATAATCCGGCCGAGGCGAAGCGCCTGATGGCGGAGGCCGGCTATGCGAACGGTTTCGATCTGACCCTCGATGTGCATGAGCCGGTCCGCTACATCGCCGAAGCGCTGGCCGGCGAAGTGCGCAAAATTGGCATTCGGGCCTCGATCGTTTCCATGCCGATCGCGCTGTATGTGAAGCGTCGCGGCGATGGGGAATTCACCGCCTTCACCGGCTTCAACCCGGCCGGCACGCATCCGGACGCCGCGCAGATTCTCGATTTCTTCTTCGGCGCCGACCGCGACTATTGGCAGGATCCGATGATCCTGAAGAACATCGAACTGGGCGAGGCCGAGTTCGACGACAAGAAGCGCACCGCGCTTTACACGCCGATCCTCGATAAGGTCAACCAGGAGGCCTATATCTTTCCGATCTCGGAACTGCCGATCGTTTGGGCGCACCACAAGGACGTCGTTTTGAAGCCCAACCCGCTGAGCAACTCCTTGCCGATGCTCGGCGACTACGGCTGGAAGAAATAAGCTTCGTTGCGGCGGTTGAAATGGCTCTCTGCCGGACTGGCGGGGAGCCATTTTCTTTGAGTCCCCCCGTGTCGTCGAAGTGATCGATCAAGCCGACCATCCAACGGCGCCACCATGCTGCGCCGTCCGCCAATATTGGGGTGCAAAACGGCCGGGTGGTCGGTTTTCATGATCAATATGGATTCCGGCAGCTAAATTTTGTCTTTTTAAAGACACCCCGGTCTTTCCGACTCATCCCTATGATTCATCCAATGCGTCTATGACGTCGCTGGAGAAAACATATGAATCTGAATCAAATTCTCGGAGCCGTAATCCTGGTCGTCGGTATTGTGGTGCTGGGATTTGCATTCAATGCGGCCGATGCCCCTGTCGAACGGATGTCGGAAACGCTGACTGGCAAATATACCGATAGCACGATGCAGTACTTTGTTTTGGGCAGCATCGCGGCGATCGGTGGCGGGCTGTTGTTAGCCTTTGGCAGTCGCAGCTAAGACTGGAGACTGAAATGTCGCTCGGCACTATCCTACTTATCATTCTTATCGTTCTACTCGTCGGCGCCTTGCCCACTTGGCCTTACAGCTCCGGCTGGGGTTATTACCCGACGGGCGGTCTAGGCCTCGTCCTCCTGGTCATCATCGTATTGTTGGTCATGGGCCGCCTATAGCGCTCCATAAAGATTAACGTTGTAGTGCCCGCGGATATCCCCCCCCCGCGGGCACTGCCATGTTTGCTCTCAAATTGACAATCCAACGGCTCCCCGCCACGATGCCTCCTGTTAGACCGGTGCTAACCCGGCGTTCGGTAATGGGAGGATTACATCATGAAATTCGCAAGATTCGCGGCCCTTACACTTGCTGCGGTGCTTCTGCCGCTGGCCGGCGCGTCCGCTCAGACGGTCAAGATCGGCTTTATCACTTCCTATACCGGCCAGAACGCATCGGTCGGAGCGATGATGGATCAAGCCGTCAAGCTTTGGATGAAAGAGCATACCAAGCATCTACCGGCCGGCGTGAAGGTCGAGATCATCAATCGCGACGACACCGGGCCGAACCCCGAAGTCGCCAAACGTCTCGCGACCGAACTGGTTACGCGTGACAAGGTCGATTTCCTGGCCGGCGTGATTTGGACGCCCAATGCCGCGGCGATCGCGCCGATTGCCGCCGAAGCGAAGGTTCCGTTCGTTATCATGAATGCGGGCACCTCTGGGATCATTCCATCCGGTGGCGCGCCTTACGTGACGCGGGTTTCCTTCACCCTGTGGCAGTCGTCTCTGCCGCTCGGTCAGTGGGCCGCTAAGAACAATCTGAAGAAGGTCTATTCTCTGGTCTCCGATTTCGGCCCCGGCATCGATGCTGAAACCGCCTTCAAGAAGGGTTTCACGGATGGCGGCGGAACCGTCGTGGAATCGGTGCGCATGCCGCTAGCCACGCAGGATTTCGCGCCCTTCTTCCAGAAAGTGAAGGATGCCAAGCCCGACGCGGCTTTCGTGTTCATCCCGGCCGGCGTGCAGGCGACCGGTGTGATGAAGGCTTACCAGGATCTCGGCCTCGCTCAGGCCGGTATCAAACTGATAGGGCCCGGCGACATCACCACCGACGAAGAGTTGATCAATATGGGCGATGCATCCGTGGGTGCGACGACCATGTTCCACTATTCGGCGGCGGCGAAACGGCCCGCCAACGAGGCCTTCATCAAATCGTGGAAGGCTGAATACGGCTCCAACTCGACCCCGGCTTTCCCGGCTGTCGCCACGTGGGACGGCATGGCCGCGATCTTCGATGCGATCAAAGCGCAGAACGGCAAGATGGACAACGCGAAAAGCGCGGCCTTCCTCAAGACTTGGAAGACTGACAATAGCCCGCGCGGCCCGATCTCGGTCGATCCGGAAACCGGCGACATCGTGCAGAACGAATATCTGCGCCGCGTTGAGCGGGTGAACGGCGTCCTATCGAATGTAGAGCTTGAGACGTTCGCTACGGCCGTCAAGGATCCGTGGAAAATCCTTAACCCCAAAAAATAATCTGTTGTGTTTGGTTTGATCGGCCGTCGTAACAGTCACGATTTTTATCGCGGCCAGTTGCGGCGGCCGTAACCTTTCGGATCCACCGTATGGACGCCTTTTTCGCCGCCGTCGTCAGCATCCTGTTCCACGGCCTCGCCTACGCGATGATTCTCTATGTCATCTCGGTCGGGCTGTCCGTGACCATGGGGCTGATGGGCTTCGTCAATCTGGCCCATGGCGTCTTCGCCATGCTTGGCGGCTATGTCATGACAACCTTGATGAACCGCTACGGCATGCCGTTCGGCTGGGCGCTGTTGTCGGCCTTCGTCGCGGTCGCGCTGGTCAGCGTCGTGCTGGAACGCACGCTCTATTCGCGGCTTTATCGCGCGGGCGAGTTGGAACAAGTGCTGTTCTCCATCGGCATCGTGTTCATGGCGGTTGCCTTCGTGCGCTATGCCTGGGGGCCGCTGCCGCAGCGCATGGTCGTCCCCGAACTGTTGCGGGGCTCGTTCGATATCTGGTCGCGCAGCTTTCCCACCTATCGCACGTTTCTGATCGTCGTGAGTTTCGCCGTGATCGCGGCGCTGTGGCTCGGCATAGAGCGGACCAATTTCGGCGCCCAGATCCGTGCCGCCGTCGACAATCGGCGAATGGCAGAATCGCTCGGCATCAATACCGGCCGGCTGTTCACGCTGACCTTCGCGCTGGGGTCCGGTCTCGCCGCCTTCGGCGGCGGTATCGGCGCCGATATCCTCGCCATCAATCCGCAATATGCGCAGGATTATCTGATCTACTTCCTGATGGTCGTCGCGGTCGGCGGTTTGGGCTCGATCCGCGGGCCCTTCGTTGCCGCCTTGCTGCTCGGTATCGGCGATACGGCGTGTCGCTATCTGGTGCCCGAATTCGGAGCGTTCTTTCTGTTCGCCTCGATGATGGGAATCCTGCTGTGGCGGCCGACCGGCCTGTTCGGGAAGGCTTGATCCATGTTTCGCTGGTTCAATTCCGATAAGGGCAGTGCGGTCGAACGTTTCGTGCAGCGCGATGCGCTCAAGCCCATCGAACTGCTGCCGTGGATCCTCGCCATCGCGGCCTATTACGTTTTTCCGTCCTATCTGCCGCTTGGCAGCCAGATCCTGCTCACGATTCTGTTCGCCATTTCGCTCGATTTGGCACTTGGTTATGCCGGTATCATTACACTCGGACACGCGGCTTTTTTCGGCGCCGGTGCCTATGCGGCAGGGCTTTATGCGCTGCATGTCACGGGGGAGCCGCTCTCGGGTCTCGTCGTGGCCGGTTTGGCGGGTGGGATTCTGGGCTTTCTGTCCGGTCTCGTCATCCTGCGCACCAGTGGCCTCACGCTGATCATGCTGACCCTGGCGGTCCTATTGCTGGTCCAGGAATTCGCCAACCGCGCCCGGCCGATCACAGGCGGCGCCGACGGGCTGAGCGGCATTTCCATGAAGCCGATCTTCGGGCAATTCCGCTTCGATCTGTTCGGCCATACCGCTTATTGGTACTGCCTGATCGTTCTGTTTTTCGTCTGGTTGTTCGCCCTGCTGCTCGTGCGCTCGCCGTTCGGGCGTGCGCTTACCGGCGTGCGTGAGAATGTGACGCGTATGCATGCGATCGGCGCACCCGTGCGCCGCCGCCTTGTGACCGTCTATACGATCTCGGCGGTATTGGCCGGCATCGCCGGCGGGTTGCTGGCGCAAACCAGCCAGTTCGTCGGCCTGGCGACGCTGGGCTTCGAACGATCCGGTGAAATCGTCATCATGCTGGTGCTGGGCGGGATTGGCCGCATCTATGGCGCTTTCGTGGGCGTCGTCATTTTCATGATCGCGCAGGATACCTTCGCCAAGGCCGACCCGGCCTTTTGGAGTTTCTGGGTCGGGTTGATGCTGGTGCTGATCGTCTTGTTCGCGCGCGGCGGCGCTCTTGGCGTCGTCGATCAAGCTCTGCGCTGGGTGCGGAAGGTGCGTCGATGAGCGCGCTCGAAACCCAAATGCTGTGCAAGAATTTCGGTGCCCTCGCGGTCGCCGACAAAATCGATTTCCGGCTCGAGCCGGGTGCCCGCCATGCCTTGATCGGGCCGAACGGGGCCGGCAAGACGACCTTCATCAATTTGATCACCGGCCGCTTGGCTCCATCCTCGGGGCGCATTCTTTTGGCCGGCCAGGATGTGACCGCCCTGCCGCAGGAAGCGCGCGTGAAACGCGGGCTCGGGCGCACCTTCCAGATCAATACCCTTTTCCGCGGCTTGTCGGTCCTGGAAAACGTTTTCCTCGCCGTATGCGAACGCGAGGGCCTGGGCAACGTCATGCTGCGCCGCGCCAATGCGCGCCGCGATCTGCTCGACGAAAGCTACGGGCTGCTGGAATCCCTCCACATCGCCGACGATGCCCTGGCCTTGGTGAAAGAACTGCCCTACGGCAAGCAACGGCTGGTCGAGCTCGCCATCGCACTCGGCCTCAAGCCGAGCGTATTGTTGCTCGACGAGCCGGCGGCCGGTCTTCCGTCGTCGGAGACCGCCATCATCTTCGACACGGTCCAACGCCTGCCCGGCGATATCGCCATCCTGATCATCGAGCACGATATGGAACTGGTCTTCCGTTTGGCGAACCGGATCACGGTGCTGGTGCAGGGTGCGGTGCTGATGGAGGGGACGCCGGCGGAGATCGCCCACGACAAACGCGTGCGCGAAGTCTATCTCGGCGAGCGCGATCATGGCTGAGTGTCTGGCACTCGAAGACGTTTCGGCCGGTTACGGGGACACCGTCGTGCTGGAAAACGTCTCGTTGTCCCTCGATGCCGGGGCCACCTTGGCCGTATTGGGACGCAACGGCGTCGGCAAATCGACGCTGCTCGCCACAACGCTCGGCCACACTACGTTGCATTCGGGGCGTATCCAGTTCGCAGGCAAGCCGATCCAGGGGCTCAAGACTTTTCAGCGCGCGCGCCTCGGCATTGGGTATGTCCCTCAGGAACGCGAGATTTTCCCCTCGCTCAGCGTCGACGAGAATCTGACCATCGCGGTGCGCGCCAATGGGGCGCGGACCGCGTGGACCATCGAACGGGTGTTCGAACTGTTCCCGCAGTTGGCCGCGCGGCGGCACAATATGGGCAACCAGCTGTCGGGCGGCGAGCAGCAGATGTTGGCCATCGGGCGGGCCTTGGTCAGCAATCCGACTTTGCTTTTGATGGACGAACCGCTGGAAGGTTTGGCGCCGGTCATCATCGACACACTCATCGCGGCGTTCCACCGTCTGCGCCAGGACGACGGCCTCGCCATCGTCCTGGTCGAACAGCATGCGCGGCTCGCGCTCGAATTCGCGCCGCGGACGATCATCCTCGATCGCGGTCGCATCGTCTATGACGGGGCGAGCACGCCGCTGCTCGCCGATCCGCAGAAGCTCGCTGAGCTGATCGGCGTCGGCGGTTAATTCCCCTTCGGTGCGCCGCTTGCCGCCGGGGCGGGTGGGACGCTCGGCCGCCAATGGCTTTTCACGTGGCCGTACATGAACTCGATGTTGAGTGGGCGGAATGCCTGGTAGGCCCCCCAGTCCTTGTATTTTTCCAGCGTCACGTCGGCTTTGGCCTGCTCGATCGACTTACCGGCGCGCACAGCCTCAAGGGTTGCTCTGTGCAAATCCTCCATATAGCCGCGGAAGGCGCGTACATCGTCCTTCTTGCCCAACCGTCCGTGACCGGGCGCCAGGATATCGAAGTCCATCTGCTCGACACGCTTCAATCCCTCGATCCATTCCTCGAAATAGGTGTCGTTCATATCGCGGAACGGCAGGCCCTGAACCGGAATCCAATCGACGGTGAAAATGACGCGTTCGGCTGGAAAATGCGCGACCAGGGTGTTGTCCGAATGGTTGCGGCCGACGTAATGCAACTCGACCTTTTTGCCGCCGAGTTCAATAGTCATGTTGTCGCTGAAGGTGATATTGGGCACGGCTGTCGGACGCTTTTCCGCGACGATGACTTCTTTGGCCCGGGTATGCGCGACGAAGATCGCGGTGTCGGCGAAAACCTCGCCGCCCGAGGCATGGTCCGGATGATCGTGGCTATAGGCGACGTATTTGACCGGCTGATTGAACTGTTTCTTCACCTCGTCCTTCACAGCCAAGCCGAGGCCGCGGCATCGATGGTGTCGATCAGCACAATGCCGGCTGGGGTCACCATGAAGACGGCATTGTGGCCGATATTGCGGAAATTGTAGACGTCGCCCGCGATTTTCGTGATTTCGCGCTGGGGCGCCGTTTGGGCCGAAACCGTCCCCGTCAAAGCCAGAAACGCGAGTACCGCCCAGAAATGTCGAACCATGAAACTCTCCCGTTGTTTGCCAATTCGAAAGCAAACAACGGGGAGGCAATTTCATTCCGCCTGTTCCGGCGATTTAGCTCGGATCGAAGACCGGGATCTTCCTGCCCGCCGGGACCTTGGCGCCCGGTTTATTGGGTGTCGCATAGTCGAGGAAGCTTTCCGGCAAGGCGGCACCCCAATAGACGCCGGTGCCGCGCCGTTCCTCGTTCCACACGACCGGCTCCCAGTCCGGCGCAGTGACGAAGAAGCCGCTGGTATAGACTTCGATGCGATTGCCGCCGGGCTCGATCGTATAGATATAGAATGCCTGCGAATTATTGTGCTTGGACGGACCAGCCTCCATTGCGATGCCGTTCTCCGCGAATATATCGGCGGCGCGTAGGACCTCGTCGCGATTGTCCACCCACAGGGAGAAATGATGCATGCGCCCGTGCAGTGCCTTGTTATCGACGACATAGGCGAGCTGATGGTGGATGTTGTTGGTGCTCATCCACGAGCCGATTTCCTTGGTACCGTTGTCGTACATCACCTGTTCGCGCAGCCGGAAGCCCAATGCGTCTTCGACGAACGTGCGGTTGGCCGGCACGTCGGCCGCCAAAAGGGCGCAATGGTCGATGCGGCGCACGCCGATACCCTTGCCGGTATATTTCATCGGGAGGTTGTCGAGTGTGGAGCGCAGGTGAGGGGGAGCGACATACTTTTCCTCCTCGTAATAGATCTCCATGCGGTGGCCATCTGGATCGGTGAAGCGATAGCTGCGTCCGCGGCCGAAATCGCCGTTGGTCCAGCCTTCACCCCGGCCGGTCGCCTCGATCGCGGCTACACGGCGCATCAAGGCGGCTTCGCTCATCGCCCGCCAGGCTAGGGTCCCGGCACCGGCATCCTTGGATTCCGTCAGTTTCATGCTCGTGGTGGCGTAATCGCCGTAGCCGCGCAGATAGACCGACGGACCTTCGGCATGGACCTCTTCCATCCCAAGGATCTCGGTAAAGTAATGCAAGCTTTCCACCGGTTTCGGCGTCAGAAGCTCGACGTGACCGAGATGGGCGACATCCAGGATCGGTTCTTTTGCCGTCGTCATGGTTACCTCCAAGTCGTTATTATAATAACGATAAGTGTTATATGTATAATGAATTTCCGCCTCTGTAAAGAGGGTAGCCCGACACTGGTTTTCGCCTTTCCCGATCTAGGCAGCGATGTTGATCTTGCGTCATAACCGCAATTGAAACGCCCATTCAGTTTCCAAAAAGTCTGGAACCCAGCAAAAGGCATGTCCGTCTTTTCTCGACTTTTGGTCATCTTGACCGTTTTGGTGTTTGCAGCTTTGCCGGCGACGGCCGACATCAATGGCAATCCGCGTCATGGCGTCGACCTTTACGAGTTGCATGGATGCATCGGCTGTCACGGACCGGCCGGCCTGACGAGCAACGCGGAGATACCGCATCTCGCCGGACAACAGAGGACTTACCTCTACAATCAAATGGACAATTTCCGAACGTAACGGGCGCAAGGATGGTTGGGGTATAAAATCTCCGAGCGACATTACGGGCCGATGGGCCAGTCGCCTCACGATTTTTCAATCAGGATATATCGGACAACTCGACTTATTTGAACCGGCTGCCCCGCTTGCCGGGGCAGGGCCTGGTCGATGGAACGCGGCCGACGATCGCCACCAAATGCGATTTCTGTCACGGAACCATCGGCAAAAGCCCGTTCATCGCCATCCCTATCATCACGGAATAGCACGAGAGCTACATCGTGCGACAATTGGAAGCGTTCCTTGATGCCGCGCAAAATTTCAAAGAGGAACATGTGCGCGCCCATCGACTCGTCATGGCCGCCGCAATGGATCTCAGCGACGCACAGATCGAAGCGGCGGCGAAATATTATTCTCGCCTATCGTGCCGCTGAGCGGGATCGTCTCGCCGCGCATCATTGCCAGCGACTGTTGGCCTCCGTAAAGTCGCTCAACGTTTAAGCAAAACTCGGGAGGTTCGGATGTTTGTTTTGATTGCGCGCTCTATCGGCGCGGTCGCGTTTACGTGTGCCGTGGCACTTGCAATACCGGCTTATGCGCAGAAATCTAAGGACACCGTTCGCATCGCCTTCACCGATCCGATCGAACCGGCGGACGCATATTTCTTCTCCAAGCCCGAGCAGGGCGCCATTACACGCAGCATCTATGACGGGTTGGTCCATTTCGACGATATCAACGGCAAATTCCGGCCACTGCTCGCCAAGAGCTGGAAATGGATCAATACGACGACCCTGGAAATGGAGATTCGCGACGATGTGAAGTTCCATAACGGTAAGAAGTTCACGATCGACGATGTGGTGTATCAGCTGAACTGGGCAATCGATCCTAAGAGCAATCACCAGCAACCGCGCGCAGTGGACTGGATCAAGAGCGTCGAAAAGCTGTCGGGCACCAAAATCCGAATCAACGCTAAACAGCCCGACGCGCTGGCGCTCCTGCGGCTCGCCAAGTCAGTTTGGATTTACGATGCAGACCTGCATGGCAAGCTTGCCGATAAACGGGATTACGGGCGCAAGTCGCCGAACGGAACGGGTCCCTACAAGATCACTTCTTTCAACGAAAACGAGGGAATCTCGGCTGAGCGGGTCGACAGCTACAATATCGGTGCCTATTGGAAAAATGCCTCGAACATCAAGCGCATCCAGGCGATGGCGATCCCGGACGATCAAGCGCGGATCGCTCACTTGCTGACCGACCGTATTGACGTTTTGAAGGAAACCTCGCCCGATCAGACCAGGGAACTGGTGAAAGACCCGCGTTTCGCGTCGACCGCGTTGAACGGCATGAATTTCACCTATTTCATGCTCGATGCGACTGGCCGGGCGGGGCAAAAGGCGCTGACTGACGCGCGTGTGCGCCGCGCACTGTTCATGGCAGTTAACCGGCAAGAGCTCGCAACGAACTTGCTGCCGGAGGGCACCCAGTTGATGGATGCGTTGTGTTTCAAGTTCATGACCGCATGCGGGTACAACACGCAGCCGCCCGCCTACAATCCAGAGGCCGCCAAGAAACTGCTTGCGGAAGCTGGCTACCCCAACGGCTTTGAGATAGCGATCACCGATTACATGCCGGAAACGGCGGCGACGGCGGTTAAGGTTGCCGGGGATCTGCATAAGATCGGGATCAAGGCGAACATCCAGAAGCTCACTTTCACGACGCTCCGCAAGGCGCGCGACGAAGGCAAGTTACAGGCCCTTGTTGCCTATTACACAATGGCCGGGGGCCCGGATGCCTCCGCGGGACTCGATTTCTTCTATCGCGAAGACTCGCGCGACTATGCCCGCGACAAATCTATCACCGAGGCGATGGACAAGGGGGCTGCCGAGCTCGATGAGGAGAAACGCCGCAAGATTTATCAGGATGTATTCGATCGTATAAACGAACAGTCCTACATCATGACGATGACGACGCTGCCGACGGTATTCGTCCATACCCAAGAAGTTGCGATTCGTCCCGGTTCGCTCGAACCCTATGGCGCCTTGGGACGCGATTTCTTCTGGCGATAAGGGTATCTGCCGAGGTCGAATGAACATGTTCGATTTTCTTGCCCATTATCCTCTACTGTTACGCGGGTGCGATCAGATCAGGTAACGAGCACCGCACGGAAATCGTTGACGTTCGTGCAGGTCGGGCCTGTGATGACGAGATCGCCGAGCGGTTTGAAAAATCCATAGGCGTCATTGGCGGTGAGATATTGTACGGCATCAAGTCCAGCCGCCTTGGCGCGCACCAGGGTGTCGGGCGTGACGATCGCGCCGGCATTGTCTTCGCTGCCGTCGATGCCGTCGGTATCGCACGACAGGGCATAGATATTGGGATTGCCGTCTAGGGCGAGGGCCAGACCCAAGAGGAATTCGGTATTGGGGCCGCCGCGTCCCTTGGCCTTCACCGTCACTGTCAATTCGCCGCCTGACAGCAGGACCCGCGGGCGCTGGGTTAGGGTTCGCGCACGTTTGGCCATTGCGGCCCCTACCTCGCGGGCCTCTCCTTCTAAAGCATCGCCGAGAATTTCGGCCTCGATGCCGTTTGCCTCCGCGCGAATGGCTGCGGCCTGAAGCGCGTCGGCGGCGCGTGAAATCACCTCCACGCAATCGCGAGAAAAATCGTGATCCGCACCCAAATTCCGTGCATCCGAGGCGAGATGCTTGCGCACGGACTCCGGCAGGGCGATGCGGTATTTTTCGAGAATTCCGAGCACGGCCTCCGGCGGGTTGGTGTCGCGGATCGTGGGGCCTGAGGCGACCGTGGCTGGATCGTCGCCCGGTACGTCGGAGATGACGAGGGTATGGATGCGTGCTGGGCCGCAAGCGGCCGCGAACCGGCCGCCTTTCACGGCCGACATTCTTTTGCGCACCGTATTGATCTCGGAGATATTGGCGCCGGAGAGGACCAGTGCTTTGTGCAGGGCCTGCTTGTCGGTGAAGTCGATGCCAGGTGCCGGCACGCTCATCAGGGCCGAACCGCCGCCAGACGCCAGGAACAGCACGAAATCGTCGGCGGAAAGGTTCTCCACCATTTTCAAGATACGTCGCGCGGCGTCGAGTCCGGCTTGATCGGGCACGGGATGCGCTGCCTCGACGACCTCGATCCATTTCGTTGCCGCACCATAGCCGTATCGCGTGATGACGAGGCCTTCGATCTCGTCACCGTAATGAATCTCGACCGCGGCAGCCATCGCGGCGGCCGCTTTGCCGGCGCCGACCACAATCATACGGCCCTTGGGGCGAGGCGGAAGATGCTTAGGCACGCATATAGCGGGATCAGCGGCAGCCAGAGCCGCCCGGAACAGATCGTTCAGGAGTAATTTTGGGTCGAGCATGAATAGAAGATTAGCACGGCGGTTCGGGAAGCGCGCGTACCCTTCGCAAATTGAGAACCACGTCGGCGAAACCGATGTCGAGCGAAAGCTCGGTCGCTACGCCGTTCGGCATGACGTTCTGGATGAGCGTGGTCAGCGGCTCAGCACTGTTGCCGTCATAAGCGTGGAACGAACCCGATGTGCGCCAGGCCTTACCGTCGAGCAATTTTACGTCGCCGTCCGGCAGCGGAGTCGGAGGGTTCACGGCTCCGGTCAGGATCTCAAAGACACGCACGGGATCGGGCGTGGTTCCGTCGAACAGAACATAGTTCGCGCTTTTCTGGCCCTTCTCCCATTGCACAGAGGTCCAGCGGAAGGCGGCCATCGGAAACAGTGCCTCGGGCGGCAGGGGCATGGTCTTCGGCTCGGGCTGGGTGAAGACGATGCGGCCCGGCTGCCCGGCTGCGGGGCGTGTCGCCGTACCGGCGATCTGGGCGACCATTTTACCGTTCGCCTTGGTGGTGCTGCGAAATCGCAGTCGCGTGCCGTTGATCGCCTCGATCCCCTCGACGTCCGTCTCGAACTGGACGCCGCTGCCTTGCGTGGCCTTGGCATCGAGCCGGAAGGCGCCGACCAGTTTCCAGTCGGTGCAGTCGCGTTCGGCGCGCACGATTTGCGAGCCGGTGACATTTAGCACCTCGCCCGGCAGCTTCCAATCTTTGACCGAGAGTTCGTACAAGGCTTCGTAGGATTTCGGCTCGGCCGCAGATACGCTCGTTCCGACGCAGCATAGCGCGACGGCGGCGAGGAAGCAGCGCATGGATCAGCCGATCCGGATCGGTAGGGCGCCCGTTGTCTTGAGCTGAGCCTCGATCCAAGCGCCGGCGGCGAGAACGGCTTCGTCCGCCCCATGCGGGCCGACCACCTGCAATCCGACTGGCATGCCGTTCGGCCCGACGAATGCGGGAATGGTCAGGCACGGGACATACATATGCGTCCACAGCGAGTTGAACGAGCCGCCTTCGATGATCGTGAGATCGGCGGGCGCTTCGCCTGTAGCCGCCGGGGTGATCAAGACGTCGTAATCGTTGAAAATCCTGGCAAGTGCTGTGCGGGCGCGCTGCGCTTCGCCGACCGCATGATCGAAATCCGCGCGGTTGGTTTTCAATCCCGCTTCATATCCGTCGCGCGACCAGGGGTTCACTTGATCGATATTGTCGCGCACGATCTGCTCGGTCATCAGCAAGCCCTCATAGCGCGTGATCACGCCGAAACATTGCAGCGAATCTTGGATGATCTGGGGTAGCGTGACATCGGCCGCGCCGAGCGCTCGCTGGGCTATTTCGATCGCGGCGACCATTTCCGGCTTGGCCTGAGGCCAGACATGCGTTTTGGCGAGGCCAATGCGCGGTGCCTTGCGCGGGCGCGCGATCGCGGTCTTCGCTCCTTCGATCAAGGCACCCCGCATGAGCACGATATCGGCGAGCGCGCGGCCGAACAGGCCGAGCGTATCGATGGAGCTTTTCAGATGCCGGATGCCGGCGCGGTCGAGTGCGTTGAGGCTGCCTTTGAATCCATATAGGCCGCACAGCGAGGCCGGGCGGATCACCGAGCCGCCGGTTTGCGTGCCGTTGGAGAGCGGCACCATGAAATCGGCGACCGCTGCGGCCGAGCCGCTGGACGAAACGCCGGGCGTGCGGTTCAGATCGTGCGGATTGCGGGTGATGGTCGGAAACGGGCAGGCGAATTCGGTCGTGCGCGTCTTGCCGAGGATGACGGCACCTTGGGCGCGCAGCCGCGCGACCGTAGCGGCGTCTGCGACGGGCCGATGCCCGGCATAGAGCTTGGAGCCATATTCGGTCGGCATATCCTCGGTGTCGATGTTATCCTTGATGCCCACGGGCACGCCGTGAAGAGGGCCGCGTGGGCCTTCCTTGTCGCGCGCGCGGGCTTGCGCCAGCGCCAGATCGGGATCGACGAAGGCCCAGGCATGGACGGCGCTTTCGCGTTCCTCGATGCGATCGAGACAGGCGCGCACCAGCGCCTCGGAGGTCAGTTTTCCGGCGGCGATTCTGGCGGCGGCATCCGCCGCGCCAAGCTGGTTGATCTGCGGACGTTTTGCCATGATTCCACCGGGACTACGGGGTTGCGCGGGTTCTCGAAGCTGCTCATCCTGAAGGGGCGATAAGGAGGTCCGATATGGCTGTAACCATCTATCACAACCCGCGGTGTAGCAAGTCGCGCGAGACCTTGAAGTTGTTGCAAAGCAAGCAGGTCAGCCTCGACATTATCGAATATCTCAAGATGCCGCCGGACGCGAAAACTTTATCCTCGATCCTCGATAAGTTGGGGATGGAACCGCGCGATCTAATGCGTAAGAAGGAGCCGTCCTACAAGACGAAGCAGCTCGCCGATCCGAAGCTAACGCGTAAAGCGCTGATCGATGCGATGGTGGCCGATCCGGTTCTGATCGAGCGTCCGATCGTGCTGTCGGGTGCTAAGGCCGCCCTCGGCCGTCCACCCGAATCGGTCCTGAAAATTCTATAGGACGAAGTGCCGGACGTTCGATTGCGTCCCGTATGGGCCCGCTCAACCGGATCGTCGTTTCGCTTCAACGTTGAGCAAGTTTCGGGACTTTCGCGATTCAGGGACACAATTCCGGCGGCGGGTCGTTCACGAAGAAAAACGAATTTTATTTGCAATCTAGAATGGCAAAATATTCTATTCACATCGTTGAAACAGCCTATTCACAGGTCTCTCCCAAACTGTCCGGAAGACTGAGGATTCCCCCAATAAACAAGGCCTTAGCATAAAGGCAGTATGCGGCCCACGCGTTGAGGGAAATCTCCCGGGAACCTCAGGGGCAGGTTGATTGGGAGTAGGGGTGTATCGTGAGCAATTATAATCTGCAAAAGCTGAATGTGCTGGTTGTCGAAGGCCATCAGATGATGCGGCGTGTGATGCGCGATGTCATGACCGCGCTCGGCGTGCAGAACGTCGAGGTTGTCACCGTTAATGAACTCGACAATCCGGAGAACGCGCATTTCCAACCCGATGTGATCTTCACCGATTGGTCGCCGAACTGCGATGGTCTCGAAGTGATCAAACAGATCCGCGACAAGAAGCGTGAATTCGACCGTTATATTCCGATCGTGATGGTTTCGGCTTTCACCGAGCTGAAGCAGGTCTGCCTGGCGCGCGATGCCGGCATCACAGAGTTCCTCGCCAAGCCGGTTTCGGCGACGCTAATCTATCGGCGCATCTGCGCGATGGTGGAAAACCCGCGCGATTTCGTCGAAACCTCGACATTCTTCGGTCCCGACCGCCGCCGCCGTTCGGTCGGTCCAGCGGGCGGCGGCGCCGAGCGCCGCAAGGAAATGTCGCATCTGACGGGCGGCCGTGTTGCGCCGCGCGTTGCATTCGCTGACAAGGACAAATAGCGCTTTTCGGCGCGTGAGCTAACGACCGGAAAAAACCGCGATGAAAGCCGCCTTGTCCTCCTGCGTCTCGAACATGATTTTGAGAACCTTGGACGACAGCCCCTCGTCGTTCCCCTCCTGCCCGACCGCCCAGCGCCCCTTGGTATTATCGGTTAGCCATTGTTCGATGTCTTGGACAGGCACCGAGGTCTTATAGAGAATCCCACAGGTCCACCGGCGACGGTTCTTTTCGTCCCCATCGCCCGCCCGACGTTCGGTGTCGTGCTTTTTGCCGCCGGCGCGGCGATCGGCTTTGCGTCGATCCCAAAACATAAAATCAGGCCATTCCTAGAGCGAAAAATGCTCGATGAACGCATTTTTGTCGTACTGGCTCTCGATCATGATTTTGAGAACCTTGGACGACAGGGCTTCGTCGAAACTGTCTAGCCCAACACCACCCCACCGGCTCTTTGCATTGTCGAGCAGCCATCGTTCGATTTCGCCCATGTGAACGGTTGTTTGATGGAGGATACCACAATTCCACTTGCGAAGGTTGTGGTCGCTGTTGCCCGCGCGATGCTCGGTATTGTCGTATTTTTTGCCGCCTACGCGGCGATCACCTTTACGTCGGTCCAGAAACATGTGCCGAATTTCCCGGTATGATGCCCGACTCGCAAGGGAAATCTTGCCGCGCCGTTTGCCCGCGCTACGATAGGCCGCGTAAAGTTGGACCCGGCGAATAAGCAAAGTCTCAGGGAGCATGACGTCATGGGCGAGTTTGGAATCAGTCAGCCGGTCCCGCGTACCGAAGATCCGCGCCTATTGCGTGGCCGCGGGCGGTTCGTCGACGATGTGCGGCTGGCCGGAATGGCGGTCGGCTATGTGCTGCGTTCGCCCCATGCCCACGCCAAGATGCTCTCGCTCGATGTGAGCGATGCACGCTCGGCGCCCGGCGTGCTGCTTGTGCTGACGGCCGAGGACTACAAGCTGGATGGATTGAAGAATATGCCGCCGCCGGGCCCGCCGGTGAAGAACAGCGAAGGCATCACGGCTTATTCGACGCCGCGTGGTGCATTGGCGGAAGGACGCGTGCGTCATGTCGGCGATCCGATCGCCTTTGTTGTCGCCGAGACCCTTGCCCAAGCCAAGGATGCGGCGGAACGGATTGCGATCGAGTTCGAAACTCTGCCCGCTCATACCGACACGGCGCAGGCGATGCAGTCAGGCAAGCCTGTCTTGTGGGACGCGCGGCCCAACAATCTGGCGCTCGTACATGAAGAAGGCGACAAGGCCGCAACCGAAGCCGCCTTCGCAAAAGCGGCCGTAACCGTCGGCCAGCGTTTCGTCATCAACCGCGTTACCGCCAACGCGATGGAACCGCGCGGCTGCGTCGCCTCCTACGATCCGCGCGAGGAATTCACGACAGTCTATATGGCTGCCCAGGGCGGCTTCGGCGGGCGCAAGTTCCTGGCCAACACCTTCGGCGAACCCGAGGCCAATTTCCGCGTGATCCCCGGCGATCTCGGCGGCAGCTTCGGCATGAAGGGCGGCCAATACGCCGAATATGTGCTGGTGACCTGGGCGTCCAAGCGTCTCGGCCGGCCGGTCAAATGGACGGGCGATCGATCCGAAAGTCTCGTCAGCGACACCCAAGGCCGCGACAACGTCAGCGATGCCGAACTGGCGCTCGATGCGGACGGTAAGATTCTGGGTCTGCGCGTCAGTACCATCGGCGGTGTCGGTGCCTATACCGCCGCACTCGCGGCCGGTCCGCTCACTAACAATCTGGGCTCGCTGGTTGGCGTCTATACGATTCCGGCGGCCTATGTGCGTGTGGCCGGCGTCTTCACCAATACTACCGTCACCAATCCCTATCGTGGCGCGGGGCGGCCGGAAGCCGCCTATATCATCGAACGTCTGGTGACGCTCGCGGCGCGCAAGCTCAAGATCAGCGAAGTCGAGCTTCGGCGCAGGAACATGATTGCGCCCTCGGCCATGCCCTATAAAACCGCGCTCACCTTTACTTACGATTCCGGTGAATTCGAACAGGTCCTCGATATCGCCGTCGAAAGGGCGGACGTCGCCGGCTTCGAGAGGCGCCGCACCGAATCCAAGGCGCGCGGCAAACTGCGTGGGTTGGGCATGTCCTACACCATCGAACGCGCCTCACCGCCGGGCATGGAACATGCCGAGATCAATTTCGATCCGGAGGGTTATGCGACCGTCGCGGTCGGCACCACCAACAACGGCCAGGGTCACGAGACGATCTATACGCAGCTGATGTGCGACCGCTTCGGTATCGCGCCCGATAAGGTGCGCGTGATCGAGGGCGATACCGGCCGCATGGCGATGGGCCAGGGCACGGGCGGCAGCCGCGTTTCCGCGATGGGTATGAGTTCGCTTCATCTCGCCGCCCAGAAGATCATCGCCAAATCACGCGCGATCGCTGCACACAACCTGGAAGCATCCGAAGCCGATCTTGAATTCAAGGACGGCATTTTCACCGTGGCCGGCACGGACAAATCGATTCCTTTCTCCGAAATTGTGAAGTTCGCCTATTTGCCGCCGAAATTGCCCCGCACGATGGAGCCGGGCCTGTTCGAATCCGGTACGCATAAATCCAGCCGCGCCAATTATCCGAACGGTTGCCATATCTGCGAGGTCGAGATCGATCCCGAGACCGGCAAGGCCGATCTGGTGAAATATGTCGTCATCGACGATGTCGGCACGGTTCTCAATCCGCTACTGCTCAAGGGCCAAATCCACGGCGGCATCGCGCAAGGCATGGGACAAATTCTGATGGAGGACATCGTCCACGATGCCACGACCGGCCAAATGCTGTCCGGCTCCTTCATGGATTACGCCATGCCGCGCGCGACCGATTTCTGCAATATCGAGGTGAAAAGTCATCCGGTCCCGACCGACCAGAATCCGCTTGGCGTCAAAGGGGCTGGCGAGGCTGGCACGGTGGGCGCGATGCCCGCGGTGATGAATGCCTTGATCGACGCGGTGGCGCCGCTCGGCGTGACCGATCTGCCGATGCCGGCGACGGCGGAGCGCATCTGGCGCGCGATCAACGGGGCGAAAGCGGCCTGATGGCGTCGTCGCCGGACAAGGCGGGCTCGCTGCCGCTCGATGGAGTCCGCGTCCTCGAATTCTGTCACACCATCATGGGGCCGTCGGCGGGCGTGTTGCTCGCGGATCTTGGGTGCGACGTCATCAAGATCGAACCCGCCGACGGCGCCGACCGCACGCGCCGCATGGCGGGTTTCGCATCCGGCTTCTTCTATGCGTTCAACCGCAACAAGCGCGCTATCGGCGTCGATCTGAAAAGTGCGGAAGGGCGGGCCGTCGTGCATAAGCTCGTCGAGACCGCCGATGTGGTGATCGAGAATTACGCGCCCGCCACCATGGGCAAGCTCGGCTGCGGCTACGAGGATCTGAAGCACCTCAATCCGCGTCTCATCTATTGCTCGCTGAAGGGGTATCTCTCCGGTCCTTACGAGAATCGTCCGGCGCTCGACGAGGTCGTGCAGTTCCAGGCGGGCCTCGCCTATATGACGGGCCCGCCCGGCAAGCCGTTGCGCGCGGGGGCCTCCGTCGTCGATATCATGGGGGGCATGTTCGCGGTGATCGGTATCCAGGCGGCCTTGCGCGAGCGCGAACTCACCGGGCGCGGGCAGCTGGTCAAATCGGCGCTGTTCGAAAGCTGCGCCTTTCTCATGGTGCAGCATCTCGCCGGCGAAGCCATGACGGGACAGGAAACGCCACCTTTCCCCGCGCGGCGCGGCGCCTGGGCGGTCTACGAGCCGTTCATGTGCAAGGACGGGGAACAGATTTTCCTCGGCATCACCAGCGATGGGCAGTGGAAGCGCTTCTGCGCGCGGTTCGAGCGCCAGGATCTGATTGCCGATCCGGCCTTCGAGACCAACGATCTGCGGGTCCGCCAGCGCGATAAAATCCTGCCCATCGTCGCCGAGATCGTTGGGCGATTCAGCCTGGCGGAGATGTCGACGATCGCCGAAGAGGTCGATATCTCTTTCGCGCCGGTCGCGCGCCCGAAACACCTGACCGACGATCCGCACCTCAATGCCGGCGGGCATATGGTCGAGATCGAATTTCCAAACGGGACGACGTCGCGCGTGCCCGGCCTGCCGCTGGAAATGGGCGATCATGTTTTCGGCGTGCGCCGCCAGACGCCGAAGCCCGGCGAGCATACGCGTGACGTTCTGGCCGAAGCCGGCTATTCGACGGGCGAGATCGACCGCTTGGCATCGCTGGGTGCGATCGCCTGTGCAGACCCGCCGATTTAGGCCCGATGTTCGCCGCGCGTATCATCGGCCATCGCGGTTGCGCCGCCCATGCCCCGGAAAACACTTTGGCCGGATTGCGCGAGGCCGCGCGCCGCGGTGTGAGCTGGGTCGAGATCGATGTGTGCCTGTTGCGCGACTCAACACCTGTCATCATTCACGATGCGAAAGTCGATCGCACCACGGACGGCGTTGGCGCGCTGGCCGATCTCGATTGGGCTGCCGTTTCGCACCTCGATGCGGGCTCCTGGTTTGCGACGCGCTTCGCGGGCGAACGCGTGCCGCGCCTCGATGAAGCATTGGCCGAGGTGCAGAGCCTGGGACTCGGCCTCAATCTCGAACTGAAGACCCATGGGGACGAGGGCGAACGCCTGGTCGATGCGATCCTGCCCTACATGCGCGATTCCGGCATCGCGCGCGATCAGATCATGGTTTCGTCCTTCGATCATCCGACGCTGGCGATCTTTCATGCCGCGGCGCCCGGTTTCGCCGTCGGCGTGCTCTACGGCGAGATCGCAAGTAACTGGCGCGATGTCGCCGAACCGCTCGACGCGGTCGCCGTCATCGCCGATTACCGCAAGGTCGCCGAGGGTGCCATTCGCGATGTCGTAGCCGACGGGCGTGATATCTACGTCTATACTCCGAACGATCCGGCTCGCGTCTATGCCCAGTGGCGCTGGGGCCTGGACGGCGTGATCAGCGACGATCCCGAGCGGTTTCGCTAGGCATAGACTGTCACGAAGGAGTCACGCGGACGACATAGGATCGTTTGATCCCTTGTTAGGAGCGTGCGGTCCATGAAATTTCTCCACTTCGCGGCCTTTGCCGCGCTTGCGCTGTTTGGAGCCGAGGCCAAGGCGCAACAGGCGTTTTCCTTCGTCGCCATCGGCGATATGCCTTATGGCGAGCGTGCGGTGATCTATCCCAAATTCACGTCCCTAATCGGCGCGATCAATGCGACCCAGCCGGACTTCACCCTCCATATCGGCGACATCAAATCCGGAACCTCGGTCTGTTCCGACGAGGAATTCATCAATCAGCGCGATTTCATGAACGCGTTCCGAAGCGCACTTATCTATACGCCGGGCGACAATGAATGGACCGATTGCCATCGCAAAAACAATGGAGGATTCGATCCGATCGAGCGTCTGGCGAAACTGCGATCGGTCTTTTTCCCCGATACAAAATCGCTTGGTATGAAGCCGATCACACTTGAGCGCCAATCCGACCTTATGCCTGAGTTCAAGCTCTATACCGAAAACGCGCGCTTCGAGAAAAACGGTGTCCTATTCGTCACGGCCCACATCGTCGGATCGAATAATAATTTCGAGCCACGCGACCCCAAGGCGATCGAGGAATTTCGTGCGCGCGATAAAGCCAACATTGCGTGGATCAAGGATGCCTTCACCAAGGCCAATACAACAGGTGCGGCGGCCATCGTGCTAGCGATCCAAGCCAACCCATTCGTACTCGCCGGCCCGACGACTGTGTTCCCCGCACATAGCGGTTTTACCGCTTCGATCGGCGAGACTTTCATGCCGCTGGCCCGCGATTTCGCCAAACCGGTTTTGTTCATCCATGGCGACAGCCACATTTTTCGCATCGACCAGCCGTTCAAGACGGGTCCGGGACCGACCCAGCGGAAGGCGCTGGATAACATCACGCGCCTTGAGGTTTTCGGCGAGGACCAGATGCATGCTGTGCGCGTCAACGTCGAGCCCGCCATGGGCATGACGGGCATCTGGGCCTTCCAGCCGATCTTCAATCCCGCAGACCAGATCGCAAAATAGGTTTTCACGAAACGGCTGACGCGGCCGCTCCCGCTGCCTAGAATGGCAAAAAATGGGAGCCATTTATGCCGGTCACTGTCCATCCGTTTGCAATTGGGTTCGGCGCGGAAATTCGCGGGCTTGAGTTGTCTGATCCGGTCTTCGACGGCGATTCGTTCGAAATCTGGCGGAAGGCTTGGGAAACTCATCGAGTGCTTGTGCTGCACGATCAGTTTTTCACGGACCGTCAGCACATCGCCTTCAGCGAATGGTTCGGCCCGCTTGAGGAATTTCCCGATCCAAAGGATTGGGCGGCGGACGATCTACCGAATATCCTGCGCGTCTCCAACGTCGATCGCCGCACCGATACGATCAAGGATGTGGACGAGCCGGGGCACAAATCCTTCACGCTCGGCACCAGCGACTGGCACACGGATTCGAGCTATCTGAAGGTTCCGTGCAAAGGCTCGCTGCTGTATTCGCGCGAAGTGCCGGCATCGGGCGGCGATACCATGTTCGCCAATATGGAAGCGGCCTATGCCGCCTTGCCGGACAAACGCAAAGCGGACATCGCACATCTCGAAGTCGTCCACGATTTCCATTGGACGCGCCGGCGTTTCGGTCTGCCGCCGCGCTCGCCTGAGGTTCAGGCCAAGACCCCGGCCGTCACCCATCCGTTGGTCTGGACGCTGCCGACCGGTGCCAAAGCGTTGTTGATCGGCTCGCACGCCTGCACCATCGTAGGCATGGAGGAGGGGGTGGCGCGCAAGCTTCTCGACGAATTGACCGAATGGGCGACCCAGCCGCAGTTCACTTACCGTCACTCGTGGCGGGTCGGCGATCTCGTGATGTGGGACAATCGCTGCACCATGCATCGTGCAATGCCGTACGAACTCGCAAATGTTCGCCGCGTCTTGCAACGAACCACCGTTGTCGGCGACGGGCCGGTGGCCTAAGGATGGATCGGGTTATGCGAAACCTTTGGGGGAGTTTCGTATGACGCTTATTCATAACATCGTTTTGGCCAGTCTTATTTTGGCGTTCGGCGCAGGGGCATCGGCAAACGCGACGGAAAACATTCCCGTCAAATCCTGGGCCGGCGATTTCGCGCGCGACGGCGCATTTCACTTGCCGGAGGGGATCGAAGGTAAGGTTCCGGCGGTCGCATTCATGCGGGGCACCGATGGTGTCGATCAGCGCTTCGATTTCCATAGACCGGGCTTGCTGAGCGCGGGTATCGCCGTGTTCGAGATCGACACCAAGACGGGAATCTTTACCAGCGAAAAAGATCGGCCCAAAAACGAGTTTTTCGAACCGATCGCCCTGGGCGCCTTGAAGGCATTGCAGGCGCATTCGCGTATCGATCCGACCCGCATCGCGGCCGTGGGGTAGTCTGCCGGCGCGACCCCAGCCGTAAGTACGGCCCAGACGGCGGTTGCGAACCATTATTTACGCCTGGGCGAGCCAAGGTTTGCCGCGCATGTCGGCTTTTACGGCGGATGCACGCAGCAGAATTTCCAATTCACAGGGGCGCCAATTTTGGTACTGCAAGGTACCGCGGATACGCACGTGCCCTCTGCGCGCTGCGAGGCGTTCAAGAAGAATTCCCCCAGCATGGTCATCAATGTCCTCTATCCCGGCGTGCATCACGGGTTCGACAAGGAAGGGGTCAATTGGACCAGCGGCGGTCGCTCCATGCAGTGGAATAAAGACGCCGCCGAAGATGCTCGGGCGCGCGTTCTCGCCTTTTTGGTCAAGGTGTTGAAGCCGCAGGCTGCGAATTAGCACCATAAATAATCCCCGTTTAATTGGAATTATTTTATTGACTCGCAAATGCCCTCCGCGCTAGACTGACCGCCGTTCACGATCTTTGACGCCTTCGTGCTTCGCGCCATCCAAACAAGGACGGCGCGCGATGGGCGCGTTCGGCCCCGGCGGGCCGGTCCAAGAAATGTCGATGGGGTGTTGAGTTCCTGTCGATCTCCGGACTATCGAATGTCGATCCGATGTCGATGACATGTCGATCAAATGTAGCCCTCTTGTCGATGCGATATCGATCCGATGTCGATGCAGCGGAACGAGAAAGTCTCGGAAATCCGGGATTTTCAGGGTCGGGAGCGGCGATAAATTCAGCAACGTGCGCCGGGGCGTTGCGAACTGCACACAAGATGGCGAAAGAACGATGCTCTATTCGTCGTAACGGAAGCGGAAGGCATCGCCCGCCCGCTCGATGAAGCCGAAGGTGGGTGCCGGGAAATGCGCCGGTGCGATCAGCACGCCGCTTTCTGCATATCGTTCCAGGAAGGCGCGCCGCGTCGCAGCCGATTCGACCGGCACCGAACAGAAGCCCGAGTTCCAGTGCGGATAAAGGCATTGGATTGGATGATGCATCAGATCGCCGGTGATGATCGCCGACCGATCCGTGCTTCGTACCTTCAGGCCGACATGACCGGGCGTGTGGCCGGGCAGCGGCAGAAACGAGAGGTCGTCCTCGATCTCATGATCCATGCCGACGAACGCGGCTTGTCCGCGATCGATCACCGGCAGGATGCTATCGACCAAGTGAACGCCGAGTGCGCCGCCACCGGTGCGCGCGACATTGTCCCAGTGCCGCCATTCGGTTTCACAGATGAGATAGGTGGCGTTCGGAAAGGTCGGCACCCAGCGACCGTTCTCGAGCCGCGTGTTCCAGCCGACATGATCGGCATGCAGATGGGTGCACATGACGAAATCGATATCGTCGGGCGTCGCGCCTGCTTCGGCGAGCCGGTGCAGCCAGGGCGTATCGAGGCCGCTGAATTGCGGGGTAGCGCGCTGCTTGTGATTGCCGAAGCAGCCATCGACCAGAATCGTGTGGTGCGGTGTCTTGATCAGGAAACTCTGGATGGGAGCTACGAGCATCCCGCTCGCCGGATCGAAATGGCGCGGTACCAGCCAGCCGCGATGTTCGTCGAACGTCGCGGCGCTCCAATCGGGCAGCAGGCGTTCGGGCGCGAACATCGGCCCGTCCTGTTCGATGACGGTCGTGATGCTGACGGCGCCGAAATCGCGGCGGGTCACGACGCGATCCCCGGCGCAATGAGCGTCACGTTGCGGCTTTCGATGAGATCGGCAAAGGCATCGCTTTTGAGGAAGGCGAGTTCGTCCGGGCGACGCGCATGGATCTCGTCGTCGATCCCCGGCGCCGGCCCGTCGATGCCCGGGTGACACATGATCATCATGTTCGCCTGCGGATCGGTGAGATAGGCCGCGAACATGCGTGCGACGTTTTCGGCAGCGCTGAAATCTCGCACGCCGCGAAAGCCCGTATTGCCCCGCAGTCCGGCAGCGCGTGCCAGCGCTGCGAACTTGCGGCCCAACTGGGCGATGATGATGGCACGCGGCACGGACACGCCGCGCCGCACGATTTCGAGGGCCGGTTCGTCGCAGAAGCGGAAAAAGATGTCGGGGCTAAGTCGTTGCCGGGCGACCGCGAGGACGACGTCGCGCACGATGGGCAATTGGTGGACGTGGTGATGTCCGTCGAGATAGCGGGGCGGGGCGCCCATCACAGCCTCAAAGCGGTCGAGTTGGGCATTCAACTCTTGGGCGATTTCGTCTGCGAAAATTCGGCGCATGAGTGCGCGGCCCAATAAATTGGTCAATTTCGGAAATGTTCCATCCGGCGCCAAATTTATCATATTTGTCAATGGTTTAAGATCGGTCAGCGTAAAATGCAGCCCGATCGTGAAACGTTCGCCCAGGCTGGGCGCCAGATCGCGTAAAATCCGTCCCTCGGTCTCCCAATACGGAGAAACCGTCATCACGCTGGTGGCCGAGAGCCGTCGCAGGCTCGCCAATTCGCGAATACCCCTGGAAATTCCAGGGGTTAAGGCGTAATCATCAGCACAAAGAATAATGGGGGTTTTCATGTCGGCCCGGTGGAATAACCGCTCCCGTACATCATTACTGCCTTATATGCTACACACGCGTGGACACAGGGTGGAACTATAATGAACCGCGAGACGTCCGAAATGCGCTGGATGATTCCGAGAACGGGAACGCCGGAAATTTCCGTCGTTGTTCCTTTCTACAATGAAGAGGCCAACGTGCACGCGCTGTTTGCGCGTCTGATCCCGGTCCTGCGCGGCCTCGTCGTCCCCTATGAGATTGTCTGCGTCAATGACGGCAGCAAGGATGGTACGCTCGAACGTTTGATCGACGAAGCGCGCCATCACCCCGCGATCCGCGTGGTCGATCTGTCGCGCAACTTCGGCAAGGACGCGGCACTTTCGGCCGGGATCGCGCGTGCTTCGGGCCGCGCGGTCATTCCGATGGACGGCGATCTTCAGCATCCGCCGGAATTGATCCCTGAACTTGTCCAGAAATGGCGTGATGGGTTCGAGATGGTTTATGCCGTCCGCAATTCACGCCAGGATCAATCCTTTACGAGCCGTACGTCGGCGCGCGCCTTCTATTGGCTGTTCCGTCAATGCTCAGAGGTTTCGCTGCCCGAAGGTGCAGGTGATTTTCGACTGCTCGACCGCAAGGTGGTCGATGCCTTGAATGCTATGCCGGAACGCAACCGCTTCATGAAGGGTATGTTCGCCTGGCTCGGTTTCCGCCAGACCAGCGTTCCCTACGATGTGGAAGAACGCGTGAACGGCAAGACGAAGTGGTCGTTCTTCAAGCTGTTGAGCTTCGCCTTCTCCGGGCTCGCCGGCTTCTCGAAATTGCCGCTGCGTGTCTGGGGCGTAGTCGGCGCCACGATTTCGTTCCTGGCATTTGCCTATATCGCGGTGCGTCTGGTTCGCACCGCGCTCTACGGCATCGATGTGCCGGGCTACGAATCCATCATCATTACGATCCTGTTCCTAGGCGGCATCCAGCTCGTGTCTCTGGGTGTGCTCGGCGAATATCTCGGCCGCGTGTTCGACGAAGTGAAGGGCCGTCCGCTCTATGTGGTGCGCGAATCCTACGGCTTCGCCGACGAAACCGCGGCGCAGGCTGCTCCGGTCTCGGAAGTGCCGGGCTTCCGGATCGTCAATGGCTCTTAAACGATACGCGCGCTAGCTTCGCCTCATGAACAGTGAGGCGAGGCCCGCCGCATCTTCGAGCGACCAAGCCACTAGCGACCAAGCTTGGGCCGAATTCTGGGGCGGCACCCATTCCATCTATGTCAATCCGCGCCATGTCGAGGTCCACTACACGCGCCTCGCGCGAGACCTTACGGCGCTTATCGAAACCCGGAACCGTCCGCTTGTCCTCGATTGGGGCTGCGGTGATGCCTTGAGTGCGCCGGCGATCGTCGGCGCCTGCGCGGAGCTTTGGCTTTATGACGCCGTCGGCCCGGTGCGCCTGCGTATTGCGCAGCGTTTTGCCGGCATGTCGGGAATTCGCGTACTGGAGGATGCCGAGTGGCAGGGGCTCGCACCCGCGAGTCTCGATATGATCATCGTGGTATCGGTCGCCCAATATCTCGGGCAGGGTGATCTGGAACGCCTGCTCGATCATTTCCGCCGTGTCGTGCGGGTCGATGGTGAGGTCATCTTCGCCGACATCATCCCGCCGCATGTCAGCATGATCAGCGATGTTTCCTCACTGCTCGGCACGGGCTGGCGCAACGGATTTTTCCTCGCCGCCTGTGCCGGCCTCGCGCGCACTTTTTTTTCGGAATATCGCCGCCTCCGCGCGACGGCCGGGTTTTCGTGCTACGCGCAGGCGGGTTTCGAAGCCCTGTGCGTCCGGCACGGATTCGCGGTCGAGCGATTGGCGCGTAACGTCGGCTTCAACCAGCAGCGCATGACGTTCCGGCTTAGGCCTTCCGGATAGTCCTGCCGATCATCCGCGGCAGCACGATCAACACGATCAGCGCCACCAGCCAGACGATGCGGTTGCCGTAACGGTCGGCCGGGTTCGAGATCGCCCCGCAAATGAAGGCATTGCCGAGATAGGCGAGGCTCGCGAGCGACGCGATGGTCAGGTTCCAACGATCTCGGCGCCGCCACGCCAGCCATACCGTGAGGAGCGCAAGCGGCAGAACGGTCAGCATGGCGGGCACATGCACGAGATTGATCGTCGTCATCGGCGACAATTCGACGTCCTTATAGCTTTGCTGGCGCGCCGCCATGAAGGCTGCATTTTCGTGCGCGTAGTAGGTGCGGATCTCGAGATCGAGAAATTCCACCATCGTGCGGAAGCCTTCGCCAGTGCGGAAGGTCACGATCTGCTCGGCCATCAATTCGGCCATGGTCACGACGAACTGGACCGGATGGCGATCGAGGATTTCGTCGAGCATCCACGGCGCTTCCTTGAGCATCGCGTCCCATCCGCCGATCGGATGGAAGAAATCGTTGTGCCAGAGGAATTCGTTGGCGTCGGGCACGAGCTTGTGGCGATACGGGCAGAAGATCGATTTGTGTGCCGTCGGGTCCTCGCAGGTTTCTTCGAGGAATTCCTGCACCATGCCTTTTTCGACGAGGACCGCGAGTGTCAGGACCTGTGTGGTGCGCGGCGTGAAGAAGACCTTGCCGGTGGCCATCCAAT
This sequence comes from Caenispirillum bisanense, assembly GCA_945877815.1. Taxonomy (GTDB): domain Bacteria; phylum Pseudomonadota; class Alphaproteobacteria; order Rhodospirillales; family UBA2165; genus CANIGJ01. Next base: position 33,641 of record CAMDWJ010000011.1, read on the forward strand.
TCGCAGCCACAGTGAATGCCGTGCCGAGGATGACGCCGATCAGGACGTAGCGGACATGCAGACGGCAGAACGGCCAGTTGTAGGCGGCGAGCTTGTCGAAGACGAAAATGCAGGCCACCAGGCCGATGCTGAGCGCAATGTGGGTCGGATGCGCGGCCCCAGCGACGGCCAGCAGAAGCACGAAGATCGTCCGTCTTACTGCGCCCAGCCGCACATCGGTCTGCGCCAACATGATGGCGAGCAGGACGGTCGGCGTCGTAAAGACGTCCGGCATGACGGTGCTGGCGAGCCAAGGCATGCCGGTGAAGATCATCAGCGCGGCCAGCACAAGGAGGCTCGCGCGCAATCCGAGGTCCGGGAATAAAATGCGTCGCGCCTCGAACAAAATATAGGCGAGCAGTACGCTCTGAGTGACGATGATCGGCCAGACGCTGTTGAAAGGACGCGCCACGGCGGCGAAGACCCCGTAGCCCGCCGTGCGAAAGATCGGAATCTTCCAGGTGTAGGGCAGTGTTATGTAGTCGAGGCTATCGAAATAAAAGATCGGATAGCCGTTCCAGAACGCCGGGATCAGTAATGCCAGCGTAATTGCCAGGATCGCGCCGACAGCGTAGGCGGTGGGACGAATGGAAAAGGTCATGCGGCGCCGGGTGCGCCCAAGTGGATGAGTGGCGCAGGCGCCGTTTCGGCCACGAATTCCCTTCGCATGATGCCTCCCATATATTTAGGTAATCGAATTTACGGGAGTTGGCGGAAGACCGCCAGTGCGCTCGCGGTCACGATCAGGTCAGCGGCACGGTCAATGGATTGTAGGAATAGAGCCAACCATTGCGATCGCCGCCTTCGTCGCGGCCGGCGAAGGCTTTGCGGATCTCGTTCTGGTCGCGCAGGTGGAACAGCGTGCGGTTGCCGCTCGACCCATTGACGATCCGTGCCGTCCGCTCAAAGCGGTTGCGCTGATAAAGCTGCAGCGCATCGGCGATCTTGGGTTCCATGGCGAGGGCACGGGTCAGCACCGCGCCGTCCTCGATCGCCATCGCGGCCCCTTGCGCGAGATAGGGCAGGGTCGCATGGACCGCGTCGCCGAGCATCGTTGCACGCTGCGTGCTCCAATTGTCGATCGGCGTGCGGAAAAACAGCGACCAGCGGAAACACTGGCCGCGGTCGGCCGTGTCGATCACGGTCTGGATGTCGGGATGCCAGCCAGCGAAATCCGCCTTCAGCTTTTCCCACGGGAAGGTCGCGGTCCAGGATTCCTCGTTCACTTCGTCCGTTTCGACGAGGCCGACGAAATTGAGCAATGCGCCCGCGCGCAAATAGTAGCAGACCACATGCGCGCCCGGCCCCATCCAGACCGACATCACTTGATCCATGAAGTTCGGCGGTAGCTTTTCCACCGGGACGGTCAGGCGCCAAGCGATATCGCCGGTATAGGTCGGCTTGGCATCGCCCGCGATCTGGGTGCGCACCGCCGATTTGACGCCATCGGCGCCGATCAGCAGATCGCCCTTGGCCGAGGTGCCGTCGGCGAACAACAGCTCGACCCGGTCGGCGCTTTCGGTGAAGCCGATGGAGCGTTTGTTCAGATGAACGACGTCGGGCTTGAGTGCCCGCGCCTTGGCCGACAGCAGATCGTGCAGGTCGGCACGATGCAGCTGGTTATAGGGTGCCTTGTGCAGGCGCTCGTGTTCTTCGGCGAGGGAAAAGCGGCTGATTTCCTCGCCGGTATCGTGCAGCTTGAAGACATAGGCGCCGGGACGGACTGCCGATTTCGCGATTGTGGGGCCGAGGCCCAGATCGTTCAGAACATGCATGGCATTGGCGCTGATCTGGATGCCGGCGCCGATTTCACCCAGGACCGGGGCCTGTTCGTAGATTTCGACATCGTGACCGGCCTTCAGGAGGCACGAGGCTGTCGTGAGCCCGCCGAGACCGGCTCCGGCGATGAGAATTTTATAACCCATATCGTTTCCCGTGGACTCCGTTCCATTGGTGCGGCCCCCGCTTATGGCAAGCCGTCGCGCGCATTGTCAATTTATTCGCATTATTCGCGAAACAGGTGTTTGAGCCGATGAAGCACATATCGAACTCCAAAGATCGTATAAATTTGATTTTTCAAATAAATTATTTGTTTTAACAAATAAATATGTTTTCATGTTCGGGAAGGAGACGTGCCGATGGTCGATATTAGTCCACCCATTTCTGGTCACGGACGTCACGCGCCGGGAACAGAACGCAGCTTTGCACCGGAAGAAGTGGCGGACACCCAACGGTGGGCAGTCCCAGATATGATAGGTCGGGATCCGACAGATCGGGCCTATGACCGTTTGGCGCACGATGAATTTCTAACGTTCAGATTGAGTGTCTTGTCTGCTGCTTTTGATCGGAAGGCGGCCCGGGTGCTGTCAGAGAATTTCGATGTCACTCTTGCCGAGCGGCGCGTTCTCGGCGCAATCGTTTTTCACGGAAATATTCGCTTCGGAGAGTTGGTCAAACACCTGACCATCGATGGAGCGCAAATCAGCCGGGCGACTGCATCATTAATCGAACGAGGATTGGTCAAACGGAGCCGCGACAAAGCCGATGGGCGCAGCGCGATTCTTTCTCCCACCACTCGCGGACGGAACCTCGATGAACGCATCATCGACGGAGGACGTGGAAACCAAAGGCAAATTTTGGCGAATCTAACCTCAGACGAGCGCGAGATTTTCTATAGAAGTATTGGAAAGTTGATGAACTGGTTGGAGAGCGGAGCGCCGCTTAATCCCGAACTCTAATTAAAGTCTGCATAAAGAATATCTGGGAGGACGACATGGGAAAAACTGGAAAAGCCTTAGGTGCGTTCGCATCCGCCGTCGCGTTGTGTTTTGCCGTGCCCGCGATGGCCCAGAAATCCAAGGACACGTTGCGCATGCCGATCAATCTCGGAACCAGCGCGATCGACTATTACAATGATCCGAGCGCCACGGAGAACACTTGGGGGCCGTCTTTCTACGATACCTTGATCGACTTCGATGCCCAGGCCGGAAAATTTGTTCCGCGTTTGGCCAAGTCGTGGCGACATATCGACGACAAGACTCTCGAATTCGAGTTGCGCGACGATGTGAATTTTCACGATGGCCAAAAAATGGATGCTGACGATGTAGTCCATATCGTCAATTGGCTCGTCGATCCGAAGGTTGTGCTCCGTCTTAAAGCGAATTGGGATCACATTAAATCCGCCGAGAAAGTCGATCAGTTCAAGGTTCGCATCCACCTGAATCAGCCGACACCGTTCGACCTGATGCGGTTCGCCTATGGCACTTACATTTATGCCGAACATGTACATTCGGCGCTGGAACGCAAAGAAATCTATGGGCAGGCCGCCGTCGGAACCGGCCCGCTACGAGCCATCAAAATAGACAAGAACACGGGGATCGTCGCCGAACCTTCCAAGAATTACGTTCATGCAGGGCACACTAAACCCGTCGCGAAGATCGGCAGAATCGTCGCGGAGCCAATTCCCGATGAAGGAACTCGTGTCGCTCAATTGATCGCGAACGGCGCCGATCTGATTGACGGGATCGACGTTCTGCAGGCCAAAACGATCGCAGCCGACCCGCAATTCAAGCTGACCATTCAGCAAGGGATCAGTTTTCACTATATATCGATACCGGCGCAGGGACGCAAAAATATCCCGGCGCTTGCCGATCCACGCGTCAGGCAGGCGATCGGAAAGGCGCTCAATATTTCCGCGCTCGAAGAAATCGTCTATGGCGGCGAAAAATTGCCTCTAAAGTTCGAAGCGGTGTGTTGGAAAGTGCAGATAGGGTGCGACTATTCCAAGACAACGCCGGCCTATGACCCGGAAGGTGCGAAGAAGCTTTTAGCCGAAGCGGGATTCGCGGGTGGATTTAACGTCGAGATAACGACGTTTGCCGGCATTACCAAACAGCCGGCCGAGGCGGCCGCCAACATGTTACATCAGATCGGGATACGTGCCTCCGTGCGGCCGGTGCCGATTCCGGTGGCCCGCAATCTGGAACGCGATGGAAAGCTGCAGATTACATACTATGGCTGGGGGGGGGCATGTACGATTCCTCGGGGGCCATGGTGCGTTTTTTTGTTCGCGAGGAATTTGGCGACTTGAAACTCTCCGATATGGCGACTGCGACACTGAGTATCACGGACCCCAAGGGGCGTATGGCTATGACGGCAAAGGTCATCGATTATGCCGTCGAGAACGGCTACGTGTTTCCGACGACGTCAAACCCCGATGTTGTCGTCAGTCGCGCCGAACTCAACGTTTCTTCGCCCGTTTTGCGTCCGAATGGGCCGTTGGCGTCTGATTTCTCCTGGAAATGACGTACGCCAAAAAATATTTGAACGATTATGACCGTTGAAAGAAAGCCGATGAATATTCGTGCCCAAAATCTCCTCGTCATCATGTCGGATGAGCACAACGCCGATTTCATGGGCTGTGCTGGGCATAAATACGTCAAGACCCCAAATCTCGATGCCTTAGCCGCACGGGGAACGCGGTTCGATGCCGCCTATACCAACTGTCCGATCTGCGTTCCGGCACGCGCCAGTCTCGCGACCGGCCGCTATATCCATCAGATCGGCTATTGGGACAATGCCATCGCTTATGACGGCAGGATCGAAGGCTGGGGACATCGCCTCCAAGACGCAGGGATGCGTGTCGAATCGATCGGCAAGTTGCATTATCGTAACGGCGGCGATCCGACGGGCTTCGACAAGCAGCATATTCCGATGCACATCAAGGATGGCGTTGGCATGGTACAGGGATCTGTTCGCGGCCAGTTCCCAGATTTTCAGCGTCCTCCTCCGCGTCCCGGAGCGGGCCAGATAGCGCCTGGCGCTGGGCCGGGTGAGACGTCCTATACACGATACGATCGAAAGATCGCGGAGATAGCTTGCGATTGGATCGCGAATGCCGGGAACACCCGAAATGACAAGCCTTGGGTTTTGTTTGTCAGTTTCGTATCGCCGCACTATCCGCTCATCGCGCCACCGGAATTCTTCGAGATGTATCGTGCCCAGGAGTTGCCCTTGCCTCTTCTCGAGCCACGATCAGGTTATCAGTCTCATCCATGGTCGGAACGGTTGACGCGCCTACATTCCGGATTGGATGTGACGCCCGATGTCGTGCGCCGCGCGCTTGCCTCCTACGCGGCCCTATGTACGTTCGTCGATGCCCAGATCGGCTATGTTTTGCGCGCGTTGGATAGGGCTGGTCTGACAGCCTCAACCCGCATTGCCTATACGAGTGACCACGGCGAACTGGCAGGTTCGCGGGGCATGTGGGGTAAATCGACGATGTACCGAGAGGCCACAGGAGTTCCAATGATCCTCGCCGGCAGCGACGTGCCCTCGGCTAAGGTCAGCCGTACGCCGGTCAGTCTTGTCGATATGTATCCAACGATCCTCGACGCCACTGGATTGCCGGTGGAAGATCGCACTTTGCCGGGAAGATCGCTCTTCGATTTCGCGAATTCGCCCGACGATCTGGAGAGGCTCGCCTTTAGCGAATATCACGCGATGGGATCGCCATCGGGCGCATATATGATCCGGCAGGGCCGGTATAAATACCATCACTATGTCGGCTACCGGCCCGAACTGTTCGATGTCGAGTCGGACCCTAATGAAGTGCATGATCTCGCGGCCGATCCCGCTTATGCGGCGACGCTCGCCGCGTGCGAGCGAAAACTGCGCGAAATTGTCGATCCGGAAGCGACCGATAAGCGCGCCAAAGCCGATCAGAAGGCTCTTGTTGAAGCGCACGGCGGGCCGGAGGCTGTTTTCGCAAGAGCGCGCGGTGGGAAGAACTTCACCGAGATTCCGCCAGAGGTGGAAGCGATTCTCTGATGGGCCGTATCCTGACAACACATGTCGGAAGTTTACCCAGGCCGGCTCCGCTTGCTGAACGGCTTCTTGCTGGAGGCGGATTGGCAGACAGCAAGGCGCCTCCATTCGGAAAACTTGTCGCCGCTGCCGTGACCGATGTTGTCCGTCAACAAATTGACGTCGGCCTTGACGTCGTTAACGACGGCGAAATGGGCCGGACCTCGTATACGCATTACGTCGCGGATCGTTTGACTGGTCTCGTGGCCGGCGCCATAGGTCAAGGCCACGGCCGGGCCAAGCCGCCGCGCGACATGGGCGATCATCCCGACGTTGCCGCCGCTCAAGCTGGCGGAAGGGGGACAGCGCGCGGGCTTCTGGCCCCCTTGATCTGCGAGGGCGTCGTCGCCTATGGCGATACCGAACCGGTAAAGCGTGACATCTCCAATTTAACCGCTGCCTCGACGGGGTCTGGCCGGCAACTTTTTCTCTCGTCCGCCTCGCCCGGGACACTCGCTCATTTCGTCCGAAACCGCCATTACGCCACCGAAGACGAATTCGTTGCCGCGCTCGCTGATGCGATGCAGACGGAATATGAGGCAATATATGGTGCTGGTATCGTTGTTCAAATAGATTGTCCCGACCTCGCGATGATTCGTCATATGAGTCACCAGGATTCGAGCGATGCGGATTTCCTCAGAATTGCCGAGCGAAATGTCGAAGCGCTCAATCACGCAACGCGAAACATTCCCGGTTCCGCGATGCGGATGCACGTCTGTTGGCGAAATTATCCCGGTCCTCATACCCATGACTTCCCAGTCGCAAAATTAATTCCGACGCTCATGCGCGCGCGTCCTGCGGCGATCCTGTTCGAGGGGGCCAATCCGCGCCACGAACACGAATGGGAGGATTGGGCTGCGGCGCGCCTTCCGGATGATAAAATTTTGATCCCTGGCGTCATCGACACGACGACCAATCTTGTCGAACACCCGCGTCTCATTGCGCAACGGTTGGAGCGTTATTGTATGATCGTGGGTCCGGAGCGGGTTATGGCGGCGACTGACTGCGGTTTTGGAACGGTTGCGGGGCGAGACGTGGTTGTTCCGTCGGTCGTTGCCGCAAAGCTGCGGACCTTGGTCGAGGGGGCCGAGATTGCGCGACGCAAGGTTGGAAGCGTATAATCTTAGGTGAATTTGGCATAATAAAGCGGCGGTTAGTGGGAGGATTCGCGATGGCGCAGGCAAAATCCATGTGGCAAGCGGCGGAAGACGCCGAACACCAGCAGATGAAGGAACTTGAGGACAAAATTGTCACCAAGTCGCTTCTTTATGTTCTGGCGGACGGCGAATTGCCGCGGACCAATACGCCGGTGCCGGGTGCCCCGCGCAAGCAGGTTCTGATGGGCACCGACCCGCGCCTTCCCCCGATGCCGGAAAAACCGACCCTGATGGATTTCTTCAAGAACCGTTTCACCATCGGGGGCGATCAACATCTGATGCAGAGCGCAAACCTCGCGCAGAAGAACGGCCTGCCGGAGAAAATGGTGCTGGGCTGCCTGTTGCACGATTTCGCGGTCAACGGGTTTATCCGGTCGGATCACGGCTGGTGGGGTGCCCAACTCTTGGAGCCGTATATCGACGAAGAGGTGAGCTGGGCGATCCGCTATCATCAGGCGTTGCGTTTCTATCCCGACGAGTCGGTGGGCTACGGCTATCCCGATCTCTACGTCAGATTGTTCGGCGAGGGTTACAAACCCGAACCCTATATCGAGCGGGCCTATCAGTTTGCCAAGAATCACAAATACTACATGTCGGCGCGCATGATCTGCGTGAACGATCTATATTCGTTCGATCCCAACGTGGTGGTCACAATGGATCAGTTCGAGGACATCATCGGCCGCCACTTCAAGCAGCCGGAGGAAGGGCTCGGCAACGACAATACCTCGTCGTCGCACATGTGGCGTACGATCATTCGGCCCTGCAACGCACTTTGAATATTCTTGGCCTCTCATGCTGAGCCTGTCGAAGCACAAGGCCTCCATCCTTCGACAAGCTCAGGATGAGGGCCTCTGCTCGGCTTAATCGCTTCTTCAGCCTATTTCATTCCCTTCGAGGCCAGCTCGATCACGTCCTTGTCCGCGCCGACGATGGCGAGGCTGGCTTTTTGCGCCTCGGCGCCCGAGCTTGGATCGAGTTCGGCGCCGCGTTTCTTCGCCTCGGCGATGAAGTCGGGATCCTTTACCATCTTGTCGAAGGCGGCGCGAAGCGCATCGAGGCGATCCTGCGGAACCTTGGGCGGCGCCAGTAGGGCACGGCCGATGGCCGCGCCGGCGGAGGCGAATTCCATCGCTTTCTTCAGCTTAGGGTCGTCCACCAGATCCTGCATTAAAGGCACGTTGGGCAGATCCTTATGGCGCTTGAGGCCGCTCTGGATCATCGGCACGAACTCGCCGCTCGCGATCTTTTGCGCGTGCACGCTGGCCCACGAGTTCCAGGCGCTCGATGCCATATCGACCTCGCCCTTTTCGATGGCGAGGATATAGTCGGCCGAACCCGGATAGCCGCAGATCAGATTGAATTTGAATCCGGCGAGGTTCTTGAGCATCGCCGGGGACTGATAACTCTGCGAGGTTTTGCCCGAGCAGCCGAGGTTCATCTCTTTCTCGCGCATTTCGGCGACCGTCTTGGCGGGCGAATCCTTGCGGCGCACGAAGGCGGCGTTGACCCCGGCGAAGGAGCCGATATAGGTCATCTCCTCCATCTTCCATTTGCCGATCTCCGGCTCGATCAGCTGGGTATGGGCGAGCGTTTCTGCGAAGAGCCCGATGATCGATCCGTCGCGGGGAGCCTGTTCGTAGAAATAGGCGACCGCGACCGCGCCGCCACCACCCGGCTTGTACTGGATCTGGACGCTGGGATTGCCCGGAATGAACTTGCGCAGATAGTCGACGGCCAGGCGACCGTAAAGGTCGTAGGAGCCTCCAGGCGGCTGACCGAGCAGGACAGTCACGGTGCTGCCCTTGTAGAATTGTTCGACCGACTGAGCCCGTGTCGGGCCCGCCGTGGTGCAGATCATCGATACTGCGAGCGTGCCGGCGGCAAGAAGCCGACTAGGAATAGCGGTCATGATTGCCTCCTGTATTGGATACGACTTTTTTGGTTTTTTGTGTCTTGAGAGCGACGTTAGCCCAAACCGGTCGACGATGCCTAATTCAATCGCTCCATTGAGTTCCTGTGATTAGACGCCAGGCGTTGCGGTAGGCGACCAGATGCTGCGCGGTTGGGCTCAGTTCCTCGACCAACCTGCGTTGACGCTGCATGTTCATTTTATATTGCGGCTCGACGGGGGGGCGGTAGTCGCTGGCGGCCAGAAAGCGATCGGGGTGGGCTTCGATGATCGCACGCCATTCGGGTTTCATCTTCCCGTCGCCGCCATAGAGCGTCGAATCGCGCGCACCGGACGGGGTATAGACGGATCCCGGCGGCGGCACGGCGAGGTCGAAATGGAGTCCCGGAAAGCGTTCGATCAGCGAAGTGATGTAGGTCGGCGTATAGCGCGATCCCCGGTCGGGATATCGGATCATCGCGAGATGGCACCAGATCACATTCGCCTTCGGGTAGCGTTCCAGCATCGCTTCCAGCGCCGGCAGAAGCCGATCCTCGATCTCGTAATGAATTTGGAATGAGACGCCCGTGTCGGTGCTGAGTTGGAACAAGGCCTGTCCGGCGCTTCCATCGATTGGCACGGTGATATCGCGGAGTGTTTGGCCGGCCGCCACCTGTTCCGGCGACGGATAGTGACGAAACTCGTGCTCGCCCATGAGGAAAAATTGCCCGGTTTTGAGTTCTGCGGTCACGCCGGTTAGGAAATTTTGGGGATTGTTCCACCAACGGGGATATTCGCCGCTGTTGGTCGCTGGGATGAAATAGTCCGGATGCACGCGATACAGGTCCAGCGACGGCGCGCTCGTCGGAACGTTCGCGGCCGCGAAGGCAATTTGGGCGATATCCAGTTCGTCCATAAATCCGACCATCAGCCGAACATTGGTTGTGCCGGGAATATAGGTCGCCTGCATATCGATGATCGGCAATCGATTGCGATCGAGGATCGCGTGGATACGTCGTTTCCACCCCGCGATCGCGGTGTCCCGAAAGGCCGAGGCGGGGGCAGACTGGGCAAGGACTGCACCTGGGCCAAGGACAGCGACGACGGTCGCCGTGACGGCGAGGGCCGAGAGAAGGTTGCGTCGGCTCGTTCGCATCACGGTCAAATTGCATGAATCCTGGCTATGAAGCGACGTTAACGCAGGTCGGCCTCGATATATATATGTCGTTTTTTCTGGTTTACTCAGGAGGAGCCGAACGGCATCTTTCCGAAAATTGGTAATCGGATTGACGATTCGGGGTGTTTTGACCGCGATACCGATTTGGTCAAAGGAGGCATTCGCCGTGAAATTTTCGACATCCAAGATCCTTGCTGCCGGCATTTTTTTAGCATTCGCCGCCACTCCCGTGGTGGCGCAGAAGGCCAAGGACACGATGCGCGTTGCGCTGGCCGAGGCGCTGCCTACGGTAGACAGCTACTATTCCAATTCCAACGACGGTTCGTTCTATTACCGCGAGGTTTACGAGCCGCTCGTGCGTTATGACGACGGTGCTGGAAAGTTCGTGGGCGCGCTCGCGAAATCTTGGAAACATGTCGACGACAAGACGCTCGAATTCGAATTGCGCGAGGACGTGAAATTCCACAACGGCAAGCCGTTCGATGCGGACGATGTCGTCTATCTCACCAATTGGCGCAAGGATCCGGCGCTGCGCATCACGGCGGCGGTCCGTCTACAGTGGATCGATCGCGCCGAGAAGATTGGACCCTACAAGGTACGGATCTATGCGTTGGAACCGACGGCGCCGGATTTGAACCTTCTTGCCGCAAACATGTTCTATTACGATTCGAATATTCATTCGAACCTAAAGGATAAGTCCGATTACGGCCGGAATCCAATCGGAACCGGTCCGATCAAGGTTACCAAATTCGACGTGCAGAGCCAGGGGCTCCACGTTGAGCGGTTTGAAGAGTTCAATCATGGCCCTAAACCGCTATGGAAAAATCTGATTGGCGTTCCGATTCCAGATCGCGAGACGCAGACGGCGCATATGATCGCGGGCACCATCGACATTATGCGCGTCGCTAACAAATCGCAGTATGACGATCTGCCGAAGATGCCCAACATTATTGCCTATTCGCGCGATCAGTTGACGCATCTTGAGTTGTATCTCGATGCGCGCGACCGCGCGAAGCAACCCGCGTTGAACGATGTGCGCGTTCGCCGCGCCATCTTCATGGCGGTCGATCGTGCGGAACTCGCCAAGCATATCGTTCCCGGTGAGGCCCATGTCGTCGATTCATATTGCGATGCGGTTATGTTCGCGTGCCCCGACATGGGTCTTAAGCAACGTACCTACGATCCTGCGGCCGCAAAAAAATTATTGGAGGAGGCCGGCTACAAAGACGGCTTTGATATGGAGATTGTAACTCGCGCGCTGTCTCGCGAAGCGGGAGTAGCTATCGCGGGTATGCTGCGCAAGATTGGTATCCGCGCGAGCGTTCAACATGTAACCATGAACGTTTATCGCGATCGTCGCAACGACGGCTCTATCCAGGCCGTGGTTGCCGATACGCCGATCGGCAATATGCCGGACACGTCAAATGCTTTTCGCCTCTATTTCGGTTCTGAAGCCTCGAGCTTCGCCGACGACAAACAGATGTTCGCGTGGGAACAGGAAGGTCTGGCCACGATCGACGTCGACAAGCGCAAGGCGATCTATGCCAAAATGCAGCAAAAGCTGTTCGACGATGCCTATATTCTGCCGATCTCCAGTTGGCCGGATACGTTCGTGCACAATAAGGACGTGACGATCGAGACCCGGACCTGGAGCGGCAAGCGCGTCAGCATCCTCGATCTCGGCTGGGCGAAATAGGTTATTCATAAGATGTTACGTCCGCGTTCAACGGATGCGTTCCAAATAGGAGGTTCCATCGTGAAGTTTTCGTTCCCAGCATTCCTCGCGGCCGGTCTTGTTGCGGCGTTCGCCTTAACCACGGCCCAAAATCCGGCCCTGGCGCAGAAATCCAAGGATACGCTGCGCTTCCCCCTGTCGGATGCGGAGCCGGGGCTCGATCCCTACCTGCTGCCTGGCCCGTTCAACAATGTTTGGGAACCGTCGGTTTGGGACAATCTGCTCGGCTTCGATTCCAAGAAGGTCGCCTTCGTGCCGCTGATCGCCAAAAGCTGGTCGCAGCCCGATCCGCTGACCTACGAATTCGAACTGCGCGACGACAAGAAGTGGCACGACGGCCAAGCCCTGGATGCGGATGATGTCGTCTATACGCTGAACTACATCATCGATCCCAAGGTCAACCTGCGCTACAAATCCAACTGGGCTTGGCTCAAGTCGGTGGAAAAACTGGGGTCGCACAAGGTCCGCCTCAAGGCCAATTATCCGGCGCCGGACGGCATGATGTGGATGGCCTTCAACACCTCGATCTTCCCCGAACATATCCATGCCCCGCTGGCCGACAAGGTCGCTTTCGGCGCCAAGCCCATCGGCTCGGGTCCATTGAAGATCGCGAAGATCGACAAGAACAGCGGCATCGTCGCCGAGCGCAATAGCGAGTTCAAAACATCGGTCGCGAAGGCGGCGGCACCTATCGGGCGTATCGTTGCCGAGCCGGTGCCCGATGCCGGCACGCTGGTTGCGAAACTGCTGCGCGGTGAGGTCGATCTCGCGCGCGAAATACCCGCCGACCAAGCAATCGCGTTGCGCGACAGTGGCAAGTTCGAATTCACCATGTCGCCGCCGGCCCTTGGCTATTCCTTCATGGGTTTCCCCTCGGCCGGCGCTTCGAACGTGAAAGCGTTGGGCGACGTGCGCGTGCGCACCGCAATCATTAAGGCGATCAACCGCGGGCAACTGGTCGAGGCGCAATATGGCGATCTCGCCAAGGGGCTGAAACCGCACGAGTCGCTGTGTTCCAAGGAACAGCTGGGGTGCGGCTATTCCAAGATGGTGCCGGATTACGATCCGGCGGGCGCCAAGAAACTGCTCGCTGAAGCGGGCTATCCCGATGGCTTCGACGTCGTCATAAGCACCTTCCCGAGCAACGTGACCGAGGCGACGGCGGTCTCCGGCATGCTGCGAGCTGTCGGCATCCGCGCCACCATCCGCATCCATCCGCCGGCGCAGCGCGTTCAATTGCTGAGCCAGGGCAAGGTCGATATCGGCTATTACGGTTGGAGCGGCGGCGGCATGTTCGAGGTTTCCTCGCAGATCGTGCGCCATTTCCTGAGCAAGGAATACGACGATCCCAAGCTCACCGAGATGGCCAACGTGACCTCGTCAATGATGGACGATGCCGCGCGCCGTAAGGAAGTCACCAAGCTGATGGATTACGCATCCGAGAATGCCTATGCCTTCCCGATGGTCTCCAACCGCGTCATCTTCACCCATACCAAGGAGGTGAAGCTGCTCGCCGCCGATCTGCGCTCCGGCCAGGTAAATCCGCACGAGTTCGGCTGGAAATAATAGGGGCTCGCCATGAAGCACTTCGGAATATTCGTCGCCGGGTTAACACTTGCGGCGCTTTGTGCGGGCTCGGCTTCGGCGCAAAAAACCAAGGACACCTTGCGTTTTCCGATGTCGGACGGTGAATCCGCGATCGATCCCTATTTGATCCCCGGTGTGTTCAACAACATCTGGGAGCCGTCGATCTGGGATAATCTGCTCGGCTTCGATTCAAAGAACGTGAAGTTCGCGCCTCAGCTTGCCAAATCCTGGTCGCAGCCCGATCCGACGACGTATGAGTACGAATTGCGCGATGACGTCGTGTGGCATGACGGCCAGAAGCTCGACGCGGACGACGTCGTCCATACGATCGGTTATCTCATCGATCCGAAAGTGAATCTGCGCTACAAGTCGAATTGGGCGTGGCTCGCCTCGGTCGAGAAGCTCGGCCCCTACAAGGTCCGCATCAAATCCAAGACGCCAGCTCCCGACGGCATGATGTGGATGGCGTTCAACACGCCGATTTTCCCCGAACATATTCACGCGCCGCTCGCCGACAAACAGGCCTTCGGTACCAAGCCGGTCGGCACGGGGCCGTTGAAGATCGTCCGCATCGATAAGAATACGGGCATCGTCGCGGAACGTAATGCGGCCTTCAAAGCGCAACCGACCAAAATGGACGCCGGGATCGGCCGCGTCGTCGCCGAAGTCATCCCGGACGCCGGGACACTCGTCGCCAAATTGCTGCGTGGCGAAGTCGATATGGGCCGCGACATACCCGCTGACCAGGCTATTGCCTTAAAGGACTCCGGCCAGTTCGAATTCACATTGTCGCCGCCGGCGCTCGGCTATTCCATCTTGAGCTTCCCTACCAGCGGGCAGCAGAACGTCAAAGCGCTCGCCGATCCCCGCGTGCGCCTCGCTGTCATCAAGGCGATCGACCGCAAGGCGCTGCTGGTCGCGCAATATGGCGATCTCGGCAAAAACATGACGCCCCATCCAGGTCTCTGCTCGATGGAGCAATTGGGTTGCGGCTATACCAGGGCCGTGCCCGATTACGATCCGGCAGGCGCAAAGAAGCTGCTGGCCGAGGCCGGCTATGCCGATGGCTTCGACGTCACCATCTCGGCATCGACGCCCAACGAAGCGACCGCCGTATCAGGCATGCTGCGCCAGGTCGGCATCCGCGCCACGCTGCGCATGACCACGCTTGCCCAGCGGCTCCAAGCGCTCAGCCAGGGCAGGATCGAGATCGGCCTGTTCGGTTGGAGCGGCGGCGGGATGTTCGAGACCTCGGGCCAGATTGTGCGACATTTTCTTAGCAACGAATATGACGACGCCGGTCTGTCCAAGGCGGCGGCCGATACCAATTCCATGATGGACGATGCCGAGCGGCGCAAGGCCGTCGCCAAAGTCATGGATTACGCAAATGAAAATGCCTATGTGTTCCCGATGACGCCGATCCGGGTTATCTTCGTCCACGGTAAGGACGTTAGGCTGCGTGCCACCGACGTCCGCTCTGGTCAGGTGCAGCCCCATGAATTCGGTTGGAAGTAGCTACAGAAAGGTCGTTGCCATGACATCTTCGAAGTTCCTGCCTAAGTTCTTTTTGGCCGCAACCTTCGCCTCGGCGATGCTCGCAGCACTTCCGGCACACAATCAGGCATGGGCGCAAAAATCAAAAGATACGCTGCGCTTTCCCTTGGGCGACGCGGAATCGTCGCTCGATCCCTATCTGCTGCCTGGGCCGTTCAACAATGCTTGGGAACTGTCGGTCTGGGACAGTCTGCTGAGCTTCGATTCCAAGAACGTGAAATTCGCGCCGTTGCTGGCGAAAAGCTGGTCGCAGCCCGATCCGACTATCTATGAGTTCGAGCTGCGCGACGACGTGAAATTCCACGACGGCCAGACGCTCGATGCCGACGACGTCGTCCATACGCTGAATTACCTCATCGATCCCAAGGTGAACCTGCGCTACAAGTCGAGCTGGAATTGGATCCAGTCGGTCGAGAAACTGAGCCAGTACAAGGTCCGCATCAAATCCAAGATACCTGTGCCGGACGGCATGATGTGGATGGCCTATACGTCGATCTATCCGGAACATATCCATGCGCCCCTGGCTGACAAGCAGGCGTTCGGCGCGAAACCGGTGGGTAGCGGGCCGCTCAAGATCGCCAAGATCGACAAGAACACCGGGATCGTTGCCGAGCGGAATTCCGATTTCAAGGCAATGGGCACCAAGGTTGCGGCGGGCATCGGCCGCGTCGTCGCCGAACCTGTACCGGATGTCGGCACCCTGGTCGCCAAGATTTTGACCGGTAGCGTCGATCTGGCGCGCGATCTGCCGGCGGATGCGGTGACGTCGCTCAAAGACAGCGGCCAGTTCGAATTCACCCTGGCGCCCGATGCGCTTGCCTATAGCTTTTTTGGCTTTCCGAGCCTCGGTGCGCAGAACGTCAAGGCGTTGGGCGACGTGCGTGTGCGTCAGGCGATCGTCAAGGCGATTAACCGCCCGCAGCTTGTCGAGGCACAATACGGCGCGGTCGCGAAAAACAACGTCAAGCCGTTCGAAGGGTTGTGTTCGAAAGAACAGCTGGGTTGCGGCTTCACCAAAGAAGTACCGAGTTACGATCCGGCCGGCGCCAAGAAGCTCCTGGCCGAAGCCGGCTATGCCGATGGCTTTGATGTCGTGATCAGCACCTTCCCGACCAACCAAACGGAAGCGACGGCAATGTCGGGTATGCTGCGCGCGGTCGGCATCCGCGCGACGGTACGCATCCATCTGCCCGCGGCGCGCGTGCAGCAGCTGTCGCAAGGCAAGGTCGATATCGGCTATTACGGCTGGAGCGGCGGCGGCATGTTCGAAGCATCGCCGCAGATCGTTCGCCATTTCCTGAGCAAGGAATACGACGATCCCGAACTGACCCGCATGGCGAACGAAACCATGACCATGACCAACGATGTCGACCGCCGCAAAGCGATCGCCAAGGTTATGGATTACGCGCACGATCAGGCTTATGTGTTCCCGATGATACCGATCCGCGCGGTGTATGTTCATACGAAAGAGGTCGATCTCACGAACAGGGACATCCGCGCGGGCGCCATCAACGCGCACGAGTTTTCCTGGAAGTAGCACGTCTTAGTCCGATCGGAGTCCAAGCATGACCACTGCACGCGAGAGCGAAATCCTGACGCGGGTGGGCGCCGGAACGCCCATGGGCAATATGATGCGGCACTATTGGCTGCCCGCAGCGAAATCGTCCGAGCTGATCGTCGACGCGGAGCCGATGCGCTTTCGCCTGCTTGGCGAGGATCTCATCGCGTTCCGCGATACGTCGGGCCGCATCGGCGTGATGGATCATCGTTGCCCGCATCGCTGTGCGTCCTTGTTCTTCGGCCGCAACGAGGAAGGCGGCATCCGCTGCGTCTATCACGGTTGGAAGTTCGACGTGGACGGAAACTGCCTCGATATGGCGAATGTGCCACCGCATCAAGATTTCAAACACAAGGTCCATGCCAAGGCCTACAAGGTGGCCGAGCGCAACGGGCTCGTGTGGGTATATATGGGCGAGCGCGAGGTGGCGCCGCCCTTGCCGCTGATCGAGTCGACGCTCGAACCCGAGGCCGATCTCGAGATCGATTTCATCCAGCGCGATTGCAATTGGCTCCAGGCATTGGAGGGCGACATCGATACGTCGCACCTCGGTTTTCTGCATCTCGGTGCCGCGCCCAAACAGGCCTATGCCAACGGCAATATCGATCAGAACATCGTCGTCAATCGCTCGCCTGAATATATTGTCGAGGAAACGCCGTTCGGGACGACCTATGGCGCCTATCGGCCGAGCGAGGATGGCGGCACCTACTGGCGCTTCGCGCATTTCATGTTCCCGTGCTGGACCCTACCGCCGATCAGCGTGTTTGAGAACAACGTGCTGGCGCGCGCCTGGATACCGCTCGACGACCACCACACCATGTTCATCCTGGTCGCTAACAAGAATGCGCGCAAACGCCGTCCCAGCCAAAGCTTCGCAAATGGAAAGGAACTGGTCGGAACTGCGACCAAGGATCGCTACCTTCCGCGCACCACCGATTGGCTGGGCCGTTGGAATCTCGCGGACAACCGCGGCAACGACTATCACATCGACCGCGCGGTTCAGCGCAGTCAGAGCTATACCGGCATCGACGGCATCCATTTGCAGGATCAGGCGATCACCGAAAGCATGGGACCGATCACCGATCACACCTGGGAGCATTTGGCCCCGTCGGATTTGCCCATCACGCGCACGCGCCGACGCATCCTGGCGGCGGCCCAGGCCTTGGCCGAACACGGTGCCGTCCCCCCCGGCGTCGATACGCCCGAAGAGTACCGCCTTCAGCGCGGCGGCAGTTTCGTGGCGTCCGCCGATCTAGATTGGCGCCAAGCCTATACGCAACGCATCGCGCAAGATGTCGAGCCGCGCCTTAAAAAAGGGCAGAAGACAGCAGCCGAATAGGCCAAAAATTACGCAGGGTGGCTATTTCAGAGAATCAGGCGCATTTAAAGCCATCGCTGGCTGAATCCATTGGGCGCCCGCGACTGAGAGAACGGCTTCGCAAGAAAGTCCTGAGCTCCCGCCTGAACGGCAGGGAGTAACCATGCACTACATACTCAATTTTTTCGATGCCCAACGGCACGAGACCCATTGCGTTCACATGAACTGCAAGGACGACCGCGGCGCCATGGCGCTGGTCGAGCAATTTTCTCCCGATCATGAGATGGAACTGCGCCAGGGTACGCGCATCGTGAAGGGCTACCGGGGCAAGCTTTTGCGCCTTCAGGCCGCTGCCGGCGCGTCCGTCTCCCTGCGGTAACGCGTCATGGCGCTTGAACCCAAGGACGTGGCACGTCTCAAGACGTTTCTCGGCAAGGAAATCGATGGTGGAACACCGTCCGAGATTTCAGCCTTCAAGGCCTCGCTTGCGAAGGTAAGTCTCGAGACGATCCGCGAGCGGCTCGACACCGAAACGATTTCAAGATCCTGGAAGCGCAAACTCGCGGAAGCAGAGTTTGGACGGCGCGAAGACATCGAGGCGAACGATCTCGGCGAAGCCAACCTCAGCGCCGAAGAGATCAGGCGACTCCGCGACAAGCGGTTCAAAAAATGGAGCCAGTGGGTCTCTGCGGCACTCATCGCAGGATGCACCGTGATCCTGCTTTATACCGCCTTCATTGCCTGGAGCATGTAGTCTCGTCTCACGGTCGCGCGTAGCGCAACGTCAGATCGCCGCCCAACCACCGCACCGACAAGGGCCGCAACGGCGCGATGCGTGCGGCGAGGCCGGGATCATCGAACAGTGCCAGTGCCAATTCCGCCCAGGCCCAATCGCCGCGGCTCCGTCCGGCTTCGTCCTGCGTCCGTGCGGACCGTTCGGCAAAGGCCCGCGGATCGTCGAGCCCGAGACGAACCCGATGGACGAGACGGCGCAGCGCCGCTTCGCCCGCCGGAGGAATCTCGACGTGGTTGGCGCGCGCGATATGAGCGAGCAACAGCAGAGGTTCCAGGGAGAAGCGATGATAGTGCAGCGCTTTGCCGGCACGCGCGAGTTCAAGTGCGAGAAAGCCATCGGCATCGATATCGTCGAGCGCGGCGTTGAATCGCGCCATGCCCCAATCGAACAGATCGCCGTCCTGCGACGCGAGCCCGGTGGCCACTACCGAGAGCGCCGCCCAATAGGCATGGTTGTTGGCGCGGTCGGACATTCTGCCGCCGGGTGGCTGCATATAGTAAATGGCGACTCGATCGCCGATTGTGCGCAGCCATCCGGAAATTCGGCTAGCCTGTAAGCCGCGCGCGGACGGCAGTGTCTCTGCGAACGCAAGCGCATAGGTGATGGTGCTCCATTTGCGTTCATAAGCGCCTTGTGACGACATCGTCCCTAACAATGCGCCGATGCTCGCCCAGCCGTCGAGCAGTGAGACGGTACAATCCGATGGTTCTGAGTTATCTGCGGACGTACGTAACGCGTGGTCGGCCATGAGGGAGACTGCGCTTTCGAAGGCGCGTATGGGTTTGAGCGTCCGGTTATAGGCGTCGAGGCGGTCGGGGTCGATGTGCGAATAGGTTTGATCGTCACGTCGGTAAAAACCTTCGACCAGCAGATCGTGCGGCGCCGCCTCTGCGTCTGGGCACGCGCGGACGCGCGTTACTTGCCGGACGCGCGCGCGTAATGCGTCTACATTGTAGGGCAGGCGGTAGGGTGCGGACGCTACGGATGGTGGAGGGCGATCGAGCGCCAGGTGGCAGTCGCGCGGACCGCGTCGTCCTGCGGCCTTGATCGAACGGCTTTCGGCATGCCCTGTCAGTTCGGTCAGGCGCTTGTCGAGTCCGACCAGATAATGGCCTGATACGCGCGCGGTTCCATCGGGGGCGACCGATAGTGTCGAGATGTGATAGCCGTCCTGGCCCGGCTTGCCGCTCGACCATTCGCCAGCGCCGTCGCGCAACGCCAGCGTCACGGATTGCGTGAAGGCAGGCGATGCGCCAGAAGGGCCGCAGATCAAGGCGCCGGCATACAGCCCATTTTCGGATCGCACCGACGTAGTTGTCAGTAAGACCATGCCTACGAGGGTGGGACACAACAAAAGCAATCGCGATATGCCGATTTTTCCGTTCATGGATTTCCGTTCATGGAAATGAGAGTCTGTTCGAATGCGGACATTTCGGCAAGGTTCTGCTTTCTGTGAGAAAAAAGGAGACTTTCGCGCTGCCTTTCCCGCGCATCGGTAAGATACCTTGGCGCGGCGGGTGCGGCCGCGATGCGGGCTCGGAACCGCTGTCTTGCGTTGTAACCGAATTTAAGCGAGGTGACTGCTGGCCTGCGGGCTGTCCCGATCCGTTGAATTATTTCAAATGAATATGGAAGGTCTTACGATGAAGGTAATTTCAACTTTGGCGTCCGCCGCGGCCCTGGCACTGGTCTGCACGCCGACCCACGCGCAAAAGGCCATCGACACGATCAAGGTGACCATTCAGGAAGGATTCCCTACCCTCGATCTGTATCATGCGCCGTCGAACGAGGCGGGGCAGTGGGTGCGCGATGTTTACGGTCGCCTCACCGTCTATAACGAGCACAAACGCGAAATGCAGGGCGAACTCGCCAAGTCGTGGAAGCGCATCGACGAGCGCACACTCGAATTCGAGTTGCGCGATGACATCGTCTTTACCAGCGGCAACAAATTCACTGCCGACGACGTGAAGTACACTCTGGAATACGTCGCCGATCCGGCCCTGAACATCCGCTTCAAAGCGCGTTATACCTGGTACGAGCCCATCGAGGTTCTGAGTCCGACAAAGCTACGCCTGCGCGCGAAAGAGCCGCGTGCGGACGATCTTGAACTTCTCACCTACCGCTTTTTGATATTCGACAAAGGCGTTCACGAAAAGTTGGAAGACAAGACGACCTACGGCCGCACCTCGGGCTCATCGACCGGCGCCTACAAGCTCGTCTCGATCGATCGCACGGGCAATATTCAGGTCACGCGCAACGACGATGCGATCAAGAAGTTCCCGCATTTGCGGGCACCCATCAAGAACGTGATGGGCATTCCGATCCCGGACCGCCAAACCCAGATCGCTCAGATTCTGACGGGCGGCGTGCATGTGCTGAGCAAGGCTTCACCGGATACCTTGGCCGAACTTGCCAAGAACCCCGATCTGCGCCAGACGCCATTTCCGACCCGCATGCTTGTCTATATGACGATGGACGCCGCCGGCCGGTCCGATAACAAGATCCTTACCGATGTGCGTATCCGTCAGGCCATGTTCAAGGCCATCGACCGCGAAGGCATCATCAAGAACTTCGTGCCGGGTTCGAATATCGCGCTCCGCCCCGATGGGATCTGTTTCGACGACAATATCGGCTGTGCATCCTCGACCAAGCCGATCGCGTACGATCCGGCGGGCGCCAAGAAGCTGATGGCCGAAGCCGGACATCCGAACGGCTTCGATATCGAACTCGGGGCCTATGCGCCTTATAAGGAGATCACCGAGGCGATCGCCGGCGATCTGCGCAAGGTGGGTATCCGCGCGAGCGTCAATACCCTGCCGCTCTCGGTCTATGTGAAAAACCGCGGCGACGGAAAACTGACGACCTTGGTCGCGGAATATCCAACCTTTGCCCAACCGAACATGATCAACATTATGGATCTTTTCTTCGGCGGCGACCGCGACTACGCCAACGATCCGACGATCAAGAAGATCTACGACGAAGGGCCCAAGATCCTTGACGATGCGAAGCGGACTGCGCTGTATAAACAAGCCGTCGATCGCGTCAACGAACAGGCGTTTATCTATCCGTTGAGCGAAATGCCCAACATCTTCGTCCATTCGAAGGATGTCGAGATCAAGCCGGGTTTGACCTCGATTACGGAAACGCGCCCCGGCGACTATTTCTGGAAGTAACCGGGTAGCGGAGACGAAGTCCATGGCAGGCGCGGCGCTCGTTCTGTTCTCGGGCGGACAGGATAGTGCGACGTGCCTTGCCTGGGCGCTCGATCGTTTCGATCGCGTCGAAACCATCGGTTTTGATTACGGCCAACGCCACCGCGTCGAATTGGCGTGCCGGCAAACATTCCTGGCGCATCTTCGCGACTCGTTCCCCGCATGGGCGTCGCGGCTGGGCGAAGATCACGTGATCGATCTGTCGGTCCTCGGCGCCGTCAGCGATACGGCACTGACGCGCACAAGCGAAATCGAGTTTCAGAAAGGCGGCCTGCCCAACACCTTCGTTCCGGGCCGCAATCTTCTGTTCTTTACGTTTGCCGCCGCCATCGCCTACCGGCGCGACATCAAGCATCTCGTCGGTGGCATGTGCGAAACCGACTATTCGGGATATCCGGACTGCCGCGACGATACATTGAAGTCGCTTCAGGTCTCCCTGACGCTCGGTATGGATCGCCGCTTCGTGATCGACACCCCCTTGATGTGGATCGATAAGGCCGAGACCTGGACTATGGCCGAGGTGCTTGGCGGCGAGGCGCTGGTCGACTTGATCGTCGAAGAAACCCATAGCTGCTATCTGGGCGATCGCAGCCGCCGTTGGAATTGGGGCTATGGTTGCGCGGCTTGTCCCGCTTGCGATCTGCGCGCCCGCGGGTGGGAGCGATTCCGCGCCTAACTCTCTGCTTGCGGCACAATGCCGGCTGGAATAGCCAAAGGATCTATCGGTTTGCCGGCTTTGCGCACCTCGTAATGCAGGTGCGGCCCGGTGCTGTTCCCGGTGATGCCGACATAGCCGATGATATCGTCTTGGCCGACCCATTTGCCGATCGCGAGCGGTTTGCTGAATTCGGACAGGTGGGCATAGGCCGTCTCGATCTGACCCGAGTGACGGATGAGAACGAATTTTCCATAGGCGCCGCGCCATCCCATATCGACGACATAACCGACGGCGGCGGCGCGGATCGGTGCGCCTCTGGGGGCGATGATGTCGATCCCTTCATGCTTTGGCCCGCCGCTGCCGCCCATCGAATAGCCGCGCGATCCGAAGCCGGAGCCGACGCCGCTGCCGGTCACAACAGATGCCAATTGCAGACGCAGGTTCCCTCCGGCGCCGTCATCCACGGTCACGGCATTCGGTATTTTGAGTCCATAGGGCGCGGGCGCTGGGGCAGGAGCAGGCGCCGAACTTGGGCCCGGCATCGGCATCTTCACGATCGAACATCCGGCAAGCGCGGAGGCCGACAAGGCGAGCAAAAGAAGAATATGACTGCGCCGCAGCATCGTGGAGGACGTTCCCCGGTGCGCGGGTTTTATGGTTCAAGAGACGCAGGATACGGCGCACCGACCGTCAGTTCTGCCTGAAAGTCGTGACCAAACGGTAAATTGCGGCGTCAAGGAACTTGCCGGACGAGCCCGGGGTATCGGTTGAAGGCCAGCTTTTGTACAAGCGAGTCTTCCAGCGTGACGATTTCAGCCAGGATTTCGTTGTTTTCAGCGCTCACCTTGCCGAGCTTCAGGCGCGGGTTCCCATGCCAGGCAAGCAGGCCTTCGACCATCGCTGTAACGCGCGCGGCGGTCAGTTCGGTGCCGCTCGTGCCATAGATGAGGTGGGCCAAGTGTCCCATATGATTGCCCATGCGGTCGTGCATCCGGCCCCTGCTCATCGTCGCATCGCCGCCCATCATGCCCATTGGCATGCCACTCTCTCCCCTCATGCCCCGTTAGGTATCTTGGCCGCTCGCCTCACCCATCATGCCTTGTGGCCTAGCGCCCTTCATCGGCATCCTTCCCGCTCCGGGCGTTTGCGCAGTTCGGCGGTCGGAAGTGACGGACGATACTCCCGGACGCGCCAAGACGCCCAACTTGTCGAGCGTTCCCTTGTCGGGTTCGCCGGTGACGGGCAAATGGTGCTGGCCTTGATAGGTGCGGATCGCCGCGTGCGTCGCGTCACCGAGCACGCCGTCGATGGCGACGGCGATGCCTTGCTTGTTCAGCGAATTTTGAAGCGCACTGACGGTCGAGGGACTGAAGGAAGTCTCTTGTGCGACCGGATCTGTCTGGGCAACAGCAAGCCGATGATTGGGCGCCACCGCCAGCATCGCCGCGAAGCCGAATACAAGAGCAACGGTTCGTACGCTTAAATGCGTGGCTTTCATTTCATTTCTCCATTGTCAGGACGACAGGACGCGTCGGGTTTATTTGGCCGGCTCGATCGACAGCAATGTCAGCGCGCCGCCGCCCTGGCGCACTGTAAATTTCACTTTGTTGCCGACCGCGATCTGGTCGAGCATCGCCGGGTCGGCCACCTGAAAGACCATCGTCATTGCCTCCATGTCGAGTTCTTGGATCGGGCCGTGGCGCAAGGTCACCTTTTTCGTCGCCTTGTCGATCTTGCGGACCTCGCCTTCGCCCGTTCCGGTCGGTGTCGGCGCTTGGGCAAAAAGATCGAAACGCGCCTCGTCGGCGTGGTTCGATTTTACCTGCCCGGCCGCGAGTAGGAATGCTGTGAAGAGGCCAAGTATCGCGACCGCCGATTTTTTCGAATTATTTTTCATAACTCTTGCTCCTCAATGCGCGTCAGCGAACGGAAATCTTGCCCTTCATTCCGCCGCTGAAATGGCCGGGGATCAAGCAAGCGAAACCGATTTCCCAGGTTCCTGCCTTGGTGAAGCGCCAGACAAGTTCAGCGGACTTTCCGGGCTCGACGGAGACTGCATTGGGATCGTCGTGCTCCATCTCAGGGAACTTCTCCATGACCGCCGCGTGCTTCGTCAGCTCATCGGCGGTTCCGAGCACGAATTCATGTTTGATCTCGCCGGAATTCTTGACAACGAATTTCACGGTTTGCCCCTTGGCGACGTTGATTAGCGCTGGCTTGAAACGCATCTGGTCGGTCATCGCCACCTCGATGGTCCTGATGTTGCGTGCCTTGAGATCGCCGGGCTCGCCCATGGCGGCCGCGTGGCCGTCGTAGTGCTCGACGGGCTTTTCATCGTGACTGTGACTCGGTTCGGAAAACAATAGCGCCGGCACTGCCGTGAGAATCGCGGCGGATAGATAAAAAATGCGCATCAGAATTTCTCCTGCAGAATTTCGTTGGTCTAACTAGGCTTTGAGTTCATATGCCACGGTGCCTTTGGGATGGTCGTACCAGCCCGGATCGGCGAAGTCGCCTCGGCGCAGTCCATCGCGAACCTTCGCGACCGTAAACATGCCACCCATTTCGATGGGGCCGAACGGCCCGGTTCCGGTCATCATGGGAAGTGTGTTTTCGGGAAGCGGCATTTCCATGCCGCCCATATCTGCCATGCCGCGTTCACCCATGGTCATGAAGTCGGGCACAAGCGTCACCATGCGGCGAGCGAGCCCGCGATGATCGACGCCGATCATTGTCGGGACGCTATGACCCATGGGTCCCATCGTGTGATGCGATTTGTGGCAATGGAACGCCCAGTCGCCGGGGGCATTTGCCGTGAACTCGATGGCGCGCATGGCGCCGACAGGAATATCGGTCGTGACCTCGGGCCATCGCGCGCTCTCCTTTACCCAACCGCCATCGGTGCCGGTCACCTCGAAATCGTAGCCGTGCAGATGGATCGGGTGATTGGTCATGGTGAGATTGCCCATGCGGATGCGCACCCGGTCGCCTTTTGCGATGACCAGGGGATCGATTCCCGGAAAGACGCGGCTGTTCCAGCCCCACAGATTGAATTCGGTCATCGTGGCGATTTTCGGCGTATAGCTGCCGGGCTCGATGTCGTAGGCGTTGATTAGAAACGCGAAGTCGCGATCAACTCGATGTTGATTTGCGTCGCGCGGATGCACGATGAACAGGCCCATCATGCCCATCGCCATTTGCACCATCTCGTCGGCATGGGGGTGGTACATGAACGTCCCGCTTTTAGTCAGCTCGAACTCGTAGACATAGGTTTTGCCGACCGGAATTTGCGGCTGCGTCAATCCGCCGACACCGTCCATCCCACTCGGCAATAAAATCCCATGCCAATGAATCGTGGTGTGTTCGGGCAGCTTGTTGGTAACGAAAAAACGAACCTTGTCGCCTTCGACCGCTTCGATCGTCGGTCCGGGGCTTTGCCCGTTGTAACCCCACAGGTTCGCCTTCATGCCGGGGGCCATTTCGCGCACGACTGGTTCGGCCACCAGATGGAATTCCTTCCAGCCGTTATTCATGCGCCAGGGTGCCGACCAGCCGTTGAGTGTGACCACTGGGTTGAACGGTCGGCCGGTTGACGGTGCCTTCGGTACTTCGGTATTGGGGCCACCGGGATAGGCGGGCTCAGGTGCGGCGGCCAGGGCCGCGCGTCCGACGGATGCGACGGCCATCGCGGCAGCGCCGGTAAGAAGTGTGCGACGTGTGAACATTTCGGTCTCCATTCCAGATCTTCAGTCGGCGCCGCCGGCGAGCGCGCCCAGCGACGACGGTTCGCTGGCGCGGGGTGCGGTGTCGGCGACGGCAACGAAACGCAGGTCGGTCTCAGCCAGCCAGAATTCGCGTTGAGCTTCGATCGCGGCTATGACACTGCCAATCTGATCGCGTGCATCGGCGAGCAGTTCGAACACGCCGATCAGCATGCCATTGAATCTTAGCGTTGTTTCTTCGGCAATCTGCTTACGTAACGGCAACACTTCCTTCTGGAAATGGAGTGCCAGATCGTGTGCTGTGCGATAATCGATATAGGTTTCGCGAACCTCCGAACGCGCCTTGATTGCAAGCTCGGCAAGCCTGTCGGCCGCTTGCATATAGATGTATTCTGCCCGTGCGACTTTGGTGTCGCCCCAATCGAATATTGGGATTTCCAGTGAGATTTCATATCCCGTTTGACCGGCCTGGCCCGTCGCGCTGTTGCGGAAATAGCTTGTCTCCAAGACGTTCACGAACCGCGTCGCTTTGGTCAGGCCGAGCGATTTTGCGAGGCCCGCGATTTCCGCCTTGCCCATCCTGATGTCGAAGCGCTCGGCGATCGCGCGTGCTTCCATGTCGCCGACATCGACCGTTTGGTCCGGCGACTCGGGCAGACGGTCGGGAAGCTTGAAGGCGAGATCGCCCCCCCAAACGCCGAGAAGTCGGGCGAGGCGTTCGCGTTCATGCGATGCGATGCGTCGTGCATTGGCGATGCGACCGACGATCTCGGCATAGAAGATCTGCTGGCGCATATAATCGAGTGTGCTCCAATTTCCCGCAGCGCGCAGCCGTCGCGCGAATTCGACGCGGATATCGGCCGCCTCCTTCACCTGCTCGATATAGCTCGCCGCTTGCTGTGTCGCGACGGCCCGATACCAGGCACGGCGTATATCGGCGACGAAGGTGATCACGTCGTTCGCTGCCTTCATCTGGGCTTGCTCGAACCGGCGTTCTTCGATGTTGCGCGCGAGCGGCAGGGTGAGCACACCGAGAAGATTGAGCGAGAATTTCCGCTCGATATCCAGATCGTCGTTGCGGCTCAGCCGCTTGAACGAGAATCCAGGGTTAGGCAACCGACTGGCCTGGGCGAGATCTGACGCGGCGAGACCAAGTTCGCCGTAGGCCGCCTGTAGGCCGCGATTATTGAGCAATCCGAGTTTTACGGCATCGTCGACGTTGAGTGGCCTGCTCAAGAGTTCATCGACAGCACCACGAACGGCCGCGCGATCTTCGTCGGAT
The DNA here is from genome assembly GCA_945877815.1 of Caenispirillum bisanense. Taxonomy (GTDB): domain Bacteria; phylum Pseudomonadota; class Alphaproteobacteria; order Rhodospirillales; family UBA2165; genus CANIGJ01. The sequence continues at coordinate 61,189 of CAMDWJ010000011.1, forward strand.
TTTATCCAGGTGATCGGGGCGCCGGTATGCGGCTGGGTCAGCGAGGCGACCTTTTCGAAACCTTGATCGGCGGTTGTGCCGGTGCAACCCACGAACAGGGTAAGAGTGAACACGAGCGGTATCGACCTGGCTGCAACGAGTATCTGATTTTTCATGGCCAACCCCCTAATGTCCGTGGCCCGGCATGGGCGCGATATCGACCGGCATTCTGGGTCTGGCCTCAGGTGCCGGTTGCTCCGGGGCATTGATTGCGATGGGTGCGGAGGCGATGGGCGGTGTCGGCTTTGCAATATCCCTCACTGAACCGGTATGACCGCCGACTGACCGGACCGTATCGTTGACGGACCGCCAGTTCGCGATCTCATCGTTCCGAAACGGACGATATCCTTCGAACGCCGATTGGTAGGCGAGCGGTATAGCACTCGGGGCCGGGCTCAAGGGATCGGTGAGCGCAGTTTGCGCGCGTGCGGGCGCGATGGCGAGCGCAACGAGCGCTACCGCCCTGACAGTAAGAGACAGCATGTGACGTGAGAATGGCATGGCCAACCCCGCAAAAGACAGTGACTCGATGGAACGCGCTGACACGCGCACCATCATCCGAACGTTGGTATCGGAATCACGCGCGCGGAGGGGCTATCGGAGGTTTCGTGGTGCGTATGACGGCGGATAGACTCGCCGTGGCCGGAATGACGTGCGTCGATGGTGTCGGCAACTCGATCGAAGGAGCGAGAAGCATCGCGGCATGGCAGATGGGATGAAGTTTGCATGGGCCGCATGGATCTGAGGCCGGCTGATCGTTCGCCTGCGCATCGTCATGGTCGCAGTCGTGCTCTTGAACATCGGCATGTGCATGAGCATGCCGCGTCTGATGGGTATTTTCGCCGTGCGACGAATCGGCAATCGCCATGTTCATGCCTGCCGAATGCGAAAGCGGCACGAAGATGACAGCGAGCGCGATGATCAAGGTGAGAAAAACGCGCGGAGGTAAGGTGTAAATCCGTCGCATGGCTATTTGCCGGCGCGGCTGAGCACGTCGAGTAGCTCGGTTATCTTGCGGCCCTGCTCGTCCTTATCGCCCGATGCGATCGCGTGCACGACGCAATGCTCGACATGATCGCGCAGAATTTCCTCTTCGACCCGATTGAGGGCGGCGCGCGCCGCCGCGATCTGGGTGATCACATCGATGCAATAGCGATCTTCGGTCACCATGCGCGATATGCCGCGCACTTGTCCTTCGATGCGATTGAGCCGGGTGAGGCATTTGTTCTTGATGGAATCTTGCACGACTCTTTATACCCTATAGGGGTATTGGCGGCAAGCTCGAATGTTGGCGGGAATTTCGCTCGTTCTCGGCGCGCTCCGTCGTGCCATCGCCGCTTGCGTTAGATCTCGCGGCAGATCCGCCGACCGTTTGAATTGCGGTAACAAACGCGTGTGCAGGCTATTATGTGATCGAAATCGTCACCGGGATCATCGATATTTAGGCTCGTACTTCCCGCCTCGCGCGCATATTGGCGTTCCGGTTATTTGCGGAATAACGAAGAGGGCATACAGTTTGAGCGACCGCCTCGATATTCTGCTCGTTGAAGACGACGACCTCGTCATGAGGTCGTTTTCCGACATGCTCCGCGATATGGGACACGATGTTTTCGAAGCGCCCGCGGCACCTGAGGCGCTTGCCTGGCTGGATAAAAATCGCAGCCTTGATGTGTTGATCACGGATATTGATTTGTCCGGAATGGATGGCCGCGAGTTGGTGCGCCAGGCGCGTCGCCTCGTTCCCGCTCTGCGCGTCATCTATTCCAGCGGCCACCGGGCCGAGAAAATCCCCGATCTTGGGTCCGATCCCTTGGCGCGGTTCCTGCAAAAGCCGTTAGGGTCCATGGAGGTCGACGCAGTGTTTCGAAGCCTACACGCCAACGCGCACAATCTTTAGAGAAATCCGAAATTTCGGGTGCGTCAGGTCAACTCGGCGATCGTGGCGTTCAACATCGCTGTCGCGTCGGCGGGGCGGATATGGATCTGCAGGCCGCGCTGGCCTGCATTGAGGAAGATGCGCTCGGGTGCACAGCCAGCGCGATCGATCGCGGCCGGCACCTTGCGACGCTGTCCGAACGGGCTGATCCCGCCGACGTGATATCCGGTGGCGCGTTCGGCATCGGCGGGATTCATCATCTGCGCCGACTTGCCGCCCAGAGCCGCGGCGAGCTTCTTCATATTCACCTCGCGGTCGGACGGCACCATCACGCAGACCGGTTTGCCGTCCACCAGGGCCATCAGCGTCTTGACCACCAGATGCGGGGATACGCCCAGGCTTTCGGCCGCTTGCATCCCGATATGCTCCGCGGCGGGATCGTAGTCGTAGGTGCGCAATTCGAAGGTGACGCTAGCCGCGTCGAGGGCGTCCGTAGCCCGGGTTTTCTTGGCCATAGTGATCCTTCTACCCCTCAGGCGTGTGGCTGACTCACAAGCCGTTTCATCCTACAGGGGCTGATTTTCGGAGCCGAGGGGAACATATAGAGACGGCCAGCATTATAGATTCTGCTTAAAATGGCTTCGGGCCAGTGCGCGACCAGGATGGGCACCCATGACAGACGGCCAGACACTCAAAGAAACATCCGCGGACGTGATCGAGGATGCCAGGAATTCCGCCGCGCACGAGGAAGAAGGGGCCGAGGCCGCCTGGCAGACCGCGCGTGATGCGGCGCGCGAAGCGGCCAACCTGCCCGAGGAGGTGACCAATCTCGCCGATCCCGAGGCTTCGCGGCGCAGCTATCTGTTGCGGCGCTATTGGTACAGCGCACGCGGATTTTGGGGAAAGAGCGGCGATCGTTTGGCTTGGCTGCTGTCTGCCGGTGTTGTCACGCTTATCTTGCTCGCTTTGGCCGCACAATATGGGGTAAATCTGTGGAACCGGATAACCTTCGACGCACTCGAAAAGAAGGATGCCGGCACGGTCCTCCTGTACGCTGGATTGTTCGTGCTGCTGGCGATCGCCAGCGTCAGCTTCAGTGTCGCCAATGTCTACGTCCGTATGACGATCCAGCGCCGCTGGCGCGCCTGGCTGAACAATCACGTCGTCGATCGATGGCTGCAGCATGGCCGTTACTACCAGCTCAATCTCGTCGCCGGCGATCATGACAATCCTGAATACCGCATCGCGCAGGATCTGCGCGTCGCCTCGGACGCCCCGGTCGATTTCACCGTCGGCGTGATTTCCGCAGCCTTGTCGGCGGCGACTTTCATTACGGTATTGTGGACCATCGGCGGCTCCCTGTCTTTCGAGATTGGGGGCTTCGCGGCGACGATCCCGGGCTTCCTGGTGATCGCCGCCATCGTCTATTCCGGTCTCGCCAGCGGCTTGATGGCCTTGATCGGCCGCCGCTTCGTGGCCGTGTCTGAAAATGTGAACCAGACCGAGGCCGACTATCGCTATGAATTGACCCGCGTGCGCGAAAACGGGGAAAGCATCGCGCTGATGGACGGCGAGCAGGAGGAGCGCTCCGGTCTCGATCGTTCGCTCAAGAAAGTGCTGCGCGGCTGGCGCGAATTGTGCGGCCAGCATATGCGCACCACGATCGTGTCCCAGGGGAGCTGGCTAGTGGCACCGGTGATCCCGGTAATCCTTTGCGCCCCCAAATTTCTCGACGGCACCATGAGCCTTGGCACCGTGATGCAGGCGGCCTCGGCTTTCACCATCGTGCAGGCCGCATTCGGCTTGCTGGTCGACAATTATCCGCGCCTCGCCGATTGGAGCGCCAGTGCGCGGCGCATCGCTTCGCTGATGGTGTCCTTGGACGCGCTCGAACGTGCCGAGACCGGCGACGGTATCGGCCGCATCAACCGCGAGGCAAAAGGCAGCGCGGTTGACGACGTGGCGATACTCCTGCGCGATCTGTCGGTCACGCTCGATGACGGCACGGCAGTGATCGGCGATGCCGAGGTGGCGATCAAGCAGGGCGAACGCGTGCTCGTGGCCGGAGAATCCGGAACCGGCAAGAGTGTCTTGGTGCGCGCCATCGCGGGCCTGTGGCCGTGGGGTGAGGGTAGTATCGAAATCCGCGCCGGCGCCAATCTGTTCATGTTGCCGCAACGGCCCTACGTGCCGACCGGTACACTCCGCCGCGCCGCGGCCTATCCTTCGGCGGCAGAACATTGGACGCTGGATGAGATCGCTGAGGCTTTCGAGAATTGCGGACTGGAGCATTTGACCGGCCGGCTCGAGGAAGCGGCGCCGTGGGATCAAACCCTGTCCGGCGGCGAGAAGCAGCGTCTCGCCTTTGTCCGGCTGTTCCTGCATCGCCCCGATATCGTGGTGTTCGACGAGGCGACCTCGGCGCTCGACCCGTCCAGCCAAGATACCTTGATGGGATTGGTCTGCACCGTGCTTAAGGATGCCACGTTGATCAGCGTCGGCCATCGACCCGAGCTTGAGGCTTTTCACAGCCGCAAGATCGTGCTTGAACGTCGTCTTGGCGCCGCACACTTCGTCAGCGACGTCCTGTTGATCAGTCCGCCCGGGCGCGAGCGGCTGTTGCGACGCTGGCTGCGTCGGCGCAAATCGAAGAAAGCCCCGCAGAAGGGGCGTGCAACTTCGTGAGAACGGTTCGCATCGTTTGTGCGTCTTCTCCAGCTTGACGTCCTAGAATTCGCGGTTCCAACATGCCGAGGTTGGATCATGAAACCAGGACGATGGGTCGATCGCCCATTCGCGACTACCAAGGTTTCTCAGTTAAAGCGTTACGATTGGATAGCTTGACGAATGAGAAATCGGATTCAATCGTTAATTTCGTTAACGATCGCGACGATGCTGGTGAGTGTCGGCGCCGTTCTATCGAGTGCTCACGCCGAAGCCCCGCCGCCGAAGACGATCTCGGATATCATCGCGGTGATGGATCAAGAAAAACAGGATCCCAAACGCCTGGCCGCGATTGAAGCCATTATCAATGCAGACCCGCCGGGAGCGGAGTCCAACGACGGTGCCTCGACAGGCGAGCGACGTGCGGCCGGTAAATCGGGAGGGAAGGGCGACAAGGGCAAGGGTGGCGGCAACGCGGCCGACGGAGCGACCAAGTCCAATCCCCAACAGCTTTACGATTTTTACGTAAAAAGAGCGACCGCGTATTCCTCGGTCGGCCGTTTTGCCGATGCCGTGAAACAACTGGAAGAGGCCATCGCGGTTGGGCGTACCGAAAATATTAATGTCGCGAACGCAGTCTCTCAACTTGGTTTTCAGGCTCGTTTTGCCGGACAACTCGCAAAGGCGATCGAGGTCGAGGAAGGTCGCCAAAAGGATCCGAAAATCAGTTTGACTACTTTATTGAGTTCGCAGCGGCAGCTTGTATCGAATTTCATTCAGGCGGGACAGATTGAGCGCGCGAATGACGTGCTCAAAAAAATGATCAAAGATAGCGCCAGGGCCGGTAACGATAAAAATGCGCAGAATAATTTGGCGGCCATCAATGCAAATCTAGCGCTCTCGTTCGCCCGCGTGTCTGACGCCCGAGGAAAATTCCGAGACGCGGAACTTGCATATATTCGCGCTGCGGAACTTTTTGACGAAGCCGGGCGAAAACAGGCGCAGTCGTCTCCGAATCGATCTCAAAGCGATGGCAATATTACAGCGCGTGACGCATCTCGCTACGGCGCGGGCGTGAGTAAGGCCCGCCAAGGCCGGTTCAAAGAAGCTGAGATCGATGTTCGCCAAGCCTTGATCGATGAACTACAGCATTTTGGCAAGTTCGGGGGCGTTACACGCAGCGCAACCGAAGCCCTCGGCCAGGTTTTAATGCTGCAGGGACGTTACGCCGATGCCGAACGTTTGTTTCGTCGTTCTGCGGGCATTCTCGTTGACCTCGGGTTTGACGCCGACAACCTCACGCTGGTCCTCACGAGACGCAAAGTTGCGTCAGCGTTGGTATTGATGGAGCGGTGGGACGATGCGGGCAAGGAATACGATGCGATTGCCGCGGCGATAAAGGGAAATTGGCCGGCCAATAGGGCTGAGACTATCCTCGATATTCCGGAACGTGTGCAAGTGCTCTATCGCACCGGGCGCGTGGAAGAGGGCATTGTTGTTGCGTCGAAAATTTTGGGGTCGACCCAGAAGCGCAATGGCGACCAACATTTTGATACGGCGCTGGCGCGAGGGCAGTTGGCCACCGGTTACGCCCTTGCCAAGCGTACCGATCAGGCGATGCCGCTGTTCCGGGCTTCGGTTCCGATTTTGGTCACACCGAAACAGGGCGCTGACCAGACCGACGACGGCTCGGGCGATGTCGCGCTCGAGGCCGTCCAAGTCCGCCAAATCGTAGAGAGCTATATCGCCACGCTGGCAGAGTTAAAAACGCCGCCCCCCGGCATCGATCCGGGGATCGAAAGCCTGAAGCTGGTGGACTTCATCCGCGGCCAGTCGGTGCAGCGTGCCTTGGCGGCATCGAGTGCGCGGGCCGCGACCCGCGATCCGCAACTAGCGTCGCTGGTGCGCCAGGATCAGGACGACGAACGTCAGATCAGCGCCTTGTTTCAGGCGATCAACGATGCCCTCGCCCTGCCGCAGGATCAACGCGACGGCAATGCGATCAAACAGATGCAGGGGAGCGTCGCCAAGCTCAAGGCCAAGCACGATGCCGCCTGGAAGACGATCGCAAGCAAGTTCCCCGACTATGCCAACCTGATCAATCCGCGCACGCCTTCGGTCGACGATATCCGCAAGGCGTTGCGTCCCGATGAGGCCTTCGTTTCGTTTTATCTGGCGCGCCAGAAGAGCTTTGTGTGGGTGGTCCCCAAAAGTGGTCCGGTCGGCTTCGCCTCGGCGCCCTTGGGCTCGGCCGAAATCGAAAAGAAGGTCAACAAGTTGCGGGAGGCCCTGGAGCCGAAGGCAGATACCCTCGAAGGGGTTCCCGCCTTCGATCTGGCGGCAGCACATGACCTCTATGCGCAACTGCTGAAGCCGCTGGAAGCTGCGTGGAAACCCGCGAAGTCGCTGGTCGTGGTGACCAATGGCGCATTGGGTTTGCTGCCGCTCGGGGTTTTACCGACGGAGCTTGTGACCGTTAAGCCCGCTTCTGGGCAGCCCCTGTTCTCGGAATATCGAGCCGTATCCTGGCTTGCGCGCAGCCATGCGGTGACGACGGTCCCGTCCGCGTCTGCCTTCACGACCTTGCGCAACCTCAAGCCCTCGACCAAGCAGCGCGAGACCATGATCGGCTTCGGCGATCCTTTGTTCAGCAAGGAGCAAGCGGTCGAAGCGGCGCGTGCGACGGGCGCGCAGGTGGCACAAGCCGCCGGAACAACCCGCGGCGTGCCGCTCAATCGGCGCAATGTGTCGAAAACGGCCGGGGTCAACGGCGCCGAGCTAGCACTATTACCACGTCTGCCGGATACCTCGGACGAGCTAAAGGCGATCGCGCTGGCGCTCCAGGCGGACCCGACGAAGGTTCTCCATCTCGGCAAGGAGGCCAATACCCGCAAGGTCAAGAGCATCGATCTGTCGGGCTACAAGATCGTTGCCTTCGCGACCCATGGCTTGGTGCCGGGCGAGCTGGAAGGTCTCGCTCAGCCCGCCCTCGCCCTGAGCGCGCCGGATGTAGCCGACACCGATGGCGACGGGCTTTTGACCATGGAGGAAATTCTTGGCCTGAAGCTCGATGCCGATTGGGTGGTGCTGTCGGCTTGCAACACGGGTGCCGGGTCGGGTGCCGGCGCGGAAGCCGCCTCGGGCCTGGGCCGGGCGTTTTTCTATGCAGGCTCGCGCGCCCTGCTGGTCACCAACTGGTCGGTGCATTCGGTCTCGGCACGTGAGTTGGTGACCGATCTGTTCCATCGCCAAGCACAAGACGCGAAACTGTCGCGCAGCGAGGCCTTGCGGGCGGCATCCATGGCGTTGCTCGATGGGGCAGGGTTCCAGGATAACGGAAAGACCGTGTTTACCTACGCCCATCCGATATTCTGGGCACCCTACTCAATCATCGGAGATGGTGGTGGGGTTTAGTACAATAGCGATCTAACTTGGGGTGATGATCGATGATCCGGAGAATCTTAGAATCATCGACGCTGGCGTCGGCGGGGTCTAATCAAAAGGCTTGGGAGCTTTGCGCAATGACATCGCTTCGACTTAGGGCAATGATTGTGGCGGCGGCTATAGCTGCAGTTGTCATGGTGGCTGTTAGCGGCGGGGCGAGTGCTCAGGCGCCTAAGACGATCTCCGACATCATCGCGGTGATGGATCAGGAGAAGATGGACCCCAAGAGACAAGCCGAGGTCCAGGCTCTCGTCAGTGCGGCACCTCCAGCCAATTCAAGTTCGGAACAAATATTCGATTTTTACCTCAAGAGGGCAGCGGCCTATTCATCTGTTGGGCGTTTTTCCGATTCCGTAAAAGAACTCGAAAATGCGGTTGCGCTTGGCCGCACGGACCGCAGAATAAATATTCAACGCGCGCTCGGAACTATTGGTAATCAAGCGATCCGTGCGGGTCAGGCTTCAAAGACGATCGAGATTGAAAAATCGCGCGAGGAAGATCTTAAGAAAATCCCAAATCCGTCGAGCCTGCTCGGATCGTATCGGCAGTTGATTCAGGCCTATCTTGCGTTGGGCGAAATTCAACAGGCTGACGAAGTCCTTAAAAAAATGGACCGGGAAAGCGTCGGGTTAAGAAATTTAAAGGATTCGCACCTTTATCTGTCGAACTGGCAGGCGACTATTGAGGATTCGCGAGCGCGATTATTGGAAGCCCGCGGAAAATTCCGCGAGGCCGAACTGTCCTATTCTAAGGCGGCGGAACTTTTCGAAGAAACGAGGCAGCAGATGGCGCGGTGGCCGGGTCCTGCGCAGGCTCCGGACGGTATGATTACATCGCGTGACGGCGCGCTTTCGGCGGCGGGCGTTAACAAGGCGCGCCAAGGCAAACTCAAGGAAGCGGAAATCGATGCGCGACGCGCGCTCATCAATGAGTTGCAGTATTTCGGTAAATACGGCGGGGTCACTCGGGGAACGATGATGGCTCTGGGCAATGTACTGGTGAAGCAGGGGCGTTACGCGGATGCCGAGCGCCTGTTCCGCAGATCGGTGGACATTCTCCTTGAGCTTGGATTTGTGAAAGACAACCGTCAAATGGTCACCGCGAATCGCAGCGTCGCATCGGCTCTGGCGTTGTTGGGGCGTTGGGACGATGCGGGCAAGGAATACGATGCCATCGCCGCGGCAATGGCGGGCAGTCCAGAATGGCCTGCCGCCAAGGCGGAGAACTTTCTCAACACGCCTGATCGGGTGCAAGTGCTCTACAATATCGCGCGTGTTGAAGACGGTATCCGGGTCGCAGAAGCGGTTTTTCGGGGAACACAGAAGCGCAACGGAGAGCAACATTACGATACGTCGCTTGCACGCGGCATGGTCGCGGTGGGTTATGTTCTGTCAAAACGCATGGATCAGGCGATGCCGCTGTTCCAGGCTTCGGTTCCGGTTTTGGTTGCCAAAGGTCAGAACTCTCAATCGGACGACGGTTCGGGTGACGACGCGCTGGAAGCCACCCAAGTCCGTCAGATCGTCGAGACCTATATCGCCACGCTTGCAGAGTTAAAGACGCCGCCCGCCGGCATCGATCCCGGGACCGAAAGCCTGAAGCTGGTCGATTTCATCCGTGGTCAGTCGGTGCAGCGCGCCTTGGCCGCATCGAGCGCGCGGGCCGCGACTCGCGATCCGCAATTGGCGGCGCTGGTGCGCCAGGATCAGGACGACGAGCGCCAGATCGGCGCCTTGATTCAGGCGATCAACGATGCGTTGGCATTGCCGCAGGATCAGCGCGACGCCAACGCGATCAAGCAGATGCAGGGGAGCGTCGCCAAGCTCAAGACCAAGCACGATGCTGCATGGAAGACGATCGCAAGCAAATTTCCCGACTATGCCAACCTGATCAATCCGCGCGCGCCCTCGGTCGACGAGATCCGCAAATCGCTGCGACCCGACGAGGCCTTCATCTCATTCTATCTGGCGCGCCAGAACAGCTTTGTGTGGGTCGTGCCCAAAAGCGGCCCGATCGGCTTTGCCTCGGCTGCGCTGGGCGCGGCCGAGATCGAGAAGAAGGTCAACAAGCTGCGCGAGTCGCTGGAACCGAAGGCGGATACGTTGGACGGCGTTCCCGCCTTCGATCTTGCGGTGGCCTACGACCTTTATGCGCAACTGCTGAAGCCGTTGGAAGCATCGTGGAAGCCGGCGAAGTCGCTGGTCGTCGTGACCAACGGCGCAATGGGCCTGCTGCCGCTTGGGGTTCTACCGACGGAGCCGGTGAGCGTTAAACCGATCGCCGGCCAGCCCCTGTTCGCGGAATACCGCGCCGTGCCGTGGCTCGCGCGCAGCCATGCAGTGACGACGGTCCCGTCCGCATCTGCCTTCACGACCTTGCGCAACCTCAAGCCCTCGACCAAGAAGCGCGAGACCATGATCGGCTTCGGCGATCCTTTGTTCAGCAAGGAACAGGCGGTCGAAGCGGCGCGCGCGACGGGCGCGCAAGTGGCACTAGCCGCCGGAACGACCCGCGGCGTGCCGCTCAATCGGCGTAATGCGCCGAAAACGGCCGGGGTCAACGGCGCCGAGCTGGCACTATTACCACGTCTGCCGGATACCTCGGACGAGCTGAAGGCCATCGCGCTGGCGCTCCAGGCCGACCCAACCAAGGTTCTCCATCTCGGCAAGGAGGCCAATACCCGCAAGGTCAAGACCATCGATCTGTCGGGCTACAAGATCGTGGCCTTCGCGACTCATGGTCTGGTGCCGGGCGAGTTGGAAGGTCTCGCACAGCCCGCCCTCGCCCTGAGCGCGCCGGATGTGGCCGACACCGACGGCGACGGGCTGCTGACCATGGAAGAAATTCTTGGCCTGAAGCTCGATGCCGATTGGGTGGTGCTGTCGGCCTGCAACACAGGGGCCGGGTCGGGCGCCGGCGCGGAAGCCGCCTCGGGCCTGGGTCGCGCGTTCTTCTATGCCGGATCGCGGGCCCTATTGGTGACCAACTGGTCGGTCCATTCGGTCTCGGCGCGGGAATTGGTGACCGATCTCTTTCGCCGTCAGGCCGAAGATGCGAAACTGTCGCGCAGCGAAGCATTGCGGGCGGCATCCATGGCGTTGCTCGACGGGGCCGGGTTTCAGGATGGGGGCAAGACCGTGTTCACCTACGCCCACCCAATCTTCTGGGCACCATACTCCATCATCGGCGACGGCGGCGGGGCGTGAATTATTTATTCGATCCATCGGAATAGGGCCGGACGGACGTCATTATTAGCCCTGATCGGCCGCGCGCCTTCGAGAAGATCGCCCGGCGGGATGTCTATGGGGTGACTAACTTAACAGGGGAAAATCGATGAATCGTGCGATGTCTGCGTTTGCGATACTTCTGGCGATTGGCGGCGTTGCCTGCGACGCCCATGCCGAAATGTTGATCTCCGAGCAGGAAACGGCGCTGCCGGCGGCCGCCGGCGGATCGCTGACCTTCCGCGGCGTTACACGCGGGCCCAAGGTGGATATGGTTTCGCCCGCCGCCGAAGCCGGCGTCGTGAAATCTCCTGTCGATCTGAAGATGAAATTCCAAAGCTTCGGCGGGGCAACCATCGATCCCAATTCGGTCAAGGTAACGTATTTGAAAACGCCGCTCGTCGATCTGACGACGCGTCTCAAAAACTACATCAAGCCCGGCGGCATCGAAATGTCGACCGCCGAAATGCCCGCGGGCGAGCATCCGATCCGGGTCGATATCAAGGATTCCGAGGGACGGACGGGGGGCGCCACATTCACGCTCAAAGTGACGAAATAGATCTACGCGGACGGAAAGTTATCGATAACGATCGCCGCAGGCCTGCCATGAAGCGTGGGAGTGAATCTTGAATTGCCCTTATTGCGCTGAGGACATTAAGGACGATGCCATCGTCTGTCGTTACTGCCGTCACGACGTGGCGCCATCCAAGCCCCTGATGGCCGAGAATAAGACCCTGCTGGCCAAGGTCGCGGCGCTGGAATCCGAGATCAGGGCATTGAAGAGCAGTTTGCCGGCCGAACTTCGCGCCACGCCCGCGACGGCTCCTAAGCCGGATCGGCGGCTTGGGCACCCCAGCCCCAGGGAATACGCGCTGAACTATTTCGCCTTGGCCGTTGTCGTGCTTCTGGCCAGCCATTACCTGATCGTCATGAAGCTCGATCTAGATCCGCTTTATTTGCGCCTTGTCTCGATCTTGGTCCCATTACCGTTCGGTTACGCGCTCTATCGTCGTACATCGCCCGGATATCTCCCATCCTTTCTCATGGCCACATTGATCGGATTGGCGGCGGTTGGTGGCATGCTGGTGATCGTCGGCCTTATCGACAAGACGCCGATCATCCCGGCCGACGTCAGGGAATGGCGCGAGGCCGCCGAATATGTCATTAGTATTACATTGGCGTTTGTCCTTGGCGGTTTGATTGCATCCCGCCTCGGCGGGCGTGTCGGCGCTGACGGCGACACGGGACCGATCGCTCAGCTGTCGAAATGGATTGCCCGGCAATTGGGGATAGACCAATCGCAAAAGGCGCTCGGAGACAAGGTTCAGTCGATTGAAAAATTGCTCAATTCCGGGATCGCTACGGCGACGGCCGCAGCGTCCGTATTTGCCGGCGTAAAAAGCATTTTGTTCTAGGGAATAAATAACGAAATCATTCCGGCGGTAGCTTCTCCGATCGGCATTAAATTTGGTCGCAATATGCGGCGGTGCGGGAGTTAGATCTCTAATGAATATGTTCCGCGTCTACCTGCGTGCGCTCGCCCTTCTGGGCCCAAACAAGTCGCTGGCCTGGACGCTGGTGGTTGCCAACCTGGCGCTCGCGGCGGCGCAATTCGCCGAGCCGATCCTGTTCGGCAAGGTGATCGATGCCTTGACCACGGCGCAGACGGTCGGCGGCGCGGTGGTCTGGCCGGTGCTGACGACCTTGTTGACGATCTGGGTCTCGTTCGGAATATTCAACATTATCGGAAGCACGGTTGTGGCGCTCTATGCCGACCGGCTGGCCCATATCCGTCGCCAATCGGTACTGTCGGAATATTTCGAGCATGTTCTCGAACTGCCGTCGTCCTACCATTCGGGCCGGCACTCCGGCCGCCTCATCAAGGTGATGCTGCAGGGCACGGATTCATTGTGGGGGTTGTGGGTCAGCTTTTTCCGCGAACATATGACCGCGTTCGTGTCGTTCGTTATCCTGCTACCGCTATCGCTGTATCTGAATTGGCATCTGGCGCTTCTGCTCATCGCGTTGTGCGTTGTGTTCGTTGTCCTGACCGTCTTTGTGATGAACAAGTCGGAAAGCATGCAAAAGCAGGTGGAGGAGCACTATTCCGAACTGGCGGAGCGCGCGACAGATACGCTCGGCAATATTCCTTTGGTGCAAAGTTTCGCACGCGTCCAGGCCGAGGTCACCGCGCTCAGAAACGTCATTTCCAAGCTGCTCGCGGCGCAACTTCCCGTGCTGACCTGGTGGGCGATCATCGAGGTCCTGACGCGCGCCTCGACGACGATCACCATTCTCACGATCATTATCGTCGGCACCGCGCTCAATCTGAACGGCCTCGCGACCGTCGGCGAAATCGTCACCTTCATGAATTTTGCGTCCATGGTTATCGATCGTCTTCAGCGCGCCGTCGGTTTCGTGAACCATCTGGTTGGCCAGGCGCCGCGCTTGCAGGAATTCTTCGACGTGCTTGACGCGGTGCCCGCGGTACGCGATGCGCCTGGCGCCGTCGATCCCGGCCGCTTGGTCGGCGAGGTTGCCTTTCGCAACGTCTCCTTCTCCTACGACGGCAAGCGCCCGGCCATCGAGGATCTCGATTTTGTGGCCGGACCGGGCGATACCATCGCATTGGTCGGCGCCACGGGGGCGGGCAAGACCACCGCGCTGGCGCTGCTGCATCGCGCCTTCGATCCGCAATCGGGGGCGATCGAAATCGACGGGCGCAATATCCGCGACATGACTCTCGTCGGGTTGCGCCGCAATGTCGGCGTCGTGTTCCAGGAGGCCCTGCTGTTCAATCGCTCGATCCGCGATAACCTGCTTATCGGCAAGCCGGACGCGACCGAGGACGAGATCGTGAGCGCCGCGCAGCGCGCCGAAGCCCTGGACTTCATTCGTCGCGCCCCGGAAGGGTTCGACAGCCGCGTGGGCGAGCGCGGACGGATGCTGTCGGGCGGCGAGAAGCAGCGCCTCTCGATCGCACGCGCACTCCTCAAGGATCCGCCGATCCTGATCCTTGACGAAGCGACCAGTGCGCTCGATTCGCAAACCGAGGCCCGGTTACTGGTGGCGCTCGACGAAGTGATGAAGGGCCGAACCGCCTTCGTGATCGCGCACCGGCTGTCCACCATTCGCAACGCCACGCGCATCTTGGTGTTTGCGGGCGGGCGTGTGATCGAGTCGGGCACCTTCGACGAGTTGGTCGCCAAGGGCGGTCAATTCGCCGATATGGCGAAGTCGCAATTCATGGTTCCGACCGAGCCGTCCAAGGTTTCGGAGTAGAACGTGGTGGCGTCTTTTTGGAAGCATAACTCTTGAGCCGAATACCCTATCTCGCCCCTGAGGCAATGACGGAACCCCAGCTTCGGCGTTCGCGCGAACTTGAGGCATTGCGCGGCGGCAAACCCGTGACCGGGCCGGGCGCGTTCTGGCTGCGCAACCCTGCCATATCCGGATGCGCGGAGCCGATGCGCCAACATATGGAACGGAATACCTCGCTGCCGTTGGCGCTGTCGGAGTTGGCGATTTTGATGACGGCGCGCCATTGGTCGGCGACATATGCTTGGTGCCGCCACGAACCCCAGGTGCTCAAGGCGGGTCTCAGTGCCGCGGCCGTTGCCGCCTTGCGCGACGGAAGGGACGCGGACTTCGCCGACGAACCCGCGACGATCGTTCAGGCGGTCGCGCGCTCGCTTTTGCAGACCGGCGGGCTCGACGATGCGACCTACGGCCGCGCGTTGACTGCCTTCGGCTTGCCGAGGCTCGTCGAACTGATCTCCGAAGTGGGTTATGGCTGCCTGGTCTCCTTGGCCAATACGATCTTCGAGCCCGATTCCCCGGAGGGAGCGCACGATTATCTGCCGGCCGCCGCGCCGCCGCGCGCGCCTGTTGAGCGGCCTGCGCGCGCCCCTCGGCTAGCAACGTCCCCCGATGCGGATTCGCAAGCCGGTCGGATCGATCTAATCGGAGTGACAGGCTTCGCCTGGCGCCAGTGCCCGAAGATCGCGGAATACGCGCGAGGATATGACGAGACGTTGCGGCTGCATCTGTCGATGGCGCCGGGCACGTGCGCGTTGGTCGTCCTGCTCGTCGCCCGCTACTGGCAGGCATCGTCCGTTTGGCCCGGTCTTGCGCGTTTCGCATCGGCGAGCGGGATCGACGCGCCAACCATCGCGGCCGTGTCGTGCGGGGATCGGCCGCACACAATGAGCGACGAACAGGCGCTCGCCTACGATTTTGCGAGCGAGCTATTGACCGCCGGGCGCCCCAGCGATGCGACATTCGCGCGCGCGCGCGAGGGGCTCGGCCTGACCGTTATGACCGAAATTCCGGCGATCGTTGGTTTCCTGACGATGATCGCGCTGACCGCGAATGTTTTCGTATCCGCGGACGGCCCAGTGGCCTAGCTGCGTTTTGCGATCTCCAGCGCGTCGATGTGATCGTCGAGGGTCTGCGGCAACTGCGCGGGTCGCGTGCGCCCAAAGCCGCAATCGGCTCCAAGACTGAATTCCGGCGGGAACTTGAGCACGACGCTCGGGCGTTCGGTCAATGTGTCAATCCTGTGGATCATGCCGAGATAGATGCGCGCGTCGCCCACCTTCAACCCTGCGAGCGGCACGTAGAAAGCATCGTCCCTGCGATTCAAGGTGGGAACGCGCGATTAAGTGCCTCGAGGTCGAGAATGCCGAGATCGCATCGGTTACCTTCTGGCGGCTGTATAAGAGCGGATTGTTGGCGAGCGATTTTAGCGAGACCATTCCGCTGGCTCCCATCGGTTGTCCCCCCACGACGCTTCACTTCAATAAACCTGTCGAAGCCGCCGATCGTTTGAACGGCATCAAGGTTACCGTCGGAACAGCGATTTCAGCGGCAATTGTGAAATCGCTCAACGGCACTCCCATATCCATACAGGTTGGCGATCTCTATGAAAGCCTTCAGCGGGGCATTGCCGACGGTGCCGCAATGACCTGGACGGCGTGCCCGACATTCAAACTAAAGGATCGGGGCACCCGACGTAGCGCCATAAAGATCGAAATAAATAGCGGATTTGATGGGGATTTCGGCTCGGCCGGAAACTTAATGGCATTGCAAATGAGAGATTTTTTCGGAACTATCGTCAACTATTGCGAAACTAAGATATCGATTCCGGATAACCGGTACGAACGAAGTAAAGAACATTTATCAACATCGAATAAACCCGAGAGAGTATTCATGAAAAAGATATTGGCATCGTGTCTCGTTCTGGTCGGTGCGGTTTCCATTGCATATTTTGGCGAAGCTCGTGCTCAAGCGCTGGTTATCGACGGCGAGGAGATTGCCGACGCGAAACTGATGGCGGCCGCGAGAGCGGAAAAGATCGTCAACGTCTACAGCACCAACCAGACCGAATTGATGCAGGAAGTTCTGGACAGTTTCCAGAAAATGACCGGCATTCAGGTCGATTATCTTCGGGTTCCGACCGTCAAATTGTACGATCGGGTGCTGGCGGAATTCAGCGCCGGGAAACTCGATGCGGATTATGCCAACCTCACCGATCTGACATTGATCAAGGAATGGCTGTCGCGGGGTATCCTGGCCGCGCACAAGGTGCCGTGGCATGACACGATCGCGCCGGAGCTGAGGCACCCCGACGGGCGCTGGTACTATTCTTTCCGCTCGATGCAGACCATTGCGGTGAATACTGAATTGGTGAAGGAAGCCGATTATCCGAAAAGCTGGACCGATCTCTACGATCCCAAATGGAAGGGTAAGCTCGGCACCCAGACTGTCGAAGCCGGCGGCAGTGCGCTGACACTGTTCGCTTTCTTGCGCATGAAGGTCGGCTCCGATTCGTGGGAGAAACTGGCCGCCGTCGGTCCGCGCACCTATGCCACTTCGGCGCCGATGTACAATGACCTGGTGCGCGGCCGCATTGCGGTCGCGTTCGGCACCGCATCCGCCTTCTCAGAAGCGATCGAGAATGGCGCGCCGATCAAGATCATGTTCCCGAAAGAGGGCATGGCGACTTTCGGCTCCATGGGCAACGTGACATCGACCGCCAAACATCCCAATGCGGCCAAGGTCTGGGTCAACTTCCTGACGAGCAAGCATGCCTCGAAGTTCATTGCCAAGCAGGGCGTTTACGCAACGCACCCTGAAGCGCCGCGCGCCCAGGCGGCCGGTTATACTTTCCCCGCGCAATCGGAATTGTGGAACATTTCCCCCGACCAATGGGACCAGATCCAGAAAACCTGGCCGGACGAATGGCGAAAGATATTCGAGAAGAGATAGCGGCTGCGGTACGAGAGAAATAGCGATGAACGTACGCAAGCGTTACCGCGAAATCCTGCTTGCGCCGGGTCTCAATCTGCAACCGGGCGCGTACGATGCGTTGTCGGCGCGGATTATGGAGTATTGCGGATTTGAATCGATCTCCGGCGGCGGTTATGCGGCAGTCGGCTCCATGCTCGGCGAGCCCGACGGGGGCCAGAGCAACATGCGCGATTATGCCGATCATTACGGCCGGATTGTGGACGCGGTCGAAATCCCGGTCTATGTGGACGCCGATACCGGTTTCGGCGGCGTGCACAATATTCGCAAAATGGTGCGGGCGTTCGAACGCGCCGGTGTGGCTGGATTTTTCATTAGCGATCAGGTGTTTCCTAACCGCTGCGGATACCTTCCCGGCAAACAGATCGTCTCAACGGCCGAGATGTTGGCCCGCCTGAACGCGGCACTGGATGCCCGCACCGATCCCGATATGGTGATTGCTGCGCGCACCGACGCTTATCATCTGGAAGGGATCGATGCGGCGATAGGGCGCTGCCTGCTGTTCAAGGAAAGCGGTGTGGATTTTGCCAAACCCATGGGCGCGGATTCCTGGGACGATTCGAAAAAGGTCCTGGCCGCACTCAAAGGCCCTCTCAATTACAACATGTCGCACGCGGCCGGAAAGGCGAAGTTGACGCTCGCGCAGATCGAGGAACTCGGCTATTCGATCTGCGGCTTTTCGTCGGCGGCTTTGTTCGCGGCGGTGGGCGGCGTGAAGCGGGCGATGGAGGCGTTGCAACGCGACCGGTCCTTCGCTGCCGTCGAAGACGAGATCTGCGGATTGGACGATTTCTACGAGATCGTTCGGCTGAAGCGTCACAACGACCTCGAGCAGCAATATGTCGAGGCCGGTGAGGCTATTGTCGCGAAAAGAAACAAGGCTGCCGAATAGCTTCGGCAAGGCTCTTTCCGTAACGTAAATTAAGAGGAACATCGTGACGAAGAAGTATCAGGTCGTCATCGTCGGCGGCGGGCCCGTTGGCGTTGGTTTGGCAATCGATTTGGGCCTACGCGGCATTTCTTGCCTTGTGATCGAACGCCATCTCACACCGCAGCGTATTCCCAAGGGGCAGAGCCTGGGGCAGCGCACGCTCGAACATTTCCATTTTTGGGGAATCGAGAAAGAGCTGCGCGCGGCGCGCGTCATGCCGAAGGAATATCCGATCGGCGGCGTCGCGGCCTGGGGGAGCCTGATGAGCGACTATTGGTACGCTCCGCCGGGTCGCGAGGTCGTGCGGCGCTATTTTTATCAGGACAACGAACGCCTGCCGCAATATCAGACCGAAGGCGTGCTGCGCAAAAAAATGGCGACGCTCCCGTCGGTCGAAAGTCGGTTCGGCTGGAGCGCGGAAAAGATCGAGCAGGACGCAAGCGGCGTGCGCGTGACGATCGCCGAGCGCGACGGCCCGGGTCGGGAAACGGTGAATGCGGACTACCTTGTCGGCTGCGATGGCGCGCATTCGTCGGTGCGCGAACAAGTGGGGATCACGCGGGGCGGGATGAACCACGATCAGGTCATGGTGCTTGCCGTGTTCCGTTCCAAGGAACTGCATGAGGGCCTGAAACGATTCCCCGAACGCTCGACCTACCGCGCGATGGACAAGGCGGCCAATGGTTACTGGCAATTCTTCGGGCGGGTCGATGTCGGCGAAGGGTTTTTCTTCCATGCGCCGGTTCCCGCCGACACGACCAAGGACAACTACGATTTTCACGGGCTTCTTCAGAAGGTCGCTGGGTTCAAGTTCAAGGCCGAATTCGATTATGTCGGTTTTTGGGATATGCGCATTGCGGTTGCGACGAGCTATCAGGTCGGCCGCGTCTTCATCGCGGGCGATGCCGCGCACAGCCATCCTCCGTACGGCGGTTACGGCCTCAACAGCGGCCTTGAGGATGCGCGCAATCTTGGCTGGAAACTGGCGGCAATGTTGCAAGGTTGGGGCGGGGAAGAACTGCTGGCCTCTTACAGCGACGAACGCCGCCTGATATTCGAAGAGATCGGCCGCGATTTCATCGGCAAACGCATCGAGTTCGAGCGCGATTTCATGGCGAAATACAGTCCCGAGAAGGATCTCGCCGAATTCGAACGCGAATGGGCCAAGATGAGCGAGAAGGGCGAGGAGCGCATCAGCGGCTACGAGCCCAACTATGAGGGCTCGTCGGTCGTGTTTGGGCCGGCAGGCGGCATTTCGACGGCACACGGCAAACACATGATCAAGGCGCGCGCCGGGCATCATTTGACGCCGCGCATGTTGTCTTCGGGTCGCGACGTCTATGAAGAGCTCGATGCGGGTTTCGCCCTCATCGCACTCGATGCCGACGATGCCACGGTTGGCGCCTTCGTGGCAGCGGCAAACGCCAACAAGATCCCGCTGAAGGTGATCCGCGATTCTTATGCCGATGGGCGCGAACAATATGAAAGCAAGCTCATCCTCGTGCGGCCCGACCAGTATATCGTCTGGACCGGCGACGGCGTGTCCGGCGATGCGGCAAGAATCATGACCAAGGTCGTCGGTGCGGGCTAGTCCCGGCCATCGCGCAAAGGCTCTGGGAGAGACGCACGAATATCTTATCGTGTAGCGCTGAGGCGGTGCGCCGCGGTATAAGCCCGAAGAATTGGTTGAGGACTTCGAGAGACCAACCTCCCGCGCCGATGGATGGCCTTGGTGGCGCTTTCGAGGTCTAGGATCCCCGCTCGCGGCGGTCTGTGGCGTGTGCGATCTCGCAGCTGACGTCGCCGCGGCGATTCGCTTAGAGGTTGTTCATGAACGTGGTCCACATGAATTCCTCGTTGTGGATTTCCGCGTTCGTCTTCAAGTGTGACAGGATATCGGTGATACTGACGATGGCGGTGATGCTGCTGCCGCGTAGAACGGGCATGTGTCGAAACTTGCGCATCCGCATGACGTCGAGAATATAGATCAGGGTTTGCTCGGGTGTGCAGGTGATGAGATTTGTGGTCATCAGATCAGCGACGGTTAAACGTTCGAACGGCGGATCGATGATCGTGGCGATGGCCTTCACCAGATCGCGCTCGGACAGGACACCAACGACCGATTGCGTCTCGTCACGGACGAGCAGCAATCCGATCCTGTTCTGGTGCATCATCTGAGCCGCCGTATTCAGCGTCGCGTTCGGGGGAACGGTGATCAGGAATTCGCCCTTGGCCTTGAGCAGGTCGTCGACCGTCGGATTGTGGACAAGCGAGTCCACTGCGGCCGATGGCTCGGCCCGTGGGGCTTGTGCTGGCGGCAGCGGTGCGACGGGTATCGCCTGCGTGAGCATCGGCACCAGCTGCAATAATTTATCGAACGCCTCACGGTGTTCGTAGCAGTAGCACTTGAACTCGCCTGGATTGGTGCATTCCATGGAAGGTTCCGTCACTTCATCTCGCGGGCGGCACACTTGTGTGCAGGAAACGGGCCCCGTGCACGGAAAATCTGCGGCAACATAGTGCGGGGTATCCAGGCACACAATGACGTGGATCAGCCGGGGCGGGTTCGGGATTTGTGTGGGGCGAAATTTTGGCTGGGGCGGGAGGATTCGAACCTCCGAATGCTGGAATCAAAATCCAGTGCCTTACCACTTGGCGACGCCCCAACATGCGCAGGCCCCACGAACGAGGACCGAAGCGCGGCGGAATGTAGGGCCTGACGGTGCTGGCCGCAACCGCCAGAATATCTCCCGGCGGCGGCGGCCCAAATCGCGCTTTCGTCGCCGCCCCTATTTGGGCGGGCTGAGGATTTTCTGCAGCCGCGCCACAATCTGCGGGGTGACCGTCAGAACCCGGTTCAACTGCGTCTCGACCTCGGCGCCGGTCGACGGGCTGAGCTCCATGTTGCGCTCTTTCGCGGTTTTGATGAAATCGGGATCCTTCATCGTGGCATCGAACGCCGTGCGCAGTGCCGACACCCGGTCTTCGGGCGTATTGGGCGCCAGGTAAGGGGCGCGCGAAATGGCGACGACGGCCGAGATCAGCTCGGCCACCTTCTTGTTCTCCTCGCCAACGGCGAGATCGACGAACATCGGCAGGTTCGCAAGATCGGGATGTTTGCGCACACCGATCTGCAGGAGCGGTATGATCTTCTTTTCCGCGATCCAATCCGGCTTCTGCTGGACGTTCGACCACGATCCCGAGCGGCCGTGAATCTCGCCGCGCTCGACCGCGAGCATCACTTCGTTGATGCCGGGATATCCGGTTACCATCTTGATCTTGGTGCCGAGGATGTCGTTGATCACGATGGGGACGACATAGGTTTCCCCGCTCGGCCCTGTCGAGCCGAACACGACTTCGGTCTTCTTCATGTCGTCGAGGGTTTTGGCCGGCGCCGTGTGCCACACCGTCACAGCGCTTGTCAGCTCCACGAGATTGCCCAGCCAGCGTACCTTTTTCATGTCGACCTTGGCACTGTCGCCTTCGAGCAATTGATCGAGCGGAAGTGCGTTCGCGGTCAGGCCGATCGACAATCCGTCGCTGGGCTGCACGCTGATCACATAGGTCGCGGCATTCAGGCTGCCGGCGCCGGGGCGATTCTGGACGATCATCTGCGGCTGGCCGGGAATGTGCTTGGGCATGAATTCGGCGAGCAGGCGGGCATAAAGATCGTAGTTGCCGCCGGCCGTGAAGCCGATGACGAGGTTGATGGTTTTGCCCTTGAAGAATGTTTCGGGTGTTTGCGCTTCTGCCGGCTGAACCACGACGGCTTGCGCGAACAACGTGGCGGCGGCGAGCGCCGCGCCTAAAATCCAACGATTCATGAAATGCTCCAGACGATGTTTTTATGCGGACGCGAGTGTAGCGTCAGGGATGGCTGCTGATCAACGCGGCACCCTGCACCCACCAGGACGGCTGGCGCATGGCGAGGTCTTTCGCGGCGCGCGCGGCACCGAGACTGTCGTCGAACAAGGCAAAACATGTCGCCCCGCTGCCCGACATGCGCGCGAGCAATGCGCCCGGGGTTTGCGCGAGAGCCGCCAGCACATCGGCAATCTCGGGCACAAGGGCGACGGCGGCCTCGGTCAGATCATTGCTGCGGGTGGCAAGCAGTTCGCATAGCGCGTGGGTGCTGAGCGGCATGGAATCGAAGCGCTTGGCCGCGCTCATGGGTCCGCAGAAATTCTTGAAGACGGCCGGCGTCGACAGGGACTTGCCTGGATTGACCAGCACAATGCCGGCCTCGGGCAGGGCCGCAGTGTCCGCGATGATTTCCCCGATGCCGCCGATATAGGCGGCGCGTCCGTGCAGGCAGATCGGCACGTCGGCGCCGAGCCGAGCGGCGATTTTTTGCATCTCGTCCGGGGCGAGGGTCAGTTGCCAGAGCTGGGCGAGGGCGCGCAGCGTGGCGGCGGCATCGGCCGAGCCGCCGCCGATGCCGGACGCGATCGGCAGACGTTTGGTCAGCCGGAGTGCCGCACCATTGGCGATACCGGCCTGCCCGGCCAGCATGCGGGCTGCTTTGAGCACAAGATTGTCGGGTTCGCTCGCAAGTGCGGCGCCGAATGGGCCGTCGCAAGACAGCGTGATTGTATCGGCCGGGCTCGCCTCGATCGTGTCCCCGGTGCCGGCAAAGGCAATCAGGGAATCGAGAAGATGATAGCCATCGGCGCGCTTGCCGGTGACATGGAGATAGAGATTGATCTTGGCCGGCGCATTCGCGACGGCCGCCCCCTGGTTTGTCACGTCGGCTAAATCACGTCTCGGCCATTAGGTTTCAGGTAGCCCGTCTTGAAGCTTCTTGTTGATCTTCGGGATCTCTTCTTTTTCGGGGTCGAGGGAAAGTGCGCGTTTCCATTGGAAGCGCGCCTCGTCCTTGCGGTTGACCTTCCAATAGACATCGCCGAGATGATCGTTGATGGTCGGATCCTCGGGGCGCAGCGAGACCGCGCGTTCCAGGTTCTTCACCGCGCCGTCGATATCGCCGAGACGGAACAGAACCCAGCCGAGCGAGTCGATGATATAGCCGTCACGCGGCCGCTTCTTGACCGCGAGTTCGATCATGGCGCGCGCCTTGTCGAGGTTTTTGCCCATCTCGACCCAGGAATAGCCGAGATAATTGAGCACGTAGGGCTGCTCCGGGTCGAATTCCAGCGCCTTCAGGAAATCGGCCTCGGCGGTATCCCATTTCTTGATGCGTTCGTGCGCGATGCCGCTCGCATACAGCATCGACCAATGTTCCTTGGTCAGAACCGGAACGCGCGCTTTGGCGTCGGTATAGGCTTTGGCCGCTTCCTCGAAACGCTTGTGCCGGCGCAGGATGTCGCCCATGCGCACCAGTGCGTCATAGCGCTTGGGCTCGTCGCGCGACATCTGCATCAATTCCTTGATCGCATCGTCCGGACGTTCGAGTGAATCGTATTGATCGGCGATGCGTAGGCGCGCCGCCCAGGCATAATTGGGGTCGGGTATGACGCTGCGATAGATCGCGATCGCGTCCTCATAGCGCTTGTCGCCTTCGAGGGTTTCGGCGATCAGCAGCTTGGCGATCGACAGGTCGGGACGGATGTAGATGGCGAGACGCGCGAAGATGATTGCCTGGAATCCGCTTTGCTGCTGCACCGATCCCGCGAGGCTGAATAGGGCCTCGGCGATACCGTCGGCGGCCGATCCGATCTCCGGCTTTGGCGTGGTCTTGGACTCCACGCGCTTCATCGGCGTGGTCAGCATGGTCGAGGCGGGATGATCGGCGAGATAGCTCTCGTAAAGCTTGCGCGCTTCCTCGGCGCGTCCCGTTCGCTCGTAGAAATTACCGAGCAGCTGCGTGAGACGCAGGTTGGAGCGCTGGCGGCCTTCGTTCGATTGCACGTAACCTTTTTCGGCCGCCTCGGCGCGGCCCGCGAGTTCGTTGATGGCCGCGGCATGGGCGCCGAACAAAATGGCAAATCCGTCGGTGCTGCCAGTCTCGACGCTCAGGCTTTTCAGCGCCTCGTCGTATTTTTTCTGTCCGGCTTGCGTCCATGCCTTGAGAAGCGGCGCCACGATGGTGCTGAGTCCGGTTTTCGGAAACGACGCGAAGATTTTCTCGGCGTCCGCATATTTGCCCGCCTTGACGTCGGCGAGCGCCAGGACGACGGAGGCGAGGCTGCCGTCGTCTTCGTCGGCGTCGCCGACGGAGCCCGTTAGGCTTCGCGCTAGGGTAAGGGCTTCGTCGATCCGGCCTTCGCTGGCCAGAAGTGCGAGCAGGCGGCGCTGTACGTCCTGGTTCTTGGGATCGTCCTTCAAGACCTTTCGGTAATAATCGATCGAGGCCTTGCTGTTGCCGCGCATCTGCGCGAACCGGCCGGCGAGATAGCTGCCGAGTGTGGTGTCCTGGGCCGGGCGCCCGGCCTGATCCCCGGATTTCGGGACGGCCTTTTGGCCCCCGGAATTTTGCGCATCGGCGATGTTCGGGGCCCAAATCGCGAGCGCCGCCGCCAATATAAGTGCCAACCTTAGGGCCACCGATGTCTCCACTGAACGGGTCTGAACGGGTCGCGGGATGAGCAGTCTAGCTGTCGCGCAGGCTTTGCTCAAATCCGCAGCCATTATAACGAGTGCGCGGCGTCCAAGCTGTTACATATTCGGGTAGTTGGGGCCGCCGCCGCCTTCGGGGACCACCCAATCGATATTCTGGGTGGGATCTTTGATGTCGCAGGTTTTGCAGTGCACGCAGTTTTGGGCGTTGATCTGCAGCCGCTTGCCGCCTCCCTCCTCATTTGGGGCGGTTTCCACGAATTCATAGACCCCGGCCGGACAAAACCGCGCCTCGGGCCCGTCATAAAGCGCGAGGTTCACCGCCATCGGCACGGCCGCATCCTTCAGTTTCAAGTGCGCGGGCTGGTTTTCCTCGTGATTGGTGTTCGAAATGAATACCGACGAGAGCCGGTCGAAGGTCAGTTTCCCGTCGGGCTTCGGATAGGCGATGGGCGTGCAATCTTGCGCGGGTTTGAGCGCGGTGTGATCGGCCCGGTTGCGCAGGGTCCAGGGTGCGCGCCCGCGCAGCAGAACGGTATCGATCGCCGAATAGAGGAAGCCGCCCAGCAATCCCCAATGGAACGACGGGCGGATATTGCGCACGGCGTGGAGTTCCGCCCACAGCCAGGTATTCTTCAGCCGTGCTGGGTATTCGGTCACCTCGGCGGGCGGATTGCTTTGCGCAAGCGCATCGAACACCGCTTCGGCCGCCGTCATGCCCGACTTCATGGCGGTGTGCGAGCCCTTGATCTTGGGTACGTTGAGGAAACCCGCCGTGTCGCCGATCAAGGCGCCGCCCGGGAAGATCAGTTTGGGGATCGATTGGAACCCGCCCTCGACGATGGCGCGCGCACCGTACGCGATGCGACGGCCGCCCTCGAAGATGCCGCGCACCGCCGGATGGGTCTTGAAGCGTTGCATCTCCTCGAAGGGGTTGAGATAGGGATTCTCGTAATCGAGGCCGGTGACGAACCCGACCGCGACCTGATTGTCCTCCAGGTGATAGAGGAACGAGCCGCCATAGGTTTTGGCATCCATCGGCCAGCCGGCGGTATGGACGACCTTGCCCGGTTTGTGATGCTCGGGCTTCACTTCCCACAGTTCTTTCACGCCGAGCCCGTAGGTCTGCGGATCGCTTCCTGCCGCCAGATCGAAGCGGGCGATCAGGGTCTTGGTTAATGAGCCCCGGCAGCCCTCGGCGAACAGGGTATATGTTGCGCGCAGCTCGACGCCGGGCTGAAAGCCGTCGGTGGGTTCCCCGTCCTTGCCGACGCCCATATTGCCGGTGGCCACGCCGAGCACCCGGCCGCCATTCTCGTCATTCGTGTCGTCGTACAGCACCTCGGCGGCGGCAAATCCGGGATAGATCTCCACCCCCAGCTCCTCGGCATGGACCGCGAGCCAGCGGCACAGATTGGCGAGGCTGATGATGTAGTTGCCGTGATTGTTCATCTGCGGCGGGGTCGGCAGGCGAACCGCGCGCGTTTCGGTAAGGTACAGAAAGGTATCGTCGGTGGCCGGGGTCTTCAGCGGTGCCCCCTTGTCCTTCCAATCCGGGATCAGCTCGTCAAGAGCGCGGGGCTCGAACACCGCGCCCGACATTATATGTGCGCCGACCTCTGAGCCCTTTTCGATGACGCATACGCCGAGTTCGCGCCCGGCCTCGGCCGCCAATTGTTTCAGCCGGATCGCGGCGGCCAGGCCCGCCGGCCCGGCGCCCACGATCACCACATCGTAGTTCATCGTGTCTCTGTCCATGACCCGCGATATAACAGGCGGCGCGGCGATCTGCTAGGATGCGAAACGATGGACCGTGACAGTTTACGAGACGCTCTGATCTGGCAGGCCGAAGCCGGGATCGACGAGACGATCGGCGAGCAGCCGGTCGACCGCTTCGCCGCCTCGAAGGCGGCCCAGATTCAGACGGCTTTGGCGCCGCCCGCGCCGCCGTTGGTCGTCTCCGACCGCGGGCCAGAGCGTGGGCCTGGGCGGGTCGCGGTCGAACCGGTCCCTGGCATGGCGGCTTCTGAGCACGCAGTGCAGACTGCGAGCCATCTGGCCGGTGGCGCGAATAGCTTGGAAGAATTGCGCGCCGCCGTCGAAGCTTTCGAGGAATGCGCGCTGAAGAAGACCGCGACCACAACGGTCTTCGCCGACGGCAATCCGAAAGCCCGTATCATGTTCGTGGGCGAGGCGCCCGGTGCGGACGAGGATCGACAAGGGCTACCCTTCGTCGGCGTGTCCGGCCAGTTGCTTGACCGCATGCTCGCCGCCAT
Source organism: Caenispirillum bisanense (assembly GCA_945877815.1). Lineage (GTDB taxonomy): Bacteria > Pseudomonadota > Alphaproteobacteria > Rhodospirillales > UBA2165 > CANIGJ01. Next base: position 88,468 of record CAMDWJ010000011.1, read on the forward strand.
CGGCCTTGAGCGCCAAGGACCGGTGGAGAACAGTTTCTACATCACTAACATCGTGTTCTGGCGTCCGCCCGGCAACCGCAACCCGACCACCAACGAGATCGCCGCCTGTCTGCCCTTCCTGGAACGCCATATCGAGCTGGTGCAGCCAGATATACTGGTCGCGCTCGGCGGCTTGTCGGCCAAGACCCTGTTTGGACGCAACGAGGGAATCGCGCGGTTGCGTGGCCAATGGCATCCCTATGCAAGCCTGCGCCTGGCGTCGCCGATCGATACCATGGCACTGTTCCCTCCCGATTATCTGCTGAACTCGCCGGCGCATAAGCGCCAGGCCTGGATCGATCTGCTGGCGATCCGCGATCGACTGAACCGGGATTAAGGAACGCGTCCTAGTCGTTTCATTATATTATTATATTCTAATATATATAAGGCATTTTAATTGCCTCACGGAGCCCTTTTGAGTAGGGTCGACCCTAGCAGTAGGGGATAACGAGGCATCCGAACGCATCCATTGGCGCGTGAGATGCACATAAGGTCCGGATCGACAACGTCACCGGACGAAGGCCAAAGGGGTTACTGATCATACCGCAGATACATACCAAGCGGCGTGGGTTCGCACCCTATCATTTCATGGCGATGCTGCTCGCATCCGTCGCGCTGCCTCTGTGTGGCATCCCCGCATGGTCGCAATCGGCGCCGCCCGCCAAAGCTAAGTCCGAGGCCGCACAACAGGAACAGGCCGCGCAGGAGGCTATCGCCACGGCCAAGGGCAAAGGCAAGGCCGCCGCCCAGGCTTCGGCCAAGGCGCAAGCCGAGATACAAGCCAAAGCCAAAGCCGAGGCTGAGGCGAAAGCCAAGGCGGACGCCCAGGCCCGGAATCAGGCCAAGAATCAGTCTAAAGCCGGCAAGCCGGACAAGGCCAAGCCGCAAGCTATCGCCCAGGCGTCGGGCAAGGCCGATACCAAGACGAAGTCGTCATCGACATCGCCCGCTACATTCGAAACCTCCGCCGGCCGCCCGGCAACCGAGCGCGTCGGCATTGACGTCGCTTCGCTCAATCCCTTCTCCAAGTCGACGGAATGGACCGAGGCCTTCGGCGGCATCCTCAAAGAATCGGATGCAGCGCGCTACCGCGTCATTTTCCAGTTGCAGGAAAACGCCGACTTCAAGGGTGCCGACGACATCGTCGCCAAGCTGAGCGACCGCGCCCTCATGGGCCACGTCCTCGCGCAACGCTTCCTGCATCCGCAATACCGGGTCACCTATCCCGAACTGCATGCTTGGCTGGCCGACTATTACGACCATCCCGACGCGCGGCGGCTCTACGATCTTGCCATCAAGCGCAAACCGAAGAATGGCAAGAATCCGCAAATGCCGTCGGTCGCCGATATTCCGGAGGTGCATTCGACCGGGATCAATGTTCAGGCCTACGATCGCCAGGCGTTTGAGTCTAAGACCTACGTCGCGCAAAAGAAGCTCAGCCCTGCGGAGAAAAAAGAATACGACAAGCTGATGGAAAAGCTCGATTGGGCGCTCCGCAAGGGCACCCAGGCGGAGTTCCGCAAGCTGTTGAGCGAAGACAAGGCGCGTCAACTGCTCCATCCGGTCGAATATGACCGCCAGTCGGGCCGTCTCGCGCAGGGCTATTACGCCACTGGCCAGGACGATCAGACGATTTTCTGGGGCGAGCAGGCGACCAAGCGGTCCGGCCAGTTTCTGCCCGAGATCCATTGGACGACCGGACTTGCCTATTGGCGTTCGGGCAAGCTCGAGGAGGCCGCACGCCATTTTGAGGCGGTGACGAAATCCGAATATGCGTCGCGCTGGCTGTTGTCGGCCGGCGCCTTTTGGGCCGGGCGTTCGCATATCCGCATGCGCCATCACAAGGATTACACCCGGATGATGACGCTGGCCGGCGAATCGCCGCGCACCTTCTACGGGTTGCTGGCACGCCGCCTGCTCAACAAGGACGCCAATTTCAATTGGGCGCCGCCGCCGCTCGATACCGCTGCGCTAAAGGAACTTGCCGAGGCGCCCGGCGGCAAGCGCGCCGTCATGTTGTTGCAGATTGGTTCCGAAATGCGCGCCGAGCGCGAGTTGCGGGCACTCACCGGCAAAACCTCCAAGGGTTTGGCCGAAGCGATGCTGGCGCTGGCCGAACGCTCGCAGATGCCGTCGCTCGCCATGCGGCTCGGCAATATGTTGTTCAAGAACGGCTCGCCGATTACCGATGCGACCGCTTATCCCGCACCCCAATTGATCCCGGCGGCCGGCGAATTGGTCGACCGCGAATTGATCCTTGCCCTGGTGCGCCAGGAATCGGGCTTCAATCCCAATGCGCGCAGTCCGGCGGGTGCGCGCGGCCTCATGCAGATCATGCCGGCCACTGCGGGCTTCATCGCGCGCGAGGGCAATATGAGCGCCGGGCAGCAGAACCGCCTCTACGAGCCGGAAGTGAACCTGCAGCTCGGCCAGCGCTATATCGACATCCTGATGCGCGACAATGCCGTTGGCGGCGATCTGTTCCGCATGGTCACGGCGTGGAACGCCGGGCCTGGCAATCTCGCCAAATGGATGAAGTCGGTGAAGCACAACGACGATCCGCTGTTATTCATCGAAAGCATCCCGTCGCCGGAAACCCGCAATTTCGCCGAACGCGTGATGACCAACTATTGGGTCTACCGCCAACGTTTCGACCAACCCGTCAATTCTCTCGACTCGGTTGCCGCCGGCAAATGGCCGGTCTACGTTGCCGACAAGTCGGACACGGTCGAGGTTGCCGAGGATGGACGAAACTTCAAAAGATAGCGCCGTTAAATCCGCTGCCACAAAACCGGCAGAGAGGGAATTCCTCTCCGTCAATATTGCGGTTCTCACGGTTTCCGATACGCGCACCACGGCCGACGACAAGTCGGGCGATACCCTTGCCCACCGCATCGAGGGTGCGGGGCACATCGTCGCCGCGCGCGCCATCGTCAAGGACGACCGAGACGCCATTGTGGCGCAGCTCCGCACTTGGATTGCCGATAAAAACATCGACGTGGTTCTGGCGACCGGCGGCACCGGCGTGACTGGGCGCGACGTCACCCCCGAGGCCTTCTACCGGGTCTATGAGAAAGAGATCCCGGGCTTCGGCGAGCTGTTCCGTATGTTGAGCTACGAGAAGATCGGCACTTCGACGATCCAGTCGCGCGCCACCGCCGGCGTCGCCGGAGGAACCTACCTGTTCGCTCTGCCCGGCAGCCCCAGTGCGTGTCGCGACGCGTGGGACGATATCCTCGTCCACCAGCTCGATTACCGTTTCAAGCCGTGCAACTTCGTCGAATTGATGCCGCGCTTGATGGAGAAATGACGGCGCGGCCCGTCATGGCGGTGGAATTTTTCTAAGTGCTTCTCTTCCCCATCATCATCAAAATCGCGGTTGCGATCGGCGTCTTCTGGCTGATCTCGCCGAAGGGCAAGCTCACGAGTGCCGTGCGTTGGGGGCGCCGCGTCGGCGCAAGTTTTCTCGTCGCCCTCATCGTCGCCTATCCCTTCGTCAGCTATTCCGTCAACGAATGGAAAGTCTTGGCACTTATGGTCGTGTTCGCCTGGGGGGCGGGCTTCGCGGCAGGATGGCTTGCCGGGCTGGTCGTGCTGCGCCTGCGCGCAAGGCGGACGGATTAGTCCGACGACGGCAGCCGTTCGCCGGGAGCGAGATGGATTCCGCGCCGCGCGGCGATGCCGAGTTCCAGGCTTTGCGCGATGCGCCCCGCGCGTTCGATGAAATGCTCGGCCGCCGCCGGCGGGCACAGATGGCGCGCGGTCTCGGCCCACAATTCCAGCCAGCGGTCGAAATGTTTGGCATCGACAGCCAAGCCCACATGCAGCTCCATCGGCTGGCCGTGATACACACCAGTCATCAGCGCCACCGACGACCAGAAGGCGCGGATGCGCTCGATATGCGGCTCCCATTCGTCGTCGGCGATGCGCGACGAGAAGACCGGGCCCAACAACGCATCGTCGCGCGCGCGTTCGTAGAAGACGCGCACCAGCCGGTCGATCATCGCATCGTCGATTCCGGTGCGCTGGGCGATTTCGGCGGTCAATTCGGCGCGAGTCTTGGGCGACATGGCTAAATCTTCTCCGGGTTCCACTCGCGGCTGCGCAAGGACCCCAATATGATCGAGCCGAACAGTACCAGACCGAGGCCGACGCAAGCGAATAGCCATTCGAGCGAAGCGCCGAAGACGAGCGCCACGAGCGCGCCGCCGCCCGCCGCCACGCACAGGCGCACGAAACCCGCCGTGAAGGGCCAGACCATCGAGCCCGTGCCTTGCGAGGCGAAATACAAGGTCATGCCCATGCCGAAGAAGGCGTAGCAGGTGCCGGCGATGCGCAAATACCGTCGCCCGATTTCGGTTGCGGCCGGATCGGTGGTGAACAATCCGATCCACAGATCGGGTGCGAGCGATACCGTGATCCCGAGTGCAGCCGTGACGGCGAAGACGATCAAGCCGCCGACGAGTGCTACATGGCGCGCGCGGGCATATTGCTTGGCCCCGAAGCTCGCCCCCACCATGGCGGTGAGCGCGCCGCCGACCCCGAAGGCGATGGGGATGAGGATCAGTTCGAGACGCGAGCCGAGTCCGTATCCGGCAAGCGCCTCGGTCCCGTAGCGCCCGACAAGCCCGGTCACAACGATGATGGTCACGATGGTCAGCGTCGCGTTGCCCGAGGCGACGAGACCGACCTTGAGGATGTCGTTGAAGATCGCGCGCGACAGAACGGTTCCGCGCCAGCGCAGGTGCAATCCGGCGACGCCCGAGGTGAGATAGGCAAACAGGATCGCACCGGCGGCCGCAGAGGCCGCGAGGAACGCCACGGCTGGCCCGCGTATGCCCAAGGGCGGCACGCCGAACCAGCCGAGTGTCAGCGTGCCCGACAGGATCGCGCCGGCTACCGTCGTGCCAATGAGCGTCGCGGCCGGCACCATCATGTTGCCGGTGCCGCGCAAGACCGAACTGAATGTGTTGGTGATGAACAGGATGATGGCGCCGCCGAACACGATCTCGGCATAGGCGACCGCGCCCTCGAGGGCCGCCCCGACGCCACCCAGCACAGCGAAGATGGGCCGCGCGAACAATCCGAACAGCAAGGTGAAAGTCGCGGCCATCGCGACGGCGATGACCAGCGAATGGGCGATCACGCTTTCGGCGCGTACGCGATCGCCGGCCCCGAGTGCCCGCGCGACCGCCGACGAGATGCCGCCGCCCATCGCACCCGACGAGATCATCTGCATCAACGTCTGGATCGGGAAGACGAGGGCGAGTGCGGCCAAGGGGGCCACGCCCAACCGGCCGACATAGAAGGCATCCATCACGATGGCGGTGGTGCTGATGAAGGCGAAGACGATATTGGGCAGCGAGAGGCGCGCGAGGGTGGGCAGGATCGGCCCTTCGATCAGGCGGCGCGTTCGCGCGGTGCCGCGTGCCGCCGCCTCCGCGCGTTTGCCGGTCTCAACTGATCCGTCGGCCACGGTGAGTCCTCGTTCGTGCGGGAGAATGATAGGCGTCGGCGCGGTGTGAGGCGAGGGCCTCGGCCAACGGTCATACACCGCGCGCCCAATGGCGGGCCTATCGAATGTCCGGTTGGCAAGGAACGGACTCGGGGAAATCGGCCGCTTTTACCGAACCGGTCACCCGAATCCCGTTGTTTCGCTCATTCGCCGGGGACGGCCATCTGGTCGTTTTCCGAAAGCAGCCCTTTATATTTCGATTCGAAGGGCTTCAGCGTTTCCTTCTCGCGGTGCAGGTCGATCCAGGGCTCGTTCTCGCCTCGATCGCGAATGATACCGATCGGATCCTCGTTCCGCGCCACCGCGTCGAGCGCTTCGTTGAGCATGCGGCGATATAGCGTAATGCCGGTATCGCTGGCGGCAAGATGCTCGCGCGCGCGGTTGCTGATGGGGCCTTGTGCGATCCAGACCAGCATGTCCTGGAGCGGAACCTTGTCCGCGACGATCTTGCCGTTTTCGTCGAACACTTTCTCGTGCACGACTTTCATCGGTTTCGGCGCGGCACCTTCCGCGCGCCGTTGAGTGCGATAGCGGATGTGCAGCGTGTTGGTATCGTCGATCGGCGTGCGGATTTGCAGCGTGGGGGCATCTTGCGAGCCCTGCGCCAGGATATTGGGAAACAACAACGGATGCCCAACGGTCCAGTCGTCCACATCCTCGTTTTCGCCTTCGAGCAGGCGGCGCTTCATCAGGCCGTATTTGAAGCGGTCGAAGGCGATCTTGATATGACGCGAGATCTTCATCGCTGGCGGTTTGCCCTGCTTCTTGAGCGTGTAATTGCCGAGCGCCGCGTGCGTGTATTCGAAATGCATCGGGTCGGCGGAGTTGTCCATGCATTGCAGCCAATTGCACGGCAGCACGTGGATCTCGACGCCGCGATCGAACCCGTCGCGGACCAGGAGATCCCAGCGTGGAAGCAGCGGTGCGGGCTGCGGTCCGAGATAGGCGAAAATCAACCCGCCAAGCTCTTCGACCGGATAGCCTTCGATATTCATCCGTTCCCGGTTGCTTTTATTTTCCCGGATGCGGTCGTCGAACGGCATTTCCAGGCAACGTCCCTTGGTGTCGAACAGCCAGCCGTGATAGGGGCAGCGCAAACCCTTTGCATCGGGGATGCCGAATTCCAGATCGACGCCGCGATGCGGGCAACGTTCGCCGATCAGTCCGAGCTCGCCGATATCCGATCGGAATAGCGTGAGATTCTCGCCCATCAAGCGGACACGGCGCACGGGATCTTTATCGAGATCGACCGTCGTCGCGATCGGATGCCAATAACGCCTCAGCAATTCCCCCATCGGCGTTCCCGGGCCGACGCGGGTCAGGCGTTCGTTCTCGCTCTCTGTCATCATGATCGTGTACCCTGTTTGGCTGGGGGCGGCGTTTCGCGCCGAAGCTTAGTCCCCGATTTTGGATCGAAATCTTAAATGATTATCTAAGTTAATAATAGACGGCGCCATATCGATTGGTAAATCGGATATGATTACTATTGCGCCGGGGATTTGCCGCCCTTAGTAAGTTATCGGGGCTCAACGTGAAGCGGCACAACAATCGATCGTGCCCAATTGAAGCGCCTGGAATCTTAGGACCGGCCGGATCGTGCTTCGCGCGCGGGGAGTCCTGTCGGAGACGAAGGGAAACGGAATATGCGCAGTGTTTTGATTGCCGGTGCGGTCACGTTGGGTTGCATCGCCATGATGGCGGGGCAGCCGGCCTCGGCGCAGAAATCCAAGGATACGCTTCGTTTCCCGGTCTTCGACATGGAAGCCGGGATCGATATGTACACGCTGTCCGGCAGCTTCGCCAATGTCTGGGGGCCGTCGGTTTTCGATTACCTCATCGACTTTGATTCCGAGACCGGTGCCTTCGTTCCGCATCTTGCGAAATCCTGGTCGCATGTCGATCCGCTGACCTACGAGTTTGAGCTGCGCGACGGCGTCAAATGGCACGACGGCCAGGCGCTCGATGCCGACGATGTCGTCTATACGTTGAAATATCTTACCGATCCGAAGACCAACTTGCGCCATACGATCCGCTGGAGCTGGATCAAATCGGTCGAGAAATTGGGGTCGCATAAGGTGCGAATCACGGCGTCGCAGCCGGTGCCCTTTGGCCTGATGTGGATGGCCTCCTACACGCCGATTTATCCCGAGCATGCGCATGGTTCGGACGGCAACAAGCTGCCGTTCGCAGTGCGTCCGATCGGCACGGGACCGCTGCGGATCCTCAAAATGGACAGAAACGAGGGCATCGTCGCCGAGAAATTCGCAAACTATGTCCCGAGTTCGGTGAACCCGGCCTCCGGTGTCGGCCGTGTCGTCGCCGAGCCGGTCAACGATATGGGGTCGCTCACGGCGTTGCTCCTGACCGGTCAGGCCGACCTTGCCGTCGGTCTGACCTCCGATCAGTCGGATGCCTTGCGCGCGAGCGGCCGCTTCGAGGTTTCGTTGCAGCCGCCGGGTGTCGGATATTCCTTCATCGGCTTTCCGTCCAAGGGTGCGAATACCGTCAAGGCGCTGGGCGATGTGCGCGTGCGCACCGCGATCATCAAGGCGATCGATCGGCAGGCGCTGTTGACGGTGAAGTTGGGCGAGTTGGCCCGAGGCTCGGCCCCGCCCGAGGCGCTATGCGCCAAAACGCAGCTCGGCTGCGGTTATACCAAGCCGCCACCCGCCTACGATCCCGCCGGGGCCAAGAAGCTCTTGGCCGAGGCCGGTTATGCCGACGGGTTCGACGTGGCCATCAATTGCTTCCCGGCCAACAGCGTCGATGCGACCGCGATTGCCGGGATGCTGCGCGCAGTCGGTATCCGCGCGACGGTGCGCCAGAATACCACAGCGCAACGGGTCCAACTCCTGAGCCAGGGCAAGATCGAGATCGGCTACTTCGGCTGGGACGGCGGCTCGGTGTTCGACGTTTCCGGGCCGATCGGGCGCCATGTCGAGGCGGGGGAATACGAGGATGCGGCCCTAGCCAAGCTCGCTCAACCGGTCCATGCGACTCTCGACGACGCCCAGCGCCGCAAAGCGGCGGCACCCGTCTTCGACTATATCACCGACAACGCTTATGCCTTTGTCATCCTGCCGGGAACCTCCTCTTACACCCATACCAAGGAAGTGAAGCTCAATACGAACCTTCCGCGCGCCATTCAGGTCCATCCCCACGAATTCACCTGGAAGTAGTCGGCCGTAAGAGGGGGCGAGACATATGGCCGGGGCAAGTCTCCGGCCAAGGCGGGCGTACTCGTTCCGCTCCGTCATGCCCCCGATTGTTCGTTGGGATTCCCCCGGCATGATAGGCTTGGCTGACAGTTAAATCCGATACGCCTCACCGTCGGGATAATGCCATGGACATCTTCATGCAGGCCGCCATCGACGAGGCGAGGCGCGGTTTGGACGAAGGCGGGATTCCCATCGGATCGGTCATCGTGCATGACGGGGCGATCATGGGGCGTGGCCATAACCAGCGGGTCCAAAAAGGCAGCGCGATCCTGCACGCGGAGATGGCCGCCTTGGAAAATGCCGGGCGCCGCGCCGCGCGCGTCTATCGCGGCTCGGTGCTCTATACGACGCTGTCGCCGTGTTCGATGTGCAGCGGCGCGATCCTTCTCTTCGGCATCCCGAAGATCGTGATCGGTGAGAACCGCAGCTTCGTCGGCGATGAGGATTTGCTCCGCGCGCGGGGCGTCGCGTTGGAGATTTTACAGGACCCCGACTGCATGGCGCTGATGCGCGGCTTCATCGCGGAACGGCCCGAACTGTGGGACGAGGATATCTGCACGGTGTCCTAGTCGCGTCCGGCGGCGAGACGGGGAAGACGATATAGGGCAGCGAGAGGCGCGCCAGGGTCGGCAGGATCGGCCCTTCGATCAGGCGGCGCGTTCGTGCTGTGCCGCGTGCCGCTGCCTCCGCGCGTTTGCCGCTCTCGCTCGATCCGTCGGCCAACGGGGTCCTCGCAAGGTTTGGAGCGCGATGATAGGGGGGGGGTGCCGAGCAAAGGAAATGCAATTGGCTGTGGTAATCCCCTTCTAGATGTAAGGCTTTTCCGCGTGAACTCGGATCGGGAAGGGTTTAACCTCTCAGCCAGCTAAAGCCGAGCGGTGATGGAATGACGGCGCTTGAAGCTGCCTACAAAAGCCTAAAAGTCCTCGTGGTTGACGATCAGGAGATCGTGCGCCGAACTATCTGCGGCTTGCTCGAACTGCTCGGCATCGTTTCGATCGCTCAGGCCGAGGACGGTGCCAGCGGATATATGGAAGTGCTGCGCGTCCGCCCCGACGTTGTGCTCTGCGACATTCACATGAAGCCGATCGACGGCCAGGCGTTTCTCGCGCGCGTGCGCGCGTCGGAGGCGGATTGGGTGCGCGAACTGCTGGTCATTGTTCTGTCGGGCGACAATATGCTCGATACGATCCGCATTGCCTCGCAGCACCACGCGGATGCCTACATGATGAAACCGATCCTGCTCGACGATCTTAAAAAACAACTCGATATCGCCATCACGCGGCAGGCCGAACGGGCCAGCCGCAAGGGCCCGTAAGCTCTTCTCGAAATTTTGGCCGCGCGGCAGCGCGACATTGCCGGTGGTTTTGCCTCAACGCGGCACAGTTCCAATTGTGCGGCTATTGGAATTAAATTCTCGACACGGGCCGACTCTCTAGACTAAGATAATTTCAATAATTTCAATGGCTTGTGGCCGAAATAATGTCGAGAAAAGAGGCCCCAAACGGACTAGGAAATGTCGAGATGCGGTCTATGAAATGTAGAGATCGTGTCGAGAGTTCGGTCTAGGGAAAGTCGAGAAAGCTTCCTATGCGCTGGCGGATTTCCCCAATTTTTCGGGCGCGATGTCGAGATTTCACGCTTTGCCGCCCCCATCCATAGACAATCCTCGGACGCCCTTTTTTTGCCGAGATTGTTCTTGAAATGTTCTCATCTTCCGGCATACCCTCAAGCATGAACGAAATCCCCCGCATGGCGCGTAAAGGAAGGGGCGCGGTTGGCGCCCCCAAGCATCGCTTCACGACCCGGGAAACCGTGGAAGTGGATGACGGCTGGTGGCGCGATGACGAGGCAGCCCTGCCGAAGCTCGCCACCACGCTGACCCCCGACCGCCCACGCCGCATCATCACGCGCAATTCCTCGCCCGATGTCGCCTTCGACCGCTCGATCAATCCTTATCAGGGCTGCGAGCACGGCTGCATCTATTGCTTCGCGCGGCCGACCCACAGCTATTTCAACCTGTCGCCCGGCCTCGATTTCGAAACCAAACTATTCTACAAGCCCAACGCCGCGCGCATGCTGATCGAGGAGCTCGGCAAGCCCGGCTACAAATGCGCACCCATCGCACTCGGCATCAATACCGACGCCTATCAGCCGGTGGAGGAGCGGTTGGAGATCACGCGCTCGATCCTCAAGGTGCTGTCGGCGCACAACCATCCGGTCTCCATCATCACCAAGTCGGCGCGCATCCTGCGCGATCTCGATATCCTCGCCGATATGGCCAAGCGCAATCTGGTGCATGTGACGCTGTCCATCACCACGCTCGACGGCGAACTGGCGCGAAAGATGGAGCCGCGCGCCTCGGCGCCGGCCAAGCGCCTTGCCGCTATTCATGCGCTGTCGCAGGCCGGCGTGATCGTCGGCGTCAATGTGGCGCCGGTCATTCCTGGCCTGACCGATTCGGAGTTGGAATCCATTTTCGAGGCGGCCGCCGAAGCGGGCGCGGCCGAAGCCGGCCATATCCTGCTGCGCCTGCCCTTCGAGGTGAAGGATCTGTTCACCGACTGGATCAAGACGCATTACCCCGACCGCGCGTCCAAAGTTTTTTCGCTCATCCGGCAGACACGCGAGGGCGGACTTTATCAATCGGAATGGGGGACCCGCATGACCGGCACCGGCCCTTATGCCGATCTGATCCGCCAACGCGCCCTGGTCGCGCGCCGCCGCTTTGGGCTGGAGCGCGGGCACCTTACCCTCGATTGTTCGCGCTTTGCTCCGCCCCCCAAAACGGGTGATCAGCTCAGCTTGTTTTGAGCCCCGATCCGTGGTGTTTTAGGCGCCATGCTGACCGTGTACGGACTCAAGAATTGCGATACCTGCCGCAAGGCCCGCGGGTGGCTGGACGGCAAGGGCATCGCGCATAAATTCCTGGACGTGCGCGCGGACGGCGTCGCCAAGGCGGACGTTGCGCGCTGGGTCAATGCCAAGGGATGGGAGAGCGTGCTGAACAAGCGCGGCACTACTTGGCGGGGTCTTGCCGATGCGGACCGTGAGGGCGTCGACGAGGTGCGCGCGGTGGCGCTGATGGTCGAACATCCGGCGCTGATCAAGCGGCCGGTCTTCGAGGTCGATGGGTCAAAGGCTGGTGGCAAGGTCGTGATCGGATTTGGGGCGGCCGAGCAAAAGGCGCTCGCGGGACTTCTGGGGTAAGAAAACATGTTTGCAAATCTGGATCGTGAAAATTTCATCGAACTGCTGAACAAGCTCGGCAGCGAAAACGACGCCGATGCGCTGAGCGCCGCGCGCGACCTGCATGCCAAGGTGACCGTGTCCGGACTCGGCTGGGACGCGCTTCTCGCCCCGGATGTGGACGAAGAAGATGACGGTGCCGATGCGGTTTCATCTCCGTCCGGCGACGACGATGCCGTGCTGGTGGCGCCCGACGCCGATCTCAACCCGATCGACGAGGCGGAGCGGGCCGAGGCCCAAGCGCTCATCGCGGCGATCGGCGCGATGAAAATTTCCGAGACCACGCGGGACGAGCTTAAGCAATACAAGCAGGACCTCGCCGACAGCGCCTTCGAGAAGATGGACCTGCGCTATCTGCGCGCACTCAACAAGCGCCTGACGCGCTGACGCTATCGTGGCTGCACCTATCTATCACATCTGCCGCGCCGAGGAATGGCAGGCCGCACTTGCGAGCGGCTCCTATCCCGGCTCGTCGCAGGACAAGGCCGACGGTTTCATGCATTTTTCCGGGGCCGCGCAGATCATCGAAAGTGCAGCCAAGCATCGCGCCGGCCAGAGCGGCCTGCTGCTGCTCTCGGTCGATCCCGACGCGCTTGGCGCCGCGCTCAAGTGGGAGGCCTCGCGCGGCGGCCAATTGTTCCCGCATCTCTACGGCGCGTTGGCGGTAAGCACGGTGAGTTCGGTGCACGAGTTGCCGCTCGGTCCCGACGGGCTGCATGTCTTCCCGAAAAAAATTACATAACGGATTCTATCGCGGTAAAGGGCGTGATCCAAAGGAACGATGCAAACGTAAGTACAAGCAGACTGCATCAATGGTAAGGATCAAAAAACATGTTCCGTAAAACCCTTTTAGCCGCCGCTGCCGCCGTTACATTTTCGATGGTTTCGGTGTCGGCCTATGCCGCCAATATTGTCGATACCGCAGTGAAGGCCGGACAGTTCAACACATTGGTCGCCGCGCTCTCCGCGGCAGGGCTGGCGGATACGCTAAAAGGTGCGGGCCCCTTCACTGTGTTTGCGCCGACGGATGAAGCCTTCAAGAAACTTCCCCCTGGCACCGTCGAGAATCTTTTGAAACCCGAGAACAAAGCGCAGCTCGTCCGTATTCTTACATACCATGTCGTTTCTGGTAAGACGATGAGCGCAGACCTTGCGGGCAAAAAGCTCGACGTGAAAACTATCGAAGGCGGTATGCTGACCGTCGATGCGACCATGGGCGGCGTGTCGGTCAACAACGCTAAGATTGTATCTGCCGATGTCGGGGCAGACAACGGCGTCATTCATGTAGTTGACAGCGTTATGTTGCCGAAATAATCGCAGTGCAGCCTGCGGACCGGATACGGTCCGCAGGCAACGCATTACGCCGAGCGAGTGGGAAAAATAAACACGCCATATCAAAGGAATCGATTCTAAAATGAGTCGATGGATGCACACGCTTACACAGATCTGACCGGTGTCGCCGTCGTCGCACTGGCGGCGCTACTGTGCGGTGTGGCGATGGAACGCCTGCGCCAGCCCGCCTTCGTCGGTTATATCTTCGCAGGCCTTCTGCTTGGGCCGACCGCGCTCGGGCTCGTCAGCAACCGCGACCAGATCGACACCATCGCCGATTTCGGCGTCCTCATGCTGCTCTTCATCATAGGGCTCGAATTGCCGCTGCGCCTTTTCGTGCGGCTGTGGCGCATCTCGCTGATGGCGACGGCGTTGCAGGTGATTTCGGCCGGCGCGGTGATGCTGCTGGTCAGCAAGGTGCTGGGCTGGAGCACCGGCATGGCGGTGCTGCTCGGGTTCGTTGTCGCACTGTCGTCGACCGCCGTCGCCATCAAGATCATCGAGGATGCGGGCGAGCTGCGCACGCGCCCGGGGCGTATCGCAGTCGGCGTGCTGATCGCGCAGGATCTGGCCTTCGTGCCGATGATCCTGATCCTCGGGATGTTCGCGGTCGGGCGGCCGAAATACGAAGCGGTGATTTCGCTGGCCGGCGCGGTGGTCGTGATGGGCTGGTTGATCTGGCATCTGTCCAAGGGCGGCAAGATCCCGCTGCCCTTCCTGCGCGAAGCCTTCAAGAACATTGACCTCACGCCGCTCTCCGGCCTCGCCATGTGTTTCGGCGCGGCCGCGATCTCTGGCTTCCTCGGTCTCACGCCCGCCTATGGCGCGTTCTTAGGAGGACTCGTGCTCGGCAATGCGGGCAATGCGGGCGGCGATCGTAAGGCGCTGATCGGCAATGTGCGCCCGATCCAGAGTGTGCTCATGATGGCCTTCTTCCTGTCGATCGGCCTGCTCATCGATCTCAAATTCATCTGGGACAATCTCGCCGTCGTGTTTCTGCTGCTGTTCCTGGTCACCGTGTTCAAGACTGCGGCCAATACCGCGATCTTCCGCCTGCTCGGGCAAAGCTGGCCGCAGGCATTTCTGCTCGCCGTCGTGCTGGCGCAGATCGGCGAGTTCTCGTTCCTGCTGACGCGCAACGGATTGGACCTCGGCCTGATCGGCGCCTACGAGATGCGTCTGGTCGTCGCCGTGACTGTGCTGAGCCTTGCGGTCAGCCCGATCTGGGTGGTCACCGCGCGGCGCCTGCATGCGGAAAGTACGACCTCCATTCTAGGGCTCGGCGATCTGCTCGGTCAGGTCTATCGGCCGGAAACCGATCTGGTCACGCGTGCCGCCGCCCGCGCCCGGCCGGAGGCGGCGTTGCTGCTGCGCCGTCTGCGCGCATTTTTTGGTCGGCTGCGTTTGCGCCGGCTCAAGCCGGTGAACGAAAATGTGGCGCCGCCGCCGGGAACAAATCTGCCTGCCGTGATCCCGCCGCGCGAAGCCCAAAGGAGCGCCGAGGGCGATGCCTGATTCCTCCTTCGAACGCGCCGCCAAACGTTTGGGCTACGAGATCGTCGCCGGCGTCGACGAGGTCGGGCGCGGGCCGTGGGCGGGCCCGGTCTATGCCGCCGCCGCCATCATCGATACACGCAAGATCGCTGCCAAAAGACTTAGCGGTCTCGACGATTCCAAGAAGCTGAATGCGGCGCAACGCGAGGTTCTGTTCGAACGGTTGCAAGGATGCGCTACAATCGGCATCGGCTGGTGCGAGGTGGGAGAGATCGATCGCATCAATATCCTGCAGGCGAGCCTGCTCGCCATGAAACGCGCCATCGCGTCTCTTCCGATCCAGCCGCATTACGTGCTGGTCGACGGCAACAAGGCGCCCGATCTTGCCTGCCCGTGTCAGACCATCATCAAGGGCGATGCGCGCGCCTATTCCATCGCGGCCGCGTCGATCGTCGCCAAGGTCACGCGCGATCGTCTCATGGTCAAACTAGCGCAAAGCCATCCCGGTTACGGCTGGCATACCAACATGGGCTACGGCACGAAGGAGCATCAAGCGGGGCTCGCGCGTCACGGCGTCACGGTGCATCACCGAAAAACTTGGGCGCCGATTTTCAACAGATTGAGTCAGCTTTCACTCGACCTACGAGATGTTGCGTCGGGCGACTCCCCGTAAGTTATTGATTCCAAATAGTTCTTGACGCCGAATCGTGGCCGACTCATGTTCCCGCCATGGGGAACATCTCAAAGACCAATCTCACAAATCAAATCCTCGTCGGCAACTGCGTGGACCATATGAACGCCCTGCCGGCCAAGTCGGTGGACGTCATCTTCGCCGATCCGCCCTACAATCTTCAGCTTGAGGGCGAATTGTTTCGCCCCAACAATACCAAGGTCGACGGCGTCGACGATGCGTGGGACCAGTTCGCGAGCTTCGCCGCCTACGATGAATTCTCGCGCGCCTGGCTGACCGCGGCGCAGCGCGTCCTTAAGGACGACGGGTCTTTGTGGGTGATCGGCAGCTACCACAACATTTTCCGCATCGGCACGATCCTGCAGGATCTCGGCTATTGGATGCTCAACGACGTGGTATGGCGCAAAACCAATCCGATGCCGAATTTTCGTGGCAAGCGATTCACCAACGCGCACGAGACGATGATCTGGTGCTCCAAGAGCCGCGAGTCCAAATACACGTTTAATTACGAGGCGATGAAGTCGCTCAACGAAGATGTGCAGATGCGTTCGGACTGGCTGATCCCGATTTGCACCGGCGGCGAGCGCATCAAGGAAGGTGGCAAGAAGGCGCATCCGACTCAGAAGCCCGAAGCCTTGCTGCATCGCGTCCTGCTCGCCTCGACCAATCCCGGCGACGTGGTGCTCGATCCTTTCTTTGGGACCGGCACAACAGGCGCCGTCGCGGCCAAGCTCGGCAGGCGCTATATCGGCATCGAGCGCGACGAAGGCTATGTGCGCGTGGCGCGCGAACGCCTGGCGGATATCGTGCCAATCGATGAGGATCTGTTGCGCACACCGTCTAAGCGCAGCGAGCCGCGCATTCCGTTCGGCTGGCTGATCGAACGCGGTCTGCTGGAGCCGGGCACCTTGCTGTTCGATACGCGCAAGCGCCATCGCGCCAAGGTGCGCGCCGACGGCTCCATCATCAGCGCGGATCATCGCGGCTCGATCCACAGCGTGGGCGCGGCCGTTCAAAACGCGCCGTCGTGCAACGGCTGGATGTTCTGGCATATCGAGAAAAAAGGAACGCTCGTTCCCATCGATGTGCTGCGCCAGAAGGTGCGCGCCGAACTGCATTGAGCGGCCGAGATTTGGAAGCGTAAAAAGGCTCGTCATGCCCCGGCTTGTCCGGGGCATCCACGGATGGTCACCCCGATCATGCCGGGTACGACCAACGAACGGCGCAATTTCGAGTCTTTTAGCGCGGACGCGCGTTAAGTCGTGGATGCCCCTGACAAGCTGGGGCATGACGGCTGAATTAAACCGGGCACAATAGAGCCATCGAATAATGAGGGCTTGTACGTCTCAGCGCGTGGGGATGGGCTTCTCGCCGGAATAGTCGTAGAAGCCTCGGCCCGACTTGCGGCCGAGCCAGCCGGCTTCGACATATTTCACCAGCAGCGGGCAGGGACGGTACTTGCTGTCGGCGAGACCCTCGTGCAGTACCTGCATGATCGCGAGGCAGGTATCGAGGCCGATGAAGTCGGCCAATTCGAGCGGGCCCATCGGATGATGCGCGCCGAGTTTCATCGCGGTATCGATGGCATCGACCGAACCGACCCCTTCGTACAGCGTATAAACGGCTTCGTTGATCATCGGCAGCAGGATGCGGTTGACGATGAAGGCTGGGAAGTCCTCGGCGCTGACCGGAGTCTTGCCGAGCTTCACGGCGAATGCGCGGATGTGATCGAAGACATCAGGCGCCGTCGCGATGCCGCGTATGATCTCGATCAATTCCATCAACGGCGCGGGATTCATGAAATGGACGCCGATGAAGCGGCTCGGCCGATCGGTCTGCGCGCCGAGACGCGTGATCGAGATGGAGGAGGTGTTTGAGGCGAGGATCGCCTCCTTGCTCAGCACCGGACAGACTTGCGCGAATATCTGTTTCTTGACCGCTTCGTTTTCGGTCGCCGACTCGATCACCAATTCGCAGCTTTCGAGCGAGGCGACATCGACATTGGTCATGATGCGTTTGAGCGCCGTGTTGCGGTCCGCATCGCTGAGCCGGCCGCGCGAGACCAGCCGGTCCATGTTCTTGCCGATGGTGGCTTGTGCCTTGTCGAGCGCGTCCTGCGAGATATCGACCATTTTCACATTGAAGCCGGCGGAGGCGCAGACGTGGGCAATGCCTTGCCCCATTTGTCCCGCGCCGATCACGCCGACGGTTTTGATTCCGGGAAGCATGATTTGACCCTTCGCTTGTGGCGTATGCCCGTTGAGCATTATCTATCCAACTCCGCTTCGAGTTCGGGAAGCACCTTGAAGAGATCGGCGACCAAGCCGTAGTCGGCGATCTGGAAAATCGGTGCTTCCTCGTCTTTGTTGATGGCGACGATAACTTTGCTGTCCTTCATGCCGGCCAGGTGCTGGATGGCGCCCGAGATGCCGACCGCGATATAAAGGTCCGGCGCCACGATCTTGCCGGTCTGTCCCACTTGGTAATCGTTCGGCACGAAGCCTGAATCGACGGCTGCGCGCGAGGCGCCGACGGCCGCGCCCAATTTGTCAGCGATGCGTTCGAGCATGACGAAATTGTCGCCGCTCTGCATACCGCGTCCGCCCGAGACGATGATGCGCGCCTGTGTAAGTTCCGGGCGTTCGTTCACGCTTGCGCTGATGCCGACGAATTCGGAAACGCTCGCCGTGTCGTTCACGACGAGCGGCGCGATCTCGGCCTTTGCCTCGCTCTTGGCGGCGGCATCGAAGGCAGTCATGCGCACGGTGATCGCCTTGATCGCGTCGGCTGAGCGCACTGTGGCTATCGCGTTACCCGCGTAGATCGGACGCTCGAAGGTGTCGGCATCGACGATTGCGGTGATCTCGGAGAGTTGCTGGATATCGAGCAGGGCCGCCACGCGGGGCATCAAATTCTTGCCGAAGGTCGAGGCGGCCGCCACGAGGTGGGTGTAATCGCGGGCGATCCCGACGATTAGGGCGGCGATCGGCTCGGCCAACGGATGGTTTAGGCTTGCGGCCTCGGCCAGCAGGACCCTGGCGACACCGGCTATGTGCGCCGCTTCGTCGGCGACGGCGGCGCACCCTTTGCCGGCGACTAGGACGGTGACCGGGCCGAGCTTGACGGCGGCGGTGATCGCGTTGAGCGTAGCACCCTTGAGGGCAGCGTTGTCGTGTTCGGCGATGACGAGGACCGGCATCAGATCACCTTCGCTTCGGTGCGCAGTTTCGCGACCAGCGTGGCGACGGAATCCACTTTGATCCCGGCTTGCCGCTTGGCCGGCTCGACGACCTTCAGCGTGGTCAGGCGCGGCGTGATATCGACACCGAGATCGGCGGGACTCAGAGCATCGATCGGCTTTTTCTTGGCTTTCATGATGTTGGGGAGCGAGGCGTAACGCGGCGTGTTCAAACGCAGATCGGTGGTGACGACGCAGGGCAGCGTCAACTTGACCGTCTCAAGCCCGCCATCGACCTCACGGATCACAACGGCATGGCCGTCGCCGAGCGCCAGCTTGGAGGCGAAGGTTCCCTGCGGCCAATCGAGCAGAGCGGCCAGCATTTGGCCGGTCTGGTTGGAATCGTCGTCGATCGCCTGCTTGCCGAGAATGACGAGATCCGGCTTTTCGCGCGCGACAATGGCTTTCAAGATTTTGGCGACGGCGAGGGGCTCGACGGTGGTGTCGCATTTGACGTGAATGCCGCGATCGGCGCCCATGGCCAGTGCGGTGCGCAAGGTTTCCTGACAGGGCTGGGGGCCGACCGACACGGCGATCAACTGCTTGGCAGTGCCGGCTTCGAGCAGGCGCACGCCCTCTTCGATGGCGATCTCGTCAAAAGGATTCATCGACATCTTGACGTTGGACGTCTCGACATCCGATTGGTCGCTTTTGACACGGATTTTAACGTTGTAATCGATCACCCGTTTGACGGCGACCAGGACCTTCATGCGTTCACCCGACTAGATTCGTTGCCGTACCGGGCGATTTTGCGCTGCGGAACGACGGCGAACATTAGGTTGTCGTCAGGTTTATGTCAAATCGATGGCGGGCCGGTTTCCGTTCAGCGGTTTTCGCCGGGAATCCACAGAATGTCTTGTTTTCCGCCATCGTTGAGGGCCCGCGCCAAGACGAACAAATGGTCGGACAGGCGGTTCAGGTAGGTCACGATCAGCGGGTTGATCGCCTCCTGTGTCGCCAGGGCAACAGCCAGCCGTTCGGCGCGGCGGACCACGGTCCGGGCCAGATGCAAATGGGCCGATGCCGGCGTGCCGCCCGGTAGGATGAACGAGGTGAGAGGGGATAGGTCGACGTTGATCTGGTCGATCTCGCCCTCGAGGCGGACAATCTGCACCTCGATAATGCGCAAAGCCGATTTGCCCGGCTCCGGATCCGCCGGACGGGCGAGATCGGCGCCGAGATCGAACAAATCGTTTTGGATCCGGGCCAGCATGTCATCCGGTTCGCCGGACGTATGCAATCGTGCGATGCCGAGGACCGCATTGGCCTCGTCGACGGTACCCATGGTTTCGACCCGGATGTGTGACTTGGCGACGCGCGCTCCGCCGGCAAGCGAGGTTTCGCCCCGATCGCCGCCGCGTGTGTAGATTTTGTCCAGGGTCACCATGTCGTCAGGTCCGATCGTTGGCTCAATTGCCGTTCTGCCACATGGCGCTCGCCATCAGGGCCAGCAAGATGAGTACGGCCAGCGCGTGCAAACCCACGCGGACCCGCATGATCTTGTTTCGGGTGGCCGGCGAGACGTTCTTGCTGCCCATCGCGATCACGCCAGCAATCAGGACGCCAAGCGTTGCAACCAGCAAGAAGCCGAGCACGTATGGGGAGAGCGCGTAAAACGTTTCCATAAGCCTTTTTAGCGGCTTGCGGCGGTCTTAGCGAGCGGCAGTTTTGCCGCCGGGCACCAGTACGGGAATGGGTTTGGTGTGTTCGCTTTCCTCGGTCGGCGCCCGTGGATTGACGATCAGCGGCTTGAGGTGGCGCGTGAGGTAGAGAACCACCCCACGGCGGAAGTCCTCCTTGACCAAGGCCCAACTTACGAACAGGCCGCCATTGATCTTATATTGCGTGATCTCCGCGTCGTCGGCGACCGTATCGATCGCGCGCCCGAGATTGGGCGTTTCCCCAACGAAGACCCATTGCGGCCGGATGCCGCCGTGCCAAACGACGTAGACGCCGCCGACGCCGCGGATCTTTGCTTCGTCCGGATCCAACTCGACCAATTGATAAAACGCGCCGCTTGGGCTGCGCGCCCATTTTGGATCGATGGGCGCACCGCCGGGTAGCGACGGCGCCTTTGTGCTGCCGAAAAGCGCCATGTGACCAAATCTCTCAATTCTGCGAATCGATAGTTTAATCCTATTCGCTGAATCTTAACAAATAACGCATAGTCTTAACCCACGATCGTCGTCGGCGCCATCTAGCCCCATCCGGCACGCAAAATGCGCGACCCATGGAGATCTCGATGCGGCCAAACCCGGCAATGATATTGCCGGGGCGGCCTTGTAGAATAGCAATCGCATAGAGCGGACTGGAGGGCGTTATGTTTTTCGACCAGATTAAGGAACTCGACGGCAACATCAAGGCGCTGAAGGAACATTTGACCAACATCAGCAGTTCGGTCGAAATCCAGGTCGATCATCTCGACGATATTGCGGGCCATATCATTGCGCTCGAAGCGATCATGGTTCAGATCCTCAAGAAAACCGAAATCGATGTCGAGGCCGCCAAAGCTTGGGTGGTTCAGCAGACCCAGGGCAGCACCGGCAAGACGGGCGGCAGCACCAAGGCGCGCGACGTCGTCGACCTGCTCACCAAGAAATAATCGAAATTCCAGAGCTGTCATGCGCGGACTTGATCCGCGCATCCACATTCTCATCGCTCAAATCAAAAAAATGGATGGCCGGGTAAAGCCCACCGCTGTCCGGTTTAAATTAAGCCGTCATGCCCGTACTTGTTACGGGCATCCACGGTCGAAAGCGCAATAGCGCGAAATGACCGTTGGAGCGCAGATACCCAGTTTTGCCCTGCATGGTCCGATGGCCGATTCGTCATGGCCGTAACAAGTACGGCCATGACGAACCTATTTTCGGAGTTTGAGTCTCAGCCGGTTCTATCATGCAAAAATATAAGCAGAGGAAGGCTTTGTTCCGGTTCGAAACATTTTAAACCGGACAGCAGAGGGTAAAGCCCGGCTATGACGGGTTACTGCTTTGTAACAGCGTAGCCTACCCGCATTTAGAATGGCCGCAGCTCGTGCAGGTGTCGCACCCTTCCTGGCGGATCAGGCTGGCCTGACCGCATTTGGGGCACTGGCGGAAACGCGTGTCGCGACCCGCGGCGCCGTTGCCGGCGCCGGCCGAAAGACCGACAGCCTTAGGATGGCGTAGCGTCTCGCGTTCGGCATCGCGGTCGGACGAGGGCAAGAAGCCGATCGCGATCATATGCTGTTCGAGAACTTCGCCGATCGCCGCCAAAAGCGACGGCACGTATTTGCCGCGCATCCATTGACCGCCGCGCGGATCGAACACCGCCTTCAATTCTTCGACCACGAACGAGACATCGCCGCCGCGACGGAACACGGCCGAGATCATGCGCGTGAGCGCCACCGTCCAGGCGTAGTGCTCGGTGTTTTTCGAATTGATGAAGACTTCGAAGGGACGTCGCCGCCCGTCCTGCACGATATCGGTCACGGTTATATAGAGCGCGTGATCGCTTTCCGGCCATTGCAGCTTGTAGGTGGCGCCTTGCAATACGTCGGGTCGCGCAAGCGGTTGAGTGAGGGCTACGACATTCTGCCCGTCGTAGGCGTCCTTGGGTTTGACGGTGGCGACCGCGTCGGGTTTGCCGAGCGGCAATTCCTGCTGCGCGCGCGCATCGGCGCTCTTCGGTTTCTCGATCGTTTCGAGAACCGAGCCGGTGATGTCGTTCGGCCGGTAGGTCGTGCAGCCCTTGCAGCCGAGCTCGTAGGCTTCGAAATAGATGCTCTTGAAATCCTCGAACGAGATGCCTTCGGGGCAATTGATGGTCTTTGAGATCGAGCTGTCGACGTATTTCTGGATCGCGGCCTGCATCACCAGATGATCGCGTGGCGTGAGATCCTGCGCGTCGACGAAGGCATCGGTCAGCGGGGCATTCTCGCCGCGAATCCGGCGATAGAGCCGATAGGCGTAGTCGGACACTTCTTCCTCGCGCCGTGTGCCGTCCGGCATCAGGATATGGCGCCGATAGGTAAAGCTGAAGACCGGCTCCAGGCCGGAGGAGACATTGTCGGCGAGCAGAGAAATGGTTCCGGTGGGGGCCACCGAGGTGAGCAGCGCGTTGCGGATGCCGTGTGCGGCGATGGCGGCGCGCACATCTTCGTCGAGCGTCGCCGTGCCCTCGCCGCCGAGATAGGCGTTTTTGTCGAACAGCGGGAAGGCGCCCTTTTCCTGCGCGATCTCGGTCGAAGCGAGATAGGCGGCGCGGCGGATCTTCGCCATCCATTCCTCGGTGAGGCGGCGTGCCTGGGCCGAGCCGTACCGCGCACCGCACATGATTAACGCATCGGCCAAGCCGGTTACGCCAAGTCCGATGCGCCGCTTGGCATTGGCTTCGGCGGTTTGTTGCGGCAAGGGAAAGCGCGACGCATCGATGGCATTGTCGAGCATGCG
>CAMDWJ010000012.1 GCA_945877815.1 Caenispirillum bisanense
GTTTCCACGGAGATTCCAAGCCAAGCCCAAGGGCCAAAACGTCCCCAGCTTCCATCGACCAACCTCCCATGCTGAAACCAACCCAGCATGAAAGGCGCAAAACCCACTTTCAACAGTTCTTCAATTCCATTCCAAACGTCGAGGAGCCAATATTCTGCTGGCGGCTTTTGCCGCTATTTTGTTGGCACTGGCGGCACCCGCAATGGCCCAAGAAACCGCGCCAACAATTGCCGGCGCCAAGACGATTTCGCCAAATGAAGCCAAAGCGCTGATGGAAAAAGGGGCGCAAGTTTACGACGTGCGTCGGCGGGCCGCATTTCTGGAGAGCCATCTTCCGAAGGCGAAGAGCGTGGCTTCCGCAGTCGATTCCAAGGAAAAGACGGCCGATGCCTCTGTGCTTGGCGAAAACAAGGCCGCTGTTTTGATTATCCACGGTCATGGCACCGACGGTTGGTCGGCCGTCTATCTGGTCGAAGCTGCCGTAAAAGCCGGTCACACCAACGTGAACTGGATGCGTGGCGGGTTCGCCGAATGGTCCGATGCGAAGCTCCCGCTCGAAAACTAAGCAGCTAGACCCAGATCCTGGTTTGCTCAAAACCGAGAATATCCGATGAAGTGGTGGAAACGTGTCGCGTTGCGAGTGCCGGTTGCGATCGCACTCGTAGCGATACTGATGTTGGGGCTCGCCACCTATTCCTTCCTGTTCATCACTTATGTGATCGAACAGGAAGCGGATAATATCGAAGTCATGGAGCCTGGTCGGGAGCGAATTGCCGCGATCTCGCTGAATGTATCGGGCTTGAACAGCCGATTGCTCGGCGTGATGGCTGAAGTATATTCGGCATCGGGCATTGTTGAGCCCATGAACCGGCATTTTGGGGCGATCGAGCAAAATTTGGCGACGCTATTGCCATTGTTGACCGAGCAGATCAGCGAGACGACAAAAGTAGAGCTGCAGAAATCGATCGCCAATCTGGTCGCGCTTCGCGAACCATTGACGGCGACCCTGCGCAGCAATCGCCGCGTTTCCCAGGCCTACGATACGTGGCTCGATCCATTTGCCGCAGTCAACAAGAGCTTGTTGGCGGTTAACACTCAATTTGCGGAACATGTTCGCCAGCAGGCCGCGGAGAGCAGGGTGGCGGCCGATCAAGCCAAGACATTTATCATGGTCGCCGCGGCAGTATCCGTACTGTTGCTGAGTTGGGTTTCCTACGTACTGATATTTAACGTTACGCGCCCTATTGCCTTCACGGATGCCACGATGCGCGGTCTGTCGCAGGGCAATTTCGACGTCGTCATCCCCTATCTCGAACGGCAGGATGAGATCGGAGCGATGGCGCGTTCGGTGGAAGTCTTCCGCGAAAGCGGCGTCGAAAAATCCAGGCTGGAGAAGCAAGCCGAAGAGCAACGCCGGGAGGCCGATAGGAATCGGGCCGAGCGAGAAGCTCGAGAAAATACGGCCGCGCAGGAGATATCCAAGCTGGTCGGAGAAATAGCCCGGGGTCAGTTGTCCAATAGGATTGAGGAAGCCGGCAAAGAGGGCTTTCAATTGACGGTAAGCCAGCTGCTTAACACATTGACCGCTACGCTGCAGCGGGTCACGTCCGAGATCGATTCGGTTATTTCGGCTCTCGCCGAAGGGGACGTCAGCAAGACGATCGAGGGTGATTACGAAGGCGTGTACGGGAATCTGAAATCAAGAACGAATGTAATGGCGGCGAGATTGCAGGAATTTGCCGGGCGGCTTGCCGCCAGTTCCCAAGTTCTGCGCGATGCGTCGACGAATATTTCGGAAGGTAGCGAGGAGTTGGCCGGACGCACGCAAAGTCAGGCCGCGATGCTCGAGCAAACCTCGGCTTCGATGCAGGAAATCAGCGCAAACGTGAAGAAGAATGCAGAAAACGCGCAAGAAGCATTTCAACTGACGACGAATTCGCGTGCGGTCGTCGATCGGAGCGGTGGCGTCGTGAACGAAGCGATTGCCGCGATGACTCAGATTCAAGAAGGCGCAAATAAGATCAGCGAAATTATTTCGATGATCGACGAAATTGCCTTTCAGACAAACTTGCTGGCATTGAATGCGGCCGTGGAAGCGGCACGCGCTGGTGAGGCAGGCAAAGGTTTTGCCGTGGTCGCGCAAGAGGTGCGATCTCTGGCGCAGCGTTCCGCCGAGGCGTCGAAAGAGATCAAGAACTTGATATCTTCATCCAACGTTGAAGTGCGCCACGGCAGTGAACTGGTGAACAGTACTGGGCAGTCGTTCTCCGAAATCGGCAAAGGAATTCATTCGCTTTTGGAAATCGTGAGCAAGATTTCTCACGCCAGTTCCGAACAGGCCGCGTCTTTGCAGGAAGTGAATGGCGCGATCAGCAACATCGATCAAATGACCCAAGGAAACAGCGAATTGGTCGACGAAACCCACGCCTCGGCTCAGGCGCTGGCAGAACAGGCCAGCGAGTTGAACGATCTGGTTGGGTTTTTCAAACTTTCCGACGAAGGTGCCGAGCCTTCGACATCGTCGCCTCATCGACCTCGCGGTGACACGTCCCGAGTAGGACGCGGCAGATTGCTGGGCGCTGCTTCCTAGCTCCATGCCGCGCCAGAGCGTTATGGCCAGAGCGTAGGAGGCGAGGATGAGGGCTAACAGCAGAGTGCCCACGGTGTCGAACCCGGTCCGCTCAACCGTCGGCTTTTGTTTGTCGAGGGGCAGGCTGCGCAACGCGATCAAGAACGTCGCGATCCCCAGCGGCACGCCGACGAGGAAGATCGGCGCGGCCTCTAGGCATTTTGTGTGCATTGACTGAGCATCGCCCAGACTTGTCAGAGGCTCGGTCGAGACGGGGCCGAACGATTCCGTTTCGCGCTGTCCCTGCTTCGGGGACGGGCGATGCGATTGCGCATCCGTGGCGATGGTCAAGCAGTCAGTCTAGCGCAGGCAGGCTGGGCGAAATCAATAAAATAATTCCAATTAAGAGGAGTTATTTATAAATCGATCAAACCGCCGATCTGCCGCGCGAGCGGTTTCTCGTCGCCCTGGAAACTTTCGATCACGGCGGCGAGGAAAAGGGCTGGATCGAGGCGCATCAGGTTCAGTGGGTGGCCGGCCCGCGCGGCAAGGATGGCGAGGAAAGACAGCTGCGTGCGCCCGTTGCCCTCGCGGAAAGGATGGATCGCGTTCAGCGTGGCGAGGAAATGGGCGGCATCGGCGGCAAACCGCCGCGCCGTCAGGTCTGCCAGGAAATTCCGCGACTCGATCCAGGCAAACAGGTGTTCCATTTCCGAGGCGATATGCTCGGGATAACAGAACATGCTGTCGCCCTTAGCGATGCGGACGGTGCGGTAGGTGCCGGCCCACCGATAGACATCTTGAAAGAGATGGCGATGGACCGCGCTATAGTGCCGCGCGTCCAATTTGCCGTCGGGGAAGTTTTCACGCGCGCGCTGAGCTATCGCGCCGGCTTCGAAGCGATCCAGCGCCGCTTGCTCGCGCAGACCTTTGGTATTCTTTAGGACGCTCGTTCCCGCGTAGCAGTAGGGATCGGGCGCGACCGCATACATCGCTATTTCGATTTCGGCGGTTTGGCTCCGTATTTCTCGGCGATCACGCGGCGGCGCTCCGCGTCCGACATACCCTTGCGGTCGAAGGAACGGAAATCATCCTTCAACTCGGCGGAGAATTGAATGCCCTCGACCGCGCTGATTTTTTCGAACTCGTCCAACGTGAACGAGAATCCAGAGGCTCTTTGCGCCAGCTTTTTCGAGATTTTGTTCACCAAGCTAGTATAGCGTAAAATGGCTGCGATGTATTCCGATAAAGCCAACGTCTCGCTTTGGGCTTCAGATTGAGCAAATCAATGACCATCTTTCTTCCGCCGCCGGTATCCGTGGCCACACTCTCGGGCTTAAGCCTGACAAGTCTGTTGGAAGACATGTTTGTCGATCCCGTAACTGGGAAGCCCCTCGTAGATCGGAAGACAATTACGGCCCTTTTAAAGGGGAAAGCGGCGCCAAGAACGAAAGAAAAGCTCGATCATTTTATCGACAAAAATTGTCCGGGCCAGCGGAAACGCATGTTGGATGGACGTACAAAGCATTCGGACGAACTTCGCGGTCGCGGAATGATGGGGGCGGCTGACGTTCTCGATCAGGGGCTGACTTGGCATATGATGATCGAGGAGATGGATTGGTCCGCTCGCAAACAGCGGCGGTCCAAATCGGCTCCATTGATCTTTTTAAAGAAACTCCTTCCGCTCGAGGAGACGTCCGCCATGGCAACGGCGGCGTGGGATGAAGGGCGGCTGTCCGACATCATACCCATTCTGGAGCAATCATCGTTTTCGCCGTTTATTCGAATTGCTCATCTCAAGAAAACATTGCGCGGTTGTAATGACCCGGAGACATTTCGGCGTCTGCTTGGGCCGGTTCGCGCGGTAGGGGCGTTATATCTGCTGGTTGCTTTCGAGCGCGCTTTTTTCTGGGATCCAAAGAAAACGCACGTTTTCGTTTTCGGGCCCCTTCTGCCTACGCAGGACGAAAAAGGAAGCATGCAAGGGCCGATGGTGCGACTGCTGCTGAAGGGGCTTGAGGAGTTAGAACTCAAAGAGGGAGTCGATGCCAAGAAAACCAAAAGAGCCGCTCGCTTAAATCTCCTCCAATTCGCAGACGGCGATGACGAATATAAACTGAAAAAGATCAGGCGCTGGATAAAGAAAGGGATTTTTCCAACGCGTGGCGAATTCAGAACATTGACCCGTGGTGTGGCACAAAAAAAGGAGAGGTGGATTATAGATTTGTCGATCTGTTCTATTACGCGCTGCGCTACCTAACTTCGATATGCAAAGAGTTTACGTCCACTCTGGAACACTTCGATGATCCCAATGCTTTTTCTTCGATTTATAAGGAAATATACTGTTCGTTCGGAGATATATTGCTCATTGGGAGAGGAGGGCGCCGCATCGCTGTGGCGCCCTCAACCCTACTTGATTAGCCGCCGTCCTTCGGCTGGTTCTGAGAGATTTGCGATCCTCGATGTCCTTCGGCCTTATCGTAGTGGATGTTGGTGCCGGACGTTCCCTTGTTGGCATTCGGAGTTTGGCTGTTCTGATCGCGAACAGCCTGAGGAACTGGTGATTTCCCGCCTTTGCTACTTTTACTCATCGGATTTCCTTTCGAGTTAAAGGATGCGCTCAATGCGCTTCCGGAAAGTAAGCCGGTGTCATCGCTTCAAATAGGACATCGGACGGGAAAATACGCCGCCCTGCTATTTCCGCCGTCCGAACGGGGTCATACCCCACGGCTTGTAGATCGACAGTGCCGTGATCGCCGTCAGCACGGCGAGCCCGGCGCTCGCGTGCACAATGAGATGCGGGCGCAGCTCCAAGAGGTGATCAACGTGCAACACGGACATCGCTAACGTCTGCGATGCGTGATCCAAGGTCCGCAGCAGAACGGCGATGGTGAAGATCGTGAGAACGAGTTTCGCGACGATCCAATAATAGCGAAACAGGCCCCACTTGGTGGTGAACGATTGGATCAGCCCGGTCACGAGCGCCGCGATGCAGAGCGGTGTGACGACATACCAGCCGATGAGTTCCATCGCGCCATAAATGATGCGCGCGTTCGCGGGCTCAATGCCGTTCAATCCGACGATGGAGAGTATCAGGTAGGCCGCAACCGCGCCGATGCAGCCGACCGATGTCGCGACATGTGCGGAGAGCATCATTCTCGTAAGCTTTGGGGTCATCATCATCGCCAGTGCCGCCTTTGTGGTGAATAATTTAACTCCACGCCGCCAAGGGCGGCAGGCTCATCAGGATCGCTTCGGTATTGCCGCCGGTCATCAGACCGAAGCGGGTGCCGCGATCGTGGATCAGGTTGAACTCGACATAACGTCCGCGTTTGACGAGTTGCGCCGCGCGCTGTTCCTCCGTCCACGTTTTATCCATATGGCGGCGCACGAGCGCGGGATAGATATCGCGGAAGGCGCCCCCGACATCCTGGGTGAAGGCCAAATCCTTGTCCCAATTCTCGGTCGCGTGATCGTCATAGAAGATGCCGCCGACACCGCGCATCTCGCCGCGATGCGGCAGATAGAAATACTCGTCGCACCATTTCTTGAATTTCGGATAGTAGGCCGCGTCATACATGTCGCAGGCGCGCTGGAAGGCGGCATGGAAATCGCGCGTGTCGCTTTCGACCGGAAAGACCGGCGTGAGATCGCCGCCGCCGCCGAACCACTGTTTGGTCGTTACGATCATGCGCGTGTTGAAATGCGCGGCCGGCACCAGCGGCGAGCGCGGGTGCGCGACCAGCGAGATGCCGGACGCCCAGAAGCGCGGATCGTCCTTGGCGCCCGGAATTTGGTTGCGGAACTGTTCGGAGAATTCGCCGTGCACGGTTGAGACATTGACGCCGACCTTCTCGAACACGCGGCCCTTCATCACCGACATGACGCCGCCTCCACCATCGGTGTCGGCTTCGGCTTCAATGCCGGCGCCCCTTTGCTCGGGCGGGCGTTTCCACGCCGTGCGCGTGAATCGTCCCGGCGCCAGTGCGCTCGATTCGTTGGGGCCGGCGACCGCGTCTTCAAGCGCCTCGTAAGAGGCGCAGATCTCGTCGCGGAGCGTCTCGAACCAGGCGCGCGCCTGGGCTTTACGTTCTTCCAATAAAACATCGTTCATGAGGTCAGATTACTCGATAAAGCCGGGAAACCTTTGATTTGGCGCAAGCCTTCGGCCACCGCGATGGCTGCGGTCTGCGCCACATTGAGCGAGCGCGATCCGGTCTGCATGGGCACGACGAGGCGGGCGTCGCAGGCGGCGTGTACCGAATCGGGCACCCCGGCGCTTTCGCGTCCCATCACGATGGTGTCGCCGGCCTGAAAGACGAAGTCGGTATAGATGAGAGTGCCTCGCGTTGTCATCAATATCAGCCGAGAGTCGGCGGCGCGGCGCTCGGCCCGGAAAGAGTCCCAATCGGAATGGCGGCGAATCGTCACGCGATCCCAATAATCCATGCCCGCCCGGCGCATCCGGGCCTCGCCAAAGACGAAACCTGTCGGCTCGATAACATCGACCGGCAGGCCGAAACAGGCGGCCAGGCGCAGCATGGCGCCGGTATTCTGCGGGATATCGGGCTGATAGAGGGCGAGGTGCATGATGCGCTTAAAGACCCTTCAAATGCGCCGGTTTTCCCCTTTGCATCGCAGATTTTCTGGACTATACCTTGCCGCGACTTGGGGGCAAGGAATCTGCAAGAAATTCCATGGTTCCAAGCCACTACCCGATGCTCAATATTCGAGATTCCCGCGAAACCAGCCCAGCAAACCCCATCGATCCGAGCAGAATTTCGCAGGCGATAGAGGAACGACGAAGCATGGCCGATCATTCATCCACCGCGCCCGGTACGGCGCACAGCGCCGACCACGGTCACGACGACGGCCGCCGCGATTTCCTTCTTCTTTCGACCTTAGCGGTGGGCGCCGTCGGCGCCGGATTGGCCGCCTGGCCCTTCATCGATACGATGAACCCCTCCAAGGACGTTCTGGCGCTGGCGACCACCGAGGTGGATCTGTCGCCGATCTCCGAAGGCCAAAGCATTACCGTCATCTGGCGCGGCAAGCCGGTGTTCGTGCGCCGCCGCACGAAGGCCGAAATCACCGAAGCGAAAAAGACGCTCGGCGAAAAAGACCCCGAAGCAGACGACAAGCGCACCAAGAAACCCGAATGGCTGGTCGTCATCGGCATCTGCACCCATCTCGGCTGCATTCCGCTCGGCCAGAAGACGGGCGATCCCAAGGGTGACTACAATGGCTGGTTCTGCCCCTGCCACGGCTCGGCGTACGACACGTCCGGGCGCATCCGCAAAGGGCCGGCTCCCACCAATCTCGCTGTCCCGCCGTACGAGTTTACGGGCGACACAACGATCCGTATCGGCTGAGGAAGCGTCTCATGGCTACCCAATTCAAAAATCCCGTCGTCCGCTGGATCGACCATCGCCTGCCGATCTTCACCTTCATGGAGCACAGCGCGGTCAGTTATCCGACGCCGAAGAATCTCAGCTACTGGTGGAACTTCGGATCGCTGGCCGGCATCATTCTGGTCATTATGATCGCGACCGGCGTTTTCCTCGCGATGCAATATACCCCGCACACCGCGATGGCCTTCGATTCGGTCGAACGCATCATGCGCGACGTGAATTACGGCTGGCTGTTGCGCTATCTGCATATGAACGGCGCGTCGATGTTCTTCATCGTCATCTATATCCATATGTTCCGCGGCATGTATTACGGTTCCTACAAGGAACCCCGCGAAATCCTGTGGATCATCGGCGTGCTGATTTTCCTCGCCATGATGGCGACCGCGTTCGTCGGTTATACCCTGCCATGGGGCCAGATGAGCTTCTGGGGCGCCACCGTCATCACCAACCTCTTCTCGGTGGTGCCTGTCGTCGGCACTGTCATCGTCGAATGGCTGTGGGGCGGCTTCTCGGTCGATAACCCGACGCTCAATCGCTTCTTTGCGCTTCATTACCTGCTGCCCTTTGTCATCTTCGCGCTGGTTTTCCTGCACCTGTGGGCGCTGCATACCCATAAGTCGAACAACCCGCTCGGTATCGACGTCAAGGGCGACAAGGACGAGATCCCGTTCCATCCCTATTACACGATCAAGGATTCCTTCGGCCTCGGCGTGTTCCTGATCGTCTATCTCGGCTTTACTTTCTTCGCTCCCAACTTCTTCGGCGAGCCGGACAACTACATCCCCGCCGATCCGCTGGTGACACCCGCGCATATCGTGCCCGAATGGTACTTCTTGCCGTTCTACGCGATGCTGCGCGCTGTTCCGGACAACTTCATCGACGTGTTCGGGATCTTGCCGATCATTATCTCGGCCAAGGCCGCGGGCGTGGTCGTCATGTTCGGATCGATCATCTTGTTGATCTTCCTGCCCTGGCTCGACAGCAGCAAAGTCCGCAGCTCGCAGTTCCGCCCGGTCTTTAAATGGGCCTTCTGGCTGTTCCTGCTCGATTGCATCGTGCTCGGCTATGTCGGCGGTCAGCCGGCCGAGGGCGCGATGCTGACGATCGGACGTTTGTGCACCTTCTGGTACTTCTTCCACCTGCTCGTCGTGGTTCCGTTCCTGGGCAAGTATGAGAAGACGCGGCCGCTGCCCGAAAGCATCAGTGCCGCCGTGACCGCGAAGGAGTCGAAGTGATGAAAACGCAAGTCCTCGCGGCGATCCTGGGCGGCCTGCTGGCGTTCGGCGCGATCCAGGCGGCCTCTGCGGCCGAAGGTCAGGCGGCGCCCAAACTTAAATGGACGACCGATGGCGTAACCGGGCATTTCGACCGCGCGGAGCTTAAGCGCGGCTGGACGGTCTATAAGCAGGTCTGCGCTTCGTGCCATTCGGCGCACCAACTGTACTACCGCAACCTGACGGACATCGGCTTCAGCGAAGCCGAGGCCAAGGCCATTGCCGCCGGCGACTCTGTGCCCGCCGGCCCCAACGAAGCCGGCGAGACCCATGTGGACGGCTCGCCCATTATGCGTCCGGCGCTCCTGTCTGATAAGCTCGCGGCCCCTTACGCCAACGCCAATGCGGCGCGCGCGGCCAATAACGGCGCCCTGCCGCCCGATCTGTCGCTGATCACCAAGGCGCGCAAGGGCGGAGCCGATTACATCCATGCGCTTTTGACCGGCTACAAAGAACCGCCGGCCGGCTTCCAGCTTCAGCAAGGCATGGCCTTCAACGCCTATTTCCCCGGCTTCCAGATCGCCATGCCGGCGCCGCTGGTCGAGGGTGCGATAAGCTTCGACGACGGCACCAACGCGACTGTGGCGCAGATGGCGCGCGACGTATCGGCCTTCCTTATCTGGTCGGCCGAGCCCGAGCTCGAGGACCGCAAGCGCATGGGCATCAAGATCCTGGCCTTCCTGCTTGTGTTCACAGCGCTGCTTTATGCGCTCAAGCGTAAGATCTGGGCCGATGTTCATTGACGGACGGACGCTGACCGTTTCAATGGGTCGCCGGCGCGCGCTTTGTGCCGCTTTCCTGGGAGCATTCCTCCTGATGCTTGCCGATACCGATGACGCCTTGGCCCAAGTCAAGCCCAAGGTCCTGTTCAAGACCAATATGGGCGATATCACGGTCGAGCTGGAACCGGCGAAGGCACCCAACACGGTGGCCAATTTCCTCGCCTATGTGAAGGAAGGCCATTACGACGGCACCGTCTTTCATCGCGTGATCAATAATTTCATGATCCAGGGCGGTGGCTTCATGGAGGATTTCCGCCGGGTGCCGACCAAGAATCCCATTCAGAACGAGGCCGATAAGGGTCTGTCCAACGAACGCGGCACCATCGCCATGGCGCGCACCTCCGATCCGCATTCCGCGACCGATCAGTTTTTCATCAATCTGAAATTCAACGGCTCGCTCGATCACCGCGCGAAGTCCGGCGACGGTTGGGGCTATACCGCGTTCGGCCGCGTGACGGACGGGATGAACATCGTGGCGCGGATCGGCCTCGTGAAGACCGGCCGCAGCGGCCCTTTCGACAGCGACGTGCCTGCCGAGCCGGTCATCATCGAAAAAGCGACCATTATTTCCCAATAAGTGTGACCCTCATGTTGAGCTTGTCGAAACATGAGGCATCCGTCGACAGGCTCAGGATGAGGACTTAAGTCATGGCGCAACCGGGCACCGCGCCCGTCGTCGGTATCATCGGCGGCAGCGGGCTTTACGATATCGACGGCCTCGCCAATACGCGCTGGGAAAAGGTCTTCTCGCCGTTCGGTGCCCCCTCGGACGAAGTGCTCATTGGCGATTTGGACGGGCTCACGCTCGTTTTCCTGCCGCGCCACGGGCGCGGTCACCGCATCCCGCCGTCGGAACTGAACTTCCGCGCCAATATCGACGTGCTGAAACGTTTGGGCTGCACCGACATCCTATCGCTGTCGGCCTGCGGCTCGTTCAAGGAGGAGCTGGCGCCGGGGACCTTCGTGGTCGTCGATCAATTCATCGACCGCACCTTCGCGCGGGTGAAGTCCTTCTTCGGCACCGGGCTTGTCGCGCATGTCGGATTCGGCGATCCGGTCTGCGCGCGTCTCGGCGATGCTCTGTATGACGGCGCGAAGGAATTGGGCATCGACGTCGTGCGCGGCGGCACCTATCTGGTCATGGAAGGGCCGCAATTCTCGACCAAAGCGGAATCCAACCTCTACCGCTCTTGGGGGTGCGATGTCATCGGCATGACCAATATGCCCGAAGCCAAACTCGCGCGCGAAGCCGAGATGTGCTACGCGACCGTCGCCATGGTGACCGATTTCGATTGCTGGCATCCCGACCACGACCACGTGACGGTCGACGCCATCGTCGCGGTGCTGCTCAGCAATGCCGATAAGGGTAGGGCACTCGTGAAGAACGTGGCGCCGCGGCTGGCCGGCCGCACGGCCAAATGTCCGCACGGCTGCCACACCGCGCTCGATACCGCGATCATTACTGCGCCCGATTCCCGCGATCCCGGCATGATCGCGAAGCTCGACGCGGTCGCGGGCCGCGTGCTCGGCCGGGCCTGATGCTCGGATGAAGGTCGTATTATGAAAGTCGCCGGCAAGCATACACGCACGATCTGGCTCGCCGCCGACGCCAAGGATGGTATCGGCGCGGTCGAGGTCATCGACCAGCGCAAGCTGCCGCACGCCTTCGTGACCGTCCGGTTGGAAACGCTCGACGAAGCCGCCACCGCCATAAGCGACATGTGGATCAGGGGCGCACCGCTGATCGGCGCCACCGCCGCCTATGGCATCGCGTTGGCCATGCGGAGCGATCCGTCGGATTCCAGCCTTGCCGCTGCCTACGATATTCTCCTTACCACCCGCCCGACCGCGATCAATCTCAAATGGGCGCTTGAAGATCTGCGCCATACCTTGAAGCAGGTGCCGCCCGAGCGCCGCGCTCAAGCGGCCTATCGGCGCGCGGCCGAAATCTGCGACGAGGATGTGGCGATCTGTTCGTCCATCGGCGATCACGGCTTCGGCGTCATCAAAGAAATCGCCGCTCGGAAAAAGGCGGGCGAGGTCACCAATATCCTGACCCATTGCAATGCGGGCTGGCTCGCCACGGTGGATTGGGGCACGGCGCTTGCCCCGATCTATAAGGCGTTCGATGCCGGCATGCCCATCCATGTTTGGGTCGACGAGACGCGGCCGCGCAACCAGGGGGCCAGCCTCACCGCGTGGGAGTTGAACCAGCACGGCGTGCCGCACACCGTCATCGTCGATAATGTCGGCGGGCATCTCATGCAGCATGGCCGGGTGGATATGTGCATCGTCGGCACCGACCGCACGACCACCAACGGCGATGTCTGCAACAAGATCGGCACGTACCTCAAGGCACTGGCCGCGCACGACAACAACGTGCCGTTCTACGTCGGCCTGCCGTCGCCCACCATCGACTGGACGATGAAATCGGGCATGGATATCCCGATCGAGGAGCGCGACGGAACCGAGGTCACGGTGATGAGCGGGCGCACCAAGGATGGGCAGGTGGTTGAGGTGACCATCACGCCCGAAGGCAGCCCGGCCGCGAATTTCGGTTTTGACGTCACGCCCGCCCGCCTGATCACCGGCCTCGTCACCGAACGCGGTGTGTGCGCGGCGAGCGAAGCGGGACTGAAGAAGCTCTTTCCGGGACAATTGAGCGCCATCGGACCTTCCGGCCGGTATTGGAGCCTCGGTTTCGGCGTCACGTATATCTCTGGCGCTGTGTTGGCGGGCTTTAACCAGGAACTGATCTGGGAACTGTTCGCGCCGGATGGGGTCAGCGGACAGACCCGTCATCTCGTGTCGGTGCTAACGACCGTCTATCCTCATGTTCTCGCCGTGCCCGGCCTGGCACTTCTGATTGCCGGATTGCGGATGTCGCGGCTGGTCTTCATCCTGACGGGGCTCTTCCCCGTCGTGGCGACGATCGCCTGTCTCGCCATTCGGGCCTCATATTAGGTGTTGGCCATAAAACGGTCTTAAATTTCCGACTTCTTTAGGGTACATATCGTATCCGGGGGGACGCGATATGCGGGCCGGGGTCTTTCCGGTCCTTCAGACGACAATCCCGCCTCGAATCGAACGCCGGAGCGCTGCATGGATTATTTGACATCGTTGGTCACCGACCCGACCGCCTGGGCGGCGCTCATCACCCTGATCGCCATGGAAGTGGTGCTCGGTATCGACAATCTCATTTTCATTTCGATCCTCACCAATAAGCTGCCCGAACATCAGCGCGCGCGCGGGCGGCGCATCGGCATCAGCCTGGCGCTCATCATGCGCCTCGGCCTGCTCAGCACGGTGGCCTTCATCGTGCAGCTCACCACGCCGCTGTTTAGCGCGTTCGGCCACGGATTTTCCTGGCGCGATCTGATCCTGATCGCGGGCGGTTTGTTCCTGGTCTGGAAGGCGACCAAGGAAATCCATCACAGCGTCGATCCTCGTCCTTCCGACGACATGTTCGACGCGCCTCAGGCCGCCGTCATCAATTTCGGTTCGGCGATTTTCCAGATCATCCTGCTCGATATCGTCTTTTCTATCGACAGCATCATCACGGCGGTCGGCATGAGCGACGATATCCCGGTCATGATCATCGCCGTCATCGTCGCGGTTCTCGTGATGCTGCTGGCGGCCGATCCGCTCGCCCATTTCATCGAGCGCAACCCGACTATCGTTATGCTGGCCCTGGGCTTCCTGCTGATGATCGGCACGACGCTGATCGCCGACGGTTTCGGCGTGCATGTACCGAAAGGCTATATCTACGCCGCCATGGCCTTCTCGGCGTTGGTCGAGGGGCTCAATATGCTGGCGCGCCGGGCCAATGAGCGGAAGAAGTAGGCCTGTTCGCCCGGTTGGCTAACCCGCCCGTCCGCGCATAGGATCGGGCTATGGGCGATCTTGAACTCTTCTACCGGATCGGTTTGGCGCTTGCGATCGGTTTCGTGATTGGGTTCGAGCGCGGCTGGCACATCCTGGACGAAGGGCGCGAGCATCGCGCCGCCGGCACCCGCACTTTCGCGCTGGTTGGTCTGTTGGGCGGCATCGCCGCGCAATTGTCGATCGCTTTTTCCGAAACCGTTCTTGTCGTCGCGTTCATCGGCGTACTGGCGCTGACGGTCGCGGGCTATTGGGCTGAAGTCCGACTCAGCGATGCCGATCGAGGCTTGACGACCGAAGTCGCGATGCTGTTGACCTTCGTGCTCGGCGCCTATGCGGTGGCGGGCGACATGGCCTTGGCGGCTGGGGCGGCAGTCGTCACGGTCGCGCTGTTGCGCCTGAAGCCCGAACTTCACACCTTCGTCGGCCTGATCGACCGGCTCGAGCTCAACAGCGCGATCCGATTACTGGTGATTTCGGTCGTGGTCCTGCCGCTTTTGCCGAACCGCGGCTTCGGACCCGGCGAGGTCGTGAATCCCTTCGTGATATGGTGGATGGTGGTCCTGATCTCGGCGTTGTCGTTCGCCGGCTACTTCGCGATCAAGCTGGCGGGGCCGCGCCGCGGACCGATCCTCGCCGGCATCTTCGGTGGGCTTGCATCGTCAACCGCCGCGACGCTCGGGTTTTCGCGCATCGCGGCGCGCGATCCGTCGCTTGCGGCACCCATGGCCATGGGCATTGGAATCGCTTGTTCGATCATGTTCGCCCGCATCCTGGTCATGGCAGGCCTACTCGATCTCGATATGGCCGGGTCCCTGTCGGCGCCACTCGGCGCCATGGCCGCCGTTTCGTTGGTCGCGACGATTGCGCTCGGCCGGCGCGGGCCGGCCGAGGTTAAGTCGCCCGTCATGGTGATCGGAGATCCGGCCGACATTCCGGCGGCGCTAAAATTCGGCGTTTTCCTGCTCGGGCTCGCGGTCGTGTCCCATTATCTGCAGCATTATTTCGGCGCGTCCGGCCTGTATGGATTGGCGCTGGTGGCGGGATTGGCCGACGTTGATGCTTTGACCCTCACGTTGGTTCGCGACGTTGCGCAATCCCCCGATATGGCGTCGCTGCGGGCCACGGCCGCCATCGCCATCGTGCTGGCGGCGATCTCCAATACGCTGATCAAGGCGTTCATGACGGCCTGGATCGGCGGCCGGCCGCTGGCGCTGCGTGTCGTGCCGGCGCTGGCCCTCGCCGTCGCCGCCGGCATCGCGGTTGCGGTTCTGCGTTAGGAAGTGGCAGCTCGCATTTGGCTCTGGCCTAGGCCTTGGTCTTCGCCGTGTCGCGCAGGCCGATGGTGCGATTGAAGACGAGACTTCCGGCACCATTGGTGTCGTTGTCGCGGCAGAAATAACCGAGCCGTTCGAACTGCACGCATTCGCCGACGGGTGTCTGGCTAAGCGCCGGCTCGATCAGCGCGTCGGTCACGATCTCCGGCTCCGCCTCGATGCCCGCATAATCGTAGAGTCGCACTTCGGCACGGTGCGCATGCGCGGCCGAGGCCCAATGCAGGGTCGCCTTTACCTTGCGGCCGTCCAGCGAATCGCCGCCGCGGGTCTGCGGATCGTAGGTGCAGCGCAGCTCGATTACATTGCCCTGTGCATCCTTCACGACGCTCGTGCAGGTGACGAAATAGGCGTAGCGCAGCCGCACTTCCTTGCCGGGCGAAAGGCGGAAGAAACCTTTGACCGGGACTTCCATGAAGTCTTCCTGCTCGACATACAACTCGCGGCCGAACGGAACCTTGCGGGTCCCCGTATCGGGATCGGCCGGATTGTTGACGGCGTCGAGCTCTTCGCTTGTCCCTTCCGGGTAATTCTCGATCACCAACTTGAGCGGTTTGAGAACTGCCATGCGGCGCTGGGCGTGGGCGTTCAGATGTTCGCGCACGAAATGATCGAAATAGCTCATCTCGACGATCGAGTTTGCCTTCGAGACTCCGATCGCCTCGCAAAATGCGCGGATGGCGGTAGCCGGAATGCCGCGCCGGCGCAGGCCCGAAATGGTCGGCATGCGCGGATCGTCCCAGCCGGTCACGGT
This sequence comes from Caenispirillum bisanense, assembly GCA_945877815.1. Taxonomy (GTDB): domain Bacteria; phylum Pseudomonadota; class Alphaproteobacteria; order Rhodospirillales; family UBA2165; genus CANIGJ01. The sequence continues at coordinate 16,007 of CAMDWJ010000012.1, forward strand.
GCCGCCGGTCACAAGCTCGATGAGCTTGCGCTTCGACAGCACGACATCGGTGAGATTGAGGCGCGCGAATTCGTACTGATGTGGGCGCGACGGCACTGGCAGGTTCTCGATGAACCAATCGTAGAGCGGACGATGATCTTCGAATTCCAACGTACAGATCGAATGGGTGATGCCTTCGATGGCGTCGGATTGACCGTGCGCGAAATCGTAGGTCGGATAGATGCACCACGCGGTGCCGGTGCGCGGGTGCGCGGCGTGTTGGATGCGGTACAGGGTCGGGTCGCGTAAGTTTATATTGCCCGACGCCATATCGACCTTGGCGCGCAGGACGCAATGGCCGTCCGGGAACTCGCCCGCGCGCATGCTGCGGAACAGATCGAGGTTCTGCTCCACGCTGCGGTTACGGAAGGGGCTCTCGCGTCCGGGTTCGGTCAATGTGCCGCGATACTCGCGCATTTCGTCGGCGGAGAGGTCATCGACATAGGCATTGCCGGTGTTGATAAGCTGCTCGGCCCACTCGTAGATCTGTTCGAAATAGTCGGATGCATAATAGAGATGCTCGCCCCAATCGAAGCCGAGCCAGCGCACGTCGGCTTTGATCGCGTCGATATATTCTTGCTCTTCTTTCGACGGATTGGTGTCGTCGAAGCGCAGATGGCAGCGGCCGCCGAATTCCCCTGCTATGCCGAAATTCAGGCAGATCGACTTGGCGTGGCCGATATGCAGATAGCCGTTGGGCTCTGGCGGGAAGCGCGTGACCACGCTTTTGACCCGGCCTTCGCCCAAGTCGCGGCGCACGATCTCGCGGATGAAATCGTGCCCGGTTTTCGGGCCGTCGTCGTCGGATATGGCAGTTGGGGCAGTATTCATGGGCCTGGTGTGCCAAAAAACGGCACCTGTCACAAGCCGTACGCGGTTTGGTCGCACAATTGTCATTCGGCGCTCGCCTGAGGGGCTTTGGCGAGATATTCCGTTGAATATGTTGATGGCGAATGCTATCGATCGAAAGAAGGCGAATTGATCGCGATTAAGGGAGCCTAGGATGTCGATCTTCACGCGATTTCCCGGCGCCGTTTGTGGCGCCGCACTGGCCTTTGCGTCGCTGCCGGCCGCCAAGGCCGCCGAGACCAATATCGCGGTCGCCGCCAATTTCGCGGATGTGGTCAGAGAGGTCGGTGCGGTATTTGAGAAAAAGACCGGCCACAAAACGATCTTCAGTTTCGGCGCCACCGGCCAATTATTCACCCAGATCAGCCAGGGCGCGCCGTTCGATGTGTATCTGTCGGCCGACCAGACGACGGCGACGAAGGCGGGCGCCGACGGCTTCGGAGTTGCCGACTCGCAGTTCACCTATGCCGAAGGCAAGCTTGTGCTCTATAGCAAGAACAAGGACGCGGTGACAGGCGAGCAAACGCTGAAGGATGCAAAGTTCCAGAAGATCGCGATCGCCGCCCCGGGTGCGGCGCCCTATGGCGCGGCCGCCGTCGAGACCATGAAAAAGCTCGGAATCTACGAGAATCTATCGTCGCGGATCGTGGAAGGGCAGAACATCGCCCAGACCTTCCAATTCGTCGAGACGGGCAATGCCGAGGTGGGCTTCGTGGCACTCTCGCAAATCGTCGCCAACAATGAAGGTTCGCGCTGGATCGTTCCCGGAAATCTCCATACGCCGATCAAACAGGATGCGATCCTACTAAAGCGGGGCGAGGCCAATGTGGCGGCCAAGGAATTCCTGGCCTTCCTGAAGGGGGCCGAGGCGGCGCAGATTAAGGAAAAATACGGCTACGGGCCCGGCTTATAGAATCGGCTATCTTGTCCCGAGTGCTGCGCGCAAAGCATCGGCCTTGGGGTTGCTGCGTTGTCGCAGGGTCAGAATGTCGTTGGGCTCGCTGATCGTGCCATAGAAATCCTGATTGAAATCGCCGCGCCGGACGAGCGCGCCGCCTTCGAGCGAGATGCCGCCGTAAAGCCCCATCGCATCGGCGAAGACGATAATGTCGGCGCCGACATTGGTCGTGGTGGCACCCTCTAACCCGGTTCCGAAGGTGGCGACGCTGAGGCCGATATCCGCGCCGAGCTTGGCCTGATTTTCGATGAGCGCCTTCAACGCGGCGGGTGTGCGGATGATGAGTGCCGCGCGCGCGCGCTGGCCGCCCATTTGCAGCCCAAAGCTGCCCGACGCGAGGCTATAGAAGGCAGGATAGCTCCAGGCACCGCTCGCGTCGCGCGCCAGTACGACGCCGTTGCCGCCTTCGGCGCCGAAGAAAAAGGCGCCCTTGTAGAGATTAGGGAAAATCGCGACGGCGTGCGCTTGGGACAGCATGTCGCTGAATGTCGGCACATGCGGTTGCAATCTGAGCGCTTCGACCGTGGCGCGCGATTCATCGACGATTTCCTGCGTGGTCGGAACCTTGGAGCCGGCGCAGGCCGACAGAAGCAGTGCCGTTGCGGCGACGGCTAACGCGAAGGTGCGGGTCATCGATCGATCTCCTTAAGCGGCCGCAGCAACTATTCCTGATCGGGCTCCAGCGGCTGGTTGCGCCGGCGTGCCATTTCCATATCGCGGCGGCGGGTTTCCTCGGCGATCAGATTTTCGATAAAGCGGCCCTGAAACATATTGATGCCGACCGATTGGCCGAAGGTGACCGCCTTGTCGTTGTCGCACCGGCAAAGGATGACGCGAGCGGCCTGTTGATCCTTGACGAGGCGGCGGACGCGCTTCTGGCCGATGGTTTCCTCGAGTTCGGGATGCCAGACCAGCTTCACCATATCTGCGCCGAGCTTCTCGCGATTGACGAACGGCATGGTCTCGTGCGTCAGCCCGTCGATGCAGATGCGGTAGCCGCGTTCCTTGGCGAAATCGCGTGCGAACAGGAAACTATTGAGATCGGCGAAGATATCGACCTTCTGCAATTCGACCACGACGGAGCCGCGCATCGCGGCGTTGAGGCTGTCGTCGAACTGGATGAATTCGGGCGACAGCAGCGTCGAGATGTTGAGGTTGACGCTGATCTCGCCGGTGATCGAGTGATCGTTGGTCTTGCTGAGCATCGCCAGCACGCGCCGGTCGAGCGTTTCGGTCAAATGCTGGAACAGCCAGCGGCTGGCCGACAGATTGACGCCGGGCATCAAAGTTTCGCGCAGATCGGCGATCGAGATGAAAAGTTCGCTGAAGAGCGGCTGCGGAGTCGCCTTGCCGATCAGCGCGCATATGAATTGGCGGCGCACCATGTTGGAAAGATCGGCGCGCTGCAGCGATTGAATAACGCGGCCGAGCAGACGCGGGCTCAAGGGCTCGCCTTTCTCCTGGCGCTTCTGTAGCAGGCCTTTGGAATTCCCCTCGTTCTGCGGTGCTGCCTCTTCCTGTTCGGAATGCACCATCGCGCGCGCGATGGCGAGGATCTTGGGATATTCCTTTTCGGCGTCGTAGTAGGTATGGAACGCGTTGTTCTCGCTCGCCGCCTGTACTTCGTCGCCCATCAGAGGATCGTCGCTGAAAAGGAAGCGCAGCTTGAGCAGCGATGTCTCGACGTCGCTTTGCGAGGCTGTTTTGTAGATGAAGAACAGATCGGAATTCTTGAGCACGAATAATTGGCCTTCGTGCATCTTCACCAGCGGCTCGAAGGTATTGGAGGCGATCCGCACATGATGTTCGCGGCGATTGTAGGGTTGCAAGCTCGATAAGTGCACGTGAACGCAACGCCGTCCGGCCTTATGACTGTCGAGCCGGTGCACATAATCGAGCAGCAGGCTCTCCTGTGTCGCGATGCGTTGGGTTGTGCCCGTATCGGCCATGAATTTCGCCTAGTGCCGTCTGGAGGCAGAAGCCATCGGCACGCCGCCGCGCTTCTCGGTTTGCTTTTTGACCAGAAGGTCGATGAAAAATCCCTGGAAGCGCCGCACACCGAGCGTCAGCGCCCATCGTAGGGCGGTTTCGCTGTCTGTACGCGCGAGAATGAACCGTTCGGCGCCGATGCTTTCGACCAGCGCGCCAACCTCGGCATGCTCCTCGACCGACTCGGTGTCGGTATAGCTCGACGTCCACGACACTTTGTAGAAGTCCGCGTTCAGGAGGCCGGGATTGTAGAATTGCAGCGACATCGGATTAAGGCCGTCGATCAAAACCCGATAGCCGCGATCGCGCAGCCAATCGCGGGCCGAGTAGAAGGCGGAGATGTCAGAAAAGACGTCGATCTGTTGCAGTTCGACGACGACGCGTCCGGTGCGTTCGGCGACCATTTCGTCGAGGCGCTGAAAATCGCGCGACATCACAGTGTTGATGTTGAGATTGACGCTGATGTCGTAGGGCATTCCCGCGAAGTCGTGCCGCGCCAGCGCCACCAAAACGCGCTTGTCGATGGTTTCGGTGAGGTGCTGGAACATCCACATGTTGGACAGAAGATTGTATTCGGGGGCAGCCTGCTTTTGTAGCTCGGCGATGGAGACGAATTGTTCCATGAACAGGACTTCTTCGGTCCCGCCTTCGCCGATGATGACGGCCGGCTGCTCGCGCATGATATCGGCTATGCGGAAGCGCTGCAGCGCTTCATCGACTTTGGCGAGATTGAAGGGGTCGAGCGCCTGGCCGGAGAAGGCGGTGTCCTGGCCCTGGCCCGCCGACGCGTCCTCGCCGCGCCGCGGCCGCACGCGCCTTGATGCGAGTTCGAGGCCGCGGACCATCTCGACGAAGCTCTCGAAGTCGGCTTCGAAATCGAACCAGCGCGAAAATTCCGTACCGTCCGGCAGCCGGCCACGCGCGGCCAGCGGATCGGCGCGGAACAATTGGCGGATCTTGGCGAGCACGGCATCGACGTCATCGACCTTGGCATTGCGGCACATCAAGATCAGATCGCCGTTGCTCATGACATAGAGTTGGGCGTCGACCGAATGCAGCAGGGTGTCGAAGGTTCGGCTCGCGATTCGAATATGATGCGGTTGCCGGTTATGTGGCTTAAGCTTGGACAGCAGAACCTGAACCGCGAAACGGCCGGCGCGGTTGAGCGCGACCCGCCCGACATGATCGAGCAGGGAACGTTCGGGGGTCCGTTTTTCGGAAATCCCGCTTATATTAGAGGCGTCATCGGCCATGGCACGATTTGGCGGGCAAGTGGTTCAATTTCCTTGCGTTTACACGAGATGCTTTAACTAACTATAAACCGAAAGACAAACCCGGGCGAACGCGGTTTTTCCGGCGGGTTTTTGACAGGTTTTGGTATGTTGAAAATGGACGGACGGGGCTATCGGCATTGGGCGCGTACGCCTCCGGAAACCCTTATTTATGCGATCGGCGATCTGCATGGACGGCTCGACCTTCTGGACGACATGCACGACCTGATCCGCGACGATGCCCGCTTGGCGCGGGGGCGGCGGACCGTTGTGGTCTATCTCGGCGATTATATCGACCGGGGTCCCCATTCACGCGAACTGATAGACCGTCTTCTCGACCGGCCTGTGCCCGAGTTCGAGACGGTCTATCTGCGCGGCAACCATGAAGACATCATGTTGGAGTTCATCGATTTCGGCACGCAGGGGGCGCCTTGGTTCCGGCACGGCGGGCGCGAGACCCTGGAGAGTTACGGCATTGCGTCGCCTCAACCGGGCGACGAAGCCGATTTTCCGGCGGCCCAAAAGGCGTTGCGCCGACGCCTGCCGGCCAGCCATCGGGCTTTTCTCGATGCCACGGTGATCTCGCACCGCGAGGGCGATTACCTATTCGTTCATGCCGGGATCAAGCCCGGAGTGGCGATCGCCGATCAGGATCTCAACGATTTCATGTGGATACGCCATGAATTCATGGAGTCGGAGGTCGATTTTGGGGTTTGCGTCGTCCATGGCCATACGATCGAGAAGCGCGCGGTGGTCAAACGCAACCGGATCGGACTCGATACCGGCGCCTATGCCTCCGGGCAATTGAGCTGCGCTGTGCTCGAGGACGACCGTGTCCGGCTTTTGCAGACGTAAAAGTATCCCCTCATGCTGAGCCTGTTGAAGCAGGCGAGTGCCGCTGCCGATCCTTCGACAAGCTCTGGATGTGGCCGTGTCAGTTGGTTGCGACGTTCTTGAACCGTTAAGACAAACCGGTCTAAACCCACATTTCAGCTATGGTCGGGGGGATTCCGAGTGGCGCGCAAACGCATTTTGGTTACGGGCGGGGCGGGATTCATCGGTTCGCATCTGTGTCGCCGTTTGGTAGCCGACGGGCACGATGTCGTCTGCCTCGACAATTATTTCACAGGCACCAAGGACAATGTAGCGCCGCTTCTGGGCAGCACGAACTTCGAATTGCTGCGCCACGACGTGACCTTCCCGCTCTATATCGAGGTCGACGAGATCTACAATCTTGCCTGCCCGGCCTCGCCTATCCACTACCAATTCGATCCCGTGCAGACGACCAAGACGAGCGTCCACGGCGCGATCAATATGCTCGGTCTCGCCAAGCGCACACGGGCCAAAATCTTCCAGGCTTCGACGAGCGAGGTCTATGGCGACCCCGACGTGCATCCGCAGACCGAGACTTATCGCGGAAACGTGAACACGATCGGACCGCGCGCCTGTTACGACGAAGGCAAGCGTTGTGCCGAGACGTTGTTTTTCGATTATTACCGCCAGCACCGGCTCAATATCCGGGTGGGGCGCTTCTTCAATACCTACGGCCCGCGCATGCGCCCCGACGACGGCCGCGTGGTGTCCAATTTCATCGTCCAGGCGTTGCGCGGCGAACCGATCACCATTTATGGCGACGGATTGCAGACCAGATCCTTCTGTTTCGTCGATGACCTGATCGAAGGAATCGTGCGGCTGATGAACGCTCCCGACGATGTCGTGGGGCCGATGAATCTCGGAAATCCCACGGAATTCACCATTGCCGAGTTGGCGCAGCTGGTCATCGAGCTCACTGGCGCGAAGTCCAAGATCATTCATATGCCGCTGCCCGAGGACGACCCGATGCAGCGCTGTCCGGATATCGGCTTCGCCAAGCGCGCTTTGGGCTGGGAGCCGGCCATTCCCTTGGCGCAGGGAATTGAGCGCACGATCGCCTATTTCAAAACGATCGTTTGAAGTCGAGTTTTGCTTGACCAGTAAAAAGAACATAACACGAACATACTTCGGCCACATTTCTTACGAATATTTGCCGAAACGCCGAATGATCCAGTATTCGCGCGAGCCGTAACGCTTTTTTAACGCCAAAGGGCCATTCTCGCCCATTGACGCCCATATAAACCCATGTTATCCCACAAATACCCAGGGGAAATCGTGGGTTTGTAGCGTGTCCGGGCGGTCGGGGGACCATCGGCGCGTCGGCGTCGAAGGCGTGCTGAGGCGGGACGCAGCGTGTTTATAGGGCGGCATACCAATAAGATTGATAAAAAGGGCCGTCTTTCGGTCCCAAAGGCGTTTCGCGACGCCCTGGGCGATGCGGCGGACGGCGTTTTTGTCTTTCCCTCCTTCAAATATCCGGCGCTCGAAGGGGCGGGACGCGACTTTATCGAACGGTTCGTCGCCAGCCTCGACGATCTCGATCTGTTTTCCGACGATCAGGACGATCTGGCCGCCACGGTGCTGGCCAATACCAATGCGCTGGCCTACGACCCCGAGGGCCGCGTCATCCTGCCCAAGACTTTGCTGGATCACGCCGAGCTGGGCGACGAGGCGGTGTTCGTCGGCCGCGGGTCGCGCTTCCAGATCTGGTCGCCGACTTTGTTCGAAACCCACAATGCCCGCGCTTTCGAACGCGCGCGTTCGCGCGGCGCCACCTTGGCGTTGCGAAACACGGACAAGATCGAGCCATGACGGGCGCCGCGCTCCACGCGCCCGTGATGATGGCCGAAGTCGTCGCAGCGTTGGCGCCCCGGGACGGCGGCATCTATGTGGACGGAACCTTCGGGCGCGGCGGCTATAGCGAGGCGATCCTCGCGGCGGCCGCCACCACCGTCTTCGGCATCGACCGGGATCCCGCTGCCATCACCTTCGGCGCCGAATTGGGCCGCCGCTACGGCGGTCGGTTGCGCATGCTGCACGGTTGCTTCGGCGACATGCGCCAATTGATGCAGACTGCCGGTATCGAACGGGTCGACGGCGTTGCTCTGGATCTCGGTGTTTCGTCCGTGCAACTCGACGAGGCGGCGCGCGGCTTTTCCTTTCGCTTCGACGGTCCGCTCGACATGCGCATGGGATTGGACGGCGAAAGTGCGGCCGATCTCGTCAACGAAGCACCGGAAGGCGATCTCGCCCGCATCATCCGTGAATATGGCGACGAGCGTCATGCGCGGCGCATCGCACGCGCCATCGTGATCGCACGCGCCGAACGGCCGCTTTTGACCACGACCGATTTGGCCACGATCGTGCGCGGCGTCGTGCACGCAACGCCGGGCGGCATCGATCCGGCGACGCGTACCTTCATGGCGATCCGCATCCACGTGAACGACGAACTCGGCGAATTGCAACGCGGCCTCGAAGCTGCCGAAGTGCTGTTGCGCCCGGGCGGACGGCTTGCCGTCGTTTCGTTCCATTCGCTCGAAGACCGCATCGTGAAATCCTTTTTCGTCGAGCGCGCCGGCCTCACCCCGCGCGGCTCGCGTCATTTCCCGGATGCCCCCGGCGCGGATGAGCCGCCGACCTTCGAACTGTTCGATCGCGGCGGACGCAAACCGTCCGATACCGAAATCCACGAAAATCCGCGCGCCCGTTCGGCGCGCCTTCGTGCCGCGGAACGCACCGAGGCTCCGGCACGTTCAACTGCAAAGGGGAGGCGGGGATGATGCGTCAAACCACGATCTTCACGCTGCTTGTTGCCGCCGTGATGGCGGTCTCGCTGTTTTTCCTCAAATACGAGGTCACCAATCTCGAACAGCAGTTGGAAGGCCTCAACAAATCAATCGTCGCCGATCACGAGGCGATCCACGTCTTGAAGGCGGAATGGAGCCACGTGAACGAGATCGGCCGCGTACGCGAATTGTCGCATCGCTATCTCGAACTTGGGCCGACCAATCCGCTGCGCATTGTCACCATCGACGAATTGCCGGCTGCGGTCGAGGCGCAGCAGGCGCTGGCCGCTTCGCCCGCGCCGCCGAAGAAGAGTGCGACGCGATGAAGCTCGAACGCATCGAACATCCGGCAGCTCCACGCACCGACGCCACGGGCCCGCATGCCGTCGCGGCGGAGATTCCGAACTCGGTCGCCTTTGCCGGGGTGCGCGCTCATGCCCTGGAAGTCAGCCGCAACCGCATCGTCGTGACCGCCGCGCTGATCACCCTGGCATTCGTGGTGATCGCCGGTCGCTTGGTCGAACTCACGGCGTTCCGTGCCGCGCCGGCCCCCGTTCGTGTCGCGCAGACGAGCGCACCAAAGGAACGCGCCGATATCGTCGATCGCAACGGCATCCTGCTCGCGACAAGCCTGCCGATGGCCTCGCTTTATGCCAATCCGAAACATGTGCTCGATCACGATCAGGCGGCAGAACGCCTTGCCCAAGCCTTGCCCGATCTCAAGCGTGAGACCATCGCCAAAAGACTCGCCTCCGACGGCTCGTTCGTCTGGCTGCACCGCAATCTGACGCCGGAAGCTCAGTTCCGGGTGAATGCACTCGGCATCCCCGGTCTCTATTTCCAAAAAACAGAACGCCGCGTCTACCCCTACGGAAATCTCGCCTCGCATGTCATGGGGTTGACCGACGTCGACGGCGCGGGGCTCTCGGGGCTCGAAAAACATTTCAACGATAACCTGCAGGTTCGCTCCGGTGTCCTGAAATCGTCGATCGATATCCGCATTCAATCGGTGCTGCGCGACGAACTCGGCCGCGCGATGAAGGAATTCCAGGCGATCGGTGCCACCGGCATCGTCATGGATGTCCATACCGGCGAAGTGCTGGCGATGTCATCGCTGCCGGATTTCGACCCCAACCATCCGTCCTCGGCCATCGGCGATGCGGCATTCAACCGCGCGACCAAGGGCGTGTACGAGATGGGATCCACCATGAAGCTGTTCACCGCAGCGGTGGGTCTCGATATGGGGACGACGGATCTGACGCGTCGCTACGATGCCTCGACTCCGATCCATATCGGCCGTTTCACCATCAAGGATTATCACGGCAAGAACCGCTGGATGAGCGTGCCGGAAATCATGATCTATTCGTCGAACATCGGCGCCGCCAAGATGGCGCTCGAATTCGGCACGCCCGCGCAGCGTCGCTATATGGAGGCCTTCGGCTTCCTCAAGCCCGCGCATTTCGAATTGCCCGAGATCGGCAGCCCGCTGTCGCCCGCCAAATGGCGCGACGTCAATACGATCACGATATCTTACGGACACGGCATCGCGGTCAGCCCGCTGCAGATCGTCACCGCCGTCTCTGCCATTTCCAACGGAGGCATTCTGCCAACGCCGACGCTCATCCGTCGCGACGACGATGTGCGGCGCACGGTCGGCACGCGCGTGGTCACGCGCGAAACCTCGCGCAAAATGCGCGAACTGATGCGCATGGTCGTCGAGGACGGCACCGGCAAGAACGCCGACGTTCCGGGTTATCTCGTCGGCGGCAAGACCGGTACCGCCGACAAAGCCGTCGCGCGCGGCTATAGCGAACGCAAGATCATCTCGTCGTTCGTCGGAGCCTTTCCCATCGACGAGCCGGAATATGCGGTGCTGGCGATCCTCGACGAGCCCAAGGGAACCAAGAAGACCTACGGCTATGCCACGGGCGGTTGGGTTGCGGCGCCGGTGGTGAGCAACGTCATCAGCCAGATGGCGTCGATCATGGGCATCGTGCCGTCCGATCGGGCAACGATCGAGGCATTGCAGAAGAAAAAAACGGCCAAAGCAATCGTGACTGCGCGGGCAACCGAAACGAAGCCCGATGGGCGCGTCAAGGGGCAGCCGGTTGCGACTAACTGAATTAATGGTGGATGTGGAATGGGCCAACATGCAAAGCGGAGCGCTGTATGACGCGGAAATCAGCGGGCTGACCGCCGATTCGCGCAAGGCGGCGCCGGGCTTCTTATTCGCGGCGCTGCAAGGTTCGTCGGTCGATGGCCGGCGTTATATCGCCGATGCGGTTGCGCGCGGCGCCGTCGCCGTTTTGGCGGACGAAGGAACGCGCCTGGACGACACCGCAAAAGTTGCACTGTTCACGCATAGCAATCCGCGCCGCCGGTATGCCCAAATAGCCGCACGCTTCCATGCGCCGCAACCCGGCACCGTCGTTGCCGTTACCGGCACCAACGGGAAATCCTCGACCGTCGAATTTGTACGCCAGATGTGGGAGGCCGCCGCGCGGCCCGCCGCCACACTCGGCACCCTCGGCCTCGTGGCACCCGGCCGCGTGCGTACGGGCGGCCTGACGACGCCGGACCCAGCCGACCTTCATGCCGATTTGAAAGCGCTCGCCGAGGACGGCGTCGATCATGTCGCGATCGAGGCGTCGAGCCACGGGCTCGATCAATACCGGCTCGACGGCCTGTCGATCGTCGCGGCTGCATTCACGAATCTGACGCGCGACCATCTCGATTATCACGGCACGATGGACCGCTATTTCGAGGTCAAGGCCCGACTATTCGGTGAGTTGCTGGTTCCGGGCGGCGCGGCCGTAATCAATCTCGACGATCCGTTTGGCGTCCAGATCGCGGCGCGTGCGAAGGCGCGCGGTGCGGCGCTCTTCAACTACGGCCGCAAGGGCGCCGAGTTGCGCCTGTTGGAGGCGCGCCCCTTGCCGCACGGCCAGATGCTGAAACTCGATATCCTCGGCCGCCGGGTCGAGACCGTGCTTCCCTTGATCGGTGAATTCCAGGCCATGAACGCGCTCGCCGCCTTGGGTCTGGCGCTTGGCACCAGCATCCCGGTCAAGGACGCTGTCCCGGCCTTGGCGAGCCTCAAAGGTGCCCGCGGCCGCTTGGAACACGCGGCCAGCCTCGCCAACGGCGCCTCGATTTTTGTCGATTATGCGCACACACCCGATGCGCTCGAACGCGTGTTGCAGGCGTTGCGCCCGCATACGGACGGCCGCCTGGTCGTCGTCTTCGGCTGTGGCGGCGACCGCGACATAGGCAAGCGCCCGCTGATGGGCGGGATCGCCGTGCGCCGCGCCGATCTTGCGATCGTGACGGACGACAATCCACGCAGCGAGGATGCTGCCGCGATCCGCCGCGAAGTTCTTACAGGTGTTCAGGGAGCGCGCGAAATCGCGGATCGCGAAACGGCCATCTTCGATACGATCGCGCAATTGCGCGCGGGCGACATCCTGGTGATTGCCGGCAAGGGACACGAACAGGGCCAGATCGTCGGCACCCAAGTGTTTCCCTTCGACGATCTTGAGATCGCGCGCCGCGCCGCGAAGGCGGTGCGTTCGTGAGTACATCGCGCACTCCTTTATGGACCTGGCAGGCCGTTCTTGCGGCGACGCAGGGCAATGTGCCGCAGGGTTGGCAGGCGAGCGGGATTTCCATCGACAGCCGGACGGTTGGGCTGGGCGATCTGTTCATTGCGCTCAATGGGCCGAATTTCGACGGTCACGATTATGTCGCCGGCGCATTCGACAAGGGTGCGGCCGCCGCCATGGTGACGCGCAAACCGGACGGCGTCGGCGCCGATGCTCCGCTCGTGATCGTCGAGGATACGGAACACGGATTGTCGGCCCTGGCCCGCTATCGCCGTGCTCAAAGCGACGCCAAGATCGTTGCGGTCACTGGCAGCGTGGGAAAGACCGGCGTGAAGGAAGCGCTCGCCCATCTTTTGGGATGCTATGGCGACACTCACGCTTCGGCCGGCAATTTGAACAATCAGATCGGCGCACCTTTGAGTCTCGCGCGCATGCCCGTCGCGTCGGATTACGCGGTGTTCGAGATCGGCATGAACCACGCGGGCGAGATCGCGCCGCTGTCGCGCCTGGTGCGCCCGCACGTCGCCATCGTAACGACAGTGGCACCCGTTCATATAGAATTTTTCGCCTCGATCGAGGCGATCGCCGAAGCCAAGGCGGAAATCTTCGTCGGCGTCGAGCCACAGGGCACGGCGATTCTCAACCGCGACAATCCGCAGTTCGACCTTCTGGCGCGGCGCGCGCGCGAAGCCGGCATCGAAACCATCATCGATTTCGGCTCGCACGCCGACGCGGGGTTCCGTCTGGTCTCGGTCGAAACCGGTGCCGACGGATCGCGCATTGCGGCATCGTTCGACGGGCGGACGATCAATTACCGCCTCAAATTACCGGGCCGCCATTGGGCGCACAATTCACTGGCCGTTCTGGCGGCAATCCACGCCGTCGGCGCTGATGTGTTCGAGGCCGCGCGCGCCTTCGCCGAGATCGAGCCCGCCAAGGGGCGCGGTGCGCGCCACACCGTCAATACCGGCATTATCGAGTTTCTCTTGATCGACGACAGCTACAATGCGAGCCCGGTTTCAATGGCCGCCGCCTTGCGGGTACTTGCCGATATTCCTCCGGGCCCATTGGGACGCCGCATCGCGGTTCTTGGCGACATGCTCGAACTTGGCCCAGACACCGAGAAGTTCCATCGCGAGCTTGCGCAAGATGCCGAGGCAAGCGGCATCGATCTAGTCTTCGCCGCCGGCGAACGCATGGCATCGATGTACGAGGAACTGCCGACGTCTCGGCGTGGCGGCCGCGCATCGAGTTCCGCCGAATTGAGCCCGCTGGTCGCGCAAAGCTTACGCGACGGCGATGTCGTTCTGGTCAAAGGTTCTGCCGGTTCGAAAACCGGTCTTATTGTCCGCGATTTGCTGGCGCTCGATACGCGCCCGGCAACGCATTAGGGGAACGCGGATGCTTTACAACACACTCACCCAGTTCTCCGACGATCTGAATGTCCTCAACCTGTTCCGCTACATAACCTTCCGGACCGGCGGCGCAATGATCACGGCATTGATCGTCAGCTTCATCTGCGGCCCGGCCATCATTCGGGGCTTGCGCGCGCGCCAGCATGGCGGCCAACCGATCCGGTCCGACGGGCCGGAAAGTCATTTGCTGACCAAGAAGGGTACGCCCACCATGGGCGGCTTCATGATTCTGCTGGCGCTGGTCGTCGCCACTTTGCTGTGGGCCGATTTGCGCAACGGTTACGTCTGGGCGGCGCTCGGCGTCACGATCGGATACGGCTTGATCGGTTTTATCGACGATTACGTGAAGATCTCGCGGCGTCATCACGCAGGCCTGCCCGGGAAACTCAAACTTGCCTTGCAAGTGTTGATCGCAGGCGTAGCCACCATCGGCATCGTCAGCCTGACGCGCGGCTCGCTCGGCACATCGCTCGCCATTCCGTTCCTCAAGACCGTGCTGATCGATCTCGGCCTGTTCCTCTTCGTCGTCTTCGCGGTCTTCGTTATCGTCGGGGCCTCTAACGCGGTGAACCTGACCGACGGATTGGACGGGCTCGCCATTGGTCCCGTGATGATCGCGGCAGGTGCCTTCGCGCTGATCTCGTACCTGATCGGCAACAGAGTCTTCGCCGACTATCTGCAAATCAATTACGTGCCGGGAGCGGGCGAGCTTGCCGTGTTCTGCGGCGCGCTCGTCGGCGCCGGACTCGGCTTCTTGTGGTTCAACGCGCCGCCCGCGATGGTCTTCATGGGCGACACGGGCTCGCTCGCCATGGGTGGCGCGCTCGGCGTCGTCGCTGTCATCACCAAGCACGAACTGGTGCTCGCCATCATCGGCGGACTTTTCGTGCTCGAAACCGTTTCTGTGATCGTTCAGGTCGCCTCGTTCAAATTGACCGGCAAGCGCGTCTTCGCCATGGCGCCGCTGCACCATCACTTCGAAAAGAAGGGGTGGAAGGAGCCGACCATCGTCATCCGCTTTTGGATTATCGCCATCGTTCTGGCGCTCGCCGGTTTGGCGACGCTGAAACTGCGCTGAGGGAAATGTGATCAAAGTCGCCTCATTCGCCGATCGACCTGTGGCCGTCATGGGACTCGCGCGTTCGGGCCTCACGGCGGCGGCTGCGCTCAAGGCGGGTGGTGCCGACGTGCGCGCGTGGGATGACGCCGAAGCCGGCCGCGCCGCAGCGCGCGCGCGCGGGCTTGCCGTCACCGATCTTAGCGATTGCGATTGGTCCGTAATGGCTGCCCTGGTGCTGAGCCCGGGCATCCCGCATACCTTTCCGAAGCCGCATCCGGTTGCCGCTGCCGCCATCGCGGCCGGCTGCGCCATCATTTGCGACATCGATCTGCTCGCCCGCGCCGTGCCCGAGGCCGGCTATATCGGTATCACTGGCACCAACGGAAAATCGACGACGACCGCACTTATCGGGCACATCCTCAAGCGCGCCGGGCGCGCGGTCGAGGTCGGCGGCAATATCGGCCTGCCGGTGCTCGATCTGGCGAAGCTCGGGTCCGACGGCACCTATGTGCTGGAATTATCGTCCTATCAGCTTGAACGCATCCCGTCGGTGGCGCTCGATATCGCCGTGCTGCTCAATATCACGCCGGATCATCTCGACCGCCACGGCAGCATGGAAGGCTACGTTGCGGCCAAGCGGCTCATTTTCGATCGCACCGCCGAAGCGGCGACCGCCATCGTCAGTCTCGAAGATCCGACGAGCCGGGGCATTGCCATGGAATTGATGATGGGCAACCGTCATCGCATCGTGCCCATCTCGACCTTAACGCGGGCGGCCGGCGGTATCTTTTTCGATGGCGGGGCCTTGATTGACGATATGGACCGCGCCGGGGTGCGCGCCGTCGATCTCGCGACCTTGCCGACCTTGCAGGGTCGGCACAATTGGCAAAATGCCGCCGCCGCCTATGCGGTCGCGCGCACCCTCGGTGTCGAGATCGAAACCATCGCGGCTGCGATGCGCGATTTTCCGGGCCTTCCTCATCGCCAGGAAAAAATCCGCACCATCGGGCGCGTCACCTATATCAACGATTCCAAGGCGACCAACACGGATTCCGCGGCCCAAGCCCTGGCCACCTTCGAGCGCATCTATTGGCTGGCGGGTGGCGTCTTCAAGGAAGAGTCGTTGGGTGCGGTGACGCAGTTCCTGCCGCACGTGCGCGAAGCCTTCCTATTCGGCGAGTCGACACCGAAGTTTGCATCCTGGCTCAAAGGCCAAGTTCTCGTGAGCGAATGCGACACCATGAATGAGGCTTTGATGCGCGCGCACGAAACCGTGCAAACGTCGCGCGACGGCGGCGTGGTCCTTTTGTCGCCGGCCTGCGCATCCTTCGACCAGTTTCGCGATTACGAAGATCGCGGCGCGCAGTTCCGCGTGCTGGTTCAATCCTTGCCGGAGGAGGCCGCCGCATGACGACCTATTCGCGCACCAATATCAGCGTCATCGGCCGGTGGTGGCTGGGGATCGACCGTTGGACCATCGCCGCCCTGATCGTGCTTGCCGCGATCGGCATCGTGCTTGCAATGGCCGCGTCGCCCGCGGTCGCCGAACATCTCGGCAAGGACATCTTCTATTTCGCCAAGCGTCAGCTGTTGTTCTTGCTGCCGGCGATGATTGCGATGCTCGGCGTCTCCATGCTGGGCGAACGCGACCTGCGACGCTTCGCCATCGCGCTCTATGCCTTCGCGTTGGTGATGATGGTGATGGTTCTGGTCCACGGCACCGAGATCAAGGGCGCTACGCGCTGGGTGTCGCTCGCCGGCGTCACGATCCAGCCCTCCGAATTCATGAAACCCGCGTTCATCGTGCTGTCGGCCTGGATGTTCACGGCCTGGCGCCTCAACCGCGATCTCGCCTGCTTCATGATTGCGATGGCCCTATATGGCGGTTCGATCGTGCTGCTGCTCGCTCAACCCGATGTCGGTATGGCGCTGCTCATATCGATGGTATGGGGTGTGCAATTTTTCCTGGCCGGACTGCCGATGATCCTCGTCGTCGGCGTCGGCATCCTATTCGTCGCTGGCGGCGTAGGCGCTTATTATCAGTTCGATCACGTCCACCAACGCATCGACAAGTTCCTCGATCCCGCAGGCGCGGAGGCCTATCAGGTCGCGCGCTCGCTCGAAGCCTTCCGCAACGGCGGCGTCTATGGCGTCGGCCCGGGCGAGGGTCAGGTGAAGGCGGTTCTGCCTGACGCGCATGCCGACTTCGTCTTCGCGGTCGCGGGCGAGGAATTCGGTCTCATCACCACGCTGCTGATCGTCTTGCTGTTCTGCTTCGTCGTGCTGCGCGGCTTCGGACGCGTATTCAAAAGCTCAAGCCTGTTTGCCCAGCTCGCGGTCGCGGGGCTGCTCGCGCAGTTCGGTCTGCAGGCGATCATTAATATGGCCTCGACGCTCAATCTGATGCCGACCAAGGGCATGACGCTGCCATTCGTGTCCTACGGCGGCTCGTCGATGTTGGCCCTGGCGCTCGGTATGGGCATGGTTCTCGCGTTGACCCGCGATGGCGCAGGCTCACGGCAGGTCACCACCCAAGGTCTGGGAGGCTGGCGATGACCCTGTCGCGCAAACCTACGATCGTGCTCGCCACCGGCGGAACCGCCGGCCATGTCTTTCCCGCCGATGCCTTGGCGGACGAATTGAGCCGTCGCGGCTGCCGTCTCGTGCTCATTACCGACCGTCGCGGGGGCGCCGTCGGCGGTCGACTGAGCGAATTGGAAACCCACAAGGTCCGCGCCGGTGGCATCGCCGGTAAAGGCATTTTCGCGCGCCTGACCAGCGTGGTCGAAATTCTGATCGGCATCGCCCAGGCCTATGTACTCCTGGGCAAGATCTGCCCCGACGTTGTCGTCGGTTTCGGCGGCTATGCCTCCGTTCCCACAATGGTTGCGGCAACCCTGCGCAAGGTGCGCACCGTCATCCACGAACAAAACGCCGTGCTCGGCCGCGCCAACCGGCTTTTGGCATCGCGCGTTGCCCGTATCGCAACCTCCTATGAAAAGGTCGAGAAACTGCCCGAGGATGGACCCGAGATTGTCGTGACCGGCATGCCCGTGCGGCCCAGTGTCGCGGCGCTGTGCGACGTCCCCTATCCCGCGCGCCAAGCCGGCGGCGATATTCGTCTGCTGGTGTTCGGCGGCAGCCAGGGTGCGAGCGTGTTCTCGCGCGTGGTCCCCGATGTTGTCGCACGCATCGCACCGAAGCTGCCGGGAAAACTGCGTGTGACCCAGCAATGCCGTCGCGACGATGTGACGCCGGTTCAGGCCGAATACCGCCGGCTGGGATTCGAGGCCGAGGTTGCCGCCTTCTTCGACGATCTGCCGAGTCGTATCGCCGATTCTCATCTCGTCATCAGCCGCGCGGGCGCCTCGACCGTGGCCGAACTGACCGCCATCGGCCGACCCTCGATTCTGGTGCCTTACCCGCATGCCATCGACGATCATCAGACCAGCAACGCTCACGCTGTCGATGAAACGGGTGCCGGCTGGTTGTTGCCGGAAAGCGCCTTTACCATTGACGGGTTGGCGAGCAGGCTGGAATCGCTTTTGACCATGCCCCGTATCCTCGAGACGGCGGCAGCTGCCGCACGCAACGCCGCGCCCCCCGATGCTGCCGTACGCCTCGCCGATGTCGTCTTGAGTCTCGTCAACGGCAATGGCGGCAATGGCCATACCGAAGCGCGGAGGGAGGCGGCATGAGAACCCTTCCGCTCGATCTCGGAACTATCCATTTCATCGGCATCGGCGGCATCGGCATGAGCGGCATCGCCGAGGTGCTGCATAACCAGGGCTATACCGTGCAGGGCAGCGACATAGCCGAAGGTGCGAACGTCGTACGCCTGCGTGGGCTCGGCATCGCGGTCTCGATCGGTCATACGGCTGACAATCTCGGCGACACGGCGGTCGTGGTGATCTCCTCGGCGGTCAAGCCGACCAATCCCGAGCTAAAGGCCGCGCGCGAACGCTTCCTGCCGATCGTGCGGCGCGCCGAAATGCTAGGCGAACTGATGCGCCTCAAATGGTCCATCGCAGTCGGCGGCACGCACGGCAAGACGACCACGACATCGCTGATCGCTGCGATGCTGGAGGCCGCCGAAATGGATCCGACGGTGGTCAACGGCGGCATCATCAACGCCTGGGGCACCAATGCGCGTCTCGGCACAGGCGATTGGCTGGTCGCGGAGGCGGACGAATCCGACGGCACCTTTGTCAAGCTGCCGGCGACCATCGCGGTCGTCACCAATATCGACCGCGAGCATATGGATCACTACGGCACCTTCGACAAGATGCGCGACGCCTTCGCCGCCTTCGTCGAAAACATTCCGTTCTACGGTTTCGCGGCCTTGTGCCTCGACGACCCCGAAGTGCAGGCGATCATCCCGCGCGTGTCCGACCGCAAGATCGTGACTTACGGCCATAGCCCGCAGGCCGACGTACGCTGCGTGCGTATGGAACCCGGTCCGAACGGCACGATTTTCGACGTCGTGATCTCCGAGCCTCGCGCCGGCACCGAACGTTCGATCGACAATCTCGTGCTGCCCATGTTCGGCGCGCACAACGTGCAGAATTCCTGCGCCGCCATCGCGATCGCGAGTGAGCTTGGCCTGTCCGACGAAGTAATCCGCAAGGCGCTCGCCGGTTTCGGCGGGGTCAAACGGCGTTTCACCAAAACCGGCGTGTCGCGCGGTATCACAGTGATCGACGATTACGGCCATCATCCGGTCGAAATCCGCGCCGTGCTGAACGCGGCGCGCGCGGCGGCCAATCGCGGGCGCGTCATCGCCGTGGTTCAACCGCATCGTTATTCGCGCTTGCACGACCTGTTCGAGGAATTCTGTACCTGCTTCAACAATGCCGATGTGGTGATCGTCGCCGACGTCTACGCGGCGGGCGAAGATCCCATCGAAGGCGTCGATCGTGCGCATCTCGTCGAAGGTCTGCGCGCGCACGGCCACCGCAACGTGATCGGCTTGGAACGCCCGACACAGCTCGCCAGCCTTGTCTATGAAGCGGCCCAGTCAGGGGATTACGTCGTGTGCCTCGGCGCCGGCAATATCACCAACTGGGCCAATGCGCTTCCCGCCGACCTCGACCGTCTTCCCGCCAAGGCCAGGGAGGCGCGTGGATGATGGCCGCGGATAAAACGACGCTGCGCCTGATCGACCGTCTGCCGAGCGTGCGGGGACGATTGATCGAGGGTGCGTCGCTTGCCAAGCTCACTTGGTTCCGCGTCGGCGGCCCGGCGGAAGTTTTGTTCCGCCCGGCCGACGCGGACGATCTTGTTGCCTTCCTCGCGGCGACGCCGGTCGACATTCCGATCGCCATGATCGGCGTTGGCTCGAATCTTTTGGTGCGCGACGGCGGCGTGCCCGGCGTGACCGTGCGCCTCGGCGAACCGTTCACGCGGCTCGACATCGACGGCATGGATATCGCGGCCGGCGCAGGTCTGTCGAACCTCAAACTTGCTAACGCGGCCCGCGATGCGAGCCTGACCGGCTTCGAGTTTCTCAGCGGTATTCCGGGATCGCTCGGCGGCACGCTGCGCATGAATGCGGGCGCCTATGGCGCCGAGATCGCCGACGTCACCGTATCGGTCACGGCTGTTGATCGCGCCGGCACACGGCATGAAATTGCTGGTCTCAATATGGGTTTCTCCTATCGCCATTCCGCCGTGGCCGAAGATTTGATCTTCGTTTCGGCTCGGCTGCGCGGCCGTCCGGGCGACCTCGCGGCTATCGCCGAACGCATGGCGCGCATCCAGACCGAGCGCGAAGAGACGCAACCGATCAAGACGCCGACCGGCGGCAGCACCTTCGTCAATCCGGCCGCTGCGCCAGGTGGAGCGAAGGCATGGGAGCTGGTCGATCGCGCAGGCTGCCGAGGTTTGACGCGCGGTGGTGCCATGGTGTCCGAAAAACATACCAACTTTCTGGTCAATATGGGCACCGCCACGGCGGCCGATCTCGAGGGGCTCGGCGAGGAAGTGCGCCGCCGCGTCTTCGCCCAGACCGGTGTGCGGCTGGAATGGGAAATCCGCCGCATCGGTCTTCCTGCGGACGGCACGCTGCATGCGCTCGACGACGAGGTCGGACGATGAGCCGGCATGTCGCGGTCGTCATGGGCGGCTGGTCCGCCGAACGCGAAGTTTCGCTTGTCAGCGGCGCTGCCGTCGCGGCCTCGTTGAAGCGCTCAGGCTATCAGGTCACCACAATCGACGTGCAACGCGACATGGGCTCGTTTTTGACACGGCTCTATCCGAAGCCCGACGCTATCTTCAATGCGTTGCATGGTCGCTACGGCGAGGACGGCTGCATCCAGGGCCTGCTCAATATCCTCGAAATTCCCTACACCCATTCCGGCGTGTTGGCCTCGGCGCTCGCCATGGATAAGCCGGCAGCTAAATCGGTCTTCGCGGCAGCCGGCATCAAGGTTGCCGAGCATCAGATCGCGAGCCGTGAGGATCTTGCCAAGGGACGCGTGATGGCGCCGCCCTTTGTCATCAAGCCGACCAACGAGGGATCGAGTGTCGGTGTGCATATCGTTTCCGTAGGCGACAATTACACTCCGACCGAATGGCACTTCGGCGATCGCGTGATGGTTGAACGCTTCATTGCGGGCCGCGAATTGACGGTTGCCGTGATGGGCGACCGCGCGCTCGCCGTCACCGAAATCACGACCGACCGAAAATTCTACGATTACGACGCCAAATACGCGCACGGTGGATCGGCCCATACGATCCCGGCGGATATTTCGCCCGAGCTTGAAGCCGAGGCTCGCCGTATCTCGATCCTGGCGCATCGCTCGTTGGGCTGTCGCGGCGTGTCGCGCACTGATATCCGCTATGACGGGCGCGATCTCTATGTGCTCGAACTCAACACCCAGCCCGGCATGACACCGACATCGCTCGTCCCCGAACAAGCGGCGCACGTCAATATCTCGTTCGATCAATTGGTGAGCTGGATGGTGGAGAACGCGGCATGCGACGCGTAGAAGCTATCATGCCCGGGGCCAAGAAGGTTTCGCGCCGCCGTCCGCGCGCCAAGCCGCTATTAGATCGCTCCAAGCTGCGCTTTGCCGGCTGGTTCGTCGCCGTCGCGATCTGGGGTTTTGCTGGCTGGCAGGTCTGGGACAGCGGTTGGATCCAGGAAGGCGGCGGGCGCGCCACCGACCGTTTCGTTACGTTGAGCACTTTGATCGGCTTTAAGGTCGAACAGATCACGGTTGAAGGACGCCAGGAAACATCTCAGGACGACTTGCGCGCTGCATTGCGGCTCGATCGCGGTACGCCGATCTTCGGGTTCGATGCGGCCGCTGCGCATGATCGGCTCAAAAAACTGCCGTGGGTCCGCGCCGCAGTCATCGAACGCCATCTTCCCGATGTCGTCACTTTGCGCATCACCGAACGGCGGCCGATCGCCTTATGGCAGCGCGATGGGCAATTCTCGCTGATCGATACCGAAGGCGTGGTGATTCCGATCGACGATATCGGACGTTTCGGAAAGTTGATCGTCGTGGTCGGTGCCGATGCGCCGCCCCACGCCAAGGGTCTGGTCGATTTCCTCGCCGCGGAACCCGCGCTTTTGCCACGTGTGCGCGCTGCGGTGCGCGTCGGCGACCGCCGCTGGGATCTTTATCTGGACGACAGCATGCACGTGCTGATGCCCGAGGAAGACGCGGGTTCTGCCTGGCGCAAGCTCGCCGATCTGGAACGCAGCGGCGATTTGTTCGCCCACAATTATTCGATCATCGATCTGCGTCTCAAGGACCGCGTCGTCGTTCGCAAGGCACCGCCCGAGGCGAAGCCGGCCGATCCGAAACAGCGCAACACGTAACGGAGGACATGTAGGGGGATGTCCAAAATGCAGAAGAAGCGGTTGAAATACGCGGCACGTCCGGGCCTGATCGCGGCGCTGGATATCGGGTCGTCGAAAATCGCCTGTTTGATCGCGCGTCCGCAGGATGACGGCACGGCCGAGGTCATCGGCGTCGGCCATCAAGTCTCCAAGGGCATGCGCAACGGCAATATCGTCGATATGGGCGCGGTCGAGAACGCAGTCAGCGCGACTGTCGAAGCAGCCGAGCAGCTCGCCCGCGAAAATGTGCGCGAGGTCGTTCTGTGCATGTCCGGGGGTTCCCCGGAATCGAAACTGATTTCCTTCGACGTCGCCATCGCCGGCCATGAGATCGGCGACGGCGATCTGCGCCGCGCGCTGGATCCGACCTGGCTCTATGCGCGTCAAGGCGACGATCGGCGCATCATCCACACCCTGCCGGTCGGCTTTTCGATCAATGGGAATCGCGGCGTGCGCGACCCGCGTCGCATGTACGGTGAAAAGCTCGGCGTCGACATGCATGTCATCACGCAAGCCTCCAGCGCCGTGCGCAATCTGGAATCCTGCGCGGCGCGCTGCCAGCTCGAAATCGAGGCGCATGTGGTTGCACCTTACGCCGCCGGTCTCGCCGTCCTCGTCGAGGACGAGAAGGATCTGGGCGGCATCTGCATCGATATGGGCGGCGGCACGACGGGCATTTCCGTCTTCCTCGAAGGCGAGGTGGTCTATACTGGCGCCATCGCCATGGGCGGCAATCACGTGACCAACGATATCGCGCGCGGTCTGTCGACGCCGCTGGCGCACGCCGAGCGGATGAAGACGCTCTACGGCGGAACCTATGTCACCGGCTCAGATCCGCACGAAATCATCAAGGTTCCGCTGATCGGCGAGGACGATACCGAGGAAAATCAGATTCCGCGCTCGATGCTGGCTGAAATTATTCGCCCGCGCATCGAGGAGATATTCGAACTCGTGCGCGCCAAGCTTGACGAGGCGGGCCTCGACAAGGGCGTCGGGCGGCGCGTCGTGCTGACCGGCGGGGCTTCGCAGCTCGCCGGCGTGCGACGCCTGGCCGCAGAGATGCTCGGCAAGCAGGTGCGCCGCGGCCGACCCACGCCGATCAAAGGATTGCCGGAGGCTGCATCCGGCCCCGCCTTCGCCGCTGCAGTTGGGCTTGTGCACTACGCGCTCACCGAGCGTCAGCAAACCTCGTTCACTTCACTTTACTCCAAGGAGATGCCGTCGAGCCGGTTCGGCCGGCTCGGGCAATGGTTTCGTGACAACATTTAGCTTTCGTAAATCTTTCGCCCTGACAAAGGGCTCAACCATTCTGTCCCGCGATCCGGGATCGAAGCGCTCGCCCGTCGGAGAAACCGGCATTTCCGGCGGGTGTTCACTCACTCTGTAAGGAGGCCACTATGACCATCAACATTACCGTTCCGGCCAAGGTCGTGGAGTACGAGCTGAAGCCGCGCATTACCGTAATCGGCGTCGGCGGTGCCGGCGGCAACGCAGTCAACAATATGATCGATATGGGGCTCGGAGGTGTCGAGTTCATCGTCGCCAATTCGGATGCCCAGGCGCTCGCCCATTCCAAGGCGGAGCGGCGCATCCAGATGGGAACCGAAGTCACCCGCGGGCTCGGCGCCGGTTCCAATCCGAATATCGGCCGCGCCGCGGCCGAGGAATCGCTGGAGGAGATTTTCTCGCATCTGCGCGATACCAACATGGTCTTCATTACCGCCGGTCTCGGCGGCGGCACCGGAACGGGGGCAGCCCCTGTCATCGCGCGAGCCGCGCGCGATTACGGGATCCTGACCGTGGGCGTCGTGACCAAGCCCTTCCAGTTCGAGGGTGAGCGCCGTATGAAGTTGGCCGAAGCCGGGCTTGAGGAATTGCAGCAATATGTCGATACGCTGCTCGTCATTCCCAACCAAAATCTCTTCCGCATCGCCAATGAATCGACCACCTTCGCCCAGGCCTTCAAGATGGCCGACGATGTGCTTCATTCGGGCGTGCGCGGCGTGACCGATCTGATGGTGATGCCGGGCCTTATCAACCTCGATTTCGCCGATATCCGTTCGGTGATGAGCGAGATGGGCAAGGCGATGATGGGGACCGGCGAAGCCGAGGGCGAGGATCGCGCGATCGAGGCCGCCGAGGCCGCCATCGCGAATCCGCTGCTCGACGATTCGTCGATGAGCGGTGCTCGGGGCGTGCTGATCAACATCACGGCCGGGCGTGACATCACCCTGTTCGAGGTCGATGACGCGGCCAACCGCATCCGCAAAGAAGTGGACAAGGACGCCAACATCATCTTCGGATCGACATTCGACGATACGCTTGGAGGCAAGATCCGCGTCTCCGTCGTCGCGACCGGCATCGATGCCAACGAATCGATGCGCCGCGATCCGTCCGAACGGGCCATGCGCGATGAATACCGCGAGCCAGCCCGCCTCGAGGCGCCGATGCCGCGTATCGGCTCGGTCCACCAGGTGCTTCAGCCGTCGATGGCGGCGCAGCAGGTCCACCATGCGCCGCAGCCGATGGCCGCGACGGCGCAGGCAACGATGCCTGCATCGTCGATGCCGCAACCGGCGTTGCGCACTGTGATGCAGGAAGAAATGGTCGAACCGAAGCCTGTTGCTCCGACCCCGGCTCCGGTTGCTTCCGAGCAGCCGAGATTCATTCTGCCCAAGGGCAAGCCGCTGTCGGAAATTCGCGCACCCGTATCCCACATGGCCCGGGCTGTCGAACCGGCCATCGAACCGGCCGCCGTCGGTCGCGATCTGTTCATCCCGGACGCACCGTCCGACGGATCGATCGCACCGGAGGCACCGCGTTTGGTCAATCCCTTCGCGGCGGCCGATATGGTCAACCCGCCCCGGGCGACCGAACGGGCCGTTCCGGAACGCAAACCCGATGTTAGCCTTTTCGAGCGCATTACCGGAGTGCGTCGGATCGACAAGCGCCAATCCAGCGTCGAACCGGTTGCTCCCGCCGCCATGCCTGCCATGACGGCGCCGGCTCAGCCGCAGTTCAGCGAACCGGGCCCCCGGGTGTTTGTGGCACCCGCACCCGTGGAAGAGGTAACGCCGGCCGAGACGGCCCTTCAAAAACCCGAATCGATCCCCGTGGTCCCGGTGGAGGCGCCTCAGCAGGCTTCTCCGCTGCTCGGCGGGCTCGATCCGGACGACCGTTTGTCGCTCAGTTCAGAGGCGGATGATCCCCTTGATATTCCTGCATTTTTAAGGCGTCAGGCGAATTAGGAAGGATCGTAACAAACTGCAATAATTGTTGATTTGAGTACGTCCCGGGGTGGCCTTACACCAAAACTCAGGGGCGTACTCGATCGACCCGCCAACCGGGGGGTTGGTTCGTAAAAGAGCGATCGGGCCGGTTTGGAAAGCA
Source organism: Caenispirillum bisanense (assembly GCA_945877815.1). GTDB lineage: Bacteria > Pseudomonadota > Alphaproteobacteria > Rhodospirillales > UBA2165 > CANIGJ01. Next base: position 42,091 of record CAMDWJ010000012.1, read on the forward strand.
TGAATCAGATCGATAGGCATTCGTTCAGGGGAAAACAAGGGTTCGGCCAAGCCGTATCCAATCCGCTGACCCGTGTGCGCGGTCTGGATCTTGCCCGTCGCGAACGTACCTTGCTCCGCTCCGTCAATTGCGTGGGCGTCGGCCTTCACTCGGGCCGCAGCGTCTCGCTCACCCTCAAACCGGCGCTGGCCGGCACGGGAATTGTGTTCCGCCGTGTCGATCTTGCCGGGGCTCCCGAAATTCCGGCGCGTTGGGACCATGTGGTCGATACCGCCATGTGCACGACAATTGGGATCGACGGCGGTATCCGCGTCGGCACGGTCGAACATCTGATGTCGGCCTTTGTCGGCTGCCATGTTGACAATGTGATCGTCGAAGTCGATGGCCCCGAAGTTCCGGTAATGGACGGTAGCGCCCAGCCCTTCGTCTTCCTCATCGAATGTGCCGGGATGGTCGATCAGGACCGTCAGCGCACGGTCATTGAAATTCTCAAACCGATTAAGGTCGAACAGGACGGCAAATCCGCCGAACTCCTTCCGTCCGACACGTTCTCGGTCGATTTTGAAATCGATTTCGCCAGCAGCGCCGTGTCGCGCCAGTCGATCCGGCTCGAACTCGTCAATGGCACCTTCAACAAGGAAGTCGCCCGCGCCCGTACCTTCGGCTTTGCCGAGGATGTGGAAAAGCTGCGTGCGGCCGGCTTGGCGCTCGGCGGCTCGCTCGACAATGCGGTCGTGGTCGAAGGCGACAAGATCCTCAATGAGGGCGGCCTGCGCTACGAGGATGAATTCGTGCGTCACAAGGTTTTGGACGCGGTTGGCGATCTGAATCTGGCGGGTGGCGAAATCCGCGGTGCCTATCGCGGGGCCCGCGCCGGCCACCAGATGACCAATCTCCTATTGCGGGCCTTGTTTGCCGATCCCAGCGCCTATTGCGTGCATGGCCCAGCGAGCCAGGCCGATGACGAGGACGTTTCCGCCCCGATTCGTCGGGCGCGCCGCGCCTAAACAGCCGCGCCAAACGCTTTTCCCGGCGGCGCTTTTTTCGTATAACGTTGACGTCGATTCGCAGGGCTCGAATCCATTGCGATTCGTCGGGCGTGGAGCCGGTTCCTGATCGAGAACAAGGGAAAGCGGGGTTTGTACATGAACGTTCGGATAGGCGTGGTTCGGCGGTGTTTGCCGGCACGATACCTGATCGTTTCGGCCCTCGCTTTGGCGCTCGTCGCTTGCGCGTCGGAGAAGCCGAAATACGTCGAAAAGCCGGTGGAGGAACTCTACAACACCGCCGTCGATTTGATGCAGCAACAGGAATTCACCAAAGCCGCCGCCGCCTTCGACGAGGTCGAGCGCCAGCATCCCTATTCGGTGTGGGCGACCAAGGCCCAACTGATGGCAGCCTATAACCACTACCAGAAAAATGCCTACGACGATGCGATCATTGCGCTCGACCGCTTCATCCAGCTCCATCCCTCGCATTTGGACGTGCCTTACGCCTATTACCTGAAGGCGCTGTGCTACTACGAGCAGATTTCCGACGTCGGCCGCGACCAGAAAATGACGGATCTGGCCTCCAAGGCGTTGCAGGATCTGATGACACGGTTTCCGAGCTCGAGATATGCCCGCGACGCGACAATCAAGCTCGATCTGACGCGCGATCATCTCGCCGGCAAGGAAATGGAGATTGGGCGCTATTACCAAGGGCAGCAGCAATATCTCGCCTCGATCAACCGCTTCAAATATGTGGTCGACAATTACCAGACTACGACCCACGTCCCCGAAGCCCTGCACCGACTGACCGAGGCCTATAAGGCGCTCGGCCTGACCGAGGATGCCCGCAAGACCGCCGCCGTCCTCGGCCATAACTTCCCCGGCAGCGAATGGTATATCGATTCCTTCGAGCTGGTCGAAGGGACGCCGTTCCGTGAAAAGGTCGAGAAGAAGGCGCCGTGGTATTGGCCGTTCGGCGCGGCGACCAAAAAAGAAAGCGCCCAAATGGCCTCGCCGCCCGTTGTCGATGATTCCAAGGGGAAGTCGAGTCCTTGGTATTGGCCATTTTGACGTCGTCCTGAGGAATCGACCCGGTGGCTTTCTCACGCCTCTGGCCACTGGCATAATCTCCGTATGCTGCGCTCTCTCTCCATCCGCAATGTTGTCTTGATCGACCGTCTCGATCTCGGATTCGAAGCCGGTCTGTGCGTGCTGACGGGGGAGACCGGTTCGGGTAAATCGATCCTGCTCGACGCGCTCGGCCTCGCCATCGGTTTCCGCGCCGACGCCGATCTGGTGGCGAGCGGGGCAGGACAAAGTTCCGTCGCCGCCGAATTCGAATTGGCGCCCGATCATCCCGCGCGCGCAATCCTGCTCGATCAGGGGCTCGATGCTGACGACGAGGTTGTGGTGCTGCGCCGGGTTGTCAGCGAACGCGGCCGAAGCCGCGCCTTCGTCAACGATCAGCCGGTCAGCGTGGCACTGTTACGTCGTCTCGGCGAAACCCTGGTCGAGGTTCACGGCCAGTTCGAAACCCACGGCCTGCTCGATCCGGCGACCCATGTGCGCTTCGTCGATGCCTATGGCCGTCATTTGGATCTGGTGGATGTCGTCGCCGATGCGTGGGAGGGATGGCGCACCGCGCGTATCGCTCTGGTCGTAGCCGAGGAAGCACAGCGGCGCGCCCGTGCCGATGAGGAGTTTCTGCGTCATGCCGCCGAAGAGTTAGCGCGCATCGATCCGCGTTTGGGCGAGGAAGAAGCCTTGGCCGAAAGCCGCGCCGTGTTGATGCATGGCGAGGCGATCCTCGGCGCCATGAACGAGGCGCAGGCCGATCTCGCGCGCGGCGGCGGCATCGAGGTCAATTTGCGCCAAGCCCTGCTCAAGCTCGAACGCGCCAAGGCCAAGGCGCCGGGGCGGCTCGACGCGCCGATCGCCCAGCTCGAACGCGCTCTGATCGAATTGAACGAAGGCACCGCCGAGTTGGAACGCGCGGCGGCCGGGCTCGATCTCGATCCGGCCGGCTTGGAGCGCGCCGAGGAACGCCTGTTCGAATTGCGCCGTCTCGCGCGCAAACACGCAACCAGCGTCGATGGGCTGGTGAGCTTACGCGCCGATATAGACAAGAAACTAAGCGAGCTAGACGATGGGGGTGCCGCCCTCGTGCGCCTGGCCCGCGCGGTCGAAACCACGCGTGCCGCTTACGCCGCCGCCGCGCAGAAATTGAGTGCGGCGCGCGTCGCGACCGGCGATCGGTTACGCGATGCGGTGGAACGCGAACTGCCGGCTTTGATGCTGGCCTCGGCGCGATTCCGCGTCGGCCTCGCGGCCCTGGCCGAGGCCGATTGGGGACCCGGCGGTGCGGAACGCGTGATCTTCGAGGTCCAGACCAATCCCAACACGGCCGCCGGTCCTCTGAACCGCATCGCGTCGGGTGGCGAATTGTCGCGCATCATGCTGGCGCTGAAGGTCGCACTGGCCGAGGCCGATCCCGTTTCGACCCTGGTGTTTGACGAAGTAGACGCAGGCGTCGGCGGGGCGGCGGCGGCGGCCGTTGGCGAACGCCTCGCGCGGCTGGGCGAGCGCGTGCAGGTGCTGGTGGTCACACACTCGCCGCAGGTCGCGGCACGCGGCCGCCAGCAATGGCGCATCGCCAAGGTGGCCGACGGCGGCGCTAACCGCACCGAGGTCGCGGTCCTGAGCCGCCCCGAACGCGCCGAGGAAATCGCGCGCATGCTGGCCGGTGCCTCCGTGACGGCCGAAGCACGCGCGGCGGCACTCAGTCTGCTCGCGGGCTCGGAGGAAGCGGCCAAGAAGGCGAATGCTAAGCCTAAGAAAACCAAGGCCGTTTGATGAGCGCGGCTCGATGAGTGCGAAGCTGCGCGCCATCGCGGTCGACGATCTGTCCGAGGATCAGGCGCGCGACGAATTGGCGGACCTGGCGGGCGAGATCGCGACCCACGACAAGGCCTATCATCAGTACGACGCGCCGGTCATTACGGATGCCGATTACGACTTACTGCGTCGACGCAACGATGCCGTCGAGGCGCGTTTTCCGGAACTCGTGCGCGAGGATTCGCCCACGCAGCGTGTCGGCGCGGCGCCGGCGGGCGGCTTCGCCAAGATCGCGCACAAGGTTCCGATGCTCTCGCTCGGCAACGTCTTCAGCGAAGAGGAACTGGCCGATTTCATCGCCGGCATCCGCCGCTATCTGCGCGAACTCTCGACCGATCCCTCGATCGCTATCGAGATGGTGGCGGAGCCCAAGATCGACGGGCTCTCGGTTTCGTTGCGCTACGAGGCGGGGAAATTCATCTCGGGTGCCACGCGCGGCGATGGCGCGGTCGGCGAGGATATCACCGCGAATCTTAAGACCATCAAGGAAGTGCCCCAAAAGCTGACGGGTAAAGTCCCCGATGTGCTCGAAGTGCGTGGCGAGGTGTACCTTCCGAAATCGGAATTCCGGTTGCTCAACGAGCGCCAGGCGGCGGCGGCGGAGAAAATCTTCGCCAATCCGCGCAACGCGGCGGCCGGCTCGCTCCGTCAGCTCGATCCCGCCATCACCGCGAAGCGGCCTTTGCGCCTGTTCGCCTATGCCTGGGGCGAGGTGAGCGAGCGCACGGCCGAGACGCAATGGGATTTCCTGCAGCGACTCAAGGGTTGGGGCTTTCCGGTCAACGAACGCATCCGCGTGTGTTCCAGCCTCGAAGACCTCATGGCGGCCTATCGCGATCTGGGGTCCGCACGCGCCAGCCTCGATTACGACATCGACGGAATGGTCTATAAGGTCAATCGCCTCGATTGGCAGGATCGGTTGGGGTTCGTGTCGCGCGCACCGCGCTGGGCAATCGCGCATAAATTCCCGGCCGAACGCGTCGAAACCATTCTCAAGGATATCGGCATCCAGGTCGGCCGCACCGGGGTACTGACGCCGTTTGCGATCCTGGAGCCGGTGACGGTCGGTGGCGTCGTTGTGTCGCGCGCCACGCTTCACAATGAGGACGAGGTCGCGCGCAAGGATTTCCGTATCGGCGATACCGTCGTCGTGCAGCGCGCGGGCGACGTGATCCCGCAGGTCGTCGAAGTGCTGATCGAACGCCGCCCCGTCGATGCCGAGCCGTTCAAGATGCCCGAGAGTTGTCCGGTCTGCGGCAGTCCGGCCGTACGCCACGAAGGCGAGGTGGCGCGCCGTTGCACCAATACGCTGACCTGCCCCGCCCAGGCAGTCGAACGCATCATCCATTTCGCGAGCCGAGGCTGTTTCGATATCGAAGGGCTTGGCGAGAAAACCGTCGAAAGTTTTTACGCCGACGGCCTTATCAAGACTCCGGCAGACATCTTCCGCTTGGCGGACCACGCGGATGCGCTGCGCAGGCGCGAGGGCTGGGGCGAAAAATCGGTGCAAAATCTGCTGGTCGGTATTGAGGCGCGGCGCACTATCCCGTTCGAACGGTTCCTCAATGCGCTCGGCATCCCGCAAGTGGGCGAGGCGACGGCGAAGCTGCTGGCGCGGCACTATCTGACCTTCCCTGCCTTGCGCGCGGCTATGGAGGCAGCGCGTATCGTCGGCTCCGAGGCCTACCAGGATCTCAACGACATCAACGGCATCGGTGAATCCATGGCCGACGATATCGTCGGCTTCTTCTCCGAGACGCATAACGCGCATCAGCTCGACGATCTCGAGGGGCTCCTGACCATCGAGCCCTATGTTCGCCCGGCAGCGGTTGAATCGCCCGTCGCTGGAAAAACGGTCGTCTTCACCGGCACGTTGGAGACCGTCAGTCGCAACGAGGCCAAGGCGCGCGCCGAAGCGCTCGGTGCCAAGGTCGCGGGTTCGGTCTCGAAGAAAACGGACTATCTGGTGATCGGCGCCGATGCCGGATCGAAGGCGAAGAAAGCCGCCGAACTGGGTGTCGCCACTCTGACAGAGGACGAGTGGCTGAAGCTGATCGGCGAAGGCTAAGCTACTCCGCCGCCTTGGCGCCCGCACTGCGTTCGCGCGCCAGAATCCCGTCGACAATGCGCCGCGCTTGGACCGCGCCCGCATCTTGGCGGAAATCGATCTGTGGCGGGAGTGAGCTGCCGTAGAGCGAAATGTTTTTCTGCTGCTCGCGGATGATGTGCAGATCTTCCATGAAGGCAGTGTGCACCTGACGAAAGACGAGTTCCGTCACGGTCGGATCGTCGAGCGCGAAGTCGCGCGCCTGGGCCCAGAAATAATGCGTCGTCGTCTCGGTCTCGGGGGTGATTGCGTTGAGATTGCGCATCGAAAATCCCTGCGAACGGTCGCCGTCGCGTGCCCCCGTGCCGGCGATTGCGCCGCCGACATCGAGACGCACGAAAGCAGGTGCGGAATAGTCGATGATTTGCCAACGATCGATGTTCTGGTCGGGCTTAAAGCCGCCAGCACGTTGGAAGAAGGGCGGCGGCGGCGAATTCATGATCCAGCGAGTCACGCGCACGCGATCGCCGTCATGCTCGGTGGCAATGGGCGAGCCCGAGATCGCCTCGGTGCCGAGCGTGGTGCGATGGACGAATTGCAGATGGGTAAGATCGAGCAGATTCTCGACGAGCAGAAGATAGTTCCCCTCCAGATCGAGCTTCTCGCCTTTGGCCCGCCAGTTGGGATCGTCCATCCAATGGAAATCTTCAATCAAATTCGGATCGGCGAGTGCCGGATCGCCCATCCAAATCCATATCCAATGATTGCGTTCGACGACGGGAAAGCTCCGCACGCAAGCCTGCGGCGGAATATTGACCTGCGAGGGAATGAGCACACAGGCGCCGCTCGCATCGTATTGCAGCCCGTGATAGGGACATTCGACGGAGTTGCCGATGAGCCGACCTTCTGACAACGGCATATGGCGGTGGCAGCAGCGATCTTCGAGCGCAGCCGGCGTGCCTTCGCTGTCGCGCCAGAACACGATGGGCTGGTTGCAGATCGTGCGGCGCATCAGCTCTTGGCGCCGGACTTCCCAATCCCACGCTGCGACATACCAGAAATTGCGCGGAAACATGATGCCTCTCCTAATTCTTATGGGAGAAGCATAGCCGACAAGCCGCCTGCCCTCTAGGGGGCAGGGTTCGGCTCGGCCGTTTAAGAAGCTCTAATTCAGTTTCGATCCAAGCTCGCCGATGGCGGCGTCGACGATCTGCTCGGCGCGCGCACCCTGAACCTCCTGGGCGAGGATCTGGCGGGTCGCTTCGAGCGCCACATCGGCTGTCAGCGCCCGGATCTCGGCGGTTGCGTCGGCTTCGGCTTGGGCGATGCGGTCCATCGCCATGCGCTCGCGGCGTTTGAGCGAGGCTTCGGCGTCTTCGGTCATTTTGATACGCAGGCTCTGCGCGCTACCGCGCGCATCTTCGACGATGCTGCGGGCCTCGCGCTCGGCATCGGCAAGCTTACGCTTGGCTGCGGCCAGCATGTCCTGGGCTTCTTCGCGCAGGCGCATTGCCTCGTCGATCCGCGCCTGGATCTCGGCGATTTTGTCGTCGAGCGCCTTCGTGATGATCTTGCCCACGGGCTTTGCGACCAGGGCAATGAGAATGATGAAGGCAACACCGACCCAGAAGGCGGGATCATGGAGGAATGCCATCAGCTGCGTCCCCCGAGTGCGCGATCAACTGCGGCTGCCGTCGCCTGCTCGCTCGGCGTCGTGCCGATCAGGCGTTGCGTGGCCGCCTGGGCGACGCCGACGGCGGCATCGCGGATGCTCGCCCGCGCGGCCGTCTTGGCCCGCTCGATCTCGGCCTCGGCCGTTTTGATCTGGGCGGCGAGGCGCTGGCCGAGCTGTTCGCTCTTGGCCTGCGCGTCGCTGCTGACCTCGCGGGCAGTCTCCTGGATCGCGGCACGAGCGTCACTACGCGCCAGTGCGAGGCTTTTGTCGTAGGCCTCCGCGTCGGCTTGCGCCGTGGCCCGCATCTCTTCCGCCGACGCCAGGTTGTCGTCGATCTTGTCCTGGCGTTCGGCGAGCACGTTGCCGATCCTGGGCAGGGCGACTCGCGCCATCAGGATGTAGAGGACGACAAACGAGATCGCGAGCCAGATGATCTGGCTTGGAAATGTCGCGATATCAAATTGAGGCATGCGCGCGCTCCGGGACTGCGGGGGCCGGTGGGCGTTGGCGGGACCGAAGTCCCGCCGACACCAGCCGTATCGGCTTATCCGAACAGGATGATAAGGGCGATAACCAGCGCGAAAATGGCCAAGGCTTCAACCAGCGCAAAGGAAACCCAAGCGGTGGTGGTGATGGCGCCCGCGGCGGCCGGGTTACGGCCGACCGAGTTGATGAGGGCGGCCCAGATGAGGCCGATACCGATGCCCGGTCCGACGAAACCGAGAGTGGCGAGGCCTGCGCCAATCATCTTTGCAGCTGCGAGTTCCATAGAGACGTCCTTTCTTGGCTGAATTCAGTATTTGGTTGGATTAGTGGAGATGGACCGCATCGTTAATGTAGATGCAGGTCAGAATGGTGAAGATGTACGCCTGCAGGAAGGCGATCAGCAGTTCCAGCGCGGTCACCGCGACCAGGCCCAAGACCGGTATCGCGCCGAAGATGCCGAGAGGAATGACAAACCCCGCGACCACCTTCAGCAGCGTATGCCCCGCCATCATGTTGGCGAATAGGCGGACGCTGAGGCTGACGGGGCGTGACAAATACGAAATGATTTCGATCGGGATTAGCAGGGGCGCCATCGCGATCGGCACGCCGTGCGGCAGGAAGAACGAAAAGAACTTCATCCCGTGTTTGGCGATGGCGATCAGGGTCACGGCGACGAAGATGAAGGCGGCGAGCGCGAAGGTGACCGCGAGGTGGCTCGTATAGGTGAAGCTGTAGGGAAGCATGCCGAGCATGTTGCCGAACAGGACGAACATGAAGACCGAGAAGATGAAGGGGAAATAGGGACGCCCTTCCTTGCCGATCGTATCGGTCAGCATCTTGGCGATGAAGGTGTAGGACAACTCGGCGAGTAGCTGCCAGCGTCCAGGAACGAGGGCGCGCGAGCGCACCGACAGAATCATCAGCGCGGAAATGCACAGCACCGCGACGACCATGAAGGCGGCGGAATTGGTGAAGGACGCATCAATGCCGCCGATGTGAATCGGAATCAGGGGCTTGATGTGAAACTGTTCGAGAGGATTGTGCGCTTCGGCCACTTAACGGCTACCCCTTGTGTTCGTCCGACTTGGTCGGCCGCTTAAAACCGACCGGCGATCCTTGGCCCATCGCCAACCGGAAGACATTCCATAGTCCCGCAGCGCCGCCGAGCAAGGTAAAGCCGATCAGGAACCAAGGCCGGGTCTCCAGCCAACGATCGATCCCATAACCGATCGCTATTCCCATCACCAGCGTCACGACCAGCTCCGTGCCGATTCGCGATGCAAGTCCCAGCCCGCTCTGCGGCAAAGCATGTGCCGACCGCTCCTCCGGTGGACGCTCCCGTTCGCGTGCGCGAGCAAGGCGGTCTTCGAAGTCCTCTTTGGCCTGGGGTTCCGACGATTCACTCATGTCCGAACCCGCAGCCCTACGAGAGATCCAGCGGACGGCGAAACTCCCCCGAGATGAAGTCGCGCCAACGAAATCGGGCGGACCATATCGGCCCCCTCCCACCCTGTCAAGTTGCCTGCGACTTGCGATAAATAACTGGATTTGTTGGGGTTTTCGGCATTATTCGCTCCCTCCCCGAGAGGGGGAGGGTTGGGGTGGGGGATCGATATCAGATTTTGATCAAATAAGCTCTGATTCGCTCCAAAACACCGTCGATATTCTCGGTAATATCGTTAATCCAAAACCGAACAACCGGGAAGCGAGGCCGTTCGATATCCTGGGCTCGAGCAGCATCTTGCGCCTGCCGGTCTGAATGCGGGCCTCCATCGATTTCGATGATCAGTCGCGCCGCATGGCTATAGAAGTCGACGACATATTTGCCGATCGGGACTTGGCGTCGGAAACGGGCGCACTCAAGCTCCTTATTGCGGAGGCGCGACCTTAGGCGCCGCTCGGCGTCGGTTTGATTGGCACGCAGCCGTCGTGCAACGGTCGAGGACATGGCCGGATTTTATCCGGACTCGGGTAGGCTGAGTACCCCCACCCCAACCCTCCCCCAATGGAGCAGGGGGAGAGGACGGGTTAAGCCGTGGCGCGGATTTCCATGGCCTGACTGAGATCGACTGAGACCAGTTGCGACACGCCGCGTTCGCCCATGGTCACGCCGAACAGGCGATCGACGCGCGCCATGGTCATGCGGTGATGGGTGATGACCAGGAAGCGGGTCGAGAGCGAGTGTGCCATGTCGCTGACCAGGGTGCAAAACCGGTCAACGTTCGATTCGTCGAGCGGTGCGTCCACTTCGTCCAGCACACAGATTGGGGCCGGATTGCACATGAACACGGCGAACAGCAGCGACAATGCGGTTAGGGCCTGCTCGCCGCCGGACAGCAGCGACAGTACCTGGAGGCGCTTGCCGGGCGGGCTCGCCATGATTTCGACGCCGGCCTCGAGCGGATCTTCCGATTCGGTCAGCGTGAGATAGGCGCGGCCGCCGCCGAATAATTGCACGAACAGCTTCTGGAAATGCTCGTCGACCTGCTTGAAGGCGTCGAGGAGTCGCTGTCGTCCTTCGCGGTTTAGTTCCGAGATGCCGCGGCGCAGCTTTTCGATCGCTTGCTGCAAATCCGAACGCTCGTTGGTCAGCGATTCCATCTGGTCGGTTAGCTCCTGTGCTTCCGCTTCGGCGCGCAGATTGACCGGACCCATGGTTTCGCGTTCGCGGTGTAGGCGTTCGACCCGGCGCTCGGCCGATTCGAGATCGGGTAGGGCGCCTTCCTCTTCGATGCCGGCAAGCTCGCGCAGAGTGGCGGGCGCGCTTTGCAGGCGGTCGCGGATGCGGTCGGTCAGCGCGGTTTCGCCCTGGCGCGCCTGTTCGACGGCGGCTTCGGCGCGCACGCGGATTTCGCGGGCACTTGCGAGGCGATGGTCGGCCTCGCGCAAGGTCTTGTCGGCTTCGGCGGCCATGCGCTCATGTTCGGCCAAGGTGTCGGCGCAATCGCGCCGTTTGGCCTCGGCCACCTCGATATGTTGCAGCAGTTCGGCGTTGCGGCGGTCGAGTTCGGCAGGCTTGTCGCTGATCGCCGCAAGCTCCACCTCGGTTTCGCCGCGCCTTTCGGTGAGTTGGGTCTGGCGCTGTTCGGCGCCGCCGCGACGATCGCGCCACGAGGCGAGTTCGCCGGCGACCGCGACGAGACGGCGGCGGCGGTCCGCCACTTGGCGGGCGAGGCCCTCGAAGGCGCTTTGGGTTTCGACAAGATAGGCCCGCTGATCGCCGACTTCGGCGCGCAAGGTTTCAGCCTCGCGCTGGCCGGGTTCGGCATCGGGCAGGGCGGCGCGCGCCGCCTCGGCTTCGTTGAAGGCGCCATCGGCCTCGGCGAGATCGGCGGCGATGCGTTCGGCGGTTTCGCGTCGTGCCGACAGGCGCGAATCGTTTTCGGCGCTCTTCTGGCGGATGGAGGAAAGCGCATCGCGTACACCTGAATGTTCCCGTTCGGCGCCTTGCAGCGTCTGGCGGGCTGTCGATTCGGCGGCGGCAGCATCGCGCATCGCGGCGCGCGCGGCCTGATCGGCTTCTTCGGCTTCGGCGGCGATGGCGGCGAGGGCCCCCAATTGCGCGCGCAGTTCGACCAGACGGTTGCGTTGTTCGAGGCGAACGGCGGCTGGGGTCGGCGCTTCGGCGGCGGCGACGAACCCGTCCCAGCGCCACAATGCACCGTCCCTGGTGACGAGGCGCTGGCCGTTTTGCAGCCGTGCCGACAGACGGTGCCCCGTCTCGGCATCGACGACGACGCCGATCTGCGACAGGCGGCGATGCATGGCATCGGGCGCGGCGACATGGGCGAGCAGCGATTCAACGCCATCCGGCAATGCCGGTTGTTCATAGGTGCCGACGAGGCGGCGCCAATGGATGGGTGCCGCTTCGTCGGTCGAGGCATCGAGATCGTCGCCGAGAGCTGCGCCGAGCGCTTTCTCAAACCCAGGTTCGACCTTCACGGCATCGACGAGCGGCGGCCACAGATCGGGATCGCCGGCTTCGAGCAGGCGGGCGATGGCTTTGATTTCGGCTTCGAGACGGGTGACGTCGGCGCTTGTCGTGCGGGCCCTGGCACCGGTTTCTTCGACGCGGCCTGAGGTTTCGCCGCGGCGTTGTTCGGCGCTCTGCACCGAGGCGCGCGCACCTTCGACGCCTGCGGCCGTGGCGCTTAGGCGTTGTTCGGCTTCCGCGAGGGCGACAGGATCGATGGCCTGCGCCCTGATCCCTTCGATTTGGCGGTCGACATCGGCGGCACTGGCGCGCAGCCGCTCGACACGTGCGCGCAACTCGTTGCGCCGCCGGTCGAGGTTGGCGCGTTGCGCTTCTTCGGCCGCGAGACGCTGGGTGAGGGCATTCAGGCGCGCCTCGATGGTGGCGGTATCCTCGCGCGCGGCATAAAGCTTGGCGCGCGCGCGCGCGGTATCGACTTCCTCGCCGCCGAGTACTTGGTTGATCTCGACTTCTTCCGCACCCAGCCGCTGCATGGCGGTATCGGCATCCGCCATCAGAGCGGCTTCGCGGTTCATATCCTCGCCGATCTGGGCCAGGCGCTTCTCGCTGTCGAGGCGCGCGGCTTCGATACGCTTGCGTTCCTCTTCGAGCGATTCGCGGGCATGCAGCATGCGCTGCAAGGCGGCGGCGGCGCGGGCTTCGTCCTCGCGCAGCGGCGGCAGGGCCGATTGGGCGTTGGCTTGATTGGTGGCGGCGTGCGCGGCCTCGCCGGTTAAATCGACGACGATCTTCTCGGCTGCGGCCAATTGTTCCTCGGCGCGCGCAAGTTCGGCGGTCGCGTTCTCCCATAAAAGCGCGAACATTGCCGCTTCGGCCTTGCGGATATGATCGTTCAGGCTGCGATAGCGCGCGGCCTGACGGGCCTGCTTGCGTAAGGATTGCAGCTGGGTTTCGAGCGTGACCAGCACGTCGTTGAGGCGTTCAAGATTGGCGTCGGCGGCTTTCAGGCGTAACTCGGCCTCGTGGCGGCGCGAATGCAGCCCGACGATGCCGGCGGCTTCTTCGATCAGCATTCGGCGCTCGGTCGGCTTGGCCGAGATGATCTTGCTGATCTGACCTTGGCTGACTAGCGCGGTCGAGCGCGCGCCCGAAGCCTGGTCGGCGAACAGCAGATGGACATCGCGGGCGCGCACCTCGTTGCCGTTGACTCGATAGGCCGAACCTTTTTCGCGTTCGATGCGGCGGCTGATCTCCAGCACTTCGGCATCGTTGAAGGCGGCCGGCGCATTGCGCTCGCCGTTATCCAGCGTCAGGACCACTTCGGCGATGTTGCGCGCCGGACGACTGGTGGTGCCGGCGAAAATCACGTCGTCCATCTCGGTGCCGCGCATTTGCTTGGCCGAAGTTTCGCCCATCACCCATTTCAGGCTTTCGACGATGTTGGACTTGCCGCAACCGTTGGGACCGACAATGCCGGTCACACCCGGCAGGATATCGAGTTCGGTAGGATCGACGAAGGATTTGAAACCTGTCAGACGGACTTTTGTGAATTGCACTTTTCGCGCCCCCGTTCGCGATTACGTTACTTGCTTTTCACGGCCGCAGCCGCGTCCAGCGCTTTGCGGAATTCCCCGACGGATAGACCGCCGGTCATCTTGGTGCCGTTGACGACGAAGGTCGGCGTCGAATTGACCTTGAATTCCTGTTCGGCCTTGCCGCGACTTGAAACGACTCCGTCGAAAATTTCTTTATTGGCGAGGCAGGCATCGAAACTTTCCTTGGAGAGGCCGGCGACCGCGCCCAGTCGCTGCAGGGCCGCCACCGGATCGCTCGCGCGCGCCCAGCTTTCCTGCGTACGGAACAGGGTTTCGACCAGCCCGTAATAACGGTCCTTGGGCGCGCAGCGCGCCATCATGGCGGCGCGCAGCGCCACGCCATCGAGCGGATAGTCGCGATAGATCAGCTTCACCTTGCCGGTATCGACATACTCTTTCTTGATGGTCGGCAGGGTTTCCTTGGCGAAAGTGGCGCAGTGGGGACAGGTCAGCGAGGCATATTCGATCAGGGTGACCGGCGCATCGGCCTTGCCCAACACTCGGTCGGCCAGGATGTCCTCTGTGGCGGGTAGCATATCGGCGGCCGAGGCGACCATCGGGGCGATTGCCACCGCGAGAACCAGGGTGAGTCCTCTGATTACCCGCATTAACACAATATTTCCGGTCATTTGCTCTCCGACCCACAACATGTGGTGATAATAAAGTTGGCGTTTCGACTCTACAAGCGACGAAAAAAGCGGCGATTTTAGGGCCTTAGACGACTTATCCCCATTGGGCCCCACGAAATATGGGGCATCCACGGCCCTTCGACTGTTTGGAGAGGGAAGGGATTGTCAGTCGCGCGCGATCGCCTCGCCCAGACGGCGCAGCGCTTCCTGGAGATCGGGATCGGTGACGCGCCCGACCTTGCGTTCGAGGGCGGCGCGTTTCTCCGGGGCGAGTGCCGGGCGCGGCTTGGCCTTGGGGGCTTCGGGGCGTTTGACGGGCCCCTGCAGGATGCGCAGCCGCGCCACCGCGCGATAGCCGAAATGGCTGTTGATGCGCTCGATCATCTGGGGTTCGAGATGCTGCAGCTCAAGCGCAAGGGAGGCGCTGGAGACCTTCAGATGGAGCGTGCCGTTCCCGCGTTCGCCTTGCGGATAGGCGATGCGTTCGGGCGCGGTCGCGCGCGCCAGCACCGGACCCACGATCTGTTCCCATTGGGTGATCACGCTGGCGGCGCCGAAGCCGCGCGCGCCCAGGATCGGCTTCATCAGCCGCTCGACGGCGGCGCCGACGGCGCGGATCTGGTGGCGACGGACGGTGGCGCTCATGGCCTGAGTTTAGACCGAAGTAGGCGACCCGCAAGGCGGCCATCGGCGACCGCCAATCCGGCGAAGATCAGTGCCATTCCGGCAAGTTGGGGAACCGTCAGGATTTCGTCCAAAAAGGTCACCGCCATAAGAATCGCGCTGATCGGGACCAGGAATGTAACCAACGCCGCGTTGGTGGCACCGGATCGTGCGAGTATCTTGAAAAAAATCAGATAGGCGATTGCGGTCGATAGGATCGCCAGCGCCAGTATGCCGCCCCACGCGACCGCGCCCGGTGCAGCCAACGTCCACGGCCGATCGATGACCAATGCAAGGGGAGCGACCAAAACGAAAGCCGCGATGAACTGGCCGGCAGCCGCGGCATCGGGCGCGATTCCCAGGTGCGATATCCGCCGCCCATAGACGCCGGCAAGCGCATAGAAAATCCCGGACGACAGGGCGGCGATCTGAGCCCACAGGCTGCTGCCCAGATCGCTGAGGCTTTCGCCGCCCATCAGTATGACAACGCCAGCGAAGCCGGTGACCAGGGCGAACAACCGCGATGGCGTGATGCGATCGTCGCTGGTCCACAAATGCGCGACCAGGATGGTAAACAGGGGCGTCATGGCGTTGAAGATGGAGGCGAGCCCGGCGGTGAGTTCGGTCTGGGCCCAGGTCAGTAAAATGAACGGTGCTGCGTTGTTGAGGAAGCCCATCATGGCGACGGCAAGGACGCGGTCGCGCGTCAGGTGGGGAATGCGGCCGCTGGCGACGAGCCAAGTGCCCATGAGCATCGTGCCGATGCCGAGCCGAATCGCGACAACGCTCAGCGGTTGGAATCCGGTCAATGCCAGTTTGATGAAGATAAACGAACCGCCCCAGATGACGGACAGCAGCGCGATCCAGAGCCAGTCGGCGGATGCCATTTTGACGTTTGGGTTGGCCATGTGGGTGCATAACCGAAGAGAGGGTTTTCTTCACTCCGTTTCTTGTTGCTACGATGCGCTGTGGCCAAAGCATCTCCAAAGATAAAATTGATGGCGCCTCCGGCGGAAACGTTGCTTGCCTGGTACGACCGGCATCGCCGCGCCTTGCCGTGGCGCGCATTGCCCGGCGAAAGGATGGACCCCTACCGCGTGTGGCTGAGCGAGATCATGCTGCAACAGACGACGGTGGCCGCCGTGAAACCCTATTTCGAATCCTTCCTGGCGCGCTGGCCGCAAATCGAAGATCTCGCGGCTGCCGAGTTGGACGAGGTTCTACACGCCTGGGCCGGCCTCGGCTATTACGCGCGGGCGCGTAATCTCCATAAATGCGCGAAGATCGTGGCGCAGGATTACGGCGGGCGTTTTCCCGATACCGAAGACAGCCTCGCCGAATTGCCCGGCATCGGCCCCTATACCGCCGCCGCCATCGCCGCCATCGCCTTCGACCGACACGCTAGCCCGGTGGACGGCAATATCGAACGGGTGGTCGCGCGCCTGTTCGCGGTCGAAGAGTCGATGCCGGCCGCGAAACCCAAATTGCGCGCCCTCGCCGCGACCCTGACCCCGCCGACACGCGCCGGAGATTACGCGCAAGCTGCGATGGATCTGGGCGCGACTTTGTGTACGCCGCGCAAGCCGGCTTGCTCGTTGTGTCCGTGGATCGAGGTTTGTGCCGCGCGCGCGCTGGGGCGTTCGGAAGAATTTCCGCGCCGGGTACCCAAACCCGATAAGCCGACGCGGCGCGGCGTGGTGTTCTGGGCGCTCGATGCGAAGGGCCGCGTGCTGATCCGTCGACGCGTGGAAAGCGGCTTGCTCGGCGGCATGATGGAATTTCCCTCGACCGAATGGTCACAAGCCGGTTCACCCGCCGCCACCGCGATCAAGGAGGCACCCGTCGCGGCGGATTGGTCGGAACTCCCCGGCCTCGTGCGCCACACCTTCACGCATTTTCATCTGGAATTGACCGTGCTCGCCGGACGCAAGGCGCGCGGCAAAGGGTTATGGTGCGAGATCGATCGTCTTAGCGATCACGCGCTGCCGAACCTTATGAAGAAAGTCACGCGGCACGCATTGAAGCACCTTTAGGTGCGTATAACGATCCGGAAGCCAGCGATGGCTTCGCCTGTAGCTCATTCATGCTTTTTTGGATCGTATCACGGCGGAAAAAACGGCCCTATACTGCGCCCCATTGACCCTGGGGATTCCATTAATGATGGCAAAACACGGCCGTTTGATCGATATCCATCAACACTACCTATTGGACGAGTACAAAGGAGCCCTGGCCACACTCGGCATCGGCGGCAGCGCCGAACGCTCGTGGCCCGATTGGTCGCCGGCCAAGACCGATGAGACGATGGCGAAGGCCGGCATCGATGCCGCCGTCATGTCGATTGCCTCGCCGGGAACTTATTTCGGCGACATCGAATTCACCAAGAAATTGGTCGTGACCTGCAACGACGGTTTCGCGCGCTTGGTCGGCGATAATGCCAAACGCTTCGGCGCACTCGGCATGGTCTCGCTACCCGATGCGGCAGCCGCCGCGCGGGACGTTGCCTATGTGCTGGACACGCTCAAGCTCGACGGCATCGGCCTGGTGTCGCATTACGACGACATCTATGTCGGCGAGCCCGACTGGAACGAATTCTATGCCGAGCTGGATAAGCGCAAGGCGGTGGTCTTCGTGCATCCCATCCGCCCCCTGCAGGGCGGCCGCGCGATCTATCATTTTCCGAGCGGCTTCGTGGAACTTGTGGCCGCCTCGGGGCGCGTCATCGCGAACCTCTTGGCAACCGGCACCTTGGAGAATTATCCGAACATCCGCTGGATCATCCCGCATGCGGGCGGAATATTGACCTCGATCCTGTACCGGCTGTCGAAGTTCGAGACCATGCGTGCCTTCAAAGACAACGTGCCGAAGGGCGTTGATGCGTATCTATCGAATATTTATTTCGATGTTGCGCAGGCAACCGACCCGGCCACCCTCGAAGCCTTGTTCAAGGTCGCACCCGTGGACCGCGTGCTGTTCGGCTCCGATTATCCCCAAGCCATCGACATCGACAATGTGGTGCAGGACACGCTCGACGGGCTCAAGGTCTTGCCCGCCTTCGATGCCGAAGCGAGGCGCAAGATCATGTCGGAAAATGCGCTGAGCCTGTTTCCGAGGCTGGCCTGACAAGAAACGATATGAACAAGATCGCCGAGCGTCTGCGCAAGTTCGCGCTCTCCTTCCCGGAGACGGCGGAAAGCCATCCATGGGGCGAAACCGCGATTAAGGTGAGGGGAAAAACCTTCCTGTTCATGCGCGCCGACGACGCATTGCTCAGCCTGTCGGTCAAATTGCCGGCGAGCCGCGAATTCGCGCTCGATCGCGATTTCACCGAGCCGACGCATTACGGCCTCGGCTCCAAGGGATGGGTGAGCGGGAAGTTCGAGGGCAAGGCGCGCGGCAAGAACAAACCGCCGGTCGCCCTGCTCGAAACCTGGATCGAGGAGAGTTATCGTGCTATCGCGCCCAAGCGCATCTTAGCGAAGCTCGTGGAAAACACGTGAATGAGGATGTGGTTATGGCTGATCGGACAGACGCGGAAAGAGCGCGACGTATCCAGGAACTGATTGGAGGGTTTCTGCATAAGGAAGTTTATGTCGTCGTGACCCAGCCGGTGCAATCACCTGAAATTGTCCCCAAGTTGCTCGACCATCTGGAAAACCAGGTGAAGCTGGAGAGGGACGGCGTCATGTTCGCTGCCGGTCCGATGTTTGAGGAAGGCAGCGACAAGCCGATTGCCGGCATGTTCGTCATTCGCGCGAATTCCTATGCGGAGGCCAAAGCCATCGCCGATTCCGACCCTTTGCATCAGGCTGGATTGCGCAGCTATACGATCCGTAAATGGCAGATCAACGAAGGCCAGCTTCAGCTCAAGATAAATTTTTCCGACAAGAGCGCCGAAGTCGGATGATTTCGGTCGATCAAGGCGTGGTAGCCTTTTAGGGAAATGACGCTCGGCGCCCGCTTGCAACGCTGGATCGACGCCGCGCGGCGCGACGTGATGATCATGTATCTCGCCGCGCGCCATCCGGACGTTCCCTGGGCGGCCAAGTTCCTGGCGGCGGCGGCGGCGGCCTATGCGCTCAGCCCGATCGACCTGATCCCCGATTTCATACCGGTGCTCGGGTTGCTCGACGAACTGATCGTCATTCCGTTCTGTTTCTGGATGATCGCGCAGTTGATCCCTGAGGACGTGATGGAGGATCTGCGCGTGCGCGCAGCCGCGCGCATCGAGCAGGTCTCCAAAAGTGTGGTTGGCCTTATCGTCGTTGTCTCGATCTGGTTGGCGCTCGCCGCCGCCATCTGGTTCGCGGTCGTCGCCTCGCACGATTAGGCGCGGCGATCTGCCCCGCTTAAGGGCAGGCCGCTCGTTTTTCGGTCCGGCTGTTACTTGCCGGTCACTTCCTTCACGAAGTCCAACATGTCCCGGCCGACGCTGGTGTCCTCGGTGTTTACCGACAGGATCTCGGACATATGGCCGTGGCCCGGGATGATGCGGAACCAGGGGGCGACGCCGTCACGTTCGAGCAGCGCCTGACCCATGTCGAAGCCCGCCTTGAGGAAGGGTTGCGAGTCGCCTTCGGCCAGCATGACGTAGACCGGGGTTTTGACCGGACCCAGGTTGGCGATAGCCGACATGGCGAGGAATTTGCTTTTGTCGGCGCCGTAATAGGGTGACGCGCGGTCGCCCGGTGCGTTCTCCACATCGGGGCGGCATTGACCGGACATGATGATCGCACCCTTGATGGTGCCTTCGGGCGGCTGAACGTCCTTGTGCAGCGCATAGGTACCGACGTGGGTGCCGCCCGACGAATGGCCCATCACCACGATGGCGTCCGGATCGCCGCCATATTCTGCGATGTGCTTACGCGCCCATTCGACCGCGTGGCCGATGTCACGCGCCCCGTCGGGCCAGGTGACCTCCGGCGCGTAGCGGTAGGTGCCGTTGCAGCAAATGATGCCGTGTTTGGCGAAGTAGTCGCCGACATTGCCGTAGAAGGCGCCCTTCTTGACGTTCTTATGGCCGGAGATGAACCCGCCGCCATGGAAGAACATCACGACCGGCAGCTTCTTGCCCTTCGAGCCCGCGGGCATGTGCACATCGAGCACCTGGCGTTCGTGATCGCCATAATGGATGTCCATGGCGATCTGGACGCCCTCGGTTTTTATGCCGCGCTGCAGTTCGGCGTAGAGATCGTAGCTCTGCATCATATGGTCGCGCGACAGGCCGCGCCCGGTCGCAAAAAGGTGGCGGCGCACTTCGTCGGCGGTGCGCAGCGTCGTGACTTCGCTCATGTGTTCGACCTTCTACTAGGAGCTTCATGCCCGGACTTGGGTCACGCACTCAATGCGTGCCAAGCACGCGGGGCATCCACGAATCTTTTCGCGCGGACGCAATTTCGTTCGTGGATGGCCCCAACGTGTGCGGCCATGACGGTTACGGATTAGGTATTCTTCTGCGTTAGCATCTCGACCAGGGTTTTCTTAACGACCTTGCCGCTTTCGTTGGTCGGCAACTTGTCCATGAAGACGACGTTCTTCGGCCGCTTTGGTCCGCCGAGCTTGTCGCGGCAGAAATCGATCACTTCGGCTTCGGTCATCGGCTCCTTGCCGACGACACAGGCGACGACCTTCTCGCCCCACTCCGTGTCGGGAATGCCGATAACGGCGACCTGTTCGATCTTGCCGTAGCTCATCAGCACGGGTTCGATCTCGGCCGGATAGACGTTGATGCCGCCAGTCTTGATCATCTCGCGCTTGCGCCCACACATGTAGACATAGCCTTCCGCGTCGCGACGGATCAGATCGCCGGTGACCAGCCAGCCGTCGCGCAGCACCTTGGCGGTTTCTTCGGGCCGTTCCCAATAGCCTTGGAAAACCGAGGGGCCGCGGATCGCCAACTCGCCGATCTCGCCTGTTGGCACGGGTTTGAGGTCGTCGTCCACCGCCTCCATGCGGAAGAGGCGCCCCTCTCGCCCCAGGCTATCGTGCAAGTGGCCGTATTTCACCGGATCGTCGAACGTCTTCTGGTAATCCTCGGGCTTCTTGAAGCTGATCCGCCCGCCGCCTTCGGACGAGCCGTAGCCGGTATGGAAACCGGCACGGAACGTCTTCTGGTTTCTGAGAAGCTCCATCGATTCGTGATCGCGCGATCCCGAGAAGGTGCGCAAGCTCGAGAGGTCGGCTTGCTGAAATCCAGGATGGGTCGCGAAGCGGCGCACCATCGTGTCCATCGCGTAGCCGAAGGTGATCTTCTCGCGCTCAATGGCCTCGAAATACTTGGCGGGATCGAATCGGCCGAGCAGCACGGTGCGTGTGCCACGGATGACGAAGCGCGACATCTCCGTGATGGCCATGCCGGCGGCGAGCGGCGAGGAGATCGAGGCCACGTCGTCGTCGTACATCGGTTGTTCGAACAAGCCGACCGCGCCCGCCATGACGAAATTGCTGTGGCTTCGGATACAGCCCTTGGGAGCGCCGGTGGTACCACTCGTATATTTGATGGTGAGGAAGTCGGACGGCTCGATTCGCACGTCCGGATCGGCTTCCGTCGAGTTGCGCATGATCTCGTCGTAATCGAACTCGAGGTCGTGGCCTTCGCCGATTCCGATTACATGCTCGACGGTTTTGAGTTGATCGGCGACGTCGCGCACGCCTTGGGCACCCTCGCGTTCGACGATGATGTATTTGGCGCGCAGATCGTTGGCGATATAGACGATTTCCGCCCCGACCGACTTCGGCAGTGATGGCGCGCTGATCACGCCGATCTTGGCGAGCCCGTAATAGACCTCGATGAATTCCATCGAATTGTCGATCAGCATGAGCGCGCGGTCGCCTTTTTTGGCACCGAGTTTGGTCAGCGCGTTGGCGAAGCGATTGGCTTTGTCGTTGAGATCTTTCCAGGTCGAACGCTGATTGCCGAAGATGATGGCTTCGCTATGGGCCGAAGTGCGTGCGTTATAGGCCAGGGTCTCGCCGAGGATCATGACTGTCTCTCACTGCCTTTTTGCGCGGACGCCTCGCGAACGAAATCCAGTAGCGCGGATTCGATAACCCTATCGCCGGTGCCGATGGCCATTTGTTCCGAGGAATGATTGTGTCCTGTGAAAAAAGCGATGCGCGGCATGCGCCCGCTCTTTTCGGCCAAGGCCGAAACCATTGCGGCGAAGGAGCGGTTGAAGGGAAAAGGTTCGAATTCGGCGGTGGACAGAAACAGCGCAAAGTCGCCCCAATGGGCCGCGGGGATGAGCGCGCGGCTGTCCCAGTTCTCCACATCCTTGCCGTAATAGGAAAGATGATTGGGGTCTGGATTGTCGCGGTTGAGAAGATAGTTGCCGGAAAGCGCCATCGCGCCGGCGATGCCGGGTCCGCCTGCGGGGTGCAACTCTCGACGCAATGCATAGGTTGCCACATGGGTGGCGCCCGACGAATGGCCCATGATGAAGATGCGCTCCGGATCGCCGCCGTATTTGGCGATGTTGGCACGCGTCCAGGCGACGGCGGCGCCGACATCCTCGCCGCCGCCCGGCCATTGCGCCTGGTCGGCGAGCCGGTAGTTGGCGTTGATGCCGATCATGCCGTTTCGCGCGAAGAAATCGGCGACGTTGCCGTAGACCAGTTCGCCCAACTCGTTCTTGTGGCCGCGCACGAAACCGCCGCCGAAGAAGAACAGGACCACCGGTATCGGCTTGGACGAGCGAGTGGTTGGCACGTGGACGTCGAGCTTATGTCGCTCGTGCGGGCCGTAGGCGACGTCCATCTGGATCGTGAAACCAGTCCGCGGCTGTGCCTTGAGCAGCGGCAGATAGATCGCACGCATGGCGTCGCGCGCGGCGTCCTGCGAGAGGTCGCGCGCCGCCGTGAGTGCGTCGGAGATAAGATCCGGCAAGTTCAGCCCTTCTTTTTGGCAGCGCTCACGCGCACGAAATCGAGCACGTCGTCGGCCAGCATCGGATCGCCCGTGCCGAACGACAGCGTCTGCGAGAAGTGGTTATGGTCGAGCAGGTATTTGACGCGCGGCATGCGCTGTCCCTTGCCGGCCAATTCGTTGACCAGGGCGGCCATACCGCTTTGGAAGTTGAACGGCTCGTTCTCGGCGGTCGAGATGAAGATGTCGAAATCGCCCCACACGACGTTGCCGGGCGTGCCGCGTTCGGCATGCTTGGAGGCATCCTCACCATAATAGGCGATGGCATTCGGCGCCTTGCTGTTGATGCTATAGCCGCCGGAAGTGAGGATGATTCCGGCCACGCCTGCGCGCGGAGCGGCGGGCAGGTCCTTGTGCAGCGCGAATTGCGCGACATGCGTGGCACCCGCCGAATGGCCCATGACGAAAATCTTGTCCGGATCGCCGCCGTATTTGGCGATGTTCTTGTGCACCCAGGAAACGGCCGCGCCCACGTCTTCCGCGCCGGCCGGCCATTTGTGGGCAGGGGCAAGGCGGTAGGTCGCATTCACGCCGATCATTCCGTTGCGCGCGAAGAAGTCTAATACGTTGCCATAGACGAATTCGCCGACGTCGTTCTTGTTGCCGGCGATCAGGCCGCCGCCGTGGAAGAACACTACAACCGGCGCATTGGTCGGTTTTTTGTCGGGAATATGTACGTCGAGCAAATGGCGTGCATCGGGACCGTAGGCGATGTCCTTCTCAATGGAAAAGCCGGTGCGTGGCAGTGTTTTCAGGGTCGGCACATAGAGTGCCCGGGTATTCTTGAGAATTTCGTCGTTGAGATTGTTCATCTCGCGCAATTTCGGCGCGATGTCCGCAGGCACGCCGCGCGGGCCTGCGCTTCTGGAGATCTGGTCCATGGTGGCTCCTCCTCTGGGGGCTGGGCTGCTTTTTTGGCAGGTTTTTGAATTGATCGGGACTCTAAAGACATACCATTGCCTCCGTCAACGTTTTGCGCGCGGCGGTCGGGTGGCACAATGCGAGTTAAAAACGGGCCCTAGGAGGCGGCTGCCGGGGGGCCCGCGTTGCCGCCCTTGCGGCGGTCTTCCCTGACAGCGGACGAGCGCCGGCGCCGATCGGGGCCGAAATAGCCGCCGGCAATGTCGATATAGGGGCGGGGATTGTCGATGATTGTCTTCATCTTGGTATAGAGGGTACGGGCCGAAAAGGGCTTCACCACGAATTCGTTGACACCAGCGTCGCGTGACTGCTGCACGCGCCATATTTCGGAATAGGAGGTTGTCATGATGACGGGAAGGAATCGGAAGTTGCCCGTCTTGTCGCCGCGCATACGTTTGACGAAGGCAATACCGTCAAGCTCTGGCATGACCCAGTCGACGACGACGAGATCGGGCGCAAAGGCTTTCAGTGCCGAAAAGCCGTCAATGGCATTTTCGGCTTCCGCAATCTGAAGTATATGCATCGACCGCAAAGCTGCCGTTATAAGGCGGCGGCTGAACGTATTGTCGTCGATGGCCAGCACGCGAATCGCGCTGAGGTCGAGTCCTGCCACCAAGAGCCCATTTATAATTTAGCCTACCATTTTAGCAGGCCCTTCGATAACAGACACATTAATAGGTTCGCGCGACCCAGCGCCACACGCTTTTCGCAATGATGGTTTCGTTATTCCGACATGGAAACGCCCCCGAACCGGTCGGGGGCGCTGTCGAAATGGACGACGGCCGGATCGAGGGATCCGGCTGGATATGCGGACTAGCGATCCCGCTTCAGGAAGTTCGAGCGGTAGGTCGCGGTCGAATTGCCGGCCGTCGAACCGGCGCCGGTTGCCCGCTTTGCCGTCTTTGTGTTCGACGGCTTTGCGGCTTTCTTCGCGGGTTTTTTCGTTGCCTTCTTCGTTGCCTTTTTGGCCATCGTTTTATCCTTTTTCAGTCGTAACGGTTATTTCATGTCGAGCTTGAAGAGTTTGATTGCGTTGGTGCGTCCGATCTTTTCTTTGTCGGCTGCGGCGATCTCCAGACCGTCGAACCACTCGGCGGCGTCCTTGTTGCTCTCGAACGGGTAGTCTGCCGAAAACAAGACGTTGTCGATGCCGACCATGGAGAGCGCGCACTGGAACGACGGCGTACAGAAGTTGCCGCTCGTCGTGATCCAGAAGTTCTTGATGAACGTCTCGCCCAGATAGTCCCCGCCGGTATAGCCGCGTGGGCTGAAGCGCATGCGCGCGTCGATACGCCACAAGAAGAACGGAATCCCTTCCCCCATGTGGCCGATAACGACCTTGAGGTTCGGGTATTCCCTGAACACGCCCGAACCGCACAGACGCAGCGAATGAACGGCCGTGTCGGCGGCGAAACCCCACGGCGAACTCATCAGCCACGGATGGCCTTCGTATTCCGGCGCCTTGCTCAGCAGGGGCGAGCGGGGATGGATGTAGAACGGCACATCCAATTCCGAGACCTTCTTCCAGAACGGCCGGTATTCCGGCAGATCGTAGTAGATCGCGGTATCGGCCTTGTCCTTCTGGGTGAAGCTGTTCACCAGCGCGCCGACATAGCCGAATTCCTTTACACAGCGTTCCAGCTCTTCGGCCGCCGCCTTCGGATCCTGCATCGGGAGTGCCGCGAAGCCGGAGAAGCGCTTGCGGTTCTTGCCGATCAGCTTTGCCATCGTGTCGTTGGCGCGCTTGGCGAGGTCGATCGCCTCGTTTGTGCTGACGACCGCCTGGACGGCGGGTGAATTGAGCGACACGATCTGATGGTCGATGCCGTTCTTTTCCATCTCGGAGACGCGTTCGTCGCCGAGTTCGAGGATTTGACGTTCGAACCGTTTCCAATCGGCTGAGCCGCCGACAAAGCCGCGCGAATCTTCCAGAGTCTCTGGAAGGCTCCAATGTTCTTCGAGTGCGATCTTGCCCTTCATTGGAGTGTCCTTATTTCATCGGCCAGTCGTAGACGGCCATGGTGGTTTCGCCCTTGCGTAGGCGATCCATGACCGCGGCTTCCTTGCTGTCGCGCTCTTGCGACTTCTTCATGACTTCGTCGAAACGCGCGAGGGGGACGACGCATACACCGTCAGCATCGCCTCGCACGAGATCGCCCGGCTCAATGCGGATGTCGCCGATGCCGATGGGATGGCCGAGTGTGCCTTGGCCATTGAAGTCCTTGCCGGTCCCGCGCATGCAAAAGCCGCGTGCGAAGACGGGGAAGCCGACCTTGGGCAAGATGCTGGCATCGCGTACACACCCGTCAATGACCATTCCGCCCAATTTCTGCGCAACCGCCGCTGTCGACATGATCTCGCCCCAGTAGCCGGCCTCGAAATGGCCGTTCACCGAAATGACAAGGACGTCGCCGGGCTTCGCCAGGGCGATGCCGCGATGGAGCCACAGATTGTCGCCTGGGGGGCCCATAACGGGAAAGGCGGGGCCGCAGACTTCGAAGCTCGGATGAGCCTGCTTGATACCGGACGGAAGGGCGCCGATCTTGCCGCCCGCTTCGTGCATGGTGGCGGTGGAGATCGCCGCTGCCGTCTTCAGTTGCGCCGCCGAGGGGCGCGCGAAATCGACGTTTGCTTCAGCCATGTTATTTCGTCCGCGTTTGGAGAGAGTGGTATTTGAACTTGGTGCGCGCCTCGAGCAAGGCCATGCCGCCCTCGACCGCCTTGCGAATGGCATTTTCGGCCAGTTCGATCTCGCGGCTGATCTTGAGGACGTCTTGCTCGTATTTCTGCGGAATGCAGAGCACGCCGTCGGAATCGCCGAACAGTATGTCGCCCGGGCAAACCAGCGCATCGCCGATATTGACCGGCACGTTGGTCTTGTCGAGTTGCACGCGGTCCTTGCCGGTACGCATGGACCAGCCGCGCGTGAACATCGGGTAGTTGAGGCCAAGTGCCAAATGTGCGTCGCGGCAATTACCGTCGATGACGGTGCCGGCTACGCCCATACGGTTGGCGATTGCGGTAAGAATGTCGCCCCAGACGGTCGCGTTTTGGCGACCTTGATTGTCGAGCACGACGACCTGGCCCGGCTTCACATCGTCGATGTAGTCGCCGACCGAACCCGCCGGCGTCTCGGCCGGGATCATGCGGATCGTGAAGGCGCGGCCGCACAGCCGCATGGTGCGAGGATCGAGCGGCTTGATGCCGAGGCATTGGCCCGGGATGCCCAGGCGGTCCAGCGCGTCCGAAACGGTTGCGGTCGACATGGTCAGGAATTCTTCGATGATCGCTTCAGCCATTGGTCTACTTGTCCCTTTCTCGTCATGCCCTGGCTTGTCCAGGGCATCCATCTTTAAGGTAGATTCCCCCGCGTTCTTGGCACGCATGGAATGCGTGACTGGGCCGGGGGATGACGCCCTTATCGGAGCGTCATTTCTTCAGCAGCATCTGCTCGTAATCGCCGCCCATGACGGCGGAAACCGGCTTGCCCTGGAGTACGGCGGCCGCCATGGCGCGTTCGCGCGCCTGGATGTCTTCGGCTTTGTCCAGGACTTCGCTCGCTTTGTCGGCCGGAACGAACACGACGCCCGAACCGTCCGCTATCACCAGATCGCCCGGCTTCACGGTGACGCCGCCGACATCGATCGGCGTGTTCCACTCGTGTTCGGCGATCCGACCGCGCGCGGTCGAAGCGATCGAGGATCGCGCATAGACCGGATAGTTGTTTTCTTCGCTTTCGTCCGCGTCGCGCGCCGGACCGTCGACGATGGTGCCTGACAGTTTCTTGTACGCTGCGGCGGTCGACAGAATGCCGCCCCAGCCGGCCGCGTCGGGCCGATGATGGTTTTCGATGACGATTACATCGCCTTCTTGCGCCGCGTCCACTGCGGCGGTGCACAGATGACGCTTGGAAGGCGCAGAATCGGCCGGTCCGAGCTTCACGGTCTGAATGCGGCCCGCGATGCGGCGCTTCACCGTGGTCGAATAAAGCCCGTAAACCGTTCCTTTGATGCCTAGAGCGTCCAGCGAATCCGAAACGGCGCAGCTGTCGAGCTTGCGCAGCCGTGCGGCGAAATCTTCAGCCATTTAGTGTCTCACTCCTATATTTCCGCAATTGCGTCGTGAATACTCGTTCGTCGGCGCGAGAAGAGGCGCACGGTTCGGCGTATGGCTACGGGCATCGATGACGGTCGACATACGACTGCGGCGGCTCCCTGGCGTCGAGGAGAGGTTTTTTGGAGGACCCGCGCGGATGCGCCGATCTCGGCCATTTCCCTACCAGACGACGGGAATGATGGCAAACCGCCGCCATTGCCTGTTTAGTGTCGGGAATTCGTTTCAGGGAGCCGTATTTATGCAGTCGCTACTCCACATTCTCCGCCGTATCGATGCCGGCGATATCACCCCGGCCTGGGCGCTGGCCGAAACCCAGGAGGCGATCGCGCAGAAGGAGACCGAGATCGGCGCTTTCGTCAGGCTCGCCAATTCGCCCCGCGCGGCTGAGGCGGGGCCCTTGCGGGGGATCGCGGTGGGCGTGAAGGACATCATCGATACGGCCGATTTTCCGACCGAGATGGGTTCGTCCATCTATGCCGGCTGGCAGCCACTTGGAGATGCGGCCATCGTGTCGGCCTTGAAGCACGCCGGGGCTACCGTGATTGGCAAGACCACGACGACTGCATTCGCCGCCTCCGATCCGACGACGACGCGCAATCCTTACAATCGCGCCCATACCCCGGGGGGATCTTCGGCGGGTTCGGCGGCGGCGGTCGGTGGGGGCATGCTGCCGCTGGCGCTCGGCACCCAAACGGCGGGCTCGGTGATCCGTCCGGCCTCGTTCTGCGGTGCCGTCGCGATCAAGCCGTCCTTTCGCCTGATCCCGACCGTCGGGGTGAAATGTTTTTCCTGGACGCTCGATACGCTCGGCCTGTTCGCGGGCAGTGTGCCCGATCTTGCCTATGCCTTGTCCGCTCTGACCGAACGGCCCGATTTGGCGCTCGGCGATACCTCGTGGGTTCCGCGCATCGGGGTCGTGGTACAATATTTCGCGGGCGAACCCGAAGCCGAGGCAACCAAGGCTCTCGATCATGCCGTTCGGGCGGCGGAAACGGCGGGGGCGACGGTCAGCACGATTGGACTGTCCGAACTGTTCGCCGCGGCGTGGCGCGCGCAGCTTACGATTCAGAATTTCGAGGCCCGGAATGCTTTCGCCTGGGAATATGCCGAGCGTTACGACGATATCGCTCCGGGTATCCGGCGAACGCTCGATGCCGCGCAAAAGATCGATCCGGCGGCTTACGACGACGCCCGCCGCGCCGCTCACCGCGCGCGGCGCGTTATGGGCGATCTTTTCGCCGATATCGATGTGTTGTTGACGTTTTCGGCTCCGGGCCCGGCACCGGAAGGTTTGGAGAGCACGGGCGATGCGCGCTTCAATCGCCTGTGGACCCTGATGGGCATGCCCTGCGTGAATGTGCCGGGCTATGTCGCCGCGAATGGATTGCCGGTCGGCGTGCAGATTGTCGCCCCCTTCGGCGCCGATGCGCGTGCGTTGGCGGCGGCTGCGTTTCTGGAACGGGCGCTCTAAGGCCGTCGGCTCAATCGAGGAGTTGAGCGCCGGTCATTGCCAGCATGTAAAGGGCGACCGCCAGGATGACGCCTGCGAAGATATAACTCAGCGTCTGTTTCTTGGCGGCAAGGCGTAGCGCCGCCTTCATGCCCACGAAACCTCCGAGGGCGCCGCCGGCGATGAATTCCATGGCGATTTTCCAATCGACGAAGCTGGCCAATGCATAATTGGCGGCCGTCGTGAGTCCGAACGTCCCGACGGAGAAAAGCGACGATCCGATCGCGTTGAGGATCGTCATGCCGCTGCCGAGCATGATGCCGGGAACGATCAGGAACCCGCCGCCGATGCCGAAGAACCCGGACAGGAGGCCGGCGAGAAGGCCGAGTCCAGCCAAGCGAACAGCGATGCGCGGCGTTAGGTGCACATCGGGATCGCCGTGCCCGCCACGGGTGCGCAGCATCGTGATTGCGACACCGATCATCACAATGGCAAATAGAAATAATAGCTTCTCGCCATCCATAAGCTTGCCGAACGAGGAGCCGATGGCGGCACCGGCCATGCCAGTCAGGCCGAAGGTGATCGCGCACGGCCATTTGACCGTGCCCGCGCGCCAATGGCTCGCAAGATTGATGAAGGCGTTTGCGGCAACGGCGAGTGCGCTGGTTCCGATCGCGATGTGGGCATCGCGGATACCGACCACGTAAATCAGCAGCGGCACGGCTAGGATCGAACCGCCGCCGCCGATCAGCCCGAGCGAGAAGCCGACGAGGCTTCCGGCCAGAGCGGTTATGAGATCGGGTATCCAGGCCACTGCGGTCATCGCGCGCCGTTCAACCTGCGGCGTACGCGGCGGGGCGGTTCCACGGCATGACCTTTAACAGGTTTGCCATGCCGCAGGTTCCGGTCGCGCCCGCGAACATAAGGCCCGCGCCGACGAAGGCGCTGAGGGCGAAAAGCCATGGTGTGACCGTGAATCCCAGAATGACGCCGAGCACCACCAGCGATCCGGCGGCGAGTTGAACCTGACGCTGCAATTCGAGCGGCGCGGAGGGTTCGCGATGGATCTGCAAACCGGCGGCTTTCCATCCATCGATCCCGCCCTCGAGCACATAGGCCTCGGGGAATCCCTTCGCGAGGATGCGGCTCGCATTGGCGGCGGTCCGATTGCCGCTTTTGCAATGGAAGACCGCAGCCTTGCCGTGCTCGCGATCGAGGTCATGGGCATCGAACCCCGAGAGCGGCACGAGGTGGGCTCCGATAATGTGTTCGCGTGCATATTCGTCGGCTTCGCGGATATCGATGAGGATCGCGGTCCCGGCATCGAGCCGTTCCTTCACGGCGATCGGTGCGATTTTCTTGAGACTCATTTCTTGCTGCCCCGTTTGGTTTTGGCCGGCCGGCAAAAGATTTCGGCCAGGGTATTGATGACGGCGACGGCGGCCGGGCTGGCCAGCCGGTAATAGATCATTTGCGACTCGCGCCGGGTGGCGACGATCTCCTGCGCGCGCAACCGTGTCAGATGTTGCGACAGCGCCGCCTGCTGGAGACCGACCAGGCGGGCCAACTCGCCCGACGAGCGTTCGCCGTCTGCCAATGAACATAGGATCATCAGCCGGCGCGGATTGGCTAAGGCCTCCAGGAAGCGCGCGGCCTCGCCGGCTTTGGCTTCCAACAGTTTCGGATCCGCGATGTCTATGGCATCCATTTTTTTATTCCTTAAGCTTTAACTTAATAAGCTGTAGCTTAAATATCATAGCAGGTTATAATTTCAAGTGGTCTCTCGGAGAAAATCATGAACGCCCGTATCCAATCTTTTTTCCACGAGCCGACCTTCACGGTCTCGTACCTGGTGTCCGATCCGCAGACCGGCGTAGCGGCCGTGATCGACCCGGTACTCGACTTCGACCAGAAATCGGGGCGCACGTGCACGGATTCCGCCGATGAGGTATTGACGGCTGCCGAGGCCGGAGGTCTTCACGTCGAGTGGGTGATGGAGACCCACGCGCATGCGGACCATCTGAGCGCCGCGCAACATATCAAGGCGCGCACCGGTGCGAAGGTCGTTATTGGCGCCGCGATCGGCAAGGTGCAGAAGGTCTTCAAGGACGTCTTCAATGCGACCGAGATGCCGATCGATGGGCGCCAATTCGACCGTTTGGTGAGCGACGGCGAGCGAATCGCACTGGGCACGCTCGAGTTCGAGGTGATGCACACGCCGGGGCACACGCCGGCCTGCGTCACCTATCGGATCGGTGACGCGGCCTTCATCGGCGATACATTGTTCATGCCGGATTACGGCACGGCCCGGGCGGACTTTCCCGGCGGCGATGCGCGCACGCTTTATCGGTCGATCCGCCGTATCCTGTCATTGCCGCCTGAGACGCGGCTGTTCCTCTGCCACGATTACAAGGCACCCGGCCGCGACGTTTTCGCTTGGGAGACGACGGTGGCCGAGCAACGGGCCCATAACCGCCAGGCGCACGAAGGCATTTCGGAGGAGGAGTTCGTGGCGTTGCGGACCAAGCGTGACGGCGAGTTGGAGATGCCGGTGCTCATATTGCCGTCGATTCAGGTCAATATGCGCGCCGGCAACATGCCGCCGGCCGATGCGAACGGCACGGTCTATCTGAGGCTACCGGTCAATCGGCTGTGATTGTTCGAGGAGCGCGCGCTTACGCGCTTCGGGGTCCGAATAAAATAATCGCGGCGCCTGCGAGGCACACCGAACCGCCGATCAGATCCCAGCGGTCGGGTGCGCGTCCCTCGACGGCGAACAGCCAGGCGAGCGAGGCGACGATATAGACGCCGCCATAGGCGGCATTGGCGCGCCCCGCCGCGTCGGTCTCGGCCAGGGTCAGAAGATAGGCGAAGGCTGCGAGCGAGAGCGCGCCGGGAACCAGCCGCCACGCGGATTTGTCGAGCCGCAGCCAAGTCCAAACGGCGAAACATTCTGGGATTTTGGCCAGGGCGGCGCCAAAATATGTGGCAAACGTGATCATGGATGCTGTTGGTCCGACTCGATCTCGCGGCGTTGCGCGATCAACTTAGGTCCGGCCCACAACATGACCGCGACGAGGATCAGGCAAGTGACGGCGATAGGCGGGCCGAGCCCGAAGATCTCGCCCAGCCATCCGAGGATAAGTGCGCCGAGCGCCGGCCCACCGGTCGCGAATGACGCCGACAGCCCCACGACGCGGGCGCGTTTGGCCGGATCGACGACGTTCTGGGTCAAGGATTGTGCGGAGATGCCGGCGATGACGAGGCCGACGCCGACCGGAATCAGAAGGCCGAAGCCGATCCAAATATCGGGTGCCATGACATAAGGCATCAGCGCGAACAGCGCGAGGAACATCGACGAAACCACGCTTGACCACATGAGAGCCTTGGTCAGACCCTTCATGCGGCCGCGCACGGCGAGGCCGATGCCGGCAACCAGTCCACCGAGACCAGAAGCGGAGGCAAGGATGGTGAGGCCGTCGATTTTGCGGTTGAATACCTGATCGGCGAAGGCGGGCAGCAGATCGTAATAGGGTCGCATCAATACATGGGTCGCTATGCCGCTGATGAAGATGTAACGGATCGTTGGATGACTGAAGGTGTAGCGGAACCCGTCCGCGAGATCGTGCAGAAAGCTGTGTTGTATGCCCGCGTGACTTTCGCGCGTCAGCGTCAAATCGCGCAAAATGAAAAAGAAAAGAATGAAGGCGAATGCGTTGAACACGAATGAGGGCGTGTAGCCGAAATGCTGGATTGCGAAGCCGCCGGCGACGGGGCCGATGAAGCTCGTAACATGAAAGGTCGCGGTATTCACGGCGATGGCTGCGGACAATTCGCTGCGCGGTACCAAGTCGGGGACCAGCGCGTGGCGCACCGGGAAATCGAACGCGAAGAAGATGCCCTGCAAGAGTGCAAGAACGAGCAGCAGAGGAACTGTAATGTGGTCAGTCGCGACCAAGGCCGCCAGGACCAGGATGTTGGTTGCTTCGCACAGCATGGCGGTGCGTGCCGTGCGGCGCGAGCCGAGCCGGTCGGCGATGGTGCCGGAGAAGGGACCGATGACAATCGGCGGGACCATGGCGCAAAAGGCGATCGCGCCGAGCAGGGCGGGCGATTGGGTGGTTTCCCAGGTCAGCCAGCCAAGCGCCATGCGGTGCATCCACGAACCGAGCAACGATGTAATATTGCCGATGCTGTAGACGCGGAAATCACGAATGGCCAGTGCCCGTCCAATTCCGCCGAAACCCCTGGATTTCGCGCTTTTGGGGTGTTTGCGGAGATCGTGAGGCGCTCCGCCCGTACCGACATCGGCAGGCGCCTGTGTTATTTTTGTCACTTTTTCTTAACTCATGTGATCCATGATCTTGCCCACGATCCTGGATCGGCGTAAAGACGCAACCCGTGTACTTGGCTGCGCATTCGATTGCGCACCCGGCCACGCTTGAACACGCGCTTAGCTTTAGTGTGCCCCGCGCGTGCGGGAGTTGGGGAGGCCTCATGCGTATCGTGTCTCTGCTGTTACCATCGAAATTCGTCGCCGTTGTTGCGGCGGTGTGTCTATTGGTCGGTCTGCCCGAAGGGGTGCGCGCGAGCGACACCTCGTCCCCGGCTCAGTTCCTTGAGGATTTCGGCGCCCAGGCGATCAAGGTTCTGAGCGAAACGACGCCCGGCGAAGAGCGTCGCGAGGTCGAATTGCGTCGGCTCCTGACCGCCGGCTTCGATGTCGAACTGATCGGCCGTTTCGTGCTGGCGCGCTACTGGCGGACCGCCTCGGATGCCGAGCGCGCGGATTTCCGCCAATTGTTCGAGGATTATCTGATCGCCGCCTATGGCCGCCGTTTCGGCAGTTATAACGGCGAAAA
Organism: Caenispirillum bisanense; assembly: GCA_945877815.1. GTDB lineage: Bacteria > Pseudomonadota > Alphaproteobacteria > Rhodospirillales > UBA2165 > CANIGJ01. The sequence goes on from CAMDWJ010000012.1 coordinate 76,274, forward strand.
ATTCGTGATCGGTCAGACCTTCCCGAAAGATGACGAGCGCGCCGTCGTGCGCAGCGAGGTCACGCGGCCGGGCGGCGATGCGCTTACCGTCGATTGGAGCCTGCAGCGCCGCGAAGGCCGCTGGCGCGTCGTCGATATCATGGTCGAGGGGATCAGCATGATGGTGACCCAGCGCAGCGAGTTCACCGCCGTCATCCAGCGCGAGGGCGGCTCGGTCTCGGTGCTCAATGCCAAGCTGCGCGCGATCAACTCCAATCTCACCGAACAGTCGGCCCGCAAGAACGCGTCTTGATCTTTCGGGACTGACGCTTCTTTCATCGACGGCGCGCTAAACGCGCCGGAGGGGAAATCGCATGCAATACACAACGCTCGGCCGCACCGGCCTGAAGGTCAGCGTTGCGGGACTCGGCTGTGGCGGATCGAGTCGCCTTGGCATCGGGCGCGGCGGCAAAGCCCAAGCATCGAGCATGGTCCGCGCGGCACTCGATCTCGGCATAAATCTGATCGACAACGCACGCGGCTATGGCACGGAAGAAGCGGTCGGAGACGCGCTGGTCGGTATCCCTCGCGAGTCCTATGTGTTGACGACCAAACATCTGACGGTTGTCGACGGTCACACGCTCACGCCGCTGGAATTCGTCGCGGGCTTCAATCGATCCTTGCGTGAACTGCGCACCGATTATGTGGATGTTTTTTTCATTCACGGATTGAATCTGGCGCGCTGGAATCATGCGATCGACGAGGTCTTGCCGCTGCTGATGCGCGAAAAGGAAAAAGGCAAGTTCCGTTTCCTCGCCATGAGCGAATCGCCGAATCAGGAACCCAAACACGATGCGACGATCAAGGGTCTCGATGAGGATCTGTTCGACGTCATCATGCTCGCCTTCTCGCTGATGAACCAGAATGCGCGCGAACTCGTCTTCCCCTGGTCCACTAAGCAAAAGGTCGGAACTCTGCTGATGTTCGTCGTGCGCGACATTTTTTCGCATCCCGAGATGTTGCGCGATACGATCGAGAAGCTCGCGACTGAGGGCAAGGTGCCCTCATATCTGGTCGGCAAGGACAATCCGCTCGATTTCCTGATCCATGGCAATGGCGGAGCGGCAACCATATTGGATGCCGCCTATCGCTATGGGCGGCACGAGCCGGGCGCGGACGTCGTTCTGTTCGGCACCGGCAGCGTCGATCACATGAAAAGCAATGTGGCTTCGATTCTGGCGCCGACTTTGCCCGAAGCCGACCGCACCAAAGTGCGCGAACTGTTCGGTCATCTCGTGAATGTCGGCTTGGAGAATTGGCGGAAGTAGCGACACCCCCACCCACCCTCCTCAAGGAGGAGGGTGTTTAAAGCATTCTTCCCTTTCCCCCTTGAGGGGTAGGGTAAGGTGGGGGGTATGCTTCACTCATCATGGCGACAACCGACTTAGATACATCCGGACTCAAATGCCCGCTGCCGGTGCTCAAGGCGAAAAAAGCGCTGGGAGCCTTGGAGCCCGGCGATCGATTGCGCGTCGTCTCCACCGATCCGTCCGCTCTCAAGGATTTCCCGGCCTATTGCGAAACCGCGGGGCACGCGCTCCTTGAGGCGAAGACGGAAGGGACGAAATACGTCTTTTTGATTCAGAAGGGCTAATTCTTCTCGCTCTCCGCCCTTTAGGGGGAAAGGGTCGGGGTGAGGTGGGCTCGCACCGGGAGTCTCGACCTCACCCGGCTCTCTGGTGCTCGCCACCCTCTCCCCCAAAAGGCGGAGAGAGTTTAATTTTAGCTTACGGCCGAATCCTTCAGCACACCGCCGCCTTCGGCAGGAGCGACCTCGAAGCAGTTCATTTGCAGGGCGATGTTTGAATAGTAACCGATCACTTGGGTCAGCTCGACCAGCGTTTTCTCACCGAAGATCTTGAGCGCGCGGTCGTAGGTCGCTTTGCCGACTTTTTTGGTCTCGAGCAATTCCTTGGCGAGATCGTGTGCGGCTTCCTGTTCGGGCGAGATGAACTTCGGTTGCCTGCGGTCTTCGATGGCGTCGATGATCGCCGCATCGACGCCGGCCTTGAGGCCGTTTCGTTTGTGCGCCCACCACTCATATGGCTGCGACCAGTAACGCGCGGTGGTGCAGATCGCGACCTCCACCACGTCGTCGGTAAGGCCGGTGCCGAAACGGCAGAACGCGCCCAACTGTTGAGCGATGTGCCCGGCCTTGGGGTTGCGCAGCCAGGCGAGACCGGGCCCGGTATTCATCGGCGCCTTACGCGGCCCATTCGCGATCTCGTCCATCAGCGCCTTTTGCTCGGCGTCCATTTCCTCGGGTGCAAGTGCCTTCAAGCGCGCCATGGTGTTCTCCCGGTTTAAATAATGTTATGCCCCAACATCGAAAATATTCATCTGGATCGCAAGGCTTGTGTACCAGCCGACGACCGAGGCGAGATCGACCAGTACCGGTTCGCCGAAAATTGCGGCGGCGCGCGCGTAGGTTTCGGAGGTGAGCTTGCGCGTCTCCAAAATCTCGCGTGCGACGTCATGTGCCATGCTTTGCTCGACGGTGGCAAAGACCGGCGGACGGTCGGCGGCAATCGCGTCGATCACGTCCTGCCCTATCCCTGCGGCCAGCGCGTTCTTCACGTGGGTCGACCATTCGTAGTCCTGCGACCAGAAATGCGCGACGGTCAGGATCGCGGTTTCGAGGACGTCGAACTCGAGCTTGCTCTCCCACCGGCAATAAGCGCCGAGCCGGTTGCTGCGTTGGCCGAGTTCCGGGCTTTGATACCAAAGATCGAACGGGCCGCCCTCGGCGCGTTTCCAGACATTCATCATCGATTCACGCAAGGCGAGCTGGGCCGCATCCAAATCGGTAGGGCTAAGGGGTTTCAGTCGTGACACCGGGGCCTCCCTGAGTGAATATTCCTCCGTCGCGCGGTCGGTCGCGCGCCAAGCGCGCTGGGGGAGAGCGGCATGCCGCGTTTTTCGGCCAATATTGGCATGTTGTTCAAGGAACTCGATATTGTCGAGCGATTCCAAGCGGCCAAGCACGCGGGCTTCGGCGCGATTGAATACGGATTCCCCTACGACACGCCGGTGGAAACCTTGCGCGTTGCCAAGGATTTTCAGGGCCTCGATATGACGGTCCTCAATGTCCCGGCAGGTGACATGATGAAGGGTGGACCGGGTCTTGCTGCGATGCCGGGGCTGGAGGATGCGTTCAAGCGCGCCGTCGACGAGATGCTCCCTTATGCCGAGGCGCTGCGCCCCGGTGCGGTGAATGTGCTGGCGGGCTACCCGCCGATGGATCGATTCTCGCGCCGGCAATGCTTGGAAGTCTTGGCGAACAACGCCGCCTATACGGCCGAGGCCTTGGCTCCGCTGGGTATTCGTGCGGTGATCGAGGCAATCAATACCCGCGACCGTGCGGGGTTCTTGTGTTCCACCACGGCCGAATCGCTGGAGGCCGTCGCACTGGCCGGGCACCCCAATCTCGGCATCGAATACGACATCTATCATATGTCGATCATGGGCGAAGACGTGGTGGCCGAGATCGCGCGCAACAAGGCAGCGATCGGAAATATTCAATTTGCCGACGATCCGGGCCGCCACGAACCGGGCTCCGGGCTGCTCGATTTCGCTGCGATTTTCGCGGGGGTGGACCAAGCGGGCTGGACGGGGTATCTCGCTGCCGAATACCTTCCAAGCGGTCCAACCGAGGCTGGCTTAGGTTGGATGGTGCCTTACAAAAGCAGGACGTAAAATGACCGTTGAGAACGATATGCGCCGTGTCATCGAGTTCTGTCTCACCGATGCGGAATTCAAGGAACTGCCGAATTTCTATCGCGGAAAGGTGCGCGAAGCGTATGGCCTGCCCGACGGGCGGCGCATTCTGATCGCGACCGACCGCCAATCGGCCTTTGATGTCGTCTTGGCCGCCGTTCCGTATAAAGGCCAGGTGCTTAACCAAACCGCGCGCTTCTGGTTCGAGCAGACCGCCGACATTTGCCCCAACCACGTCATCTCCTATCCAGATCCGAACGTCGCCATCGTGAAGCATCTAAACATGCTACCGATCGAGATGGTGGTGCGCGACTATCTGACTGGGTCGACCGATACCTCGATTTGGCCGATGTATGCGCGCGGCGAGCGCGTGCTCTACGGACACAAATTCCCCGACGGGCTGAAGAAAAGCCAGAAGCTGCCACAGACGATTATCACGCCGACAACGAAGGCCGAGCAGGGAGAGCATGACGCGCCGATCACCGCGACTGAGATCGTCGAGCAGAAGCTGCTCACGATCGCGCAGTGGGACGAGCTTTCCAGGCTGGCGCTCGCTGTCTTCGCGCGCGGGCGCGAGATCGCGGCCAAGAACGGATTGATTCTCGTCGATACCAAATACGAATTCGGCGTCGATCCCAAGACTGGCAAGATCACGCTTGCCGACGAAATCCACACACCCGATTCGAGCCGCTATTGGCTCGCCGACTCGTATGAACAGAAATTCGCGGCGGGCGAAAATCCGGATAGTTTGGACAAGGAGTTTTTGCGTCTGTGGATCAATGCGCGCTGCGATCCCTATAAGGATCCGATCCCGCAAATACCGCACGAAACGCTGATCGAATTTTCGGAGAAATATATCCGGCTCTACGAGCAGGTGACCGGGACCAAATTTCAGCGCGCTTCGCTCGATACACCGTTGCGCGAGCGCATCCGTGCGGCTCTGGCGAAGGAACTGCCGGAATATTTTAAGGGCTAGCCGCTAACTTCCGCCGCCGGAACAACCGCCACTGCCACCACTGCCGCCGCCATCCATGTTGCCGGCATCGGAATAGGCTATGGCGTCACCGCCCACGGCGCCTGACTCGTGCCAGGATGCCATCGCGCGCATGTCCGAGACTATCGGATCGTTCCAGCTGTCGAGGATGCCGAATGCCATGGCGAGCGTGACGATTGCGTTGGCGCCCATCGCCTGACGCGTGCGATCCGCGTCGGTTTCATTGAGCGCGTAGTAGCGCGCGCCCGTGATCGCGAGGCGGCGATCGATGTTGAACAGGCGGGGCAGGCGCGGCGGGTTCTTGACGGGGATATTCTCGCGCGCGCAGGCAACGCGCCAGGTGTGGCGCACATCATCGTCGTTTCCTGCCGTATCCGACGGCGCATGGTGCAGATAAGTGCCGAACGCGTTCTGGCAGAAATCCGTATAGTCGCGCGTGAACAAGATGAAAGTATGCCAGGCCTCGTCGACGATGCGCGACGGCATGCCTGCGCGACGCTCCGGATCGGCGGCGCAGATCGCGAAATAATCTCGCAAGCCTTCGAAGGCTTCGGTGCGATCGGCGGCGCTCAATTCGTTCCAGTCTTCGGCGAAACGCGCCTGAACGGCGCTGGGATACTTATAGGCGCCGACATAGGCCAATTGAGCATAGCGGCGGTCGCCGCCGAAATGGGGCAGGACATGAGTGCGGAAAAACTGACGGATCATCGTGGCACGCCTCCGTCTAGGGTCAGAGGCCGCATTATACACGATCTGGGCGTGCGGTCTTATCCGTTCAAATCAGCCCGAATATAAGCGTCGTCTGTGCGGAGATTGCGGGGCGTGAGCTGGAGCTGCGATGGGGTATAGAGCGCATTACGAACGCGTCGCTGCGTGGTGCTTGGCATGCCTGTGATCGCGGTTTCGGTGCGCGCGGGATCGACCGTCGGTTTCGATAGCGGGGTCTCGCCGGGAGCCGGAGCCGAGGCCGGCTGCATATCGGTCGCAATGCGTCTGGTATTTCGCAATCTCGCGTCGAACTGGCCCGCATTCAGACAGTCGAATTGCGAAACCGTCTCTGCTGCACGTTGGCAATCGTCATAACTCGGCATCGTAATAACGTGTTCCGAGGGTGTGCCGCCGAGCAAAACCAGGAAGGCGATGGTGGTTACGTTCAAATCGCGCCTTGCTTTCTATCGATGAGCTATAGCGCGCCTTTCTTCTTAATTAAGTGACGACCATCACAGGGACGCGAAGCATGTAAGGCCGCCGGCGCGCCTCGATGTCAGCCTCGCCATGATATTGACGGCGGCCAACCGCCGTTGTGACAAAGGAGTGTCAAGGGAAGTGACTATGAGATCGCTTGTTGGTCGGTGGTGGTATCGGCTGGCCCAGGCGAACTTAGCGCGTCCTGAGGTAGACGATCCAGTAGACGAAGGCCACCAACACCGATCCGCCGACGATATTTCCGAGCGTGACGACGATGAGGTTCGACGCGAAATTGGCGAGGGTGACGCTCGCCGCGCCGGCTAGCCAGCCGATCGGAATCAGATACATATTGGCGATGGAATGTTCGAAACCTAGCGCCACGAAGGCGGTGATTGGAAACACGATGGCGGCGATTTTCGCGCCCGCGCCGCGCGCCCCATGGCAGAGCCAAACAGCGAGACAGACCAGCGTATTGCACAAGATCCCGCGCACGAATGCCTCGAACGGCGGCAGCGCCACCTTGGCTTCGGCGATGGCGATTGCGGTTGCCGCCATATCGCCCGACGCCAATATGCCCGATGCATGAACCATTGTGGCGGTCGCCAAGCTGCCGACGAGATTGCCAGCATAGACGAGGCTCCAATTGCGTAACAAGGCGCGCGTGCTGACTTCTTTCTGCGCCCAGGCCATGACGATCAGATTATTGCCGGTGAAGAGTTCGGCCCCGCCCAGCACGACAAGGACCAATCCGAGAGAGAAGGCGAGCCCGCCCAGCAGCCGCGTCGGCCCGAACCCGAGACCCGATCCCGTGACCGCCAGGGTGAAGATCATCGCCCCGAAGGCGATGAAGGCACCGGCGAGCACGCCGAGCGTGAAGGTCGGTAAGGCTGGAAGGGCTGCCTTGGCGACGCCCGCCGCGGCGACGCGCGCCGCAATCGCGGGCGGCGCATAGGCGTCAGTCGAATCGGCCTGGCCGGCTGGTTCTGGATCGAACATGCGCGATCTTAGCCAGCGTGGCAGATAAATGTCTTGATGACGGTCAAGGTGGCGCGCCGATGGGCTGTGTCCTATGGTCTCGGCATGACCCCCGAACCCGCGCTGCGCCGCACCATCGGCCTTTCGATGCTCGTGCTTTATGGGCTCGGCACGACCATCGGCGGCGGTATTTATGTGCTGATTGGCCAGATCGCCGCACGCGCCGGCATGCTGGCGCCGCTCTCCTTCGCTGTCGCCGCGATCCTCGTCGGTTTCACCGCCCTGTCCTATGCGGAACTGGGATCGCGTTACCCCAAAAGCGGCGGCGAGGCGATGTATGTGAAGCATGGCTTCGGCCGGCGCGATCTCGCCGTCGCGGTCGGGTCCATGGCGATCCTCTGCGGGCTCGTCTCGTCGACGACGCTGGCGCACGGCTTCGCCGGCTATGTGCAGAATTTCGCGCCCGATATTCCAAGCTGGGTTGCGATCGTCGCGATCGTGGTCGCGATCGGCGTACTCGCGGCCTGGGGGATCGGCGAGTCCGTCGCCGCGGCCTCGATCGTGACAGTGATCGAAATCGGAGGTCTCGTTCTGGTGATCTGGGCTGGCGGGCCGGCGCTGGCCGAGATGCCGGACCGTATCGGCGAGTTGATGCCGCTGTCATGGAACGCCTGGACGGGATTGTTGAGCGCCTCGTTCCTCGCCTTCTTCGCCTTCATCGGCTTCGGCGACATGGTCAATGTCGCCGAGGAAGTGAAGGATGCCGAACGCGCCGTGCCGCGCGCCGTGATCGTCACCCTGATCGCGACACTCATCCTTTATGTGCTGGTCGCCCTCGTCGCTGTCTTTGCGGTGCCGATCGACCGGCTTGCGGGGAGCGATGCGCCCTTGATCGTGATCGCCGAGACGCGCGCACCCTGGGCCGGCCGGGCACTCGGCGTAATCGGCATCTTCGCCGTACTAAACGGAATCCTCATCCAGATCATCATGGCCGCGCGTATCGTTCACGGTATGGCGCGCGAAGGCTGGGTTCCCGCAAGGCTCGGCCGTGTGCATGCGCGCACCCAGACGCCGGTGCGCGCGACCGTTCTGGCGGTCGCGACGATCCTGATCCTGGCGCTCGTCTTTCCCATCGGCATCCTGGCCGAGACCACGTCCTTGATGGTCCTGATCGTGGCGAGCGCGGTCAACGGCGCGCTGTTACGGCTCAAGTTCAAACCGGCCTACAGACGAGGCGCCGCTGCGGGGACGCTCAGGCTGCCGATATATGTTCCGGCGGCGGGGCTGGTCGTCAGCACGATTTTTTCATTGCTGATCGTCGCGAACCTGCTGTCGTAATCTCGTCCGGTTCAACTCCTCCGGCGGCGCAACCGGTCGGCGATATTACGCGACCACATGCGGAAATTGTCGCGCGACAGCGGCGAGGCGCCCTCGGGATCGAGTTCGATGCCGATGCGCAATATCTTGCCGTGCTCGACCGCGCGCACCACGAATTCGATCGGACCGACGCGGAACCGGTCGCCGGTTTCGGGCTTGCGGCGGCGGTAGCGGCGCAGGAATTCCCCCGCAGTCAGGTCGCGGTCGGCCGGAAGAACCGGGAATTCATAGGCTTCGGCCAGATCGCCCATCTTGGCGCCGGGATCGAGCGAAAATTCGCCGAGCACCGATACCTCTTCCTCGGCATAGCGTGACGTCTGCGGCGCGCCGAAGATGGGGTCGAGTTTGCTCGCGTTTTCGCCGGCGGCGAGAACCAGAACCTGATCGCCGGGCAGGAAGCGCCAGATCGAATCCGGCTGCAACAAGGCGCCGTCGCGGATCACGGTGACGATTTCGATACCGGTGCGCGAAACGATGTCCGATGCCCGCAGCCGCGTCGACATACTTCGTTCCTGCACTGCGAAGGCGACCATGTCGCGTCCTACATCTTCAGGCAGGTCGATGTCGTGACGCAAGGGTGCCGCAGGTTCCGGCGGCAGGGCGAGTCTCAGGAAATGCGCGGCCGAGGCCACCGTCCAGCCCTGCACAAGGAGCGAGGCGAAGACGACGACGAAGGCAACGTCGAAATACAGTCGCGACTGAGGAACGCCGGCGAGCACCGGCATGGTGGCCAGGAAAATGGGGACCGCGCCGCGCAAGCCCACCCAGGCGACGAAGGCATGTTCGCGCCGGCGAAAGCCGAAGGGCAAGAGGCACAGCACGGTCGCCGCCGGCCGCGCGATGAAGATCAGAACCGCCGCGATGGCCAGGGCAGGCAGGATCGACTGGACCAGTTCGCGTGGCGTCACCAGCAGGCCGAGCATCACGAACATGGCGATCTGCGAAAGCCAGGCGATGCCGTCCTGGAAGCGTTCGATCACCCGGCGTGCGCGGTGGCGCTTGTTGCCGAGGATGACGCCCGCGAGATAGACGGCTAGGAATCCCGACGCCCCGGCCGCTTGCGTACCGGAGAAAATCATCAGCGCCCCGGCCAGGGCCAGGATCGGGTAAAGCCCGGAATCGAGTTTCATACGGTTGATGAGGAAGACCAGCGTATAGCCGCCGGCCAACCCGGCGATGCCTCCGCCGATCATCTCGATGGCGAATTCGAGCGCGAAATGCCCTGCATCGCCCCAGCCGACCGTTTCGGCACCCGACTTGATCAGCTCGATGCAGCTGATGGCGAGAAACACCGCCATCGGATCGTTCATGCCGGATTCGGCTTCGAGCGTGGCGCGCACGCGGTGCGCGAGATTGATGCCGCCCGAATGCAGCAGGAAGAAAACCGCCGCCGCGTCTGTGGCCGATACGATCGAACCGAGCAGTAACCCGCCGATCCAGCCGACATTGAGCAAAAGGTGCGCTGCCACCGCGACCACGCCGGCGGTGAGCGCCACGCCGACGCTGGCGAGCAGGATGGCGGGCGCTGCCGCCGCGCGAAGAGTGTCGATCGGCGTGCGCAATCCGCCGTCGAATAGGACGATGGCAAGCGAGACCGCGCCGATGATGTAGGCCGCCTGGAAGTCGTCGAAATCGATGCCGCCCGGCCCATCCTCGCCGGCCAGCATGCCGAGCGCCAGAAAGGCGAGCAGCAAGGGCGCGCCGACCCGCGAGGACAGGATGCCCGCAAAGATGCTGAGCAGGATCAGGCCTGCCGAGATCAATATGAGGGTGTTGCCGAATTCCACGGGTGGGCCGTCCTGACGTAAGAGGTGAAATGCGGCACGCGATGCATGCGGCTTAGTCTGTGTTAGCACGCATGTTCCGCATTGCCTAGATCGCGGTATAGTCGCGCTCGCCCCCTTGATTGTAGAGCGCCGGCAGGGCATCAACGAAGCAATAGATCGAGGAGAGGCGCGTGGCGGCGGAGACAGCATTCGATATGGAGACCGACGTGATCGTCGTCGGATACGGTTTTGCCGGCGGGATCGCAGCAATCGAAGCGGCGGATGCGGGCGCTCGTGTCGTCTTGCTGGAAAAAATGCCGGACCCGGGCGGAATTTCAGTTTGTTCGGCTGGCTCGGCGAGATCGGCGCGTAGCTTTGACGATGCATTTGCCTATCTTAAGGTGACAAATGCAGGCCGCACTCCGGACGATGTCCTGGAGGAACTGGCCCGTGGCATGGCCGGGATCGAGGGGTATCTCGCGCGGCTTGCGGGCAATTGCGGGCTTACCGTCTCATCCTCGCTGTCGCGCGACCGCAAGACCGGCGCCAATTATCCTCTTCCGGGATGGGAGACCTTTTATCACACGCTGGTGGATGACATCCCGGGCTTCGATCCCAAGCAAGCCTATCCTCACGTCGCGGGTCTCGCGGGTGGTCGCCGCCTTTTTCATGTGCTGGAGCGCAATATCGCGCAGCGCCCGGCGATCTCGGTGAAGCTTTCGAGTCCGGTCAAACGCCTGATCGCCGGCGGTGTGCCCGGTGCCGCGGAGGTCATGGGGGTTGAGCTCGATGTTGTCCAAGGCCCGCGCCGCATCAAGGCGCGCAAGGGTGTGGTCCTGGCCTGTGGCGGTTTCGAATGCGACGAGGAAACCAAACGCCAGTTTTGGCAGATGACGCCGGTGCTGCCCGCAATGGGCCGACAGAACACGGGCGACGGCATCCGCATGGCCCAATCGATGGGCGCCAAGCTCTGGCATATGTGGCATTACCATGGCGCCTATGGGTTCCGTCATCCCAAGGCCGATGCCGGGGGATTCCCCTACGGCATCCGTATGAAACGTTTGCCCGATTGGGTGCCGGGGGTCGATGGGCGCAGCCGCGCCCAGATGGCGTGGATTTTGGTCGATGCGGACGGCAAGCGCTTCATGAACGAGATGCCGCCCTATACTCAGGATACCGGCGCACGGCCGTTCGAATTCTTCGATACCCAACGCCAACGGTTCCCACGCGTGCCCGCGCATATGATCTGCGACGAGGATGGTCGGCGCATGTACCGGCTCGCGGATGTTTGCTTCAACGAACGCGGCATCGATTTTGCCTGGAGCGAGGACAATCTCGCCGAGGTCGAGGCCGGCATCCTGAAACGCGCGAATTCGATCGCCGAACTGGCGGCCCTCATTGGGGCGGACGAAGCAGTCTTGGCCGACAGCATCGAACGATGGAACGCCGCCTGCCAGGCAGAACGGGATTCGGATTTCGCCCGTCCCCCCGGTTCCTTCACGCCGATCCGCACGCCGCCGTATTATACGGCCGAGGTCTGGCCGGTCCTGTCCAACACCCAGGGTGGGCCGGTACACGATTCGTGCCAGCGTATTATCGACGCGGAGGGCAAGCCGATCGCGCGGCTCTACGCGGCGGGTGAGATGGGGAGTGCCTTCGGGCACCTTTATATGTCGGGTGGCAATATCACCGAATGTTTCGTGACCGGTCGAATCGCCGGCACCGAGGCAGCTAGGCTAGCTCCGCTTTAGGAAGCCTGCGCGCCCGAGGAGATCTGCGAACGCCATCATGTCCGCGCACCCCGCCTCGGCACCGGCGGCGATCAGTTTCGCCTCCTGATCTGGTCCGTTGTGCGACGCACCTACGAATCCAATAACCCGCATGCCCGCCGCGATCCCAGCGGTGATGCCATGCACATTATCGTCGATGATAAGGCAGCCGGCCGGGTCAGCGCCGAGGGTTTTGGCCGCCAGCAGGAAAAGATCGGGGGCCGGTTTGCCGCGCGCCACGTCATCAATGCAGAAGAAGCGTCCGGCGAATGTTTCGGCCAAGTCGGTCGCGGCCAAGGTGACGTCGAGGCGTGCGCGCGTTGAATTGGTGGCGAGGCAATAGGGAACGCTCAGCCGCGAGATCAACTCGCGCACGCCCGGTATCGGGGCAAGCCCCTGCGACAGGATCGCGCTGTAGCGTTCGACGAAGCGTTCGTTCATGTCGGTGGGCAGGGTGGTTTCGAAACGTTCTTCCATGGCCCGATAGAACTGCGCCCCCGTCTTGCCGATATGGGCGTACGCATCCTTGGGCGTGATAGGGAAGCCGGCAGCGGTGACAACATCGGCCTGGACGCGGCAAACCACGGGTTCGGTGTCGTAAAGCACGCCATCGCCGTCGAAGACCAGCAGCTTGTTCATTTCAGCAGTCCGCACGATTTCAGTTCGGATGCGATTTCACCCATATCTGTGCAGGCAGTGTAAGCACCGGCTGCCACCAGGGTTTCCCTGGTTTGATGTCCGCTACCGATGAAACCGATAACCTCTATCCCAGCCGATGATCCCGCCGTGACGCCGTGGATGCCGTCTTCAATCACGATGCATTCGCCTGACTGAACGCCCATTTGTTCAGCGGCGTGCAAATAAATGTCGGGAAAAGGCTTGGGCCTGGGCAAGCCCTCGGCGGAGAATATGTGGCCCGAGAATTTGTCGTAAAGCTGCGCTGCGCCCAATGTGGTCTTCATGAAACGATGCCCGCCATTGGATGCCACGCAGAATGGCACAGCTAGCGAGTCGATGAGTTCCGTAACGCCGGGGATCGACGGTATGCCTTGGTGGATCTGACGGTCGAATTCGATGCGGAACCGCTCGCCAATGTCGTCTGGCAGAGACACGTTGTAGCGGGCGGCGATCGATGCATATGAATCCGGGGCCGATAGGCCTGACATCGGAATCAAATCTTCTTCGATGGCGGGAATATCGAGCACGCGCAGAAGCACGACACGTGTACGCCGTATGATGGCTTCGGTATCGACCAACACACCGTCGCAATCGAAGATGACAAGCTTGCTCACCGCAAATATCCGTGACCGGCGAGGTAGCGGGCGACTTCCTCCATGCTGGCGCAGACCGTCTCGGCACCGACCGCGATCAGACCGTCGCCGTGGCCCGCCGCGCAATGCCCGCCGCCGCAAAATCCGATGACGCGCATTCCCGCCGCCACACCGGCGCTCACGCCATGCACGCTGTCTTCGATGACGACGCAGCCGTCGGGATGGACATTCAGGCAGCGCGCCGCATGTTCGAATAGGTCCGGATGCGGCTTCGGACGCGGCACGTCGTAGGAGGAAAAGATGCGATCCGGGAATTTTCCGAACAGGGCGGCGCTGCCCAGCACCGTCCGCAGATAGTCGTGTGAGGAATTGGAGGCAACGCAGGCGGGAGATGCCAAGGCATCGATCAGATCGGCGACGCCCGCGATGGCAGGCATGGGATCGGCATCGAGCCGTTCGCGGAAGGCAGCATGCATTTGCACGCGGATATCGTCAGGAAGCTTTTTGCCGAAGCGCAATTCGATGTCCGCATACGTCTCCTTACCTGCCTTGCCGATGTAGGCGTGGATATCCGTCTCGGCGAGGGGGAAGCCATTCTCGGTCATCACTCGGGCCATGATCGCGCAGGCGATCGGCTCGCTGTCGATCAGAACGCCATCGCAATCGAAGATGACGAGGCGAGACATCAGGCCCCGATACGCTCGGCGATGGCCAAGGTGCGGTAGAGCTGTTGCAGCACGGGTGCTTCGAGTATCACCCCGTCGATGACGACGAAAGCCTGATCCTGCGCCTCGAACTTGGCGATGAGGTCGCGCGCGCGCGCGATTTCGGCGGCGCTTGGGCTGAAGGCGGCGCTGACCGTTATAACCTGTTTGGGATGGATGCAGGTCTTGCCGGTGAAGCCGAGCCGTCCGGCCGCTTCGGCCTCGCGCTTGAGGCCGGCTTCGTCGTCGAGCCCGAAGAAGGGCATATCGAGCAGATCGATCTTGGCATTTGCGGCGGCATGGACCAGGATTTGGCGTGCATACAACAACGTATCCCAGGATGGCTCGACCCTGAGCCCTGCCGCCATGTCGAAGCCGCCGAAGACCAGCGAGGCGACCCCGGGCGCGCGCGCGATTGCGTGGGCATGTTCGAGCGCCTCGACTGTCTCCATTTGGATATGCAGTTTCACCTGCGGGTGTTTGGGCCCCAGGACGTCGAGGGCGATAACGACTTCCTCCGGACTTTTCACCTTGGGCAAAAGAATGCCATCGGGTGCCGATTCGGCGGTGGCGAACGCCAACAAATCGGCGAGCCCATCGACGGTGCGTAACCCATTGATGCGCACGAGGCGCTCGACACCGCTGGCATTGGGTTGGGCGAAAAACGCGATGCTCGCAGCGCGGGCGGCGTCCTTGGCGTCGTCCGCCACGGCATCCTCCAGATCGACGCAGACCATGTCGGCCCCACTGGTCATCGCCTTGGCGAACCGTTCGGGCCGGGCGGCGGGCACATAGAGAAAGCTCCGGCGCGGCGGAGCGGCATCAATTTCCATTTGGCGAAGTCCTTCGTTCATTGCATATGTTCTAGCAGGGGAGAACGGATATGACCAAGCCGCTCGACGGCATTCTGGTGGTGGCGGTGGAACAGGCGGTGGCGGCACCCTATTGCACCTCGCGCCTGGCTGATGCCGGCGCCCGCGTCATCAAGATAGAGCGTCCGGGCGGCGATTTCGCGCGCGGCTACGATCACGTGGTGCACGGCGAAAGTGCGTATTTCGTCTGGCTCAACCGGGGCAAGGAATCGATCCTGCTCGATCTCAAGGATGTGGACGATGCGGCCTTGTTGACGCGGATGATCGCCAAGGCCGACGTGTTTATCCAAAACCTGATGCCGGGGGCTGCGGCACGGGCGGGATTCGGCTCGGACGATCTGCGCACGTGCCACTCGCGCCTCATTACGTGCGATCTGTCGGGCTACGCCGCCGATGGCCCATCCAAAGACATGAAATCCTACGACATGCTGGTGCAGGCCGAGACCGGATTGGCCGCGATCACCGGCACGGCCGATGCGCCGGGCCGTGTTGGCGTGTCGGTCTGCGATATCGCCGCAGGCATGTATGCGATGCAGGCGATCGTGCTGGCATTGTTTGAGCGGGCTCAAACCGGAAGGGGCAAGGGGATCGCGGTCTCGCTGTTCGACGGCATGGCCGATTGGATGACGGTGCCGCTGTTGCATCACGATTACGGAGGCTCGGCGCCCGGCCGCGTCGGGCTCAAGCATCCCTCGATCGCGCCCTATTCGTCGTTCCGCACGAAAGATGGTGGGGAGATCGTTATTTCGATCCAGAACGAACGCGAGTGGAGCGCCTTCGCCGCCGCGATCCTGGAGCAACCGGATCTGGCGCGCGAAGGCATGTTCGTCTCAAACGATTCGCGGGTACGTCACCGCGCCGAGCTGGAGGAGCTGATCGCGAAGCACTTTGCACGCGAGGGTACCCAAGCCATGGCGGCCAAGCTGCACGCGGCCGGCATCGCTTTCGGGCGGGTGAACGAGGTCGCCGATCTTTCGGCGCACGCCGATCTCAGGCGCATTTCGGTCGATACGCCGAGCGGGCCTGTCGGCATGCCGGCGCCGCCGGCTCGCCTCGCCGGCGAGGAGGCGGCTTTCGGTCCCGTCCCGGGGCTCGGCGAACATACCGCCGCATTACGGCGCGAGTTCGCGTAATTTACTGACCGCGATGGCGGTGCCCAAAAGAAAACCCCCTCCGTCCGGGAAGGGGCGAAGGGGGTGATGGGCGAAGCGTTTCAGGAGTGAGAGCGCCTCGCCCCAGGGGAGCTTCGTATCGGTGTGGGCGACTACTGGATCGTCACTTCGACGCGGCGATTCTGCGGCTCGCGGACGTCGTCGGCCGTATTGACCAGCGGACGTGACTCGCCGAAGGCTTCGGTCGTCGATTTGGTGCGTGCAACGCCACCCTGTTCGAGTTTCGCACGAACCGCGTCGGCGCGGCGTTTGGACAAAGCGTCGTTGTACATGTTGGTGCCCGACTTGTCGGCGTGGCCGGCAATGCGGATGGTCGTCGGATTGCCCGATTTGATGGTCGTGGCGATTTGGTTGATCGTGGGCATCGTCGCATCCGTCAGATTGGACTTATCCCAATCGAAGAAGACGAGATAGGGACGCGCAGCGGGCTGCGCAGGGGCCAGCTGTGCCATCGGCGCCGGGGTCACTTGGCCCATCGCCGTGTGTCGAAGCCGTTCTTGCAGTAGGCGATGTGCTCCGGCTGATGGCCTTCTTCGGCCTGTTCCGCCCAGCAATCGAAATAGACCTGCGCGGCACCGGCCGGGCCGGGTACTCGCGCGATCGTATCGCCGTTGCTGACCACCTGTATGAGGCGGGCGCGACCGTTCACGAGTTCAGCTTGATACGGGGACGCCAAAGCGCGTTCCGACAGCGCAACCGGCTGTACGGTTTGGCCGTTCGCCGACACACGCGTCCGGTCAGTGAAATATTTGGTGTCGCGGAAATCGGCTTGCTGGAATTCCCAACGACCGAAATCGGCATAACCCTGATGGAGCGAGCGCTGGAAAGCGGTGCCCTGATCGGGAGCGGATTGAGCCGCTTGGTAATTCATGGCGCCTTGGTCGACAACTTCGGGATGGATAACGCCGCAGGCCGACAGTGCTGTGACGCTTGTAGCCAGAACTGTGGCACGGATGGCCGTCTTCATGAGCGTCTCTCCTCGTAGTGAGCGTCGGCCGGGCGGCCGTTGTGGGTTCCACTATCGGTTGGAAAGACGCTTTCGGTCCAGGGACCCAAAAGAGGCATTCTGTGACAATTCTACGGCACAAAACCCGCGATATCGCACAGCATCCATTCAAGTTTTTGGCGGTATTCCCGGCTCTTCGCGGGCAAAATTCTTTAAGGTCACACCTGCGAGGGCGGCGCGCGCACTCTCGGCGAGAGCTTCCGCGGCGCGGTCGACCGCAGGCGAATGAACGAGACTTCCGAGGTTGGCGCGCTCGTCTTCGCCGTCGCGACGGATCGCTGCGATGACGTCGGAGACGGGCGTCGCGTCGAGCGGCTTGCCCGGTAGATAGTGGTCGGACTCGCCGCTCACGCGCACAATGAATCCGTTCTGTTCCAGCGTTTCCACCACGACGCGGGCAAGATCGCTCGATATGCCCGTGTCTTCGGTCAATTGGTGCAGCAACAGGGGTGCTCCGGTTTTGTAATATTCGGTGGCGAATTTATGCATGATGACGAGCGCCAGCTTTTCCTTCACCCGCGTACTGAGATTGGCGCGGTCGCGCTGGATCGACAGATAATCCGGCCGCTGCTGATAGAAGGCGACCGATGCGCCGATCATCAGAATAAGCCAGCTGGTATAGAGCCACAGCATGAAGACGATGAGCGTCGCAAAGGCGGAATAGATCGCCTCGTATTGTCCGGACGACACGATGAAGATCGCAAAGCCCCAGCCCGCGACTTTCCACAGGATCGCGGCGGTTATGCCGCCGACGAGTGCCGCACCCGGCCGCACCTTGGTATTGGGAATGAAAATATATATGAAGCTGAAGGCGGCGACCGCGAGCATCAAGGGGACTAGAATCGCGCCGAATCGGATGAAGATGCCGATGGGTTCGAATTCCGACAGTCGCGCGACGATTGCATTGTCCATCGCAGCACCCGAAAGGCCGGTCGAGGCGACAATGAGTACCGGCCCGATCAGCAGCACGCTGAGATAGTCGGCAAACCGGCGCGACAGGCTGCGGTTTTCAGTGACGTGCCAGATATAATTGAGGGCATCCTCGATTTTCTGCATGACCGACATCACGGTGAAGAGCAGCAACACGACACCGACCGAGCTCAAAATGCCGACGCGCGTTTTGTCTACGAATCCCAGCACTTTTTCGGCGATCTCCCGGCCTTGCGCGCCCATGGGCGCCAGGAAATCGAAGAGCAGGGGCGCGAATTCGTTGTGCACGCCGAAGCCCTTGAGCACCGACAGGCTGATTGCGAGCAGCGGCACCGCCGACAGCAGGGTCGTGTAGACGAGGCTCATGGCGCGCAGGTTGAGCTGCCCGTCGCTAAGATCGCGCAGCACGACGAAGAAGACCCGGAGTACATGGAATACTACGACGACCGGCGAGGACGTTTTCCTAAGGTCGCGTTCCCAGATGGTGCTCGTGACGCGTTTAACGAAGCGGTTCACCGCCATGTGGTTTTTCCCTTTGGTCTTCCGCTCTATTATGGCGGGCACAACGATCCAGAGATAGAGGAGGCTTTTTTATGGCAATACAGAAAGAGGTCATTCGACTGCCGGGTGCCGCTGCGCCCGCACCGGGTGCTGCGCCCTTGTCGCCCGCCATCCGGGCCGGCGATTTCGTGTTCGTGTCGGGCCAGCCGCCGCGCGATCCGAAAACAGGCGAAATGGTCGCGGGCGATATCCAGGCCCAGACGCACCAGGTGTTGGAAAACGTGAAGGCGCTATTGGAAGCGGCCGGCACCAGCATGGACAAAGTAGTCAACGCGACCGTCTATTGTTCCAACGCGGCCTACTTTCAGAAGGTTAATGAGGTCTATCGCACATATTTCCCGAACGAGCCGCCGACGCGCACCTTCGTCACGGTGGGTTCGTGGCCTGGCCCCTTCGATATCGAAATCGCCTGCATCGCGATCGCGTAGAACCCGTAACATTCCGCCGGGCGAACGGCTCCGCCCGGCGGCTCTGCCCAGCGCTATGATTTCTATATAAAACGGCCGAACAGGCAGTCTCGAATCTATATGGGGTGCGGCCCAATTCTTAGGCTCTATCCAATGGATGGGAGCCTGTCATGAGCGATCTTTTTTACATGTTCCTGGGTGTCGGCATTTTTGTCGTCATCGTGGTGCACGCCTTCGTCAGCCCGCGTTTCGAAGCGCGCAATACGCAGCCGCGTCCGTCGACCGTGCTCTAGATTGAAATTGGGCCGCATCCGCTTTCGGAAAATCCGGCACGCCCGGGTCTTCTATATGAAATCTATATCGACCTATGATGCCAGGCCCCATTGAATCGATATTCCCTTATCACGATCTTCTACTTGCAGTCTGACGTTGCATGCGCGCGTCCCGAGTAGACGACTAATGCCCGACATTATCTTTCTTGCGATCGGTATCGGATTCGTCGCCGTGGCGATTCTTTATACCTACACCTGCGACAAGCTGTGAGGAGCGACCCATGATCGGCTGCTACATGATGCGCGTGTTCGCAGGCGAGCGGCTTAACCGCTTTATCTCCAAGCTGCTCGATATGATCCGGCTCGAATCGGGCGCAGCGCAAGCCCAACTCGATCTTGTCGATTTGAGCGACCTTGTCGGCAATGCTTTGAAGCGTGCCGACAAGGTTCTCAGACGTCGCGCGAATACGATATCCTGCGTCCGCTGGTGGCGCACGCGGGCAAGGTTTTGACACATAAATTCATTTTGCGCGAAGTGTGAGGTGGCGAAACCGACGTCCAATATCTTTGCATCTATGTACGAACGTTGCGCCAGAAGATGGAGGCGGCGCCCGAACGCCCGTAACATATCGTGACCGAGCAGGGCATGGGATGCCGTCTGCGCGGGCCCGATTAGTTTCCAAAAAAAAGGGCGGCGAGGCATTCCTCGCCGCCCTCCAGCGAAGATAACAAGGTCTCTATTTTACGAATTCGGCGGTCCACAGGCCGTCAAATTTGTCGAGTGTGTCCTTGGGTTCGAGCAGCTTGGCGTCGAGGCTGAACTTCTGCGCGTTCATCATCGCCGGCACGTTGATCGACACGTCGCGCGGATGCGCGAGCTTGGTGACGTCCCAAGCGGCCTTCAGGAGTGCCGGATCCATCTGCGCGAAGCGCTTTTTCAGGATTTCCCAGGTTTCGTCCGGCTTGTCGTGGATGAAGTTGTTGGCGGCCTTGAAGATGCGCCCCATCTTTTCGCACTTCACGCGGTCCTTCTGGCACACTTCCGGGCGGGTATAGAGGAAGGCATAGCCGGTCGGCGTATAATTTGGCAGATCCCCGCCGGGGCCCGACGTGATCATCACCGCGTTGCCCTCGAGAACACTCTGGGTGGTGAACGGCATGGAGGTGGTATAGCCGTCGATCTGTTTGGACTTGAGTGCCGCGACCATGGCCGGCGGCTCCATCGAGACGACGGTCATATCCTTGTCGGGATCGAGCCCGCCCATGTTCGCGGTCAGGCGCTGCATGGCATGCACGATCGAGCCGATTCCCTGGACCGCGATGGTTTTGCCCTTGAGCAGCTTGATCCTCTCGACGGTGGTCATTCCGGCTTTGTAGCCGGCGGCTTCGGCCACGTCCTTGCGGAGCACCACTTCGACCATCGGACGGTCGACCATATTGGCGATGGCGAACATACGCTGGCCTTGCGACGCGCCGCGCAGGAAGGTCGCCGCCGTCCCCACGCTGAAATCGGCCGAACCGCCGATCACCGCGTTGTTTGAGGCGACTCCAACGAGATTGCGGAAGCTCACGTTGAGCCCCTCTTTTTTGAAGAAGCCGGCATCCTCGGCGATAAAGACGGAGGTGAAGGTCAAGGTCGAGGACGGGAGGGCGAAGATGATGTCGATATCGGCCGCTTTGGGTTCTGTCGGAGCGAACGCGACAGCCGCCGTAAGGCAGGCCAGAACGATTTTCAGTCTGGTATACATGGAAGTCTCCTGTGTTTTATGTTTCCGATCTGTTGGGGTGCGATTGTGTGTGCCCTGACGATTGCGGTTCGATGCGCGCGATGCTTACGAATACCTTCCACGCGGCTCTTTTGGCGTGGACGCGTTTGCGCGCCTGTTCCGGTGCTTTCTGCAATTGATCGCCGTCGAACTTGTTGAGGAAGGCCCTGGTTCGGGATCGGCCACCGCGCCAGAATCCTGGGGACTTTCGATCCGCACCCTGGGGCCGCCCTGTCATGCTTTCTGGCGTTTGCGGTTACCGAAAACGACTTCATGACACTATCTCCCGTTCAATAGTGGGACAACGGTTTGTTTGGCGTGCCGATCTTGGGCTACGCCCTCCTCGCGGGGCACCGCGGTTGGGCAGCCGTAAGCGCAAGAATGGCCCCCAAAAATGGGCACTAGAACGGCAATCCCAACGCCGTGCACAAAAATCGCATGGCCGGTGCTGCGGCGCGGTAGGCTTCCTCCACCTCATCGATGAAGCCCGCCTTGCGCGCGCGGGCTTGGGCGACCGTGTGGCCGAACACGAAGCTCGTGCGTTTCAGATCCTCGATGGCCGGGTGGCCGGGATCGTATCCCTTGGGCGGTCGCTTGAGCGTATAGGCGGGATCGTCGCTGAGCCCGCCGAAGACGCCAACAAAGGGCTTGGCGGTGACGATGCGCCGCCATGCCGCCGTATCCTTGGCGATGCGGTCGCGCGCCGATTTGAGCTGCGGCGCCGGCGGCATCCATATGCCGGCGCCGACATAGATCTCGTCGGGGCCCGCATGCACATAGAACCCGGGCGCGTGCACATCGCGCCCGACCTCATGGCGGAATTGCGCCGCCGCGTGGGTCTTGTAGGGGCTTTTGTCCTTGGCGAAACGCACGTCGCGATGGATGCGGAACAGAGCGCGTTTGGGATCGGCGATGTAATGTTTCGAGATTCTGGCGAGGCGCGGCGCCATATCGGCGACCAGATACGTCATGGGTGCGACGACACTCTGCTGATAGCGCGCCTTGTTGGTCGCGAACCACGCACGCTCGTTGTTTGCGCTCAATTCCTCGAAGAAGGCGAAGAAATCGGCGGGCAGGCCTTTGAATTGTATTGTGTCGGATTTAGCCATTCGAGGACTCAGTCAGAACCGTCATATAAAACTCAATCGTCATCCCCCGGCTTGACCGGGGGATCTATCTTAGCATCGCGTGGTCGATGAATGGATGCCCCGAATAAGTCGGGGCATGACGATGGGATAGGCGCGGTCGGCCCCATCATCCCCATGCGGGCTGCATTATTTCCCTAAAACTCCACCCCCTCCATCGGCGCGAACCACACGGCGAGCACCTCGCGGGTCTTGAGCTTTCCGTCCGCCCCCTTGTCGACGACCATGAGATGCTGCGCCTCGTTGAGCCCGGCCGGCAGGACCATGCGCCCGCCGCCTTTGAGCTGCGAGATCAGCGCCGGCGGGATCAGCTCGGGTGCCGCAGCAAGGATGATGCGGTCGAACGGCGCATGGTCGGGCCAGCCGTTGGCGCCGTTGCCGACGCGGTGTTTGACGTTCTTGCAGCCGAGGCGCGTCAGGCGCTCGGCCGCCTCGGCCGCGAGTTCCTCGACGATCTCGACCGTATAGACGGCGGCGGCGAGCCGGCTCAGCACCGCAGTGTGGTAGCCGAGCCCGGTGCCGATCTCGAGCACGCGGTCGGTCGGCCGCACGTCGAGCAGCTCGGTCATCAGCGCAGTGATGAAAGGCTGCGAGATGGTCTTGTCCCAGCCGATCGGCAGGGGGCCGTCGGAATGGGCATATGCGCGGATTTCGGCGGGCACGAATTCGTGGCGCGGCACGTCGCGCATGGCGTCGAGCACGCGCGGCTGGATGTGCCCCAGCCCGGTCGCCTCGCGCGTCGCGTCCGTGTGCTCGGCGATGATCTCGACCATCGCCTGGCGAAGCGAGAAATAGGGATCGCGGACATTCGGTGCCATGACGGCAATTTAATCACGATCAGGGCGCAACACAAAATAATGGACGAGGTGATACCCCTTGACCCCGGTCAACGCGCTCGCTTACCCCCCCCGCGTGCAACTCTCCTCCATGTCCGCACGCAAGATCCTCATCCTCCAGGGGCATCCCGACACTGCCGCGCCGCATCTGTGCCATGCGCTGGCCGATGCCTATGTCCATGGCGCGGTGGCGGCGGGGCATGATGTGCGGCGCATCGACATCGCGGGCCTCGCTTTGCCATTGCTCGCCACCCAGGCCGCTTTCGAGCATGAGGCGCCGCCGCCGGGTGCCGCGGCGGCGCAGGCCGACATCGCATGGGCAGATCATATCGTGCTGATCTTTCCCTTGTGGCTCGGCACCATGCCGGCGCTGGTCAAAGGCTTCTTGGAGCAGGTGCTGCGCCCCAACTTCGCCTTCGCCTATACGCCCAACGGTTTCGCCAAGAAATTGCTGGGCGGGCGCTCGGCCCGCCTCTTCGTCACCATGGGCATGCCGGCGCTGGTGTATCGTTGGTACTTCCTGGCGCACGGGCTGAAGGGGCTGGAGCGCAATATCCTGGTCTTTGCCGGCATCGCACCGGTGCGCACCACCCTGTTCGGCGGCGTCGGCACGGCCGGGGCGACGACGCGCATCGGCTGGCTCGCCAAGATGCGGGCGCTCGGGCGCGACGGGGTTTAGCCTATTTGCACGGCAAGGTGGCGAGATAGTCGGCTAGGCTGCGGATCTCGTCGGTGGTGAGGCCGACCGCGATCGCGTTCATGATCGGGTGGCTGCGCAAGGTGAGCGCGGTGGAGCCTTCGCCGCCATATTCGGCGCGCCGCATGGCGAAGAGCTGTGCTGCGAGATAGGTGCGGCTTTGCCCGGCGAGACGCCGCACATACGCGTTGACGGTGCGCGCGCCCTGGGTGCCGTGACAGGCAAAGCAGCGTTCGACCAGCGCGGGCCGGGGCAAGGGGCGCGAAACCGTATGGCCGGGCGGCGGGGATGCCTGGCGGCAGGCGCGGGCACTCAACGCGGCGATCAGCGAGCCGGTCTCGGTCTCAAAAAGATTGGCGAAGGCATACATGTCCGGATGGTCGCGCTGGCCGGTGAAATTACCGGCGTTCGAATGCGCGATCAGCGGTTCGCGGGCGTTGCGGCGGAAATCGGCGATCTGTTTTTCGAGGTAGGGGCGGCGCTGATTGGCGAGATCGGGCGCCGCCGGATTGGCGGCGAGGCCTTCGCTGCCATGGCAGCGCAAGCAGACATCGACGATCGCCGTTTCGGCAGCACGTACCGCGAGCGGGGCAAGGATCAGCAGCAGAATCACGAAAAAGCCGGCACCTCGAAAGGCGCCGGCTGATTCTTTCGACGATATCCTCGGATCAAGTCCGGGGATATGGCGCGGACGTTCTATGGGAACGGCCGCGCCTAGTTGCGTCCTTCGGGCGCGGTTATATCGCGCACGCCGTCGCCCATCATATTGATGGCGATGGCCAGCACGAGCAGGGCCAGGCCTGGGATGGTCACGAGGTAGGGCTTGAAGAACATGAAGTTGCGCCCTTCCGCGATCAGGTTGCCCCAGGTCGGCGTCGGCGGCTGGATGCCGAGACCGAGGAAGGACAGCGTCGCCTCGATCAGGATGGCGAGCGCCATCTCGAGCGTCAGGATGACGATCATCTGGTTGAGCACGTTGGGCAGGATCTCGGTCGCGATGATGCGCGTGCGCGAGCAGCCGATGGCTTCGGCCGCGGTGATGAAATCCTGGCTGCGGATCTGCTGCGTGACCGTGCGCAGCACGATCGCGTAGCGGTCCCAGAACAGGAAGGTCAGCACGCAGATCAGCACGAACATCGAGCCGCCGAACACCGCCACCAGCGACAGGGTGACGACGAGGCCGGGCAGCGCCAGCTTGGTGTTGATTAAATACATTACGAAGGCGTCGACGCGCCCGCCGAAATAACCGCCGATCAGGCCGATGGTGGTGCCGATGACGCAGGCCGCGGCCGGCGCCACGATGCCGATGATCATCGAGACCCGGGCACCCCAGATCAGGCGCGACAGATAATCGCGGCCGAAGGCATCGGTGCCGAGCGGATTGTCCCAGGTGCTGTTGATGCCCCAAATCGGATTGATCAGGCGACGCGAGATGTCCTGGTCGAACGGGTTATAGGGCGCGATCCAGGGCGCGAAGAGGGCGCACAGGCCGACCACCAGGATGATCGACATGCCGACCAGGAAGCCCGGATGGCTCTTGGCCCGCCCTCTCATGATTTCATATGGGGTGGGCGTGCGCACGTCGAACAGGTCGGGACGCGCGTTGGCGGCGCGGCGGGCCGCTCCGACGGACATCGTGGTGGCGGCGGCGGTATCGTTGGGTGCCATGATTTCCTATCTCCTTACGAGAGCCGGATGCGCGGATCGAGCCGCGCGTTAATGAGGTCGGCGATCAACGTCAGCAGGATGTAGATGATCGAGATGAACAGGACGACCGACTGCAGGACCGGGAAGTCCTGGCGGATGATCGCCTGGAACGCCTCGAAGCCGAGCCCGTTGAGCGCGAAGATGGTTTCCACCACCACCGTGCCTCCCAGCAAAAATCCGAACTGGACCATGGTCAGGGAGACCACGGGCAGGATTGCGTTACGCAACGCATGCTTATAGATGATCGAGCGCTGCGGAAGGCCCTTCGCCCGCGCGGTACGGATGTAATCCGATTGCAGAACCTCGATCATGCCGGCGCGCGTGATGCGCATCTTCTGCGGGATCGAGGTGAGCGCCACGGTGAGGGTCGGCAAGATGAAGTGGGCGAGGGTTTCCTGGCCCGAGATCGGTGTCCATCGCAAGATCACGCCGAACAGCAGGATCATCATCAGACCGAACCAGAAGTTCGGCACCGCCTGCCCGCCGACGGCTATCACCAGTGCCAATCGGTCGACCCAAGTATTCTGATGCACGGCCGCGATGATGCCAAGGGGAACGGATATCAGCGTACTCAGGATCAGCGCGTAGACCGCGAGCTTGGCGGTCGTCGGCACCGCGCCGGTCAGGATCTCGAACACCGGCTCGTTCGAGAAGATCGACTGGCCGAGATCGCCGCTGACGGCTTTGGCGGCCCAATCGAGATATTGCACATAGAGCGGGCGGTCGAGGCCATAGGCCTTCGCGACAGCGGCAATTTCCGCTTCGGTCGCGTCATCGCCGGCCAGTTCCGCCGCCAAGTCGCCCGAAAGGCGCAAGAGGCTGAAGGCGATCACCGAAACCGTGATCGTGACCATGATGGCGATGAACAGACGGTTCACCAAAAAAGAAACCATGCGAAACCTCACTCTGATGGGACGCCGAAACCCGGACGTCCGTTTTTGAATCCGATGGGAAAAATAAGCGAATTCGCTTATCGGGCCGCGCAAGGCGACACTCGATCCGCGCCTACGCCGGTTGGCCGAACGGCCGCCGGCGTCACTTTATATTCGCATACGTCTCCCAATTCCGCGCCGCGCATCCCCCTATCCATTAATACTTATGGATCGTCTCGGGCGCGTTTGTTGCGGGGATACTACGCTAGGGCGGGTTCTGGATTCAATGGCCAGCTTGGTCCACGATGCCTTAAATCTGGCGAACATCGCGATTTTTTGGAGAACGGAATGACCAGGATCGCTTTTATCGGCATGGGAGAGGCGGGCGGGCTATTGGCCGAGGGGTTAATCGTGGCGGGGGCCGATGTGCGCGCGACCTATGACATTCTGATCGACGATCCCGCCAAACGGGCGGCCTTGCTGGCCAAGACCCAGAAGATCGGTCTTTCCGCATCGCCAAATGCGCGCGACGCCGTGGCCGGGGCCGAGGTGGTGATCGCGGCCGTCGTGTCGGACCAGATGGTGATCGCGGCCAGGAACGCTGCGCCCCACCTGAAGCCGGGGCAGTTCTATCTCGATATCAATTCGGCCAGCCCACGCATGAAGCGCGAGGCGGCGGCGCTGGTCGAGGTGAATGGTGCCCATTTCGTCGAGGCGGCGGTTATGGATCTGGTGCCGCCGCACGGCCACAAGGTGCCGATGCTATTGGCCGGTGCCAAGGCGGGCGAACTGGCCGGCCTGCTCACCCCCTACGGGATGAATGCGCGCGCGGTCGGCGCCAAGATCGGAAGCGCGTCGGCCATCAAGATGAGCCGCAGCGTCTTCATGAAAGGGTTCACCGCGATTCTGATCGAATGCCTGGCCGCCGCCAACAAGCTCGGCGCGGAGGAAGAGGTCCTGGATTCGCTGCAGGTGAGCTTTCCCGAGCTTGATTGGCGCAAAATCTCGGATTACTACGCGCCCCGGCTGGTCAAACATGCCCGCCGTCAGGCCGCCGAGATGAACGAAGTCGCCGAAACGCTGGAAGAGCTTGGAATCGAGCCGATGACGGCTCTCTCCACCGCCGACCGGCTGCAATGGCTGGCCGATCTCAACATCGAGCCTGAGCCGAAGAGCTATCAGGAGCTTTTAGCGGCGATCAACGCGAAGGGGTGACACAGCGACAACTATCAGCATCGGAACGATCGTGGGTATCGGGTTGAAATTAGCGCTCGCGGTCGCGCTCTTGGGCGGATTGATGGGATGTCTCAAGAAGCTTCAACCGTTAGAACCGGAGAAGCTGACATCCGAGACGTTCCCGATGTCGGATTTCACAGAGGAGATCTACAGAACGAATACCTATGGCTACGATAACGCGGTGCTGCTCTTCATGCGCGACACGCTGCTGCGTCTTTATCCGCCGGGGACGCACGTGCAGGAGTTCTGCGATTTCTTCGAACGCGTGGTGCAGAGCGAACTTAAGAGACCATCCAGAATCGAGGATCAGGACAGGTTCACATGGCCTCGCGCCGAGAAAAAGTACATTTGTGCATTCGCTCAAGGCCGCCAGTCCGCCATTGCGGAATATCGTTTCGACCTCAACACCACAGCTATCTCTGCCAACCCCGCAACCTGGATATTGTACCCGTCAAAGGGGTCCTATTTTGTCAAATGGAGGTTCTGGATGAAAAGATCGTCGATATTTCGATTAGCTTCGGTTTTAGGAATTGATCGATAAGCCGCACAGCCGCGTTGAGTAAATCCGGGGATGACCGATTTAGGCGCTGTGCTTTGACCCGCCCGCCTTCGTACCGATAGGATGCCAATCGATAAGTCGATTAAGGGAGGCACAAGCCATGACCGCGTTGGATTTCGCATTGTGGGACGGAGTCGGCGGCTATTCGGGCGGCGATACGCCGATGGCCGATGTCTACGACGATCACATTCGTCTGGCCGAAGAGGTCGAGCGGCTCGGCTGGCATTCCTATTTCGTCATCGAGCACCAGAATTCGCCGGTCGGGCGGATCACCTCGCCGACGGTGTTTCTGACGGCCGTGGCGCGCGCGACCTCGCGCTTACGCATCGGTGCAATGATGTGGCAATTGCCGTTCTATCATCCGATCCGCCTGGCCCAAGACGTCGCCATGCTCGATCATCTGTCGCGCGGCCGAGTCGAATTCGGCACCGGCATCGGCGTGCACGAACATGAATTCATCCGCTGGGGCGTCGATTACTACAAGCGCGCCGAGATCGCGGGCGAAGTGCTGCAGATCGTCAAAATGGCGTGGACGCAGAACGAAGTCACCTTCAAGGGCAAATATTTCAATTTCGACGAGGCGCTGCCGCAACCGCAACCCTTCCAGAAGCCGACACCACCGATCTGGGCCGCCGGGCACAGCGACGCCTCGATGGAATGGGCGGCCAATAACAATTTCCATCTCGCCAAGAACCTCGATACCGACGAGGTCTGCGCGCGCAAATTCGATCTGTATCGGGCGGCTTGGCGCGCGGCGAAACATCAAGGGCCGATGCCGCGCATCTTCCTGATGCGCCAGGTGCATATCGCCGAGACCGACGAGAAGGCGCACGATCAGGCGCGCAAATTCATTGCGTCGCGCGAAGGCGGCGCGGTGCCGGTCGGCGGCGGCGATATCGCCAAGACGCGCATCGGCTGGGGTAGCCATACGCGCGGTATGGGTTCCGACAGCGAACGCGCCAACGACAAGGCGCGCGGAGACGTTATCCGCCAAGCGGCGCAATCGTACGAGTTCAATATCGAGAACGGCCTGGCGCTGATCGGCAGCCCGGAAACCGTGATCAAGCAGCTTCAGGCCGGCAAGGCGCGTATGGGCTACGATCTGTTCTGTTGCAATCACGAGATCGGCAAGATGCCGCACGATCAGGTGATGAATTCCATCCGCCTGTTCGGCAAGGAAGTGATCCCTGCCTTCGAGCGCAGCGACGCCACGGCCCGAGCGGCCGAATAAGCGCACGGAAAAAGACCCATGCAATACGAACTTTATTACTGGCCGACCATTCAGGGGCGCGGCGAATTCGTGCGCCTCGCCCTCGAAGAAGGCGGCGCCGATTACGTCGATGTCGCGCGCGGCAAGGAAGACGACGGCAGGGGGATACCCGCCGTCATGCGCATCCTCAACGGCGAGGATATAACGACGCCGCCTTTCGCGCCGCCGTTCCTCAAGGCGGGCAAGCTCATCATCGCACAGACCGCCAATATCCTGCTGTATCTCGGCCCGCGCCTCGACCTGGCGCCGACGAGCGAGGCGGGGCGCATCTGGACCCATCAATTGCAGCTCGGCTTCACCGATTTCGTCTTGGAGGCGCACGACACGCATCATCCGATCTCCAACGCGCTCTATTACGAAGAACAGATACCCGAGGCGAAACGCCGCACGAACCTGTTCCTCAAGAACCGCGTGCCCAAGCATCTGGGCTATCTGGAGCGCGTGATCGAACGCAACACGCGCGCCAATGGGGGCGGCAAGGGGCACTTGGTCGGCGCGACGGTCACCTATCCCGATCTGTCGCTGTTCCAGATGGTCGAGGGACTGCGCTATGCGTTCCCGAAAGCAATGGAGCGGATCGAGAAGAATTATCCGCGCGTTGTCGAGCTGCACGACAAGGTCGCCAAGCGCCCGCGCATCAAGGCCTATCTCAAAAGCAAGCGCCGCATTCCCTTCAACGAGAAGGGCATCTTCCGGCGTTATCCGGAATTGGACGCTTAGGCTGTCGATTCTATCCCTCTCCGCCTTTTGGGGGAGAGGGTGGCGCGCATTAGCGCGCCGGGTGAGGTGGCGATTCTCGGTGCGAGCCCACCTCATCCCAGCCCTCTCCTCCGTCGCGCGTTTTCGCGCGCTAGCGCGCGTGGGGGCGGAGAGGGAGAGTATGGTTCTACGCCTCTGCGACAGTGCCTATCTTGTCGACGAATTCGGCCAGCACTTCGTAGGGTTGCGCTCCTGACACGCCGTAACCCTTGGCGACGACTGTGGGCACCCCGGTGATGCCGTAGGCGCGCGAGCGATCCCAATTCTCGTCGACGGCAGCCTCGAAGGTGCGCTCTTGCAAGATACGGCGCGCTTCGGCCGCATCGAGCCCGACTTCGCCGGCAATCTGCACCAGAACTTCGATATCGCCGATATTGCGGTTGGCGACGAAGTAGGCCTTGAAAATCGCATCGTGGATGGCGGCACCGCCCGCTTGTGTGTCGGCCCAGGTGCCGAGTTCTTGGGCCAAGCGGCTGTTATAGGTATGGGTGCGTTCGCCGTAGGGAAGCCCCTCTTCGGCCATTCGCGCCTTCATCTGTTCCTGGCGGGCGGCGCGCGCGGCTGCGTCGCCGCGGCTGCCGAAAAGTTCCTCGAGCGTCATCCCATCGCTGGGCGTTTCCGGATGGAGCGGGAAATGCACGAACTTCACGGTGACGTCGTGCGACTGCTTCAGTTTCTCGATGCGCCCGGTATTGAGATAACACCACGGACAGACGTAATCGCTGAAGATCTCCAGCGCGATCGGTTCGTTGCTCATGGGCGGCTCCTTGTTCAGCTTACGATCTCATCGGCGATCGAATTGCGCAATACCCCGATCCCACCAATCTCCACCTCAACAACATCCCCCGGCTTCAGCCATTTGGGCGGGGTGAATCTGGCACCCGCGCCGACCGGCGTGCCGGTGGCGATGATGTCGCCGGGCTTCAGGTCCAGGAAGGTCGACACGTAGGAAATGAGATAGGCGAAATCGAAAATGATGTTTGCCGTCGTGTCGTCCTGGCGGACTTCGCCGTTCACGCGCGTCTTCACGGAAATATTGTCGTAGCTGGTGAATTCGTCGGCGCTGACCATCCAGGGGCCGAGCGAGCCTGAGCGGGCGAAATTCTTGCCTTGCGTGACGTTGAATTTGGAATGGCGCAACCAATCGCGGATCGTGCCTTCGTTGCAGCAGGTGAGCCCGGCGATGTGGCGGGTGAAATTTTCCTTTGCGATACGCCGCCCGCCCTGGCCGATGACGATGGCAATCTCGCCTTCGTAATCCAGCTGTGGGGATTCGGGCGGGCGCACGAGAGGTTCATCGTGGCCGACGAGGCTGCCCGGCGTGCGCATGAAGATGCTGGGATAGGGGGCGGCGTCCGAGCCGTCCTTATATTCCTCGTTGCGGTTGGCGTAGTTCACGCCGATGCAGACGATTTTTTCCGGATAGGGGATGGTGCGCAAATAACGAATACCAGCCAGCGCCACATCTGCGCTCGCCTTGTCGGCGAGTTCCTTCGCTTCCTCCAGCCGTCCTTGGCGCAGGGCGTCGATGAGGTTCGGGCAACCCGCCATGCGCCAGCCGAGATCGACGATACCGTCGCCGCCCGATGTGGATTTGACGGCGCCCCAGCTTTCGCGCCCGCCGACGGCGAAGGAGAGGAATTTCATGGCGTGCTTCCCCCGATGATAGGCTCTCCGAAGATACCCCTCACCCTAACCCTCCCCCGTCGAGGGG
>CAMDWJ010000013.1 GCA_945877815.1 Caenispirillum bisanense
GGCTCCTCGACGTTTCAAGTGGATTTGAGGATCTCGGGCAGCGGAGCGGCTATTAGGTAGATGACGGTTATGAATGTGGCGGTTTTCCGGTAACCGCGGGCGCGAGCCCTTGCCGCCTTGAAGATGGCATTGAGGCCCTCAAGACGAGCGCTGGAGTGCGATGAGGTCCATCTCTGAACGATGCGCTCGACGTGGGTTGCGAACGTCCGCAATGCCCGGCGTACGGGATCGAGGAGCGGCGTGGGATCGAGCCGGAGGCCAATATGGTTGATGAAGCGTGTGATGCGCCAGCGAGCAGCTTGCGGGGTCATGGCTTGGCGGATCCAGCGCAACATTTCCTTGGCGCGATAGGCTGCCGCAGTAGCGAAGCCACCGTTTTCCAATTCGGCGAGGGCGAGGCGTTGATCGTCGGTGAGGTTACGCTCCCCAGCCTTGAGCACCGCCCAGCGGACGGATTTGGGCAGCTTGCGGTCGCGCCCTTCGGCTTTGCGTACTTCGTCGACAGCTGTGGTGAAGAGCTGGACGACGTGGAACCAATCGACGGTGACAGCCGCGTTCGAGAAGTTCTCAGCGAGCGCCGCCAGGAAGGCTGGCGACATGTCGCAAACGACCTCAGAGACGCGGGTGGGCTCGCCCCCATGGCCGAGCATGAATGCGCGGAACGCCGCCACACAGGCCTTTCCCTTGCCAGGGGTGACGAAGATGACCGGCTTGGTACGGCGGTCCATGTCGATGAACACGGTCACATAGTTATGGCCGCGTTTGGACGCGGTCTCATCCAGTCCGACCGCCCGCACCGAGCGGAGATCAAGGGCCGCGACAGCCCGCCGGACATAGTGTTCAACAATCCGCCACAGCCGCTTATCGGTGATGCCCATGAAGCGCGCAGCTGCCAACACCGGCATTTCGCGCACTAGGATCAATGCGGCTTGCTCGAACAGCAGCGTGAACCGACTGCCCGGCCGCGCCCAAGGCACCGTTGCCCGCTTGACCCCGTGATCCGGGCAATCCACCCGTGGCACACGCGCCGTAATGAAGCAGTGGTGTTGGAAGAAGTTCAGATGCTGCCAGGTGAAACTTTCGAAGTCGTGGGCCCGACAGGCGCGCTTGCAGTCCGGGCAGGGGAAAAGCGCACCACGATCCGCGATAACTTCAAGGTGCAGTTCATGCGGTTGCTTTGCGATATCCAGCCGTTGCCCGGAAAGTTTCCACGGAGATTCCAAGCCAAGCCCAAGGGCCAAAACGTCCCCAGCTTCCATCGACCAACCTCCCATGCTGAAACCAACCCAGCATGAAAGGCGCAAAACCCACTTTCAACAGTTCTTCAATTCCATTCCAAACGTCGAGGAGCCGTGAAATTCCGATCCCAAGGCCGGTATTGAGAAGCTCCTGATGCTGGACATGGCCGAGATCGGCGTGAGCCACCTCATGTGCCATGATCGAACGGAGTTGATGGTCATTGGCGCGCTGCAAAAATCCTGTGGTTACCAAGAAGTCGCCGCCCCCGGCATTGCCAGCATTGATATTCGGGTCCTCGGCAATGCTCACCTTCACTTCGTTGAGCGGGATCGGGTTGTTCATCTTTTCGAGCAACGGAACCATGACGCCCTTGAGGCGGGCCGTCAGCGCCGGGCTGACTTGTTTTTGTAGGGATTGCGCCTCGGCGTCATCGGGAATTAGGGGGACAAGGCTTAAGGCCAGACATGCTGCGAGCGCGACGCGCGGCCGCCAAGCCTTCGTCTTCGACGCCATGATTATTGTCCTTATCGTGCCGATGCGGTGATCAAACCTACAGCATCGCACGACGCAACGGATGTGTCCAATTTGAGCACCAGTGACCTTTAAGTGTCACTCACGCGGCGGATTACAAGGCCCTTGGAGAACCCTGGCTTTCAGAGATTATTGATTCACCTAGTCGGAAGGTCCGACCTCGATCTGTGCTTTGGCTTCGCCATTTTCTTCGACGATGGTGATCGTCATGCGCTCGCCAGGAGTCAGGAACCCAATGCGACGGGTGATCGATGCTATCTCGCGTTTCGAGAGGAATTTTCCGCCTGTATATTTGCTCTGCCGAAGGTTGAAGGCCATCGCTCAGGCCACGACCGGCGTCGGGATATTCTTCATCACGGCAACCAATTCCTTTTCCGCCTTCGCATCGATCAAATTCGATCGCAGCTCCATCCTCGCTACATCATAGCACGAAGCATCCTATCGCGTTGGAAATAGCGGAAATATTGGCGACCCCGGCAGGACTTGAACCTGCGACCAACGGTTTAGAAAACCGTTGCTCTATCCAGCTGAGCTACGGGGTCGTGTTGGACGCGCGCCTTCTACTCGATCCGATCAAACTTGAAATTGTCGGCATAAGATTTCGGGCGGATGGCCCGCTGTTTGGGCTCGGTGACCGTATAGGGGATCGCATGTCGCTCGGCATAGGCGATCGCCTCCTCCTTGGTCGCGAATCTCAGGCGGAGCTGACCGCGCATATCGCCGGACCCGGTCCAGCCCATCAGGGGCTCGGTGACCTTTTTTTCGGCTATCTTGTATTCAAGCAGCCATTTCTTGGTATTGCCGCGCCCGGACTGCATTGCGGTCTTGGTCGGCTGGTAGATGCGGGCGTCCATGTCACTCATACCGTTATTGTCGCACCTGTCGCGCCGTTCCGATACGCCAAAACCGCGTAAACTGTCAAATTCACCTGCGTCGCCTTGCCTTGCCCAGTCGACACCGCCAGCATGGGACCATAAGAAACCCAGCGGAGGACAGCTTGAAATTCGCCCATTTCGCCCATGTCTGGGCCAAAGCCGGCATGACGCCGGCCGAACGTTACCGCCAACTTTGGCGCGAGCTACAACTTTGCGATGAACTGGGCTTCGATTACGGCTTCTGCGTCGAGCACCATTTCCGCCCAGATGAGAGCCTGAGTTCGTCTCCCAATCTGTATGCTGTCGGCGCGGGCGCCCGTACAAAGCATATTCGCTTGGGCGGCATGGGCAACGTGGTGCCGCTGCACGATCCCCTTCGACTGATCGAGGAAATTGCCGTTACCGATCAAATGCTCGACGGGCGTATCGAAGTCGGTTTGGTGCCCGGCATCTCGGATAGCTATTTCCATCCCTTCAAGGTCGATTTCCAATCGCGCCACGAGGTGACCTTGGACTTCGTCGGCTTCCTGAAGGCAGCTTACGGAACCCCACATCCCTTTAGCTACGAGGGCAAGCATCACCACTTCAAGGACATCACCCTCGCCGTCAATCCGATCCAAAAACCCCATCCGCCGCTGTGGATCGAGACGCGCGATCCCGCGACACTCGCCTTCTGCGCCCGCGAGGGAATCAATGCCGGATATTTCCTTCTGTTTCCGCGTGCCGAGGCGGCGGTGCGGTACCGCACTTATTTGAACGAATGGAAAACCGCCGGTTGGACGCAGAAGCCGAATATCGGCTACTCGACCGTCGTCTATGTCGACGAGACCGACGCGAAAGCACGTAAGGTCGCCCTTGCGGACGCCGGACGCGCCTATCAAGGTTTCTTCACCCCCGCGGTAACCCCGGAGGACATCAAACGCGAGCAAATCAAACGCGCCGCATTTTTCGACGAACGCGGCGAACCGGGTGCGGCCGAGATCATGCGCAACCTGCTCGATCCCGATTATCTCGAAGCCAACAATCTGATCCTGATCGGTTCGCCCGATACCGTCGCCGCCAAGCTGAAAGCCTACGCAACGGAAGGCCTGTTCAACGCCTTCTTCGGCGAATTCAATTTCGGCAATATGGCCGAAACCGACCTCATGCGATCGATTCGGCTGTTCGGTACCGAGGTCATACCAAAACTGAGGGATTTCGAGCCTTTCTGAGGCTAGCGGACCGCAGAGCGAGCCTCTAAGATCGGTTCCGATATCGATGCCGGACAACGGCACGGGAGGCGCACATGGACGACATCACGCAATCGGTCTTCAAGGGCGATGTGGCGAGCAATCCGCGCCGGGTGGCGGTGGCCGAACGACTGACCCCAGAATTCTTCGCGCTCGAACGCGATGAGGTTTTCCGCAAATCCTGGCTGCCGGTGGCCCGCGCCTCCGAGGTTCCCGAGCGCGGCAGCTATGTCGTCAAGGATCTGCCGACCTTCAAGACATCGCTGATCGTCATCCGCAGCACCGACGATCAGGTGCGCGCCTTTTATAACGTCTGCACCCATCGCGGCAACAAACTGGTACGTGGCGGCGAAGGGTGTCATCAGCGCTTCGCCTGCGGCTTCCACGGGTGGATCTTCTCACCTGAAGGCGAGCTATTGAGCGTCACCGACGAGCAATCTTTCCTCGATCTCGACAAATCCAAACTGGCCTTGCGTGCCGTCAATACCGAGGTGTGGGAGGATTTCGTCTTCGTCCATCTCGATCCGTACCCGAAAGAATCGCTGAAGGAGTGGCTCGCCGAATTCTGGGACGGCTATCAAGGTTATTTCGACAATTACACTCAGGTGACCGGTTACAAGCTGACGGTGAACTGTAACTGGAACCTCGCCATCAATTCCTTCACCGAGGGCTATCACACGCTTTATATCCACCGCAATACGATGCCGGATTACCAGGGCGGCAAGATCAATCCGCAGCGCCACCGCCCTTTCCTCGAATTGCTCAAGCGCCATCATCGCTATTCGGCGCCCGCCAACCCGGATCACCATGTGCGCGATACCGAGGCGCTTGCCTGGCGTCACGGCCGCAAGCTGATCCCTGCGTTCGACGACGACATGACTGGCATGCCGCCCGGCGTGAATCCGTCGCGCCACAAGAATTGGGCCTTCGACGTCGTGCAGTTCTTCCCCAATATGCTGCTGCTGTTCGGCAATTCCTGGTATGTCGAAATGCATTTCTGGCCGCTCGACGAAAACCGCTGCAATGCCGAGCTGAGCGTGCATCACTACAAGGCCAAGACGCTGGGCGAGAAACTGTCGCAGGAATGGTCGCTGTCGCGCGGCCGCTCGGTCATCCTCGAAGATTTGAATACGCTTGAGGCGCAACAGCAGATGCTGTCGTCGGGAGCGCTGACCCACGTGCAGCTGTCGCAGCAGGAGATGTCGCTACAGCACCATTATAAGGTCATGAACGAAATGCTGGGGATCGCGTAATGGCCGCGCTCGAACTTCCCACGCAATTCAAGGACCTCGCCCATTGGGGAGCGGAATGGTGTCTCGACAGCGAGAAGGCGCGCCACTTCAAGCGCGTCTATAGCGACCTCGATACCGTGCGTGGCTTTTTCGATTCCGTGAACCCACGCATGGACGAGATCATCGGCTATCTCAATACGCTCAACACGCTCAATCCCAAGCAATTGGCGCCGGCCGACCGCAATCTCTATTATCTCGCGGCGACCTGTATCGAGATGTCGCACCCCATCGACATGAAATGGCGGGGCACCGATATCGACGACAAGTTCCCTTCCGAGCGGCTGATTTTCGCCGATATTCCTGGGCGCTAGGGAATAATGTCGATGTCACATTCGGCGTGATATAAGGCCCGATGGCGCGATTGATCCCCATCTGCGGCGTCGCCGAAAAAGCCCCCGCGTGTTTCCTGGTCGAGAGCGGCGAAACACGCCTGCTGCTCGATTTCGGCGAAGGTCCGCCACCCGGCCGGATGCCGGATTTGGCTGCCATCGGCCAAGTCGACGCGATCCTGTTCTCGCATCAACATGCCGATCATATCGGCGCGGTTGGGCTGAGCGACGAGATCGGAGCGCCGCAATTGTTTGCGACCGAAATCGCCGCCCGCGCCCTGCCCGCCGAACAACCCGTCACGTCGTTTCTGCCGCTATCCGGCACCAAGACAATCCTTGGTATTTCAGTACGCACAGGACGGTCCGGTCATGCGCCGGGTGGGGTTTGGATACACCTCGATATCGGCGACGGGCTTCTTTACATGGGCGACAATTGCACCTCGTCGCTGATCTATGCTCATGACGCACCGCCGCAGGCCGGAACCATCATCCTCGATGCCTCCTACGGTATCGACGACACGCGGTTGACGGTCGGCCAGAAGACGCTCGACGAAATTGCCGCCGCCGGTCCGCTTTTGCTTCCCGTTGTTACGCAGGGACGCGGGCCCGAAATCGCGCTGCACTTTGCGCGGGCGGGCATTATGCCGAGCCTCGACGATGCCATGCGTGCCGCCATCATCGGGCTGCGTTCGGAATGTGTCCTGCCCGAGGTGCGCGCGGAATTGGCTGAGCTGGCCAAGGCTCCGTCGATCCCGAGCGAGCCTGCCGGCGTCATGATCGCGACACCGGCCACCGCCGAGCATGGCGCGGTTAAGACGCTAATCGAAAAATGGAAATTCAATTACGAGCCCCAGATCGTTTTCACCGGCTATCTGCATCCCAGCTCGCCCGCGGCGACTCTCGTGGCTGAAAAACGCGCGCGCCAGGTGCGCTGGAAGATTCATCCGTCACTGTCGGAGAATGTCGCCACGGTGCGCGCTGCGGGCGCGCACACTGTGCTGCCCTGCTTCGGCGGCAATGCCGAGATGTTGAGCGCTTGGCAGGACGCCTTCGGACCGGCGCGCGTCACCCTTGATCGCGAGATCGCGCTTTAATCAACCGTCGAGCGAAGTTTGGGAGACGCGGGCCAGGACCACCAGGATCGCTGTCGAGGAAAAGATCGCGAGCACGCTCAAGGCCATGCCGACACCCGGCGAGCCTTGGGCGAATTGATTGAAGACGAAAGTTGCCACTGTCTTCATGCCCGATGGCGCCAGCATCACCGAGGCCACCAGCTCACGCGACGCGATGGCGAAGACCAGCAAGGTCGCGACCAGCAGGTTCGGGGCGATTAACGGCAACAGAATGCGCCACAAGGTCAATCCCATCCCGGCCCCGCTGACCCGCGCGGCCGCATCGAGATTGGGCCCGATCTGGCGCAACGCCGCGCCGACATAACGCACGGGATAGGGCAGCAAGATGCAGATATAGGCGAACAGCAGGACGATCGGCGTATTATAGACCGGGAACGGCCACCAGCTTCGGTTCCAGGCCAGGATCAATCCGACAGCAAGCACCATGCCCGGCACCGCATTCGGCAGAACCGACAATGCGTCGACCACCGATCGGCCGCGCAAGGTCGAGCGCACGGCGATATAGGACGCGAGCGCGCCCAGCAGCCCCGCGCCGAGTGCCGCCGCCGCCGCGAGCCACAAGCTGTTCATCAGCGCATCCATCGCGCCTGTGCGGTTGTTGAGGACGGTCGCGAAATGCTGAAGGCCAAAATTGTCCCAGGCGAGACCGCCGGACAGCGTTCGGCTCACCGAGGTTGCAACTATGCTGGCGATGGGCCCGCCGATGGCAAGCACCGCGATCGAGACGAAGAACAAGATCGCCGGAATTTTCCAGCGGCCGAGCAGGATTAGCGGCGATTGGCCGTATTTGCCGGCGACAACCACTGTTGAGCGCCGCTCCACCAGCCAACGCTGTAGGAAGAACGCGGCAAGCGCCAAGGCCATCAACATGACCGCCATGAGGGCAGCCCCGGGCAGGTCGATCGGCCATTCGGCGAAGCGTTCCTCGATGCCGGTTACCAGGACGATCAACCCGCTTTGCCGGCCGAGCGTCGCCGGTGTGCCGTATTCCTCGATGGTCAACGCGAAGACCAGCAATAGACTTCCGGCCAGCGCCGGCACCGATAGAGGCAAGGTGATGCGCCCGAATGCGTAAAGCTGCGATGCCCCGCAGACTCGTCCGACATCGGCAAAACGCGACCCCACCACCGCGAGCGTGCGCGATAACGCGAAATAAACGACGGGAAACAGATGCAGGACCATCACCGCGACGACACCGGCAAAGGAGAACAGGAACCCGCCGCCATTCAGGCCGAACAATTGGGTCGTGAACCCGCCGGGCTGTAAAGCCATCACCCAGGCGAAGGCGCCGACATAGGGCGGGATCATGAAGGGAATGAGAAACAACACATCCCATAGGGTTGCGGCCGGCAGATCGGTCAAGCCGCGCAGGATGGCGAGCGGAAGTGCCACGACAAGACATCCGAGCGCCACACAGATACCAAGCGAAATTGTGCCGAACAACATTTCCGGCAGACGCGCATCCGACAGTGCCGAGACGACCGTCGAAAACGGTCCGCGCAAAGACCCATCGGCGAGATGCGGAAAGATACTTTGCAGGAGAACGAACAGGATCGGCAGGGCGACGATAATGCCGAGGGCCGTCACCGACAGCCCGAGGATCATCGCTCCACCCCGCCCTTCCATGATTATTTTACGCCCATGACCGTCTTGAATTGGGCCAGGGTCTCGGAGCGCTTCTGCGCCGAGGCGCTCGCATCGGCAGGCAGCAGCTTGATGTCTTTCCATCCCGGCCGCTTGGCGGCGATATCGGTGCGTGACGGTAGCAGATAGACGTCGGCCACCAGTTTCTGGCCTTCGTCGGACAGGACATAGTCGATGAACTTCTTGGCGTTATCGACATTTTTCGACGATTTCAGGATCATCATCGGCCGCGCTTCGAGCACGGTGCCGGTTTTGGGATAGATCACCTCGATAGCTTCGCCCTGCTGCTTCGCTTCGATCGAGATGTAGTCGACCGCGCCGAAGACGGCGGATTTGGCACCCTGCATAACCGGATTGAGCGCGGCGGCATTGGCGCCGGCCACGACCGTGCCGTTCGTCTTGAGGCCCTCGAAGAATTTCCAGCCAAGGTCTTTATTAGCGACGAGTCCACTCACCAATCCATAGGCCGAGCCCGATGCCGCCGGATCCGGCATGGTGACCGCGTCCTTATAATCCGGCTTCGCCAGATCGGCCCAGTCGGCCGGTTTCGGCTTGCCCGTTTTGCTGTTCCACACGATGGCGAGTGCGGCGGCTCCTTGCGCTACGTAGGCGGCATCCTTCAAATTATCGGGAACATTTTTCGCGTTGGGCGAGCTATAGGCCAACAAATCGCCCTTGGCCTTGAGATCGATCGCGGTATCCCACGAAGCCGAAATCAACACATCGCATTGCGGGTTGGCGTTCTCGGCCGCCAAACGCGCCATTACCTGGCCGGTGGTGCCCTGGAACAGATTCACCTTGGCGCCGCTTTTCGCAGTGAAGCCCTTGGACAGCGCTTCGGCCAAACCTTGCGGACCGGCGGTATAGACGGTCACCGATTGCGCGGCGGCAACGCCCGTCCAAAATAGGACGGCGCCGACCGCAACGGCGATACCGGCGACAATCGCGCCAATTGTGTCTGAATGTTTCATTACTTCGGCTCCTCTTGAAAAAGTCTGAGACGCGACCGCTCGATGCTCGCAAACACCCGATCGCCGGGCTTGAACATATGCTCGTGCCAAAAATGGACGATGGGGCTCGCGTCGGTCTCACCCCACCGCGCGGCAACCTCGTAGCGATCGCCGCGGAATTGTGCCGCGATCACACGCAGATTGAACTCGGCCGGATCGGCGCCGATGCGAAAGGCATTGCCCGGGATCATCAAGGTGAACGGACCCGCGTGGCCATTGATGAGTTCTGGCAGCCGGAGCGGTTCGACCAATCCGGCGTGGCTGAATGTACCGTTGGCGGCGAGACCGGAGATCAAATTGCCGGTCTTAAGAAACCGCGCCATCCACAGATCGTTGGGCTGATGATAAAGCTCGTGCGGCGTTCCCTCTTGAACGATGTGGCCATCGCGCATCACCGCGACTCGGTCGGCGAGCCCGAGCGCCTCGCCCTGATCGTGCGTGACATAGAGCGCAGTCGATCCAATCTCATGCACGAGGTCGGTAATCTCGCGGCCCAGGCTTTCGCGTAGGCTTGCATCGAGATTCGACAAGGGCTCGTCAAACAGCAGCAGGCGGGGCTGATCCACGGTCGCACGGGCAAGTGCGACGCGTTGTTGCTGCCCGCCCGACAATTCGGCCGGAAATCGTTCAGCGAGATGCAAAAGGCCGACGCGCGCCAACGCGGCCTCGATCATCGCAGCATGGCGATCCTTGGGCACATTGCGGGCGCGCAGGGGAAAGCCCACATTGTCGCGTACCCGCAGATGCGGCCACAGTGCATAATCCTGGAAAACCATGCCGACATTGCGTCGCTCCGCCGGCATGAACACACCGCTCGCGGCATCCACGATCACGGCATCGTCGAAACAGATCGTGCCGCGATCCGGAGCCGCGAGACCGGCAATCATGCGCAATAGCGTGGTTTTTCCGCAGCCCGATGGTCCGAGCAATGCTACGAATTCCCCTGCTGCAACCCGCAAGGTTACATCCGCGATGGCGGGCGTCCCTTTGAAACTCTTCGCGAGACGCAAAATCTCAACGCCGTTTCCGTGCCGTGCCCCCAAATCCATGCCGCGTTATCGGTCGGCATCGGCGGCAGAAAGATGTCCGTTTTATGACTCTTTCGTTACACACGGCTTGGCGATTGGCAGCGGACCCTTGGTAGGCTCTATTTCAGCGGCGCCTTCAGTTTCAACAAGCGCGCGGCGTTGCCATAATAGATCTTTTCTTTCACGTCGGCAGGAAGATTAAGATCCTCGACCGAGCGAATGCCTTCACGGATAAACATCGGGCCGCCTTCCGGATCGAAGGGGCAGTCGCTGGCGAAGACGACATGGTCCGGCCCGAAGAAATCGAGTCCACAGCGCAGCGCCGAGGCCGAACCGCCGAGCACCGTATCGCCGTAGAACATCTTGAAATAGTCGATCAAGGGCTTCGACATGCGTTTCAGGACGTCGCCGTAATCGTCGCCATCAGAGCGCGAGCCGAGCTGTGCCCAGAGGGTTTCGGCGCGGCCCGCGAAGAAGGGCAGCATGCCGCCGCAGTGATGCGTGACCAACCGCATGTTGGGCAGTTTTTCAAAGAAGCCCGCGAACACCATGCGGGCCATCGCGACGCTTGTCTCGTAGGGCCAGCCAAGTACCTGCCAGACCTCGTATTTCGACTTATCCTCGGTCTTGTAGTCAGAGAACGAGATCGGCCGAACCGGATGCATGAAGATCGGTAGGTCATGGTGTTTGGTGATGCGCTCGAAAACCGCGAAGAACTCGGGTTCGTCGAGCGGGCGGCCCGCAACATTGGTACAGATCTGAATTCCGCGCGCGCCCAGCTTAGTGATTGCACGGTCCATCTCGGCAATGGCTGCGTCCGGATTGTTCATAGCCACGGTAGCGACAAAAACCGGGAACTTGTCCGGCCACTTCTTGCAGATCTCGTACATTTCGTCGTTGGCAAGGCGTGCTGCATCCGGTGACTTGTCAGGCCCAAACAGCACTTCGGGCGGCGGGACGGCGAGGGTCAGCACTTGCTGGAGGTCGGGCCATTGCTTGTTGAGCATCTCGACGCGCGCTTCCATGTCCCACAGCACGCGGATGCCGGTCATACGCTTCACTATGCCCTGGTCCTTCGAATTCTCCTTGAGGAGATTTAGGTATCCGGGGGTCATCACGTGATTGTAGATGTCGATTTTCATGCGGTCTTCCCTCGTTCGATATGTCCGGCTATTTCCACCGGAAATCCTGCATGTCCGCGCCATAGGGATTGAACGAGCTCGGATTGATGGACAGCTCCTTCGACTGAACAAAGGTCTGTGGCGTGCGCACCAACGGCATAACGTAGACCTGTTCGGTCATGCGATCGAACAGGCGCGCGACCTGTTCGCGTCGTTTAGCATCATCGACGATACCATTGACCTCGCCGCCGAGCTTTGCGATCAGAGCATCGCCAAAATAATCATCCGTATCGCCAGGCGGCTGGGCGAAGAGCCGGACGGTTCCTTGCGGATCGGGCAACCCGCCCTGCGACCAGCCGGCCACGAGCAATTGTATCTTGCCCTCCGATATTTTCTTGCGCGCGGTCGCAAGCGTTCGGATATCGACGCTGGTCTTGATGCCGACCTGACGGAGCTGCCCGGCCACGGCCTTGCCGAAATCGGCAGTCGGTCCCTGATAGGTCGTCACTTCCAGATCGAAGCCGTCTGCATAGCCGGCCTCGGCCAACAGCTTCTTAGCTCCCGCCGGGTCGAAGCCCGGCTGCTCGGCGCTATAGCCGCATCCCTGCTGCGATGTGAAACACAGACCGCCAAGTTGCTGCGAACTATCCTCAGCTCCGCTAAATGCCATCAATTCCTTGCGGTTGATCGCCATCATGATTGCCCGGCGCACCCGCAGATCCTTCAAGGCCTCGTTACCCGACCGCCCCTTCGCATCGAACAAGGCATAGGTATAGTTGAGACCATAAACACCGGTCAACGAACCGCCGAGCTTTTGCGACAGATCCTTCGCCTGTTCGCGATCGACGCCACGCATGTAATCGAGATTGCCGACCAGGAACTGCGCGGTCTGTGTGCCGGTATCAGGCATCGGCACGATCGACCAGCGCCCGATATTCGATTTCACTTTGTAGTCGCCGCCATGTGCGAAACCATCGAAGCGTTCCGCTGCAATTCCCTTGTTCTTATCGACCTGGGTAATGCGGTAGTGGCCCGTGCCAACGGGTGCCCGGCCGAAATCGGATTTTTCCTTTAAGCCGGCATGAACATGTTCCGGATATATAAGCAGCGAATAAGCCGCGCGCACCAACGCCGGGGCGAACGGCTCCTTCGCGAAGATACGGACCTTATCGGACGCCAGCTTCTCGATACGCTCGATCCAGGCGAAATCGGCAGGATTGCGGTATTTGGATTTCGAATCGATCAACCAGTTGACGGTATAAACCACATCGTCGGCATCGAAGAATTCGCCGTCGTGCCATTTAATATCGCCGCGCAGATCGAACTCATAGACAAGCGGTTCTGGTTGTCGCCAAGCCTTGGCGAGCAGCGGCTTGAACATGCTCTGGCGCTCGTCGAAGAAGACCATACCATCGTAAACCGTCCGCGTGAGCAACGCGTTCTCGGGGCCGGGCTCAAGATACAGA
This sequence comes from Caenispirillum bisanense, assembly GCA_945877815.1. Taxonomy (GTDB): domain Bacteria; phylum Pseudomonadota; class Alphaproteobacteria; order Rhodospirillales; family UBA2165; genus CANIGJ01. Next base: position 12,898 of record CAMDWJ010000013.1, read on the forward strand.
TCGATGGTTTCGATGGGGCTCTGAAAGGCCGTACGCAGAGTATCCTTCGATTTCTGCGCGGTGGCCGGCCCCACCGTCAGCAAGGCGGCCAGTCCGCACAGTAGGGTGGTATGCAAAACCCGTCTCGTCATTTGCCTCTCCCTAGAGTCGGCCCGCGCATTCAGCCGCGCTGGTCGCGGATTGTCGTCACCGATTGCCCGCCTTTTCAAGTCCTTAAGGACATTCGAACGGACACCGGGAATGAAAAAAATGGTGGGCTTCGGCGCGTCGGATTGGATAAGGTTACGCCCAAGAGGCCAAATCTGGAGAGACTAAGGGATGCTCGATCAAGAACGCAGCAAAAGCCTGATGCAAGTCGGTCCGGGCACCTCCATGGGGAATGTGCTCCGCCGCTATTGGACGCCGATCGCAGCCGTTGCGGAATTCGACGACAAGAACACTAAGGCGATCCGACTGTTCGGCGAAAATCTAGTTCTCTACAAAGATCTAAGCGGCGATTTCGGCGTGCTCGACCGCCACTGCCCGCACCGGCGCGCCGATCTCTCCTACGGCTATGTCGAGGAACACGGGCTGCGTTGCAATTATCACGGCTGGCTGTTTAGCGCCGACGGATCGTGCCTCGCCCAACCCTACGAAGATGTTGAAGACCCGACAGGCAAGCTGCGCAAGACCATCCAGGTGAAGAACTACCAGGTCCAGGCCAAGGCCGGCCTATTGTGGGTCTATATGGGCCCCCTTCCCGCCCCCGAACTGCCGGTTTGGGAGCCCTTCGCGTGGAAGAACGGATTCGTGCAGATCAGCTTTTCCGAAATCCCCTGCAACTGGCTCCAATGCCAGGAGAATTCGATCGATCCCGTGCATTTCGAGTGGATGCACTCCAACTGGTCGATTCGGCTGGGCGGCCAAACCGGCCCTTATATTCCGACGCACATTAAGGTCGGGTTCGAGGAATTCGAATACGGCTATACCTATAAGCGCATCCGCGAGGATACCAGCGACAAAGATCCTCTGTGGACGATCGGCCGCGTTTGCCTCTGGCCGAACTGCCTGTTCACCGGAGATCATTTCGAATGGCGCGTCCCCATCGACGACAACAACACCTTGAGCGTCGGTTGGTTCTTCACGCGCGTCCCCACGGACAAGGAACCCTACGTTCAGAACACGATTCCTTATTGGTACGCGCCGATCAAAGATGAGAATACGGGGCGCTGGATCACCAGCCACGTCATGAACCAGGATTTCGTCGCCTGGGTCGGACAGGGAACCATGTCCGACCGGGAGAACGAACATCTCGGGCGCAGCGACCGTGGCGTCGCTATGATCCGTCAACGTTTGTTGGAGGATATGAAAGCCGTCGAACGCGGCGAAGATCCGAAGGCCATCGTGCGCGACCCGGAGGTCGCCAAATATATTGAAATGCCGATCGTCGGAAAGGAATACCACAAGAACGGCAAATCGACGGAAGAGTTGCGCGGGTCCAACGCGCAGAACGCGCAGGGCCTGAAGCGCTTTCCGTTCCTCGTCGGCCAGCCGGTGGAAATTCAGCGTGCCTTCGAGGCGGCGACGGGATTCAAACTGTTGGACGCCAAATATTAGGCCGACAGCCGCAAGCGCTCGGACCCAGCGACCCGGCGCCGGATAAAGGCGGCAGGAATCGCGTGCATGAGGCCCGCATTTTCGGCGACTTCGGCCGCGCGTAACCGCGAACCGACAGAGCGCGCGTGCAGCAGAAAGACCGCGATTTCGTCGTCGCTGTAACCCAACAACTGACCTATCGCGATATGATCGTTCTCGCCGGCGGAGCGTCCGTCGACAAAAAGTTCCTTGTGGATGCTTATCAGGCATTCGATGCGCCATTTCTCGCCTACGCGCGCGAAATAGAGATATCGATTTGGAGCGCTGCCATCCGGACCGGGATAAATCTTCTCACGCCCGACTATGAGGCCGTAGTCCACGTATAGGGCGAACTCCGATTCGACGAGCCAGTTTGCATTGACGAGCGAACCGGAAAACATCGCGAGGGGCTTTTTACCTGACAGCATCAAGTTCAACTCGCGCCCCGCATGAGGGCCGACACCTTTGGGGATAAGCAACGCCTCGGCATTTCGCATCGAACTCTCCCGGCAGCAGTGAAGCTGTCGTGATCAGATCAGGTTACGTGGTCATGAGGGGGTGGCAATACATGGCCGGGCCGGGTCAAATAAGGCACAAGCGTGACTCTTCCCCGCCTCACTGCGTTAAAGCTCGTATATCGTTGGATGATGAACTGGTCGGGGAGACAGGATTTGAACATGCGACCCCCGCGTCCCAAACGCGGTGCTCTACCAGGCTGAGCTACTCCCCGACGCGGGTCTTCTAGGCGTTTTAACGCCTTCCGGCAATGGGTTACTCGAAAGGGCCGCTCACCCGCAGCCGACGCAGCGCGCCGCATAAGGAACGGCGTCCAGGCGCGCAGCCGCAATATCGTTGCCGCAGACCGTGCAAACGCCGTAGGTCCCTGCATCGATCCGGGTCAAGGCAGACTTGATCTGCGCCATTTCATCAAGCGCGACGTTTCCGAGGCCCTCGAGGACCTCCTCGCCTTCGATCTCGATCGCGCGTTCCTCGAAATCCGGATTACCGGGCTCGTGCAGCTCGGCGTCGATCGCACGGGTTTCTCGGTTCAGCTCGGCGAGACGTTTTTCGAGCCGTCGCTTCATGGCATCGATGTTCATCGCTCCTCCGGCAAAGTCACTTGTTGTATATCAATCCTACGGACTTCGCGTGTTCACCGCAAACCGGGGCTCATTCGAAGATCGAGTAACCGGTCGCCGCTGTGAATTGTTCCAAGGCTCGCGTTCCGGCAACAGAATTTCCCTGCGGACTCAAGGCCGGCGACCAAACGGCAATGCCCATGCGGCCCGGGACGACGGCAACAATGCCGCCGCCTACGCCGCTTTTCGCCGGCACGCCGACGCGGAACGCAAAATCCCCGGATGCGTCGTAATGGCCGCACGTCAACATGATGGCATTGATACGCCGTGCACCCTGTTCGGAGATGATCTTCTCGCCGCTCAACGGATCGGTTCCGCCGTTGGCCAGATACAGGATGGCGCGCGACAAATCGGCGCAGCTCATCACGATCGAACATTGGCTGAAATAAGTATCCAGCACCTCGTTCACCGGGCTCTTCATATTGCCGAAGGCTTTCATCAAATTGGCAAGTGCGGAGTTGCGATAGCCCCAGGCCTTCTCGGACTGCGCAACCTCGCCGTCGATGCGCACGCCGGGATTCGCGGCGCGCACCCGGATGAAATCGAGGATCGCCTTGATCGGCGGATTGCTCGCGGTCGCGGCCACAATCGCATCGGTGACGACGAGGGCCCCGGCATTGATCAAGGGATTGCGCGGTATGCCGCGCTCGTATTCAAGCTGCACGAGCGAATTGAATGGCGTTCCAGACGGCTCGCGGCCGACGCGCTGCCACAGATCGTCGCCCACCAGTTCGAGCGCCATGGTCAGGGTAAAGACCTTGCTGATGCTTTGGATCGAGAACGTTTCACGCGCATCGCCGGCGACGAATTGGCGTCCATCGACAGTGGTGACGGCGATGCCGAGTTTATTGGGATCGACAGCGGCCAGAGCCGGGATGTAATCGGCGACCTTGCCTTGGCCCAAGGTTGGGAGCACGGCCGCGACGATGCGGTCCAACAGCGCGCCTAATTCCGCGTCGTCGAACGGCTGCGTCACGGGATTAAGAGAGCCAGGGCGGAGTCGGCAACGACCTGAACAGTTCGATCAAACCGGAATTGTAGTTGCGCCGGATTTCCGCGTGATATTGATCGGCTTCGGTTACCACGACGTGCCTATCGACCTTGAGCTTGCCTTCGCGATAGGTCGCGATATCCATCGGCAGACCGACGGACAGATTGCTTCGCATCGTCGCGTCGAACGACAGGAACGTCACCTTCACGGCATTTTCAAGCGCAAGATTATGCGTGATGACGCGGTCGAGGATTGGCTTGCCATATTTGGTTTCGCCGATCTGCAGGCAGGGCGTTTCGGGCGAGGCCTCGATGAAATTACCTGCCGAATAGATATGGAACAGGCGATGCTTACCGCCCTTGACCTGGCCGCCGAACAGGAAATCGGCGCCGGGATCGGCGTGGGCCGCGCGTACGTGATCGCCGTGCTTGGCATGCACATCGCGCAAGACGTCGCCGATCATTTCCGCCGCCTCGAACATGTTCTTGGTGGCATAGAGATTGATGCTGCTGGTCTTGTCGCCAAGATTGCGCGTCAGGTGATTGACGACCGCCTGACTGGTTCCGAGATTGCCCGCCGACAGCAAAAAATACACGCGCTGGCCGACTTTCTCGAAGATCGTCATTTTGCGGAAGGTTGCAATATGATCGACGCCCGCATTGGTGCGGGAATCCGAGGCAAAAACCAGCCCCTCTTTCAGATAGATGCCCAGACAATAGGTCATGGCTTAGGGCTCCCTCCCTGCCGGACTCGATATTCACTATCTAATGTGGTTCGAGACGCAATGGCAACTGGCGTTGAATCGCGCGGTTAGGCCTGCGTCACCATGACCTGGACATCCATCCTCTCGCTTTCGCTGCCGCCCTCGCGCACACCGCGCAACGGGGCACTGCTGGCGTAGTCCAGGCCGACCGCCAGCCCGATATGGCGTTCCGTCCCGCAGGTCTTGTTGGCCAAATCGAAACTGACCCAACCCAGGCCTTCGATCCAGACGGCGGCCCAGGCATGACTCGCAACCTGCGGCGTAGCCTCGTCGCCGGTATAGAGATAGCCGCTCACATAGCGGGCGGGCATGCCCAATTCGCGCGCGCAGGCGATGAAGACATGCGCCATATCCTGGCAAACGCCCCGCCCGTTCTTGAGCGCGTCGGATGCGGTCGAATGGACGTGGCTGCTCCCTTCTGTATAGACGATCCGCTCGGTCAGCGCCTGGGAGAGCTCATGGGCGGCATCGAGCGGATTGCTGCGCGCGGTTTCCACGTACGGTACGACGAAATCGCGAATTTCCGAGTCAATTTGTGTGAGCTGCGTAGGACGCAGGAATACCTTGATCGGCAAAATGCCATCGTCGGGCAACACACCGTTGAGTTCCGTGGTTTCGACGATGCCGTTCGCCGAGACCGAGATCTGATTGACGATTTCGTCGCATACCAAGGTATGGCACAAATTGCCGAAACCGTCGGTCCACGGCGAAAGACGCCCCTGCCCTTCGACGTTCCATCGAATAACGCGCTGACTGGGATTGTTACGCGGAGTCAGGCGCAGATATTGCGTGCTGTACCGGATCGCGTGGTCATAATTATAAACGGTGCGATGGCGGACAACGATACGCAACGCTCACCCCCCTTAGGCGATCATCAGAAAATCGCGCTGCATCTGCACCGCGAAAGATCCTTGGCTTTTCAAGAAATCGGTCAAAAATTCGTGCAGGCCGGATTTGAATATATCCGACATGCGCCCGAAATGAAGTCGCGCATGAATTTCGCCCGCCTGGCGCCGGCATTCGTAGATACGCGTCCCGCATAAAAGATCCAACGTATCGGTGATCCGGTTGAAACTAGCGTGGAGCGAACGCGGCATGTCGGCGCGCAGAATCAAAAGTTGTGCGACGCGTTCCGGCGTGATTACGTTGCGATAGATGCGATGATAGGATCGGAAGGCGCTGACCGCGCGAAGAACCGCACCCCACTGATAATAATCGAGCACGCCGCCGACATCTTCGACCGACGGCAAAAGTATGTGATATTTGCCGTCGAGCAACCGCGCCGTATTGTCCGCGCGCTCGATGGCATCGCCGAGATCGATAAAATGATGACTTTCATCGCGCAACAACGTGCTGTCGATAACGCCGCGGAACAGATGCGAGCGTTCCTTCACCCAATCGAAGAAATTCTGATAACCCTGGGCCGCCAGCCTCGGTTCGTCGATCCCGCTTAATTCAATCCACGTTGCGTTCAAGCTTTCGAACATTTCCGTGGTGATCGATCCACGAAGCGCTCGGGCATTTTCGCGCGCCACCTGAATGCAGGAATAGATGCTGGACGTATTGTTGCTGTCGAGCGCCAGATGGCGGATGACGTTCTGCCGATTGACCGTCCCATAAGCGGCGTCGAATTCGTCCCAATTTCCGCCGATTTGCACGGCCGATCCCCAGATCGACAAGCCTTCGCGCGTTTCCTCCGGCATGAGAGACATGCGATAGCTGACTTCGAGGATGCGCGCGATATTCTCGGCCCGTTCGACGTAACGTGCCATCCAATACAGCTGATCGGCAGTACGGCTCAGCATGTCACTCTTCCAGGATCCAAGTGTCCTTGGTGCCGCCGCCCTGCGACGAATTGACGACCAGAGAACCTTCAACGAGTGCGACCCGCGTGAGTCCGCCCGGCATCACCACGGTTTCCTCGCCGCTCAGCACATAAGGACGCAGATCGACGTGGCGCGGAGCGATACCCTGTTCGACCAGTGTCGGACAGGTGGACAGAGCCAAAGTCGGCTGGGCGATATAATTCGAGGGATTGGCCAAAATCTTATGACGGAAGATTTCGATTTGCGCCGCCGTGCTGGCGGGCCCCACGAGCATGCCGTAACCACCCGAGCCGTGCACCTCCTTGACCACCAATTCGTCAAGATGTTCGAGCGTATAGGCGAGGTCGTCTTTTTCGCGCAGCAGATATGTAGGCACGTTCGCGAGGAGCGGCTCCTCGCCCAGATAAAAGCGCACCAAGGCCGGCACGTAAGGATAGATCGATTTATCGTCGGCAACCCCGGTCCCCATCGCGTTCGCGATGGTCACACGCCCCGAGCGATAAACCGACAACAGCCCCGGAACGCCCAGGCTCGAATCGTGGCGGAAGGCCAGGGGATCGATGAAATCGTCGTCGATCCGGCGATAGATGACGTCGACCCTGCGTGGCCCTTCGGTCGTGCGCATGAAGACCGCATTGTCGGCCACGAACAGATCGGCACCTTCGACCAGTTCGATGCCCATTTCGTCGGCCAGAAAGGCATGCTCGTAATAAGCGCTGTTATAGGCGCCGGGCGTTAGCAGGACGACGGTGGGGTCCTGCGCGCCGCCGGGGGCGACGCCACGCAAGGTGCGCAACAAGACATCCGGATAATGATCGACCGGTGCGATGCGCATCTCGGAGAACAACTCCGGAAACAGGCGCATCATCACTTGGCGGTTTTCCAGCATATAGGCGACGCCGGAGGGCGAACGCAGATTATCCTCGAGCACGTAGAACTCGTTCTCGCTCACGCGCACAATATCGATCCCGGCGATATGGGTATAGATCCCACCGGGCACGGTGAACCCCTGCATCTGTGGCTGATACTGCGCGTTGGCAAGGATCACGTCTTCCGGAATGATACCAGCCCGCATCACGTTGCGATCGTGATACAGATCGTGCAGGAACATATTGAGCGCGCGAACACGCTGGATGCTGCCGTCCGATAACCGCTTCCATTCGTCGGCGCTGAAGACACGCGGGATGACGTCGAACGGGATTAGCCGTTCCGTTCCACCATCGTCGCCGTAGACGATAAAAGTGATGCCCAGGCGGCGGAACAAGACTTCGGCTTCCGTGCTGCGTTGCCGCAGACGATCCAGGGTCGACCACTTGAGCCAGTCAGATATGTGACGGTACGCCGGACGGGCCGACCCGTCCGGAGAAGTCATTTCATCGAATAAACGGCGCTGCATATCCAGACCAAGTTGGTCTACCTCACAAAATACTCAACGCCACGCTATTTGAACCCTAGAGCATTTCGTGGGCGTTGGTCCACAAGCTTCGACAAGCCGCCGACGCTTTACCCTCAATCCCTGGCATGCTCTAAAAAGCGCCCACGCCATCGACACGCTCAATAAGGGAGGAACAGACATTGCCCGACAATTTCATCGTTACCCGCGACGGCGACGTCACCACGATCGTCACTAACAAGGCCGACGACGGAAACCGTTTTTCCGATGCCATGGCGATCGAGATGGCCGGCTTGCTCGATGCGGAATCGAAGTCCGCCCGCCTGGTCCTGTTCAAGGGTGCCGGCAGGGATTTCTGCACCGGCCGCTCGGGCGGCATGCCGCCGGTCTCGACCGAGGCTTACGAATTCCGCGACGGCTTCGAGGCGGTCTTCAATTGCTATGACTCCTTCCGGCGCTGCAAGGCCCCTGTCATCGGCGTCATTCAGGGCAAGGCGCTCGGCTTCGGCTGTTCGCTGGCCTCGTTGTGCGACATTACTATCGCCGCCGACAACGCAACCTTCGCGCTCCCCGAGACTTCGCATAAAATCATGCCGACGGCGGCCATGTCGGCGCTGATAGACCGCGTGTCGCGCAAGGCGCTCATGCATATCGCATACACAGCCGAGGAAATATCGGCCGAGCATGCGATGATTGCAGGCATCGTCAGCTCGGTCGTTCCGGCGGCCCAGTTGGAAGCCTCCGCCACCGCGCTGGTCGAAAAGATGAAGAAAATTCCGAAACCCGCTGTCCTTGCGGTGAAAGAATTCACCATGAACGGCATCGGTCTGTCCAATAACGCAATGCTCGCCTTCGCGAAGAACCTGCACGCGACGGTCAATTCCTATTCCAAGATGCGGTCCTAAGAAACCGCCATGGTGCAGATGACTCGCAAGCTCGCGGATTATGTGCGCCAGGTCAGCTTGCGTGAGCCGGACGTCCTGCGCCGCCTGCGCGTCGCGACTGACGCCCATCCTCACGCCGAATGGGCGAGCGATCCCCAGCAAACCCAATTCCTCACACTGCTCGCACAGATGATCGGCGCGAAGAATGTCGTCGAGGTCGGCACTTTCACGGGCTATACAACCTGCGCCCTGGCGCTGGCATTGCCAGCTGGAGGGCGCATCGTCACCCTAGATTTGGAGCCGAGCTTTCCAGCGGTTGGGCTTCCCTTCTGGCTTGAAGCCGGAATGTCCGAACGCATAGAACTGAAACTCGGCGAAGCCATCGCCTCGCTGGATGCGCTGCTTGAATCGCCGGGTCCCGACAGCTTCGACATGGCCTATATCGACTGCAACAAGAAGGACTATGACGCCTACTACGAACGCTGCCTCGGCCTCGTGCGACCAGGCGGCGTGATCGCCATCGACAATGTCTTATGGGGCGGCAGCGTCATCGATTCCGACGACCGCCGGAAATCGGCCGTGGCAATCCGCGCGTTGAACCGGAAACTCCATGGCGACAGCCGGGTCAATTTAGCCCTTCTGTCCATTGGCGATGGCCTGACGCTGGCCTGGAAACGGCCCTAGCCGTCGGGCGTGGGCGCCACCGCCGGATGTTTACGCCGCGCGCTGGTGAAACATCCGGTAATGCCCATCCTTGGAGATCGGCGCCAGACCCTCGGCGATCTTCGTCCAAGACGCCCCCTTATTCTCAGAGGCATAAATCGCGCCGGTCTAGGTGCGTTCCAACCGGATCACACCTTTGATCGATGCGATCAGCAAGCGGGTCGCCGGGGCCGTGCCCTCCGTCTCTCGCGTTCCATTTGGCGACAAACAAGCGACGATCTTGTCCATAGGCAGCCTCCGGCAAAAATTATTGTTTACGGTTTCGAGTCGAGCGCCTCACTCTCCACCTTGTCGCCCACCTTGATCCCGAGACGCTGTGCCGTTCCGCCGTTGACCTCAAGCACCGCGCGCGCCGGCTTCCGCGTCGGAATGATTTCCTCCGATTGCGGCACCGCGCGTTCGGCAATATCGACGACCGTGCCGTCAGCACCGATGAAGATCATATCGAGCGGAATGAAGGTGTTCTTCATCCACATGGTGATGCGCGTCGGCGTCCGGTAGTCGAACAGCATACCGGCATCGGGCGCCAGGCTGCGCCGATACATAAGCCCCTGTATCTGCTGGCGATCGCTCAAAGCCAGTTCAACCGTGAACACGTTGCGTTTGGCGCCGCTCACGATGGCAAGCTTGGCGGTCTTGAAGGTTTCGAGTCCTTGCGCGCGCACCAACCCCGGCGCTGCGGCCAATAAGGTCACCAACGTCCCGAGCAAAGTACGGCGAGTCAGAAACATGTGCATAGCTCGATTAATGCGCGTTTCTCAGGCCGTGCCAAGGGGCCTTGCCGACACCGCGGCACCCGGTCATAGTCCCCGCGTTCACTGGGGGGAGCCGGGTTGTCCGGCTGAGAGGTTTCTAAGGCGAAACGACCCCACGAACCTGATCCGGATTATGCCGGCGTAGGGAACAGTGCGCTTATGAATGACCTCGCTTCCCAGAGTTTCGCTGTTTCCATCGACGCGGCCCGCGTGGCCTACGATGGCGTGGCGCTGTTCGAGGATCTGCACCTCACCCTGCCTGCACGCCAATGGACCTGCCTACTGGGCGAAAGCGGCGTCGGCAAATCGACCCTGGTGCGCCTGATCGCCGGTCTCCTGCCGCCCGATTCCGACGTCACAGTCTCGTGCGACGATGGCCTCCCCCTGCCCGGGCGCGTCGCCTATATGGCGCAACAAGATCTGCTGCTGCCATGGGCCAACGTGCTCGACAATGTGACCCTCGGTGCTCGATTGCGCGAGGGACGCGCGAATAAGGAAACCCAAGAACGCGCCCGCGCCCTGCTCGCCCGCGTTGGCTTGACCGAGTCGGCGCGCGCCCTCCCGGCCACACTTTCAGGCGGCATGCGCCAACGCGCGGCTCTTGTGCGCACGCTGATGGAAAACCGTCCGGTCGTCGTCATGGACGAACCTTTCTCGGCGTTGGATGCCATCACGCGCGTGCGCCTTCAGGAATTGGCCGCCGACCTGCTGCGTGAGCGCACCGTTCTGTTGGTCACCCACGATCCGCTCGAAGCGCTGCGACTCGGCGATCGCATCCATGTGCTGATCGGCCGGCCCGCTCGCCTCGCCGAGCCGATGGAACTGACCGGCCCTACGCCGCGTTCGCTGCGCGATCCGGCCGTGCTCTCCGGGCAAGCCGATCTGCTCGAACGCCTCGCCGGGAGTGCCGCGCCTTGAAATTCGCGCGACCGGTCATCGTCCTTATTGGGCTCATCGTCGTCTGGCAGATCGTCGTAACCTTAACCGGCGTACAGCCCTTCATCCTGCCGCCACCGATGAAGGTCGCCGAGACTCTAGTCCATCGCTTCGACGTGATCTGGCCGCACGCGCAGATCACCGCTTTGGAAATCGTGCTCGGTATCGTGACGGGGACCCTCGTCGGTACGATGAGCGCCCTGCTGATGACCTACTTCGCCCCGGCGCGTCGCTGGCTGTTGCCGGTGCTGGTCATCAGCCAGGCCGTGCCGGTTTTCGCGCTCGCCCCGCTGCTCGTGCTGTGGCTCGGCTACGGCCTGATCTCCAAGATCGCAATGGCGACACTGATCATCTATTTCCCGGTCACTGCATCGTTTTTCGACGGGCTGCGGCGAACCGATCCGGGGTTCTTGGATCTCGCGCGCACCATGAATGCCTCGCGTTGGACCACGCTGACGCGCATCCGCATCCCGGCCGCCATGCCCGCACTAGCCTCGGGCCTGCGCGTCGCTGCCGCGGTCGCACCGATCGGCGCCATCATCGGCGAATGGGTCGGCTCCTCGGCCGGGCTCGGTTATCTCATGCTGCATGCCAACGGCCGCATGCAAATTGATCTGTTGTTCGCGGCGCTGGCCGTGCTCGCGACCTTGGCCATCGTTCTCTATTTCGCCGTCGATATCGCTCTCAAACGCGCCCTCAACTGGCTGCCCGATACAAACCCCAGTTCTGACTGAAGGAGTCACCATGAAACGCCTCGCCTCACTTTCACTCGTTGGCGCGCTGTTGCTGGCAACGCCCGCGCAGGCCGCCGAGAAACTGACAGTCATGCTCGACTGGTTCGTGAATCCAGATCATGCGCCGCTGATCGTCGCGAAGGAAAAAGGCTTCTTCCGCGAGGCCGGACTCGACGTCGAACTAATCGCACCGGCCGATCCCAACGATCCACCCAAGATGGTCGCGGCCGGCAAGGCCGACATCGCGGTCAGTTATCAACCGCAACAACACGTCCAGGTCGGCGAAGGCCTGCCACTGGTGCGCATCGGCACCTTGGTCTCAACTCCGCTCAATTCCCTGGTCGTGCTCAAAAGCGGACCGATCCAGTCGATCAAGGACTTGAAGGGCAAAAAGATCGGCTTCTCGGTCGGCGGCTTCGAAAGCGCGTTGCTCAACGCCATGCTGCAACGCCACGGCCTGACCGTCAAAGATGTGACCCTCGTCAACGTCAACTTCTCGCTTTCGCCGTCGCTGATCACCGGGCAGGTCGATGCCGTCATCGGGGCGTTTCGCAATTTCGAACTCAACCAGATGGATATCGCGGGCCATCCGGGACGCGCGTTCTATCCGGAAGAAGAAGGTGTTCCCTCCTATGACGAGTTGATCCTGGTCGCCAACAAGGCCAAGGCAAACGACAAGCGTTTTCGTCCCTTCATCGATGCGCTGGAGCGCGGCGCCCAGTTCCTGCTCAACCATCCCGACGAATCGTGGAAGCTTTTCGTCGGCGCGCACAAGGAACTGGACGACGAGCTCAACAAGCGCGCGTGGCGCGACACGCTGCCGCGCTTCACCCATTCGCCGGCGGCACTCGACACACAGCGCTACAGCCGCTTCGCAGCCTTCCTGCTCAAGGAAGGATTGATCAAGCAGGCGCAGAAGGTAGGCGACGTCGCGGTGGAGTTGCCGTAACGCCTCGATCCTTGCACACTGCCTTCCAATCGAAATACGGGAGGCAGTGTGAGCGAACATCATCTAGACGGCGCAACGCTGTCGCTCGTCTGGTCGCTGCCCTTCGCCGGCATCCTGCTGTCGATCGCGCTGCTCCCGCTTTTCGCGCCTAAATTCTGGGAACATCATTTCGGCAAGGTGTCCGCCGCCTGGGCTGGCGCCTTCCTGATCCCCAGCGCGCTTGCCTTCGGATTCGAGACTGCGGTTGCCGAAGTCCTGCATACGCTGGCGTTGGAGTATATTCCCTTCATCATCCTGCTCCTGGCGCTGTTCATCGTCGCGGGCGGCATCCGTCTCGTCGGCAATCTCGTCGGCACGCCGGAAACCAATACCGGCATGCTCGCCATCGGCGCGGGGCTTGCTAGTTTCCTCGGCACCACCGGCGCCTCCATGCTGCTGATCCGGCCGATGATCGCCGCCAATTCGGATCGCCGTCACAAGATTCATGTCTTCGTCTTTTTTATCTTCCTCGTTTCCAATATCGGCGGCTCGCTGACCCCGCTCGGCGATCCGCCTCTGTTCCTGGGATTCCTCAAGGGCGTCGATTTTCTCTGGACCGTGGAGACCATGTTCCCGCCGATGGCGACGGCTTGCGTCATCCTGCTCGTACTCTTCTATGCAATCGACTCACATTACTGGAAGCGCGAGACGCGCGAGGTGACGGCGGGAAGCCGGTTGCCGCGTCGCTTGCGCATCGAAGGCGGGCACAACTTCATTTATCTCGCCTGCATCGTTGGGGCCGTAATGATGAGCGGACTCATCGAAAACGACGAAATCGTTTCGATCGGCTACGGGATCGAAGTCGATGTCGTCGGGCTCGTGCGCGACGCGATCCTGTTGGCGCTGGCAGGAATGTCACTGGCCACGACCAAACGTGCGACGCGCATCGAGAACGCTTTCACCTGGATACCCATTCAAGAAGTCGCGATCCTGTTCGTCGCCATCTTCCTCACCATGATCCCGACACTCGCCGTGCTGCGCGCGGGCGCCGACGGCGCCTTCGCTCCATTGCTTGGGTTCGTTTCCACGGCCGATGGCCAACCGGTCGATATCGCCTATTTTTGGCTGACAGGTATCTTGTCGAGTTTCCTCGACAACGCGCCCACCTATCTCGTCTTCTTCAATCTTGCGGGCGGCGACGCCGAAACCCTGATGGGCCCGCTGCATGGGACACTGCTCGCGATCTCGGCCGGCGCGGTCTTCATGGGCGCCAATACCTATATCGGCAACGCGCCCAACTTCATGGTCAAATCGATCTGCGAGGAACGTGGCATCCGCATGCCGAGCTTCTTCGGCTATATGGCATGGTCCGGCCTCATCTTGATTCCATTGTTCGTCCTCCTAAGCGTCTTGTTCTTCGTCTAGCCATGCCGCTGCAAAACCGCGTCACGCCTTTGGGCGAAATTGTGGCAGTCCAAGCGCGCGGCACCTTCATGGGAAATCGCGGCGTCTTGCATGACGCCGACAAAAATCTGGGTGCTACACATTGGCGTCACACCCATTGGGTGACCTGCCTGCTGTCCTTTCACCAACGGCGCCGCGCAGTCATGACGCCCCATCGTTACACCGAACTGTTTTTCCTCGACGAGGCCGTGGCGCTCGCCGCCGGCCATCGCCCGTGCGGCGAATGCCGGCGCGAACGCTACCGCGCCTATATGGGCCTGTGGGAAGCGCAGTGCGGCGATCTCGCGCCCGCCCGTCCGAAAGACATCGACCGCGCCCTGCACGCCGCCCGCATCGATGCCAAAACCAAACGACAAGTGCGCTTTGAAGCCGCTATCGTCACCCTGCCCGACGGAACCTTCATCATCCGCAACGAAACGCCGATGCTGGTGCGCGATGACAAGCTTTTCGTCTATACCCCTGCCGGTTACACAGCGCCACAAACGCGTCCGGCACGCGAAACAGTCACGGTTCTCACTCCCGAACCGAACGTGCGGATCCTGCGCGCGGGCTATGTGCCGCAAATCCATCCTTCGGCGTGTTAGCGATCCCCCCACCAAATCGCGAAATCTCGACATGACAATGCGGCGGAGTCTTCAATACCCCGAAAGCAACCCCGCACCGCCCTCGAGCATCATCGTGGTTCCGGTCATGAAATGATTGGTCATAGCCGAAAGGATCGCCTCAGCGACGTCTTCCGGCTGACCGATATTCCCCGTGAGTAGCGTCGCGGCCTGCTTTGCATATAGAGCCTTTTTGGCATCCGGCGGCAATTGATCCCACAGCGGCGTATCGATCACGCCGGGACAAATCGTGTTCACCCTTGTCGGCGCCAAATCGAGCGCGAGGCCACGTGTCATACCCTCGATCGCAGCATTGATCGCGGACACGAGTGTCGCGCCACGCGATGGGATTTGACTGAGCTGACCGGAGACGAAAGTGAGTGAACCGTCCGGCGGCAGTTGCACTGCGCGCGCGATCCGGAAATAAGCCCAGAACTTCGCATCCATCGCCGCGAACGCTTTGTCCATCGCCAGGTCGGGCAGGAAACCGCGCCCGCCGGCACCCGCGCTGCACACGACATGATCCCAGGAGGGATCAGCCTTGAAAAATGCATCCACTGCCGACTGGTTCGTGGCGTCGAGCACACGTGCGTCGGCGCGCGCGCCGAGTTTCTTGACCGCATCGTCAAGTCGTCCGTTGTCGCGGCTGGCGATCGTCACCCTGGCGCGGGCCTCGGTCGCCAGTTTCGCCGTGGCAAGCCCGATCCCAGACGAGCCACCGATCACCAGGACCCTTTTGTTTTCCAAAGACTGCATTCTAGTCCCTCCTCGTTATTATGTGCCCACTTAATTCCCTCAGCGGCGTGCCAGCACAATCAGCAAAAAACCGACCAACGCAATACCACCGCCGTAATAGGCCCACTTGATCTCGGCAATCATGAAGCTGCTGGATGGCCAACTCACATATCCCGTCCCCTGTCCGATAAATAGAAGTCCGAAGGCGACCGCGACGGAACCGATCAGCGTGAGTAAACTTTTCATTAAATCCCTCCGGCGGGCATGAACCAGAATATTTCTCGATCTTCAACGAGCGACGTGCAGGTCAATGGGCGGCAAATTCTGATGATAGCGATCGTATATCTGTGTGAACGCCTGTTCGAGATTCCTAGTATAAAGCCCGCTATCGAATAGGGGAGCCGTCGCGAGAGATTGCGTCAGCTTGTTTTTGACGATGCGCAGCCGCTCGGGATCATTCGCCAGATCGACGGCCAGAGACTCGTATTTATTTTGACTCGCCGCAATCAGTTCAGGCAAACCAAGTGCGTTCAACAAACTTGAGGCCACCCTGCTGGCGAAGCTTTCGCCTGGGAGAGTTAGCAAAGGCAGTCCAGTCCAAAGAGCGTCACTCGCCGTCGTGTGCGCATTGTAAGGATAAGTGTCGAGAAACAAATCGGCTGCCCGATGCCGGGCCAAATGCAAATCCAACGGCATTCGCTTCGCGAATATCAGGCGACCGCTATCGATGCCGCGTCGCGCGGCCTCGGCACGCAAATTGCGCGCGGCGAAGGCGTTGTCTTCCAGCAGCCAAATCACGCTCCCTTCGACCCTAGCGAGAATACGCATCCAACCGTCGAAGGTCGCGGGCGTAATCTTGTAGTTGTTGTTGAAACAGCAAAATACAAATCCCGCATCCGGCAGAGCCAGTTCCGCGCGCGTGAAAACTCTGTCGGCAATATGCCTCTTGCTATCGTTGGGCTGATAGCTGTAGGGCAAATAGATAATTTTCTCGGTATAATAGTCCCGGCTCGAATTCGGAATCAGCGTCGCGTCCGCGACGATATAATCCATATAGGACGCACCCATGGTTACCGGATAGCCAAGATAATTCACCTGAACCGGCGCCGCGCGTGCCGCGAAGATTCCCGCCCGACCGTATTGGGTAAAACCTTTCATGTCGACCGCGATATCGATCTGCATATCGCGCGAAAGTTGCGCAATCTCGGCGTCAGACTTGGCACGAACGTCGATAAAATTATCGAACGCCGCGACCAGGCGATTCTTTACGTTCCCATGACTTTCCGGGCCGAACGAAAAGGCGATTATTTCCGTTTTCGATTTGTCGTGCCGTTCGAATAACTCTGCCGCGAGGTAAACAGTTGCGTGATCGTGAAAATCTGCCGAAAAATAGCCAACGCGGATTTTATCGCGCCGAACAATCGTCGGGCGGCTCGGCACGATGTCGCGCGGCGGGTGTTTATCCCTCACCCAAACATCCGTGACTTTTATTTGCGCAGACGGTGAATCGGACATCGAAATGAATATAAATGGCTGGCACGCCTTTTCATTGCGCTCGATTTTTTCATTCAATCGCGCAATACCCTCGTCCAGCCCATTCCAATCACAAATTTTCATTTTGGTATGCAATCGCTCGCCGAACAGGAAATCGAGGTTCGGATTCAAGGCAACGGCCTTGTCGTAGCTCGCGAGCGCGTCCTCGAAACGTTTCATCTCGATCAACGTTTCGGCGCGATTGACGTAAGCCTCAGCGTAGTCCGGGTTCAACACGATGGCAGTGTCGTAATTCGCGAGCGCGTACTCGAAGCGGCCAAGATCGTTCAATGTGGCCGCTCGATTAACGTAGGCCTCGACATAATCCGGCCTCAGGGAAATTGCTTTTTCATAATTCGCGAGCGCTTCTTCGCGACGCCGGAGATCGTTCAGCATGAGGGCGCGCGTGACATAGCCTTCAGCATCATCGGGCTGCAAATCGATGGCCGTGTCGTAGCTCGCCAACGCCTCGTCGAAGCGGCCCAGGCTCCGCAGCGCGTTGCCGCGATTGCCGTGCGCTCCGGCGTGTTTCGGATGCAACGCAACGGCCGTGTCGTAGCTCGCCAGCGCCTCATCGAATCGTTTGAGTTGCCGCAGCGCATTGCCGCGATTGCAGTACGAAACCAAGTGTTTGGGATTCAGCGCGATGGCTTTATCGCAGCTTGCAAGCGCCTCCTCCGGACGTTCGAGCAGCAACAAAAGGTTACCTTTGTTGCAGTAGGCATTCGCATAACGCGGACTGAGTTCAATTGCCTGGTCGTAGCTCGCCAGAGCTTCGTCGAGGCGGTTTAGATCGTGCAGCGCAATGCCGCGATTGTTGAAGGCCTCGGCATCGTTCGGCGTCAAGGTGATCGCTTTGTCGTAACTTGTCAGCGCCTCGTCGAAACGTCTGAGCTTCGATAAGGCGTAGCCCAAGTTGTTGTGGACCGGCCCGATCGATGCGTTGATCGCGATCGCAGCGCGGATTAGTTCGACAGCACGCTCGAACCGCTCAGTTTGAAGCGCAATGACGCCGAGCAGCTGGAGCGCGTCGAAGTTTTTCGGCTGACTGCGGAGGACGTCCAGATAGGCGCGCTCAGCTTCAATGAGCTTTCCTTTTTGGTGAAGCGCGAGACCCGCTTTGAATATTTCTTGGGGAGTCATGGCCATTTTTAAGGATCAAGAGGAACGAGCGAAGCAGGCGCGCGCGTCACTTCCCCTTAACCTCGCGCGGCTTCCACGCGTTCACCGCAACCGCCTTGCCGGTCTGGTCGCGCAGAACCTTGGGCTTCATCACCTGAGTGAGCGCCGGGGCTTCGGCCTTTTCGACGGCGGCGACGAAACTTTTGCGAATCTCGTCGAGCGGAATTTCGGCACGCCGACCGCGCAGCAGCGCCGCCTTGTAGGCCGGGTTGCGGTGGCACAGCTTGGAGAGATATTCGGTCGAATGATGACCGAAGCGGCGCCAGATGCTGTCGACGAAGGAAGCCGTATCTTCGTCGAGGCGTGTATCGATGGTGAGGTTCGGACGGCCCTTATTATAGGCCGCGTAGATCGAGGGTTCGATCGGGCCCATTACCTCGTCGGCGACGAAAATCGCCGGCACCAGCCGTTTGCCGTCATAAGCCAACGCATAGTAGGCCTGGGCCAGGAACAGCATAGATTGCAGCTTGGTCGGCTGAATATATTCGTTGTCGTTCAAGGCCCGGTCGTTGAGCCAGAAGGCAACTTCGAAGACGGAATCGACGGCGGATGGCATGGGGCAGAGCGTAAGGCGGGTCGCATCGCGGATCAAGCGACGCGGCAGCCCGTCGATCAACCGCAAATATCCCGGAAAGGCGAGGAAATCGAAGCCTTTGCATGGCATTTTCCCAACGAACTCGGCATTGCGCCCGCCCCGCCCGGGATGCTATGCGTTAATGTCTCACGATCAACGTCCACCGGGGCACAAAACGGGTCGGGGGCGTTGAGAAGCCTAGGGAGGTTCCATGCCAGCGGTAAAAATGACTGTCAACGGTAAGAAAGTGAGCGGCAACGTCGAGGGCCGCACGCTTCTCGTTCAATTCCTGCGCGAGCATCTGGGCCTGACCGGTACCCATGTAGGGTGCGATACCTCGCAATGCGGCGCCTGCACGGTCCATGTGAACGGCCGCGCCATGAAATCGTGCACCCTGCTTGCCCTTCATCTCGAAGGCGCGGATGTGCTGACCATCGAAGGCCTCGCAGAGGGCGATAAGCTGCACCCGATGCAGGAAGCCTTCCGCGAACATCACGCCTTGCAATGCGGCTTCTGCACGCCCGGTATGGTGATGAGCGCCATCGGTATCGTGAACGACCACAAAGATCTCGACGAAAAGACGATCCGCCATCAGCTCGAAGGCAACATCTGCCGCTGCACCGGCTATCACAATATCGTCGAGGCCATCGCCGCGGCGCACAAGACGATGCGGGGGTAACGAGCCATGTACGATTTCACATATCAGCGCGCTTCATCCGTCGCCGATGCGACCACCAAGTATAAAGCCGCCTCCGACGCCCGTTTCCTGGCCGGCGGCATGACACTCCTTGCCGTGCTCAAGCAGCGCCTCGATCAGCCGTCCGACGTCGTCGACCTGGCCGATGTGAAGGATCTGGTCGGCATCGCCGAAGAAGGCGGCGCCATCGTCATCAGGGCAATGACCACGCACAACACTGTCGCCACATCCGATATCGTGAAGAAGCGCATTCCGGCGCTGGCCGAACTGGCCGGCACCATTGGCGATCCCATGGTCCGCAACCGCGGCACCATCGGCGGCAGCCTCGCCAATTCTGATCCAGCGGCCTCCTATCCGTCGGCCGTGCTGGCGCTGAACGCGACCATCCATACCGACAAGCGCACCATCAAGGCAGACGACTTCTTCCAGGGCATGTTCACCACCGCGCTGGAAGCGGGCGAATTGATCACGAAGGTCTCGTTTCCGATCCCCGAACAGGCCGGCTATGAATATTTCCCGAACCCGGCCTCGCGCTATCCCATCGTAGGCGCCTTCGTCGCCAAAGGTAAGGACGGCGTGCGCGTCGCCATTACCGGCGCCGGCCCCTGCGCCTTCCGCCTGCCCGAATATGAAAAGGCACTCGCGGGCGGCCTCGATCCAAAAAAGCTCGAAGGGCTCAAAGCATCGGCCGAAGGGCTCAATACTGATATTCATGCATCGGCGGAATATCGCGCCCACCTCATCAACGTCATGGCGCGGCGCGCCATCGGCGGATAACAGCGGTTTCACCCTCCTCGGAGGGGCCCGGAAACACCCTCCATGCCGGAGGGTGTTTTTTTGCCCGCAGCGGGCCTATATTATGACGGATATATTCTGCTAGATATAACGGTGTGGTGGGCGCAATGGCGGATGTGGATACCGATGACGTCATCGGACAGGCGAGCGACTGGGTGAAAGCCGGCAAAGGCGTGGCACTCGCCACCGTCATCGGCACCTGGGGCTCCTCGCCGCGCCCCGTCGGCAGCCAGCTCGCCATCGACGGCGACGGCGCCTTCGTCGGCTCAGTTTCGGGCGGCTGCATCGAAGGCGCAGTGATCGGCGAAGCGCTACAGACCATCAAGGACGGCAAGGTCCGTACCCTCGATTTCGGCGTCTCCGACGAGCAGGCCTGGGAAGTCGGGCTCGCCTGCGGCGGCAACATCAAGATATTCGTCGAACAAGCCGCCGATCCGGCGACCATGAAGCGGTTGCAGACTGAACGTCCAATCGCTCAGGTGACCGACCTTGCTACCGGCACCTATGCCATCGTGACGCCCAACGATGTCTCGGGCTCGCTGAAACTATCCGATGCCGTGATCGCGCGTGCGCGCGACACCATTCGCGACGATGTCAGCCGTTCGGTTAAGGACGAGGCCGGCGATGGCACCGAATATTTCATCCGCGTGTTCAACACGCCGCTACGCATGATCGTGGTCGGCGCTGTCCACATCTCCCAAGCCCTCGTCCCGATGGCGCAACTTGCCGGTTATGCCTGCACCGTCGTCGATCCCCGTGGTGCCTTCGCCACCAAGGAACGCTTCCCCGGTGTGACGCTATCGGAAGACTGGACCGACGACGCGCTCAACCAGCTCAAGCCAGATGCGCGCACGGCCATCATAACCCTCACCCACGACCCCAAGCTCGACGACCCGGCGCTCGAGGTCGCGCTCCAATCCAACGCCTTCTATATTGGCGCATTGGGATCGTCGCGCACGCACGCCAAACGCGTCGCGCGCCTCAAGGAAGCAGGTCTTACAGACACGCAGATCGCACGTATCGGATCGCCGGTCGGGCTCGATATCGGCGCGAAGTCGCCGGCCGAAATCGCGATCTCGATTCTGGCCGAGGTCGTCGCGGCGAAACACGGCAAGGCCAAGGTAAAATGAAATTCGGCGCGATTGCGATCGCATCGGCCGAGGGCGCGATCCTAGCCCACAGCGCGCGATTGCCCGGACGCGTCGTCAAGAAAGGTACGCCGTTAACGGCCGACGATATTGACGCCCTCACGGAAGCCGGCATCCGAGACGTTATCGCCCTGCGGCTCGATCCAGGCGACATCGGAGAAGACGCCGCCGCCGAACAGCTCGCGCGCACCCTGGCCGGGTCCCATGTGAGAATCGGCGAAGCCTTCACCGGACGCGCCAATCTGTTCGCGACCGAACCCGGCCTGGTGTTGTTTGACCGCGCGCGTCTCGATCGCATCAATCTGGTGGACGAGGCGGTGACCGTTGCCGCGATCCCGCCATTCGAGCCGGTCGAGCCCGGCCAGATGATCGCCACCGTCAAGATCATTCCCTTCGCCGTCGAACGCACGGTGCTGGACACCGTCCTCACGATGAGCGCCGAGGGATCGCCGTTGATCTCGGTCGCGCCCTTCGCGCACAAGAAAATCGGCCTCATCCTCACCCGCCTGCCGGGCATGAAGGAATCGATCCTCGACAAGACTGTCGAGACCGCCATGGCGCGCGTCGAGGGCTATGGCAGCGCCATCACCCACATCGAACGCGCAGGTCACGACGAGGCAGAAGTGGTCGCCGCGATCGCGCGCACGCACCAAGCAGACTGCGACATTGTTTTGATCTTCGGCGCCTCGGCCGTTGTCGACCGCAACGATGTTCTGCCCGCGGCGGTCGTCGCGGCCGGCGGCGAGGTGCATCATTTCGGCATGCCGGTCGATCCCGGCAATCTCCTGTTTATCGGTGCGCTGGGCACCACCCCGGTCGTCGGCATGCCAGGCTGTGCGCGTTCGCCCAAGCTTAACGGTTTCGACTGGGTCCTGTGGCGCCTGCTCGCCGATTTGAAGGTCACACGGCGCGACATCATGTTGATGGGCGCGGGCGGATTGCTGATCGAAATCGCCGAACGCGGACAACCGCGTCAGCCGAAAGTCAAAAAGACCAGACCGGACTCCAAAACGGCAAAGACGGCGGGCCCGCGAGTCGCCGCACTCATTCTCGCGGCGGGTGCTTCGAGCCGCATGGGGTCCAACAAGCTGATCGAGGATGTCGCCGGCACGCCGATGGTGGCCCGTGTCGCGCGCGCGGTTGCCGCCTCGAAGGCGAAACCGATCGTTGTCGTAACCGGCAATCAGGCCGACCAGGTGAAAGCCGCATTGGCCAGCATCAATGCAACGTTCGCGCACAATCCTGATTTCCGGCAAGGCCTATCGACCTCGCTCAAGGCCGGACTCAAGGCCCTGCCCGACGATATCGACGGCGTAGTCGTGTGCTTGGGCGATATGCCTCTAGTGGATGCAGCGACGATCGACAAACTGATCGACGCGTTCAATCCTCTGGAGGGTCGCGCCATCGTCGTGCCGATGCATGGCGGCAAGCGTGGCAATCCGGTTTTGTGGGGCAAGCAGTTCATCGCGGATATGCAGGCGCTCGACGGCGATCAAGGGGCGCGGACGCTCCTCGACGCCCATAGCGAAATGCTCAGCGAAATCGCGATCGAGGATGACGGGGTTCTGTTCGACGTCGATACGCCGGACAAGCTCGCAGACGTTCGCGCCCGCGTCTAAAGCGTCAGGCTGACGTTTTCGCCGCGCGGCGCCAGATCGCGATGGATAACGGCCGAGATCATTTCGTAAGTGCTGATCCCATGGCGGATCGTGGCTTTGCTGGAGGAACTTCCGGGCATGTTGGGTGCCGATGAGAATTGCGCATTTTGCGCAAACGCGAGCGAAAAACCTTCGGTCGAAGTCGAGAATAGGTTGCCGATCGTACCGCCAATCTCGGAGCGCATATAATCAGCGAGGGACTGCCCGGACTGGGCATGTTCCTGTTCGGGTGCGAAATCGGAATAACGAAGGTCATCGCGCGTAAGCGCCGTATTCAGCTCAAGCTCAACGAACGGCGCGGCCGGAATCTCTTCGACGGCCGCTCGATACGGGTAACCACCCGCATAGGCCTGAGCTACGCTCGCAGCCCGCGTTATGCCTGGCGAAATCGCCATTATATTCCCGTTCTTTACGATCCGAGCTTATATGCACGGTCTCTTAGTATTTGGCCGGGCTTGCAACAGAGTCAATCTGCGGCCACCCGTAAAACGAGAACATGACGTATTTACAATAGTTTAGACGTTGCTGTCGTTGAGCCCGTAGACGTACCAATTGCCGTCCGCCGCACGGCAGGCCGTCCCCGCACCACGCCCGACCCCATCCTTGGCCGCTACCGATGCCTCGAATGAGCGGCACTGCAGCCCTCCTCGGCCGACGAAACTCCGTGTCGGTGTCACCGACCCGGCTACCTGCGTTTCCGGATTGGCCCAGGTTATAACCTGGCCGTCGCGGGCCGTTTCCATCGCTTTTTGCGTCGTGGAGCGGAATGCCTCGCGATCGGATGGCATCAGGGTGCCGCCCTCGGCCCAGCCGGCCATGGCGCCGAGAGCACCGCCGAAGATCATCATTATGATATTGCCGGCCCCACCGCCGAACTGGCCGCCGATATAGGATCCGATCGAAGCACCGCCGACGGCCGTGACGGCACTGGCGACGAACTGATCGTGAGTTTGCGGCTTTTGCACACCGCAGGCGGCAAGGCCCATAGGGGCCAAGAGAGCCGTCAAAAGGAACGCGGATTTCCTCATCATCGGTGTCTCCTTAGGGTCAAAAAGGATAGCCGAAATTTCCCTAATTTTGTATGGACGCTATCAGCGACGCTCGCACACAAAACTGGCGAGTGTAGGTGTCCCAATCGGACATTCGCCGACCTGGGAATTCAAATAACGGGCTGATTTATTGAACTTCTCGCATTCGGCTTCGGCCATCGCCAGAATATCTTGCGGTGTCGTATTGCGGGTCAGATAGCAGATCTTAAGCTCGGTTCGATCCTTGAGGTCCCGGCCATAATTAGCCTGCTCGCGATTGTACTCCTGCGGATCGTAGATATAGGGTTTCTCGCAGGCGGACAGGGAAACGCCAGCAAGGGCGAGCAGCAGGACAAGACGGATCGAACCAATTAACATGGTAGATCTATAGCGTCGATAGGCCCGACGCACAATAATCCCATCAAGGGCTACGTCCGGCGAACAGACTCGCATTTCCGCCAATCGCCGCCGTATTGACCGACAACCTCTCCCCGCCCAAAGGCTATACACCGACAACCGCACCAATGATATTGCGGTTCGCATAGGTTTTGCCGACGCGCAGCCTTTTGTGAAGCCGACAAGCAAAAGCCTCGATCCGGCTATGAATATCTCGGGTCAGCCCATAGCCCAGGGCATTGATCGCATCGATAACCTCGTCGATATCCCCCGACGTGTAGCGCACCACATGCAAGATCGGACCGAAGACCTCGCGTTCGAGCTGCGCAATGCAAGCGATTTCATAGATGCGCGGCGCGGATAGCACCGCGAAGGGATTTGTCTTTATCCATCAGGCCCCTTTGTGCATGAAGGAGATCAATTTTAGCGGTTATACTGCGCACCATGGATATCACCAGCATGCAACTGAAGCTCTCGGCGCTCGATCAGTCGCCGATCCGATCCGGTGGAACCGCAGCGGATACCTTGCGCGAAACCATCGCGCTGGCCCAGGCCTGCGAAGCCGCCGGCTATCACCGCTATTGGGTAGCCGAACACCATGCCTCCCATTCTCTGGCAGGCCCGGCGCCCGAAATCCTGATCGGCCATATCGCGTCGGCGACGAAATCGATCCGTGTCGGCTCGGGCGGCGTCATGCTCAGTCACTACAGCCCGCTCAAGGTCGCCGAAACTTTCGCCGTGTTGGAAACGCTGCATCCCGGCCGCATCGATCTCGGCATCGGCCGCGCGCCCGGCAGCGATCAATTGACGGCGTTGGCGCTCGCTTATGGGAGCCAGGTCGGCATCGAATATTTCCCGACCCGCGTCGCCGACCTGATGGCGTTTCTGGGCGATAGCGAACCGCCAACGCAACTGTTCAAGCGCATAAAATTGTCGCCGAAGCCCGACCATCCGCCCGAGATGTGGCTGCTCGGCTCATCGGACCAGAGCGCTTTACTAGCCGCTCAGCTCGGCCTCGCCTTTTCCTTCGCGCAATTCATCACGCCCGAGGGTGGCGAATACGTGCTCGATACCTATCGCAATCGCTTCGAGCCGTCGGATTTCTATCAAGCGCCCGAAACCAATATCTGCACCTTCGTTATATGCGCGGAAACCCAAGCCGAGGCCGAACGCCTTCTGAAAAGCCGAGAGCTTTCTCTGCTGCGGCGCGAGAAAGGCGAATTCGGACCTTATCCATCGGTCGAGGAAGCTCTTGCCTATCCATATACCGATGCCGACCGCGCCATCATCGCGCGTTCGCACCGCCGCGGCATATTCGGCGATCCCGCGCATTGCCGCGCGCAGCTGGTCGCGCTGGCGGCGCGCTATAGCGTGGACGAAATCGTGATCCTGACCATTACCCACGATCCGGCCGCACGACGCCGTTCGTACGAATTGTTGGGCGAGGTGTTCCAACTCGTCGGCTGAACCAACCGTGACCTCCGAACTCGTCCGTCCTAACTTTCGGCGCGCCCATTCAAATTTGCTAACATATGAATTATCCGGCCAGGAATTCCGACGCGCAGAACAATTGTGCGCAATACGCAACAACGTCGGTATCAGCCGCAAAAGCGTTTTTGGAGTGGCACTCCCGAAAATAATACAATAAATACTTGGACACCGATTATCGACGATTTCACTGCCGATCCATACAGATGACGACAGCTTGCGCCCCGGTTCTTCGGGCGATTTCAAAAATAAAGCGACCGCCAGAACTTGTTGGATATCGGGAGATGACATTCTCCTAAAAATTTTATCCACACGCAGGTCGCAACACTGGAGTGGCGTATCCACACTCTCAGAAGGGAATCTCCATGCATATTCTGAACGTCACGATCGCCGGATTGACCGTGCTATTCCTGTTCGTCCTGGTCTCGCGCCTCGCGAATCGGGCGGGCGGCGGGGCCGGCGGGGCCCGCATATTCATATGGGCCTGGCTCGTCGCAGCGTCTGTGAACGGGATCGTTGGGGTCGTGCGCGCGGGCATATCGCCCCTGGTCGAGATCGGCGTATTTGTGGTGGTTTTCGGCGTCCCCGCGGGCGCAGCCTGGCTGGCGGCCCGCAATCTCGGCGCCAAAGCCTAGGGCCCTTCCAGCCAGCGCTTGGGTTCATCGCGAAATAGGGGTTACACTCAACTACTCATCGGCGGAGCCTATCCGGTGGCGCATTTCAGAACGACAATTTCGATCCGAACCATGGCCGCAGCCCTTTTGGCGGCGGTCGCCATGATATTCGGCATCGCGTCCGCCCAAGCGGCGGAACTGGTCGATCTCGCCCTCGTCATTGCAACCGACACCTCGCGCAGCGTCGATGAGGTCGAGGCCCGCCTGCAACGCGACGGAGTATCGTCGGCGCTCCGCCATCCCCAAGTCATCGAAGCAATCCGCTCCGGTTATCACGGCAAGATCGCCATCGCCTATATCGATTGGTCGAGCGGCCCCTATACGACGGTAATCGTGCCGTGGCGCATCGTCAGCGACGCCTTGAGCGCCGATGCCTATGCGCGAATCCTGGCCGATGTTCCTATCACGCTCGGCCAACGCACCTCGATTAGCGAGGGATTGGAACTGGCCTACAAGCTGATCAGCGACGGCACGGTTGAAGCGCCACGCAAAGTCATTGATGTTTCCGGCGACGGACCCAACAATCATGGGCGCATGGTGGTCCAGGCGCGCGACGAGGTCGTCTCCAAAGGCATCACGATCAACGGCCTGCCCATCATCAATGCGCGCGACCAATTCGGCCCTGGCTTTTTCCTCGACGATCTCGACAATTACTTTCGCGGTTGCGTCATCGGCGGCTCTGGCGCCTTCATCATCGTCGCCAAGGATTTCCAGGATTTCGCACAGGCCATGCGGCGCAAATTGATTTACGAAATATCGGGACTGATGCCGCCGCAAAACGGCCCGCGCAACGGAATCGTGCCGGTCGCGGCGAACAACGATCCGCAACGCTTCGGCTCGGGCTATACCTACGAGCGTGGTTGCGATATCGGCGAACGGGCCTGGCGGCGTCAGCTCGACTATGCGCCTGGATTTCGCTGAACCGTGCCCATCCGCGAACGCAATCAGCCCGATCCATCGCAGGCACGCGCGCGCGAAAACGCCGAAACCATGGCTTTGCTCATGGTTCAGTTCCTTCTGGGCGATGACGAGCGAATTGACGGATTTTTCGATACCAGCGGGCTTTCACCTGACGATTTGCGCGCAGGCGTCACCGACCCCGCCTTTCTCGGCGGCGTGATGGATTATCTCCTGAGCCGCGAGGATCTTTTGGTCGTCTTTTGCGAGGAGCAGCAGATCGATCCGATGATGCCGCTGCGGGTAAGGCAGGCGCTTCCCTAAACTGGACCGATCGTAAACGTAATCGGCATCAATGCGCCGCTGCGGCTGAATTCCAACGCTGGGCGTTCCCGCATCACGCCATAACTCGGCGATTCATGCGTCGTCACTTCGCGCGCCTGCCAGCCCTCCCCCTCGACAATCAAAGCGAAGGCGATACCATCCTTGAGCAGCCCCCAATGCCCGTCGCCCGCCTCATCGACCACAACGCCGTAGGCGAAATGCAATGTCGTGACAACTCGGTGATCGCCCGCCCCTTCGAATGTAT
The DNA here is from genome assembly GCA_945877815.1 of Caenispirillum bisanense. Classification (GTDB taxonomy): domain Bacteria; phylum Pseudomonadota; class Alphaproteobacteria; order Rhodospirillales; family UBA2165; genus CANIGJ01. The sequence continues at coordinate 41,044 of CAMDWJ010000013.1, forward strand.
CGCGCACGGTCAAGCGATGCGCGCGCTTATCGAGTTCGATGCTACGGATCGGGCGCACCGGACGCACGAGACGCAGGTAGCCCGAATGACTTCCGACGAAGGTGTCGTGCTCGGCCTCGCGGCGCCAAGTTTCGAGTTTCGGCTTGGCATCGTCATGCAGCAAGAACAGCTCGTTCGGTCCGACGAAACGGTTGGGTTCCTCGCCGTCGATCACCGGTGCATTGTGGGCAAGCGCCGAGCGGAACTTGTCGCGCCAGCTTGGCGAGGCCGTATAAATGTAGCTGCCGGAATCGGTGATCAGGCGCACGCCGGTCAAAACGGCCTCGAAGGCAAGCACATCGTTATGGCCGTGTCCGCCGCGTCCACCCTGGCCGATCGGCCCACAATCGATGAACACATGATCGCGCTCATGCGCCATGATATAGACGCCGGACGCATGGAAGGCGCGCGAATCGGGCTCGACCGGAGAGGTGCGTGCCGCAAGATTGATGGGTAGGACGTGGCCGTCGTCATTGTCGCCCCAAAGCGGCAGCGCCCCGTCGGGGCCGGTCGCGGCGGCGGAGAAGTCGTCCATCGCGCTCAAGCGCGCACGATAGCTTTCCGGAATAGGAAGCCCCAACGAGGCCCGCGCGCGCGCCGGCCAATCGAACATTTCGAAGACGAACCCGTGATAGGCCATTGAGGCTTCGTAATCGACGCCATCGGCACCGACTTGGCGTTCGATCTCGCGCGTCAGAATCGACCAACCGGTCTCGGCCCAGGCACGCGCGCCGCGATTGTCCCCGAAAAAATGCCCGGCCATGACGAGCCCCGCTGCGTCTGCCACCAGATGATTGCCGCCGCTGCCGAAATCCTCCATGTAACGCTGCACGAATTCGGCGTGGCGATAGAGCGTCGCCAGAAATTGCCTGCGGAAGATGATTTCCTGCCACGCCTCGGACCCGCCGAACACCTGGAACAGCCAGGTCCAGGAGAAGATGCGTATCGCCGGTTCCATGGCGATGCCCCAATTGACGCTTCGGGCGAACGGATTGGCTTCCATCCAGCTCAGCAACACATTGCGCACGAAGACGGCGTGAGTGGGATCTCCGCCCAATTGATAATCCTGACCGACTGGGATTAGCCATTGTAGACGCGATAGTTCCCAGGGCACCTTGACGTCGCTGTCGCGCCCGAGGTCGTTGAGGTCGAGATCACGGAAATAGGCTGGAGGCCAGCGATGGCCGCTTTTGAAATCCACATGCCAATCGATTGGATTGGCCAGCTTGACCGGACCGGAGCCGAGAAGATCGACTTCATAGGCGCGCGCGCGCGCGGCAGCCGCACGAATGCGCGCGCGATCCTCGTTCGAGACGTTCGACAAAACCGAATAAGGCAGCCAGACCAATTTGGATTCGGAAATCGCGGCATCCGGCGAGATCGCGGTACGATCCAGCATCGCACGCGCCTCGAAGCTGATACGCCGCGCGATCTCGCCCGGCGGGCGGCTCAACCCCCGGCGAACACGCTTCATCCACATTCCGATAGTTCGACCCTCGCCCATGCTTCTTCATAGACGAATTACCCCCCCCTGAGAAAGGATTGCGGCGGCCGGAGTCGCCCGATACCGTGCCCGCCATGCAAACGCGTCCCATTCCCCATAGCGCAGAGAACCTTCCGGTCATCGGACTCGGCACCTTCCGCGCCTTCGACACGTCCTTGACCGCCACTCCGATCCGCGACGCCCTGGCCGACGTCATTCGTCAGTTGACCGAAGCGGGCGGCACCATGATCGATTCTTCGCCCATGTATGGCCGCGCCGAGGCCGTCGTCGGTGAATTGCTCGAGACCGAACCGGCGCGGGCGAAAGCTTTCATCGCCACCAAGGTTTGGACGCGCGGCAAGCACGAAGGGATCGCAGCGATGGACGAATCCCTGCGCCTGCTGCGGACCTCATCTATCGCGCTCATGCAGGTGCACAATCTCATTGACACTGAAACCCACCTCGCGACCTTGCGCGAATGGAAGGCCCAGGGCCGTGTCCGTTATATCGGCATCACCCACTATACGGCGAGCGCGTTCGACGCCTTGAAGAAGACCATCGCGGCGCATCCCGAAGTGGATTTCTGCCAATTTCCCTATTCGCTGATCGAGCGCGCGGCAGAACGTGATCTCCTGTCCTTTTGCGCCGATCACGGCGTCGCCACCCTCATCAACCGGCCGTTTGGACAGGACGAATTGTTCGCCAAGGTCGCCGACCGCGCTCTGCCTGACTGGGCCGCCGAGATCGGCTGCACGAGTTGGGCCCAGATCGCGCTCAAATATCTGATCGCGGACGCGCGCGTGACCTGCATCATTCCGGCGACCAGCAAGCCGCATCATATGCGCGACAATCTCAAGGCGGTCGCCGGCGCCATGCCCGATGCAGCCCTTCGCACGCGCATGGCGGCATTTTTCGACAATCTCTGACCCTCATGAACGCGCAACTCGAAGCTCCGTCGCACGCGCTTGCGTGGCGACTCGCCGGGCCGATCATACTCGCGAATCTGTCGGTGCCATTGCTGGGCGCCGTCGATACCGCCGTCATGGGGCATCTGCCTAACCCCGCCTATCTCGGCGGCGTCGCGGTCGGTTCGGTCGTTTTTTCATTCATCTATTGGGGCTTCGGCTTCCTGCGCATGGGCACGACCGGATTGGTCGCGCAGGCCTATGGCGCGGGCGACAATGCCGAAGTGCGCTCGACCTTGCTGCGCGGCCTGATGATCGCCGCCGGGTTTGGCGTGGTACTATGGATTTTGCAGATACCGATCATCGCGCTGGCGCGGAATTTCTTCGATGCAAGCCCAGAGGTCGAAGGTTTCGCCCACGACTATTTCCGCATCCGCATCTGGAGCGCGCCCGCCACACTCGCCAATTACTGCCTGGTCGGCTGGTTCATCGGCATGCGCAATACGCGCGCCGCCCTTGTCCTCCAACTCTGGATGAACGGGCTCAACATCGTACTGTCGCTGAGCTTCGTGGTCGGTATGGGATGGGGCGTGCCGGGCGTTGCCGCCGCGACCGCGATTGCCGAATATGCTGCCGTCGCCATGGCACTGATCTTGTGGCGGCGCGCGGCGAACGCGCCGATCACTTTCAATGGCATCCTCGATCCGGCGAAACTGCGCCGTCTGTTCGGCCTCAATTTCGATATCTTCGTGCGCACCTTGTGCCTGATCACGGCCTTCGCGCTGTTCACTCGCCAGGGGGCGACGGCGGGCGACGCCATGCTCGCCGCCAACGCCATACTCATGCAGCTTCAACACTTCCTGTCGTATGGGCTGGACGGATTCGCCCATGCGGCGGAGGCGATGATCGGCGGTGCGGCGGGGGCGCGCGACCGCGAAGCCCTGCGTCGTGCGGTCCGCATCACCGGTCAATGGGCCGTGATCGTCGCGGTCGGCTATTCAATCATCTATGCGGCAGCGGGACCGATCATCGTCGGATGGCTCACCGATATCGCCGAGGTGAGGGATCTGGCCGGCGAATTCCTGATCTGGCTCGCGATTTCGCCGCTCGTCTCGGTCTGGTCCTTCATGCTCGACGGCATTTTCATCGGCGCCACGCGCACACGCGATATGCGCAATGCGATGATCGTCTCATTCGGCGTATTCCTCATTGCGCTATTGAGTCTGCAGCCGGAATTCGGAAATCACGGGCTCTGGGCGGCGCTGATGATCTTCATGGTCGCGCGTGCCGCAACGCTGGCGTGCCTCTATCCGAGCATCGCGCGCGGCCTGCGGAGTCCGTTGTGAGCCCGGTGACCATCCTCGGCATCTGCCAGATTCTGGGCTGGGGCTCATCCTTCTACCTGCTCGCCGTATTGGCCAAACCCATCGCCGAGGATACCGGCTGGACCTTTTCCTGGGTCGTCGGCGGCGTGTCGGTCGGCCTGCTCGTCGCCGGATTAGTGTCGCGCCATGTCGGGCGCGCCATCCACCGCCACGGTGGGCGCCCCATCTTGATCGGAAGTTCGTTGCTGCTGGCCGTCGGTCTCGCGGTTCTATCCCAAGCCTCGAATTTCGCGATCTATGTCCTCGCCTGGGCAATCATCGGACTCGGCATGGGCTCCGGCCTCTACGATGCCGCCTTCTCGACGCTCGGGCGACTCTATGGCGAGGCAGCGCGGCGCCCGATCACCGCGCTCACCCTGTGGGGCGGCTTCGCGAGCACGGTCTGTTGGCCGCTAAGCGCGCACCTCGTGGAAAGCATCGGCTGGCGCGATACCTGCCTCGTCTATACCGCGCTTCACCTACTGGTAGGGCTTCCCCTGCACGCTTTCGCGGTGCCGCGCGAATTGAAAGCGTCCGATCGCGTCAAGCCCACCGAGGCCGAGGCCCCCGCCGCCGCTGACGCCCCGCCCAAACGAAGTGCTTGGTTGTTTCCAGTGTTGGCGACGCTGATCACGACCGGATCGTCCATCGTCTCGATCATCGGCGTACATCTGCTGACCATCCTGCAAGCGCGCGATCTGGCGCTCGCCACCGCGGTGGCGCTGGGCGCACTCGTCGGCCCGTCGCAGGTGGGTGCGCGTGTCGTCGAAATCTTGTTCGGCAACCGTTACCACCCGATCTGGACCATGGCGGCTTCGGCCGCGCTGATGGCCACCGGGCTCGCGGTCCTGTCGGCATCGATCCCGCTCGTCGCTTTCGGGCTGATCGTCTATGCCTCCGGCGTCGGCATCCAATCGATCGCGCGCGGCACCTTGCCGCTGGCGCTCTATGGGCAGACCGGCTACGCCGTGGCGATGGGACGCCTCGCCATGCCGGCCCTGATCGCCCAATCGATCTCGCCGACACTCGCCGCCATGATGCTGCAGGCGGCGGGGGTATCGGCGACGCTCGCGACCCTCACAGGACTCGCCGCCGCCAATATCGCCCTGGTCGCCCTACTCTGGCGGATCAAAAATCGAAGCGGAGATTAGCCTTCGAGCGGCTTGCCGCTCAGATTCTCGGCACGCTCGATCTTAACCAGCACGGCATGGCCCTTCTTTTCCGGGTCCTTGTCGCGCTCGGGCTGTACCATGGTGGTCCAGACCTGCTCGTACATCGGGCCCGAGGTGTGGATCGTCGCCGTGCCGTAGAAACGCGCGATGCCGCCGCCGGGCAGGATGTCGCGGATCTCGGTGTTGCGGAAGAACACGGTGACCTTGCCGCCGTCCGACATATTCTTTGCGGTCGTGCCGCCGCCGCGGTTCCAATAGCCGAGCGTGGTGTCGTCGACGACCACGACGCTGCCGCGCGGGGTGACCTGTGCGAAACCGTCGGGCTGGACCGACGCAATCAGGCAGGGGTTGGGGCCGGGGTAGGCCGAATTGATATGAGGCTGAAGTTTTGCGGGTATGCGTGCCATGAAAGATAGCCCCTGACTCAATTGAGGTTGTTCGTTTGCGGCGCGGAGTTTAGGGCGCGCGATGGCGCTTTTCAAACCGGCTCGGCAACGATATTCCTGAACGATTAAAGACAGGCACTATCGGGAGGCTAACGGCCATGATCTACGAAGTCCGCACCTACGATCTTTATCCGCGCACCCAGCCGGAAACCATCAAGCGTTTCGGCGAAGCCTATGAGAAGCGCAAGCAATTCTCTGAACTGGCCGGCTTTTTCTATACCGACGTCGGGCCACTCAATCAGATCATCCATATCTGGCCCTACAAGGATTTGGCCGAACGCGCTCGTATCCGCAAGGAAGCCGCCGCGTCGGGCGTTTGGCCGCCGGATATCTCGAAATTCATCAAGAACATGTCGCTCGAAATCTACGAGCCGTGCCCCTTCTCGCCCGAACTCAAGCCCGGCAAGTGGGGACCGTGTTACGAAATGCGCAGCTATATCCTGACGCCGGGTCTCATCATGGAAAACCGCAAGCGCTGGGAAAAGGCGCTGCCCAAACGGCTCGAATATTCGAACCTCTCCGTCGCCATGGAATGCGATCTCGGCACCGGCAACAAGTTCGTCCATATCTGGCCCTACAAGGACCCGAACCAGCGCTATGACGTGCGCGCCAAAACCGAGCATGAGGGCGTTTGGCCACCCAAGGGCGACACGCCGGACGCGCCGGTCACCGTGTTCAATCAGGAAAACAAACTGATGTACCCGGCCTCGTTCTCGCCGATGCAATAAGGACATTTTTCGGCTAGTCACGGCCGCATTTGTTGCGGCCGTGACAAACTAACTGATAAGCGTCAGAGAAAAGCCCAGGTCAGGACGAGCGGACGAGATCCTTGGGATCCTTGCGGAATCGTTCCGTCACCAGTGTGCGCGGCATGGCATCGCGTACACGCTTGAAATAGTCCGCTTCGGTATCTGAATTTCCACCCTGCTGGGCAGCGAGAGCTTGGGCATACGCCGCCGATTTGGTGGCATGAACGCCCACGATTTGATTGTCATTCCCGACATCGGCGACGACCCAGTTTTTCTCTTCCACCCGATATCGAACGCAGTAGCGCATACCAACGGACTCCACCAACCACGATCAGCAGACACTAGCGGCGATCTCTTAGTTTTTTATGAATAAAAATATGGACCGCGATTGCGGCGTTTCCAGTGGCGGAATGTGGACATTTCAGGGCTCCGGAACCACGAAGCAATCGCGCCCGCCGCCCCGGAAGGCGGCGCAGAAATCGCCCGCTTTGCGCGAATCGGAGAAGCCCGCGATGCGAATCCGGTAATAGGTCCCCTTCGCCCCAAGATCCGCGATGACGATATTGGGCGCCACGACGCCCTGGAACATCGCCGGCACCGCGCCACGCCACTCGGCCAGGGCCTTCTCCGCCACGTCCGGGTCACGGAATGCGCCGAGTTGAACGACCTTGCCGCTGACCTGCAGCGAGGGCGCGGCCTCCGGCCCGGGCCGCGCGACGACTGGGGGCGGCGGCGGATTGGCCCTCGGACTGCTTCTGGCAAACAGCGGGGGAAACGACGGAGCGGGCATCGACCGATGTGCTAAAGCAGGGCGCACCCGCAAAACGTCTGGCGCCGGGCCGACGTCGAGATTGCGCGGCGTCAAAGGCATCGGCCCGCGCGACGCAGATGCAGGAACCGCCATCTCCTCGAAGGACGGCACGGCTCCGACGACCTCCGCGAAGGCAGGCGTCGCCATCAGCCAGGGCGCAAGCAGGATCGCCAGTATATTGGTACGACACTCGTTCAGGGCAGTCTCCCCCGACCATGTTCTTCCGTATGACGATTCGAAACGCTATCGCCAGTGGAAATCGGTCACTCTCCCTTTCCTCCCCCCAGGACGGTGGATTAGGGTGCGTCATGGACACAAATATTCCCAACGACCTCGGCGCCTATTGGATGCCCTTTACGGCCAACCGCCAGTTCAAGGCGAAGCCCCGCCTGCTGGTCGGCGCCAAGGGCATGTTTTACTCGACCCACGACGGACGGCGGCTATTGGACGGCACGGCCGGGCTGTGGTGCGTCAATGCCGGCCATGGCCGTGCCGAGATCGTCGCCGCCATCGCCGCCCAGGCGGGCGAGATGGATTACGCCCCGCCCTTCCAGATGGCTCACCCCAAGGCGTTTGAGCTGGCGAGCCGGGTTGCCGACCTCATGCCCGGCGATCTCGATCACGTGTTCTTCGCCAATTCGGGCTCCGAGGCGGTCGATACAGCGCTCAAGATCGCGCTCAACTATCATGCGCTGCGTGGCCAGGCCGGACGGCGCAAGCTGATCGGACGCGCGCGCGGCTATCACGGCGTCGGCTTCGGCGGCATCTCGGTCGGCGGCATCAGCCCGAACCGGAGAGCCTTTGGCGGATTGCTGACCGAGATCGATCATCTGCCCCACACCCATAGTCTGGAGAAGAATGCCTTCTCGAAGGGCCAGCCGGATTGGGGCGTGCACCTCGCCGATGCGCTCGAAGACTTGGTCGCCCTGCACGGCGCCGAAACCATCGCCGCCGTGATTGTGGAGCCGATGGCCGGATCGACCGGCGTACTGGTGCCGCCCAAGGGCTATCTCGAACGCCTACGTTCGATCTGCGACATATACGGCATTGTTCTGATCTTCGACGAGGTCATCACCGGCTTCGGGCGATTGGGTGCGGCGAGTGCCGCCGAACGGTTCGACGTCGTGCCGGATATCATGACGCTCGCCAAAGGCATCACCAACGCCGCCGTACCGATGGGTGCGGCCGTCGTGCGCAAACATATCTTCGAGACCTTCATGCAGGGTCCCGACGGGATCGAGCTGTTCCACGGCTATACCTATTCCGGCCATCCACTTGCCTGCGCCGCCGGCCTCGCCACGCTCGATCTCTACCGCAAGGACAATCTGTTCGCGCGCGCGTTGTCGCTCGAACCCTATTGGGCCGAAGCCGCCCACAAATTGCGCGAGCTGCCCAACGTCATCGATATTCGCACCATCGGCCTGGTCGCCGGTATCGAGCTGGCTCCGCGCGCCAACGCCCCAGGTGCACGCGGCTACGACGTGCTGGTCAAATGTTATGAGAGTGGTGCCCTGGTCCGCACGACCGGCGATATCATCGCGCTGTCGCCGCCACTGATCATCGAGAACAAACAGATCGACGAGCTGTTGGCAATCGTGGGCGCGGCCATAAAAACCACACCCTAGAACCAAGAATTAGCCGATCAGGGTTTTCCGGACAGCGGAATGAGGATCAACCGACTTGTCCGGCAGGATAGCCAATTCGATAATGACGCCAACAGGAGGGCATCCATGAAACGCACACTCGCAGTCGCCGCCATCGCAATCGCCGCGATAAGCTGGCAGGCATCCGACGCCGTCGCGCAAAAGGCCAAGGACACGCTCCGCGTCGCCGCGACAGAGCCATTCAAATATGTCGATCCCTATTACTTCCCGACACCGGAAGGCAATTTCGTCACCGACGCGGTGTTCGACGGGCTGCTCACCTACGACGCCAACAAAAAAGATTATGTATCGGTGATCGCGAAATCCTGGAAGCGAGTCGATGACGTAACGATCGAATTCGAACTGCGCGACGACGTCAAATTCCACAACGGCAATGCAGTGACCGCGGACGATGTAGTTTATGTCGCGACCTGGCTGCTCGATCCAGCAACGAAGCTCCCGTTCCCATCGCGTTTCCGTTTCCTCAAATCGGTGGAAAAGACCGGTCCGCATTCAGTGCGATTCACGTCCAAGTCGGTTTATGCGCTGGACGTCGCCTTCATCTCACTGAACATGTGGATTCTCGACAGCTCCATCCACAAGCCGCTCGAGGACAAATCGATCTATGGCCGCCGCACACCGGTCGGCACCGGCGCCATGAAAGTCACGAGCTTCGATGCCGACGGCACCGTCGTCGTCGATCGTCATGATGCTTATAACATCGGCGAAAAGGTAAACATCAAGACACTGCGCATGTTGCCGATTCCCGAAGCGCAGACGCAAATCGCCCAGATGCTGGTCGATGGCATCGACGTGATGCGGGCGCCTCAGCCCGATCAGCTTAAGGAACTGCAAGCCAATTCGAAATTCAAGACAACCGCCACAAACGACCTGACGATGGCAAGCTTCACGCTCGATTCAATCAATCGCAGCGGCGAAGGCGAAATGCTTAAAGACAAGCGCGTGCGCCGCGCAATTGCCATGGCCATCGATCGCAAGGGGCTGGTCAAGGAATTCATGGTCAAAGGCGCAACATCCGACGATGCGGTGTGCTTCCGCGTGATGATCGGCTGCGACTACACGATCTCGGCTCCCGCTTACGATCCTGCGGCTGCGAAAAAGCTTCTCGCTGAGGCGGGCTGGAAAGACGGATTCCCGCTCAAGATTTTCACCCGCCCGCCGATGACCGACGTCACTATCGCGATCGCCGGCATGCTGCGGCAGGTCGGCATCAAGGCCGAGGTGGCCGATATGCCGCTCAGCGTGTATCGCAAGCTGCGCGACGAAGGCAAAGTCACCGCGCGCATCGGTGAATCGCCTTACGGCGATATCCCGGATTCGGGAACCATTCTCGACCGTTGGTTCGGCGTGGATTTGCGCGATTATTGGCGCGATCAAGACATCAATACCTGGATGGCCGAAACCGAAAAGACCCACGACACAGCAAAACGCACCGATGCCTTCCGAAAGATCTTCAACAAGATCAACGAAGAATCCTACATCATCCCGATCACCAGTGTGCCGATCAGCTGGGTCTTCCAGAAGGATGTCGTGGTGCGTGAGGACGGCCGCCCCACCATCGGCATGACCATGCGCGACTTCAGCTGGGCAAAGTAGAAATATGCCCACGATGAAATGATAAGCGTCGAACGCCTCGCGCGCCTTGTCCTCAACGTGCGCGACGTTGACGCATCCAAAGCGTTCTACATGACCATGCTCGGCCTCAAGGTCGCGAACGAAAATCCCGCGCGCGGCGTGGTCTTCCTCAGCAATGGGTCCGACCATCATCAGCTTGCTTTGTTCGAGCGCGCGACCGGCCCCGCACCGGACGCGACGCAGCCCGGCCTCATCCATATGGCCTGGCGCCTCCCCGATCTCGATTCCTTTCGTGCCGTGCACGGCGAACTCAAGGGCGCGGGCATTGCGATCGAATCGACCATGCCGAACCAGAACGATCCGTTTGATCTGGCGACGGGTGAGCTCGTCGTGTGATGGGCCGGCAAGCACTCATCATCCTTCTTGCCGCAATAATGTCGGTGGGAACAGCCGAGCCCTCGGCCGCGCAGGGTAAAGGCGGCGGCAAAAGCGGCAAACCCGCGCCCGCGCAATCGCAGGAAAATTACGAACAGCTTGGGCAGGTTCCAGTGGGCCTGCTCGCGGTTTTCCCGACCGGCGCGCGCTGCTCCGAGGTCGCCTCTCCGTTTGGTTCGCCGGTCCGTTTTGACGGCAGCCCGCGCGTCAACGATCATTTTGGATTCCATAACGGCATGGACATCGCCGCCAAGGAAGGCACACCGCTACTGTCAATTGCCGGCGGCGATGTTATCCATTCCGGCGAAGGCGGACTACTCGTCGGCAATTACGTGTGGTTGCGTTATGCTCCGAATGATACCGGTCTGCCGGTCTACCTCTTCGCGCGCTACCAACATCTCGATAAACCGAGCCCGTTGAAAATCGGTGCGCGCGTCACGCTCGGCGAAATTGTCGGGCCGGTGGGGAAAACCGGAACCATCGGCCCTTATTTTGGCCCGGCCGGATTTTCCCATCTCCATCTGTTGGTGTTTGCCGGCGACGGACCGGATTTCACGATCCGCGACGCCGTCGTCGAAGCCAGCGTCTATCGACGTTATTTGGATCCCCTGGCGGTTTTCATGAAGCCGACAACGACCTTCGACAATCACGTATTGAGCACTCTCCCAGATTCCGAAAAGCGGATCGCAATCCCTTACCAAACCGCCGATGGCAGGCGCGAACCGGCCGATACCAAGATGGTCTGGCCTATCGCGTGCGCTCGTTCCTAGCCGTTTGACCGCGCGCCGCAGCACGCCCTAGACTCCCCCGATGGCCGATCAAACCGACCAAGAATTGGAATCCGCAACCGCAATCTGCCCCTGCACCGGGATCACGGTTGCGCAGGCGCGAAAGGCTATAGCCGAGGATGCCCGATCCACCGAGGAAATCTTCGAACGCTGCAACGAGATCGTCTATTGCTCTCAATGCCTGGTGACCATAGATGACATGGTGTTCGCATTCCTGCGGCGTAAAAAAGCGGCCACCTTCTGATGGAACAGACCGGCCCGTCCGGCGTTAATGTAGACACCAACCTCGTGAAAGGATGGCCGCGCAATCGGCCGAGACGCGAAACCATGAAAAAAATCATCGTGGCTGTGGCATCTCTTCTGGCTTTGGCTGCCTGCGCAGCGGCCCCCAATCCCAATGTGGCGGCGGCGCGCACCATCTGCGCCGGCGCCTATGCAGATCCGGCACTCGATCCGATCCGCGCCCGCATCCCGTTCGATGACGACGTCGCCGCCAAAGCCTCGATGGAATATCTCGCCGATCCCGGCAAGCCGAACAGCTTCGAACGTTCGGTATTGCAGCAATACGACGCGGCCAACCGCCGCTGCTGGGACGCTTGGGATCGAGTCGGAACCTCGCCCTTCGTGCAGCAATCGCGCACCAGCGTCAGCGCCGCCCTGGCCGAGCTTCACGGCGGCAACGCGACCTACGGTGAATTCAACCGTCGCCGCGCGTCCGCCATTGCCGACATGCAGGCCCGCCTGCGCGAGGCCGAGGAACGCGCCCGCGCCCAATACCGTGGGTCCGGCGTCATGTTCTGCGACGGCTGGGGCCGCGGCCCGTTCACGACGTTGCATTGTTTCTAGACCGGCGCGACACTGAGGGAATCGCTCGCCCCTTGGAGGTCTGCATGCCCTACGTCCCCTATGCCCGCCTGAGCCATGTCGGCATCACCGTGCGCGATCTCGACCGGATGATCACGTTCTACCGCCGGGTTCTGGGCTTTTTGGTTTCGGACCGTGGGCATGCGCCGCGCGGCGACGGCGAATACGCATTCCTGTCGCGCGATCCCAACGAACATCACCAGATCGTGCTGCGCACTGGCCGGCCCGAAGGCGTGCCGTCGCAGATCGTGCAATTGTCGCTCGAACTCGGCAGCCTCGCCGATCTGCGCACCATGCATGCCATCCTCAACGCCGACAATGAGGTGACGGACATCCAGACACGCGCGCACGGGATTGCCTGGAGCATGTATTTCAAGGATCCCGAGGACAATATCGTCGAGACGTTTGTTTCGTCGCCCTGGTACGTGCCCGCACCCTCAGCAGTGCCGTTCGATTTCACCATGAGCGATCAGGAAATTTTCGAGAATGTGCGGGACGCGGTGACGCAGCGTCCCGGTTACAAGCCCTACCAAGACTGGAAAGACGAAGCGGCCGTCCGCATGCTCGATTCCGGCGTGTGGCCGGGGCCGAAGAATTGATCCAATAAAAAAGCCCGCAACGTGCGGGCTTTTTTATTTTGACCTAAGCCGGCCGCGCGGCCGACTCTACCGTCGCCGCGCGGCCGGCGTCCTTAAGCGTGGCCCCAGACCTGCTGGGCCATCTCGACCACCAACTCCAGTTTCTTCTTCTGCTGATCTTCCGACAGAAGATTGCCGCCGGTGTGCGAGGCAAACCCGCACTGGCCGCTGATGCACATCTGATCCAACGGCATATATTTCGCCGCTTCGTCGATGCGGCGCTTGAGATCGTCCTTGCTCTCAAGCTCGCCGAACTTCGTCGTAATGATGCCGAGCACGATCTTCAACCCTTTCGGGACGAAACGCAGCGGCTTGAAGTCACCCGAGCGCGCATCGTCGTATTCGAGGAAGAATCCGTCGATCTTGGTCTCATTGAACATCGCCTCGGCGACGGGTTCGTAGCCGCCCTTGGCATGCCCCCGCGACAGCGAATTGCCGCGGCACAGATGCACCGAGATCGCCATGTCCTTCGGACGATCCTTGATCGATTCATTGATCAGCTTGGCGTAGAGCGAGGGCAGTTGGTCCGGGTTTTCGCCCAGCCCTTTGACGCGCTCGCGCAGTTCGGGATCGCACAGATAGGCGAGGTTGGTATCGTCGAGCTGCACGTATTTGCAGCCCTGCGCGGCCAGATCCTTGATCTCAGCGGCCCAGACCTTGGCGAGATCGGAGAAGAACTCGTCCATGTCCGGATAGGCCTTCGCATCGACGCCGCCGCGGCCGCCGCGGAAATGCAACATGCTGGGCGACGGGATCATGACCTTCGGGGTTTCCTTGGTCACGCTCTTGAGGAAGTTGAAGCTCTCGCGCTGGATGCCGCCGGTCGGCCATTTGAGCTTGCCGACCGTCTTCGGGGTCGGCGGCTGCCAGTTCTGCACCACGCCGCCGACCGGGGTCGACTTCTGCTGCTCGTTCGCGGCGGCCGGATCGGCGCTTACGTTGCCGCCGGTGGTCACGCCTTCGATGGCATTCAGGAAGTCGCCCGACCAGGAATTGCGGCGGAAGTCGCCGTCGGTCACGGCATGGATGCCCACACTTTCCTGCATCTTCACGGCCGCGCGGATCAGGCGATCCTCGACCTCTTTCAATTGCGCTTGCGTGATGGCGCCGGTGCGCTTCTTCTCGCGCGCTTCCTTCAATTCGGCCGGACGCAGCAGGCTTCCCACTTGATCGGCGCGGAACGGCATTTTATCGGACATACGAAACTCTCTCCCCTCTACGTTGTGTGTCGATGTTGAGCCGCCCCGAAACCTATTCGGCGGCGACTTTCTTGTGGCTGCGGCCCTGTTCGGCCGCGGTAGGTTGAACATCAGGTGCGGGCGTGCCGTCGAGTGCGGTGCTGCCCGGCCAGGCGACATCGGTGATATCGAAGACGATGTCGCTCGGACCCTGGAATTTGATCTCGAATTGCGCGTTGGGTGGAATCTCATGCGCCTCGACGACGCAAGCAACGCCCATCGCTTCGAGGCGCGCGCGCACGCTTTCCACATCGTCCACCACCACACCCATATGATGGAAGCCCTCGTAGTCGAGGCCCTTGCCGATCTGGTCGGTGGCGAAGCGCAGGATGGTGACGTTGATCGAACCGTCGCTGAGGATCACACCGGCCGGGTCGGACATATTCTTGCCCATGCGCGAAACCTCACGCCAGCCGAAGGCATTCTTGTAGAACTCGGCAGCCTCGCCGGGTTTCTTGCTGGCTAAGGCGATATGGCGGATTTTAAGCATCGCGGCCTCCCTGCCCGATGATCCGGATTTACTTGGACGTCAGCATAAGGGGGGGCAACGGTCCCGCCAAACGGATTCGATAACATGGGCAACAAGTTGGGCAGCGTTCCACCTTTGGGCAGAAAAAAGGCCGCCGAATGGCGGCCTTTTACGCGGTATATGAACTAAAAAGAGCTAGCGCCACTCGTCGATGGAGATCGTTTTGTTGTAGCGCGTGCCCTGGATCGACCAATAGCCGTTGGTCTCCCCGCCGACCACCACGACGTTGATCTCATCCTCGACGAAGGTATTGATCAGCTCGTCCGGTTTGGCCTTAAGCTTCGAGGCAAAGGGCTCCTCACCGAAGGTCGCGCGCGGATAGATATAATTCTGCACCAATTGCAGATCCCAATAGACGCCGGCCTTCATCTGGGCATTTTCCCACGCCCAGCGGATCAGCTTTTCCTTGGTATCGAAGCCGCCACGCCCAACGAACTGGCGTGCGGTGATGGGATCAAGCACGAAGCACGGCGGCAGGTTGGGATCGATGCCCGTCAGCATGTCGCGCACATGGTCTTTCCAATGGGTTTCGCGCAGGCCGAGGCAGAAGCTCGACGAGCGCATGCCCCAGAAGACGCTGACCGTGCTGTCCTCGAGCTTGAAGCCTTTCTGCACATGCAGCGGCGCCCACGGGCTGCGTTCCTCGTTCTCGGCGAAGGTGCAACTGTTGTAGGCCATATTGTGACCCTGCGAGCCCATATAGGTTTCACCCACCACCGAACCGCCCTGCCCGTTCTGCGACAGCAAGCCGTAAGCACGGCCGATGGTCGCATTCGCGTGGTTGTAGGGGCCCATCGCGCCGATGCCGCAATTCATCTCGATCTCATGACGGATCGGACCATTGACGACGACCATCGCGGCCGAGGACGACGAGGTCGACCCGCGCGCCGAAACTTCGGAGGCCGCGAGCGCCAGGATGACCGGGAAATATTCCGGCCGCGCCCCCGCCATGACGGCGTTCACCGCAACCTTCTCGACCGTATATTCCCAGCGGCCGCGATTGTGCGTCGGCTGCATGCGACCGACAACTTCATCAGGCTTGCGGCTGGTGCCGGCCAGCATCGCCGCGACACGTTCCTCGGTCGGCAGCACGATCGGCAGCTTGTCGGTCCAATTGTTGTTGAGGAACAGCTCGTGCAGGTTTTCCTCGGTATCGGGATCGACCATGCGCGGGGTCGAGCGATCGACGCCGACCGCCATGTCGCCGGCGAGGCCTTTGGTCAGGCCTTCGACGACTTCCTGCATCACCGGGCGGCCGGTATTAGGGTTGTTGCCGTCGATATAGGCCTTCAACTCGGCGGCCGATTTACCCATCACCGGCTGCGGCACGAAGACGCAGGGCAGTTCCGGCAGCCCGCCCATCTTGGTGACCGAGCGCACGACCTTATCGAAGATGTGGGTATGTATCGCCACGGTGGGCACGCCGTATTTGGTATCGACGGTGATGGCGTGGGTCGCGACCGCGGGCGCGCAGGTGCTGCAATGGCCGACACCGAAGATCGCGGCATCGCCGTTCGCCTTGATCTCCTCCCACAGCTTGGGATCATCCTTCTGATACATGTTCGAAAGCGAAACCATCTTGGTCGCAACACTCGGCATATGTTCGGCGAACCAGGCCTGAACCTGCTTCAGCAATTCGATGGAATCATCGAAGCGGCAATCGACGAGATAGATGGTCCGGCCGTCGAGCGAACCCAAGCGGGCCGCAGCCTGCTTTTTCGCGACCTTGGGCGGATAGCCGACGGGATTGAAGACGGCGAATTTGACACCCTGCCGCGAAGCAACCTTGATCTCATTCATGGCCCGATCCCCGTCGTTGATTGTGTTAACGTAACGATAGGCGATCCAGGCGGTTTTCTCAATGCGAAGCTGTACGGCCTTTGAGGTAGCGCACCGCCGAAATGGCGGCCGTGGCGCCATCGCCGGCGACCGAAGCCAGCTGCGCCACCGAGTTTTTGCGGATGTCGCCGGCTGCGAAAACGCCGGCCAGCGAGGTCCGCATCAAAATATCGGTTTCGATGTGCCCAGCCGAATCGAGCGTCATAAGGCCTTGTAAGAAGGCGCTATTCGGCTCCAGCCCGACATAGACGAAGACGCCGGTCACGTCCTGGGTCCGCGCAGCGCCCGTTTTCGCATCGCGGAGGCGGACCGAACTCACCGAGTCCTCACCGCAAATTTCCTCGACCACGATGTCGGTCACGATCTCGATCTTAGGATTGGCCGCGATCCGTTCGAGCAGAACACCTCCTGCCTTCGGTTTGGGGCCACGAACGAAGATCGTGATCTTCGCGACATAATCGGCGAGCACCAAGGCCTCGTCCAAGGCGGCATCGCCGCCGCCGACGATGCAGACCCCCTGGCCGTCGAAGAACGGCCCGTCGCACGACGCGCAGTGCGACACGCCCCGCCCGGTCAATTTCTCCTCGCCCGGAATGCCGAGCCCGCGCAAGATCGAACCCGCCGCGACGATGATCGCGGGTGCCTGCAAAGCCTCCTCGCCGCCATGGACGATGCGCAAATCGCCCGCGAGTTCGATCCGCTCGACCTGGTCGAGTGCGAACTCCGCACCCGCCTCCTCCGCCTGCTGATGCAGCAATGGCCCGAGTTCGATTCCGCTGATACCTTGCGGAAAGCCTGGAAAATTCTCGATACGCGGCGCGTTGTTGATCTGCCCGCCGACCCCCATCTGGTCGAGGACGACGACCTTGACCCCTTGACGCGCGGCGGTCATGGCAGCAGTGAGGCCAGCTATGCCCGCGCCGATAACGATGAGATCAAATTCGCGCATGTGCCTGACCAAATGAGAGAGGAAAAGACCGCAAAGTCGAGCGCGAAGGCTAACAACCGGGAGGGCGCGTGAACAAGGTACAAATTGCCGCCATATATTAAGCCAAAGTTCGGCAGCTCACTGAATTCAATTATCGAACTGTCATTATTTCCCGATCCGGGAACAACTCTGCGTGATCGCGAGATTTAGAAGAGGACACCCGCGAATGCTACCTGTTTACTTAAATGAAGCTGTTTGCTTCGTTTTTCTACGATAGGACTTTGCACCATGATCAAGACCGTTCTCGTCGCCACCGACGGCTCCAACCACGCCAAAAAAGCGGTCGCCCTCGCCATTGACATCGCGCAAAAATACAAGGCGCGCCTCGTGATCGTTCATTCCATGTTGCGCGACGCCAATTCCGAAACGCTGCGCAAGCTCGTCACCCGCAAGGACCTGACGAAGGAACAGCGCCATCTGCTCGACAATTACGAGATCGACATGCAGATGACCCTCGCGGGTTCGGGCATGGAAGGACCGATGGTCGCCTTGCCGGCACCGAAGGAAGTCCTCGAATTCGTCACCCAACAAGTTCTCGATCGCTCCAAGGCGCTGGCCGCCAAGAGCAAGGTCAAGGATGTGAAGACGCGCGTAATCGGAGTAGATCCGGCCGAAGGCATTCTGGATGCCGCGCGCAAGGATCGGGCGAACCTGATCGTTATGGGAACGCGCGGGTTCGGCGAGTTGAAGGGTTGGATCGTCGGCAGCGTCTCGCACAAGATCGCCGAAGAAGCACACTGTCCGGTGCTGACCGTAAAATGACGGGCTGGCGCCGGCCCCGAACATCGGGGCCGGCGTACAGCGCATCGACCACCGCCTTAGATGACGGCGATGAATTCGATCTGAATGCGGCGATTGCCTTGCAGATCGTTCGGGATCGCGTGGCGAACGGGTGCCTCATCGATGCTTGGGAACACTTCGATCCAACGCTTGTTCACCGCGTCGCGGTCTGCGCGATCCTTCAGATAAACGGTGACCTTGGCGATATTGGCGACGGTGCCGCCCGCCGTTTCGATGATTGTTTTCATATTGGCGAAGCAATTCTTGGCCTGGCCGTCGATGTCGTCCGGAATCTTGTGGGTTTCGGCGTCGTCACCACTGATTCCGGCCGTGAAGACCATATTGCCGATCTTCACCACAGCCGGGAAAGGTTGCCCATGCTCGGTGATGCCTTTGCCTTGGATTCGTTCTCTTTTGGCCATTGTCGTTCCTCCATGGATATTGTTCGACCGCTACGACGCCGTCGCGGGTTCACCCCTTTTATGCCAGGGTGCCCGCCTGGATGGCCAGACCTAAGAGCCAGATAAATGAGGGTAACGGTCCGTCCTGCCCGACCAAAGCGGATTTCGAGGGACATGAACTCGGTCGATGTCTATTTTCCGAAGATCGGTTGGGGCTGTCGGGCGTCCACCTCGCCTGTCCGATCGACGCGGTGGGTTTCGTCAACGAGTAGGGAAAGCGCTTCGGTGCGATCTTGACCGTTAACCGCTTTTGAGTTGGCATTTTCTGCCTGGTTCGCGATCCGCAATGCGGTGGCCGGTCTCAGGCAACATAAATTTGGTCCGATTCTGGATGCGACGGCGACGGCCGGCGCATCCTCACTGCCATCCAGGATATCCAAAGCCGATGACTGACGATCTAAAATTCCTCAACCTCGCCGCCGAGCTGTCGCGCCGCGGTATGGAGAATCTTACAGGGGGGCCGTTCGGTGCCGTGATCGTAAAAGAGGCTAAGGTCATCGGCGAGGGCTGGAACGAGGTCACGTCCGATTTCGATCCGACCGCGCACGGCGAAGTGAATGCAATCCGCCACGCCTGCAAGGCGCTCAAAACCTACTCGCTCCAGGGCGCCACGATCTATTCGAGCTGCGAGCCCTGCCCCATGTGCCTGGGTGCCATCTATTGGGCGCGGCTCGACCGGCTTGTCTTCGCCAATACGCGCCACGATGCCGCCGCCATCGGCTTCGACGACGACTGGATCTATCTGGAAGTCCCAAAGCCGCTCG
Source organism: Caenispirillum bisanense (assembly GCA_945877815.1). Taxonomy (GTDB): domain Bacteria; phylum Pseudomonadota; class Alphaproteobacteria; order Rhodospirillales; family UBA2165; genus CANIGJ01. The sequence continues at coordinate 60,576 of CAMDWJ010000013.1, forward strand.
CGGATCGGATATTGCCGACCTTTCACATGCCGAACGAGGCGGCGAAGGCCGTGTTCACCGAATGGATGAGCCTGCCCAAGAAGACGCCCTATTGACCCGGATGCGCCAAAACATCTATCGGGTCGCCGCAGTCGCGATGATGACCGTGGTCTGCGCGTGCGCAGTGGCCGACGCGCCAAGAAATCTGCTCTCCGTCGGCTATCGCTGCGAGGACAACACCTATCTGTCTGCCGTCCACGATCGCGTCACAGAGACCGCGACAGTCAACAATGCGATTGTATTGAAACAAGTGCGCACCGCATCCGGATTCGGTTACGAAGCGCCGCCCTATGCCTTACGCGGCAAGGGCGACGAGATCACCTGGACCAGCGGCAGCGCGCCGCCGGTGCGCTGCGCCGTTGTCCGCGGTTAACGAACAAGGTCGGCCGGACGGGGCCGATTGTCCAATTTTGAACAGTACGAGCCGCGAGATCGGCTAAAATCGCCCCTCGACCTGCAGCGCCACGCGGGATCGAGGAGGCGCGGCGCATACTGAAGGTTCTGATAGTCGAATACGATCTGATGATCGCCAATTTAGCCGACAAAACTATTAACGATCACGGCTACGACCTGTGCGGTATCGCGCGCACCATCGCCAAAGCGGTTGCCACCACTGTGCGCACGACTGTCCTGCAAACGAAGATAGAGCAGATGCGGGTCCTGGTCGATGACAAGGAGCGATTGCCGGACCAGAAGGAGGTTCTGGCGGCCACATAAAATCGCTGTGCCTAAGTCTCGCGGACATCCAGGGCAAGGCGGACGGCACCGTGACACCGACGTGCAACACCGAACCGGTCACCATCGATCTCTATGTGGTGACGGCATTGGGCATCGTGCTCGCGGAGTTGGTTAGCAACAGCCGCGAACACGCCTCACCCGAGGTACGGGCGCTATAACGGTGTCGGTGCGGCACAACGCCGACGATGACATGGCAACTATAACCGTCGGCAACGACCGCAAGGGCTCAAAGCCCGAAGCCGGGAGTAAGCGCCATGGGGTCGGTCTGGTGCGGCGTCTCATCGGACAAGTGCGCGGAACCACGATCATCAATTCCGATCACGGCACGGTTTGAGCCATCAAATTCCCGGTGGCCTAGGGCCGCACTAAGTGCCGCTCTGAAGCGACTTCTTTAAAGCACCTTTCAATTCGGCCGGCAATTTTCCGTTCTTATATTTGCCGACCGGCCCGCCCTTAATCAGTTTCGAATACCAATGAAACGAATCCTTGGGTGTGCGCTTCAAGGTTTCGAAATCCACATGCACCATGCCGTAGCGCTGCATATAGCCGAGGCCCCATTCGAAATTATCGAGCAGCGACCAGACGAAATAGCCTTTCACATTGGCGCCCTTGCAGATCGCCTCATGCATCGCGGCGGTATATTGATTGAGGTAATCGACGCGGTGTGAATCGGCAACGCGCCCCTTCTTGTCCGGCACATCGCTGCCGGTCCCGGTGCCGCAGCCGTTCTCCGCGACGATAACCGGGACGCCGTAGCGTTCCGTGAGTTCCAGCAGAGTGTCGGCGAACATCTCAGGGTAAATCGCCCAACCGCACGCGGCATTGGGCGCCTTGTCCGGCGAATCGCCCCAGGCGAAGCCGTGCAAATAGTCTTCGCTCGCTTTGCAAAAGATCGGCCCGTAGTGATTGAGCCCAAACCAATCGACCGGGCGGCAGATACGCGCCATATCGCCCGCCTGAACGTACGGTTCGAGATCGCGCGCGAGGCCGGGCGGATAATAACCCAGAAACTGCGGCTCAGGAAACGCGAGGTTCCAATGTTCGTGCAGATCGTGGGCGGCACGAACGTTTTCGGGCGTATCCGCCTCAGGCACCGCCGGAGTGTAATTGTGCACCGCGCCGAGGGATGCGTTGGGCACGAGGTCGCGTAGAACATCGACGCCGGCGCCGTGCGCTAGATTGACGTGATGGATCGATTTGAAATGCGCCTCGCGGTCCTTCAAGCCCGGCGCATGCCAGCCGAAAGCATAGCCGAACAAGGTGAAGACAGAGAGTTCGTTGAAGGTGGCGAAATTCCGGATGCGGTCGCCTAAACGGCGCGCCACCACGGTCGCATAATCGGCATACCAACCGACGCAATCGCGATTGGCCCAGCCGCCGCGATCCTGCAGGGCCTGCGGCAGATCCCAGTGATAGAGACAGGTCCAGGGCTCGATGCCCGCTTCCAAAATCGTGTCCGTCACCCGGTCGTAGAAATCGAGTCCCTTTTCGTTCACCGCGCCACGCCCCGTCGGCTGGACGCGCGGCCAGGCGATGGAAAAGCGATAGGCGTTCACGCCGAGTTTTTTCATCAGCGCGATATCGTCGGCATAGCGGTGATAATGATCGCAGGCAACGTCGCCGGTATCGCCGTTGGCGACGCCACCGATCCGCTTGCTTTGGGTATCCCAGATGCTTTGGCCGCGCCCGTCTTCGTTGACCGCGCCCTCGATCTGATAGCTCGATGTGGAGGTGCCCCACACGAAGCCTTTCGGCCAAGCGCCACCTTTCGACTTTGCGACCATCGTCGCTCCCTTGATACGCCCATTTGAGCGAAATGTTGCGCTTTTATGACGGTTCAGAGTAACACGGGCAAGCAGCTCAAAACGAAAAACCGAACCAGAAAACCGAGATAGGGAGAACACGACGATGGACAAGAAGCTGGATCAGGCGAAACGCGACCTGGTGATCGCCAATCGAATCCTGGCGATGGAGGGCGTCGTCGATGCCTACGGCCATGTCAGCGTACGTCATCCTCACGATCCCACTCGCTTCTTCATTGCGCGTTCGCTCAGCCCGGAATTGGTGACGCTCGACGATATTGTCGAATATACGCTCGATGGCAAAGCGATAGACGACACACGCCCGCCCTATCTCGAACGTTTCATTCACGGCGCACTTTACGAGAAGCGCCCCGACGTCATGAACGTCATCCATGCCCACGCCGAGGCGACACTTCCCTTTGGCATCACCAAGACGCCGCTGCGTCCGGTCACCCATATGGCGGGTGCCATCGGCGCCACCGTTCCAGTTTGGGACATCGAGGATAAATTCGGCGACGCAACCAATTTGCTGGTCACCAACCGCGAACAAGGACTCGATCTCGCCGATTGCCTCGGGCCCAACCGCGTCGTGCTCATGCGCGGACACGGCTTCTCGGCCGTTCACTCGTCCTTCATCGGACTCACCACCATGTCGGTTTACCTTCCCGCCAACGCGCGCATCCTGCTCGAATCACTACGATTAGGCTAGGTGAAGGGGCTGTCGGCAAACGAGATAAAGGCGCGAGCCAACAACGATCCGACCGCGCCGGCCGCGCGGCGCGGCTGGCGCATGTGGGCGGCCAAGGCCGGCGTCGCCGAACTGCTGTCGGACGAGGACCGCTGATCGCTTTACGCTATGTGCATGCCGCCGTTCACATCCAAGATCGCGCCGGTGACGAAACCGGCAAGGTCGGAGGCCAAGAACAGGAAACACCCGCCGACCACCTTGGGCATGCCGACGCGGCGCATCGGAATCTCGGGCGCGAAGCGGGCGTTCTGCTCGCCGATATCCTGACGCCCGGTCCAGATCGGGCCCGGACAGACGGCGTTGACGCGGATATTCTCCGGCCCCAATTCGCGCGCGAGAGCACGGGCGAAACCGAGGATGGCGCCCTTGGCGGCCGCTAGCATGGCCCGCCGCCTCAGGTAAGCCAACGCTTTGGGCCCATGCGCGTTCGGTTTGCCTGGACCATCACTTCGGTTATCCTCGCGAGAAATGGAGGCGCCTGCCGGTTACGGCAGAGCAAAAATCATCGGTGTAAATCGAGGACACGGCTATGAGAGAGACTGCGAACGAACCCTTCGTCTACAATGCCTGGTATATCGCGGCGTGGCCGGAAGAGATCGAGAAAGGCTTGGTCTCGCGCACCATCATGAACGAACCCCTGGTCCTGTTCCGGGGCCCCGACGGCAAGGTCGCGGCGCTTGAAGATCGATGCTGCCACCGCGGCGCGCCGCTCAGTCACGGCACCTTGACCGACGGCCGGCTTCAATGCGGCTATCACGGCCTGGTCTTCGACGGTGCCGGAAAATGTGTCGAGATCCCCGGCCAGACGAGCATTCCGCCGCACACGCGCGTGCGCAGCTATCCGATCGTCGAGCGCCAGCAGATCGTCTGGATCTGGATGGGCGATCCGTCCAAAGCCGACGAGAGCAAGATCCTCGACTATCCCGTCCACGATCAGCCCGAGAAATGGCCGCATAAGAAAGCAACTTTCGTTATCAAGGCCAACTACATGATGATGATCGACAACCTGATGGACCTGAGCCATCTCGCCTATGTCCATCGCAAGACCATCGGCGGCAGCCCGGAGGCCCATGCGACGGCAGAAAATTCGGTCGAGGAAACCGAAACCGGATGCCTCTACCAGCGCTGGATGATGAATTCGCCGGCTCCGCCGACCTATGTGAAGGCAGTCGGCTTCAAGGGCAGGATCGATCGTTGGCACCGCTTTGAATATGTGGCGCCCAGCACCGTGATCCAGAACAACGGCGCCATCGACGCCGGCAAGGGGGCGCGCGAGAACCAGAACCAGCCGGGGCTACAATTCGAGTTAATCCATCACGCGACACCGGAAACCGAAACCTCGTTCCACTATTTCTTTTCGGTTGCGAACGGCTACCGTCAGGACGATCCGGCAGCGACCGAGCAGTTGTTCAATGAAACCTATCCGACCTTCCTCGAAGACAAAGTCATCATGGAAGGCCAGCAGGCCCGCATCGACCGCGATCCGCACCGCGACCTGATACCGATCATGGGCGACAAGGCCCTGTTCACCGCGCGCCGCGCGCTCAAGAAAATGATCGACGCCGAACGATCCTCGTTTGGGACGGTGGCGGCTCATCGAGCGTGACTAATTTTGGCATGCTGAACCCCGTGACCAAGACCTAGGGCGCTTGGAAAGTGTCGAATGAAGATCGATAGAAGTTCACGACACAGCCACAACCCGACGAAAGAAATCGGAGAATTCCACGATAGACTCGCTGCGTTCGAACAGTTCGACGTTCGTCTCGCGAATTTTATTGCAAATTTCTAGGTTGAAATCCGGATCGGTCGCCAAACGCAACGCAATCGAAACATATTCTTCTATATCGGCAGCCACACAATCGTCGATGCCCATCTCGCGATACATTGCATAAGTCACTCGCCCCCTCAAATACTCGCTCGGCAAGGTTACGACGGGCTTACCGATCGCAAAGGATTCAAACGACGTGTTGCCGCCGCAGAAAGGAAACGAGTCGAGCAAAACATCTGCGCAATCCAACAGGCGATTAAATTTCTCTTCGCTCATCGAGGGCAGGAAATTAATTCTGTCGGCATTTTGTCGAATTGTGCGGTCGAATCGCGCCCGCAAGACTGATTCCCAAAGGGCAACCTTGCCGCTTAATAAAATGACTAACGCTTTTGAATCTGCTTCAAGAATGCCTTTAAAAGCCTCATCCATATCGGGATGAAGTTTAAATGGCGATTGAACGCAGACATACAGTCTGGACTCTGCGGAGAATCCGAACTCCGAGCGTACACCGGGAGAAACCATATCTGGCCGATAGTAGTAGGTCGGTAAATTTTGCAATTTCACCAACTTTTCACTGTAGTGATTTTGCGCAGACTCTATTTCGCATAACTCTGATGAAATAAAATAGTCGATCGTATCGATGCCCGTAGTCAACGGATGTCCCCAAGCGACACATTGCACAGGCGCCAAACGACCGAATCCCAAGAAGTATGAAAAGGGGTCCATACCGATATCCGTATAATACAGAATATCGAGTTTCCGTTTTGCGATAATTTCCATTGATTCGCGCAGGTCAGACGTCAGGCTCACTACATGATCGGCATGATCGCAGATGAAATGGGTGATTTTCTCATCCCATTTTCTGAACAGAAAAACGGTCAACTCAAACTCGTCCTTGTCGAGATTGGCGATAAGACCCTGATTTAATTTTCCGACGGTGTGATTGCGAAAATTATTCGAAACAAAACCAATTTTTATTTTTTGCCCAGGCGCCCTTGTTTCAATCCGCCCCTCGGATACGTAATTCAGCTGTGGGCAGGCCGCTCGATAAAAATTGGCAATCTTAATCTGCAAGTCTTTGTCGTTACGGCCATGATACGCCAAATAAAAAACACTTATGGCGGAATCGCGAAACGGATTCGCGATTTCCAGCCCACTTTCAATCAGGCGGTCCAAATTTTCTTCAAATGCCTGCCGGCATTCGTCAATCTGCTCGACGCTGTCATAAATAGCCGGAAGCAGCAAACCTCGCCTGAGCAGAATGGAATCGTAATCGCCGTGTTGTAAGACACGGTCGAACGATCTGGCGGCAGCTACGGCATCGCCTTGTATGCCCGCGATGGTCCCCAATATTTATATGGGCCAGCGGCGGCCCAGCGACGGCTACGCCCTGCGGCGTGCTGATTTCCGCGCCGTGCGGGCCAAACCCCTCGGACGCCGGAATGATCGCGCAGACCGCCAGCCACAACATACAGTGAAGCGTCTTCGGACTCGGTAGAAATATCGTCCGAAACGTGAAAGGCAAGGCTTGGCCCATAGCTGGCGCGATGCTCAACGTGCAATTCAAGTTAGAAGAACGTCGCGAATTTCTGATTCCGTCGCATATTAGAGTTGCGTGGACTCTAATATAAGAGCTCTGCGGTAAAGGCTCCGGGCCGGCTGTCAAAGGCCGTCGTCGAAGCTTGCCGTGTCGGTTCGCCCCAGCTCCGGCGCGCCGACCGATAGCCATTCGTCAAAGGCAACATTACGTTCGGCGGATTGCTCGATTGCCGGGAATGCCGCATCGATCATGTCGGTCGAGCGACTCGGCCCGCCGGATTCCAAAACCACGACGCCGGCTATGATCCAGATCACCAGAAATAATGATTTCCTTCCAATTTGGTTGGTGGAAACGGGCGGGTTAAATGCAACCCCCAGAGGAATAAGGGAATATTTTCCTTTGTAGTAACCAACAGAACGTCTCATACTCGCAATCCATCGTAGACGATTGGCCGGAGAGAGGATTTCGTCCGTCTCCATGCCTAATCAATAACCTGCCGAAACGAGCCGCCTCCCGATACCCTCATATGAGGGTTAACATCTTTATTCGTTTACTGTTTTCGCGAGAGCCGAGCGCCGATCTAGGTACTATAGGCAACCATCAGCGCCAGATCCTTGAATGACGAAAAGCGACTCGGACGCCCAGCGATCACGTCCTCGAGAATACCTGCATCGAGCGCCATGTAGCGCTCGAATATCTCGAAATAGGCATTGTCGCGCGCAAGACGACGCCGTGGCGCCCCCTCGACTTGCCAATTGAACCGGTTTCCCGAGGCATCGTCCTCGAAATGGCGATGTTCGACCTTCACGTCCTCAAGGTAATAATTCCGGTTGAGGATGACGCCGACGCGATGAATCCACAGATCGACATTACAGTGATCGAAGATGACCGGTGCCAGGTAACCGAGGGCGTCGTACCACGCCCGCCCGACGATGGGAAAACACGACAGCGTGTGCTTGAAATAGCCGTCGTTGAAATAGGCATTGAAGATGCCATCGGGCGCCATGGAAGCGACCTGGTCGAGCGCCAAGTCCCAGCCCTTCGTCGCGAACAGCAGATCGTCGTTGGAAATCATCAAACAATCGCCCGCCGATTGTCCCGCCATGACATTGATCGCCTTTGGCGTACCGATTCGATCGCCGACAAGCCCGATGATGTCCAGCCCGAGGCCTTTACTTTCGGCAAACAGCGCCTGGTATTCCTCGGCGCAGGAATCGTCGCGATCGACATAGAAGAAAAGCTCGAGCCGCTCGGGCGCCGCGATGGTTTCGGCGATACTCGCCAGATGCGGGATCAGGTAATGCGGCCTGCCACGCGTCGGACAGAGAAGGGAGATTTTTTGCTTCGGCGCCGTCGTCATTTCGCACTCTCCGTTACGCCGTGGGAAACTTAGCCACTATGAATAAGGATCCGCGGCGTCGCGCAAGCCGTCGCCGAAGAAATTGAACGCCAGCACCGTTATGATGACCGGCAGTGCGGGCAAAAGCAGCCACGGATACAGTGCCACGGCTTCCAGGTTCTGCGCCTCGACCAACAGGACGCCCCAGCTGGTGATTGGCGGCCTCAGCCCAAGCCCAAGGAACGACAGTGCTGTTTCGGCCAGGATCATCGAGGGGATCGACAGGGTCGCCGAGGCGATCAGATGGCTCATGAAATTCGGCAGGAGGTGGCGTACGACAATGCGCGACGGCGTCGCCCCCATCAATTGCGCGGCTGTGCTGTAATCCTCTTCGCGCAATTGCAGGAGCTTGGAGCGCACAGCGCGGGCGAGCCCCGGCCAATCGAGAAGTGCTAAGATGATAGTAATGCCAAAATAGACCGCGACTGGCGACCAGGTCAGCGGCAAGGCCGCCGACAGCGCCAGCCACAACGGCAGTTCAGGCAGCGAGCGCAGGATTTCGATAACGCGTTGCGATGCCGCATCGATCCAGCCGCCGAAATAGCCGGCGGCGCCTCCAACCGCGATGCCGAGCACGAAACTGATGACGATGCCGACGAACCCGACGGTCAGCGAGATGCGCGTCCCGTACAGAACGCGCGACAACATGTCGCGTCCCAAGCGGTCGGTCCCAAACAGGAAGAATGTACCGCCCACGGCCGGGCAGACGAGATGCAGGTTGCCTTCGAAGGTATCCCACAAACGGTACGCCTCGCCCCGGCACAAGAAACGCAACGGCTGAACCTTCGCCGGATTTGGCGTGTAGTCGCGTTTCAAGGTCCTGAGATCGAGCTTGTAGTCCAACCCGTACACGAAAGGCCCGACAAAGCTCCCGTCATGGAACAGATGAACCGCTTGCGGCGGCGCATAGATGAAGTCGGTATTGCGCGTCTGCAGCTCGTATGGGGCCAGGAATTCGGTGATCAGAATCGAAGCGTAAAAGAGCGCGAGGATCGCGCCCGATATGACCGCGAGACGATGGCGGCGCAGGCGCCACCACATCATCTTCCATTGCGAGGCGAGGTAGAAACGCTCCTGTTCCGGCGTCAGGGCCGCGATCCGATACGGGTCGAACGGCTCGCGCGAGACGAAATGCTTCATTTTCGGCTCGCTCATCGCTTCCCCCCATCCAGGCGGATGCGTGGATCGAAGAGCGCCAGTAGCATGTCGGAGATCGCCATGCCGACGACCGTGAGGACCGAGACGAACAGCAGGAACGAACCGGCAAGGTAAGTGTCCTGGTTCTTCAGCGCCTCAAGCAGCAAGGGCCCGGTCGTCGGCAGATCGAGAATGACCGCGACGATGACCGAACCCGAAACGACCTGCGGCAGTAGATTGCCGATATCGGCGATGAACGGATTGAGCCCCATGCGCAGCGGATATTTGATGAGGAGTCGCCGTTCCGATAGACCCTTCGCGCGCGCGGTGACGACATAGGGCTTCTTAAGCTCATCAAGCAGATTGGCGCGCAGCCGGCGAATCATCGCCGCCGTGCCCGACGTGCCGATCACGATCACGGGTATGACCAGATGTTCGGCGATGGACAGGAACTTCGCCAGGTTCAACGGCTGCCCCTCGAACTGTGGATCCATCAATCCGCCGATAGAGGTGTTGAACAGTTTCTTGGCGAGGAACATCAAGATCAGCGCCAGCAGGAAATTCGGGATGGCGAGCCCGAGGAAGCCCAAAAACGTTAGGCCATAATCGCCGACGCTATATTGGCGGGTCGCCGAATAGACGCCGATTGGAAAGGCCACAATATATATGAAGACGACGACGGCGAGGTTCAGGATCAGCGAATGGAGGAACACGGAACCCACAACATCGATCACCGGCAGATCATACGCGATGGAGCGGCCGAAATCGCCGTGCAGTATGCCCGCAATCCAGATCAGATATTGCTGCCAGATCGGCTTATCGAGATGAAATTCCTGGCGCAGGAATTCGATCTTCTGCGGATCGACCGCTTCGCCCTGGCTTTCCAACTCCGCGATATAGCTGGTGACGAAATCGCCGGGCGGAGCCTGGATCACGGCAAAGACGATGGCGCTGATCGCGAGCAAGCTCAGGATCATCACGAACATGCGCCGGGCGAAATAGTGGAGCATCGGTTAGGTCTGCTCCATGATGACGTCAATCAAGTCGTCATGGCCGGGCTTAACCCGGCCATCCATCTTTTGCGTTAAAGCGCTGTGAAGATGCATGCGCGGATCAAGTCCGCGCATGACGGCCATATTATAAATCATGGGGTCAGCCCCTTCCCTTTCGCCACCGGCGCGAGCCAAAAGGTGTCCGGTCGATAAATGCCGAAATGCGCGCCAGGATCCCAATTGTAAATGGCCTCGGCCGGCACATTGCGCAGCCGCCGATTGACGACGACGACCTGCGGCACACCGCTGATCAGGCCGATCGAGAAGACCTGATCGGAATAGATATCGAGGATGGAACGCCAGATACGCGCGCGCTCTGCGTCCGTCACCGCGCGCGTCCATTCGGTGTTGAGCGCGGACAGTTCCTGCGCCGCCGCAAGATCGACCGGCTCGCCCGAGCGCCCGCGCGTCTCGACATATTGCCCCCATTTCGGCCATTGCAGCTGCTGCTGCAGGGTCGGCGCGAATTCCTGCGGGCTGCTGGTCGCCGTCGGGATGCCGTTCTCGACTCCGGACCACATGGACATCTTGATCGATCCGGCGAAAACGCCGTTGCGGAACAGATCGCGGGTCAAGGGTTTGGGATAGAGCTTCACGCCGATACGCGCCCAGGAATCGCGGATCAGTTCGAGCAAGTCGGAGGGTTCGGATTCCTCGGTCGCAAAAACGAGGGTGATGTCGAGCGGCGTCCCGTTGGCCATCAACCGCGTGCCTTGCGCATTGCGGCGAGTCAATCCCAACTCGTCCAACAGGCGGTTGGCGGCGGCGACGTCGAATTTCGTCCAACGCTGCGCGAAGGCGGCTTCGTAGAGCGGGCTCTCGGGCAGGACGAGATTTCCCGTCTCGCGCGCGAGGCCATAATAAATGACCTGGTTGAGTTCGTGCCGATCGATCGCCATCGAAAGTGCCCGGCGGAAGCGCACGTCGCGCAACAGCGTGCGCCAGTTGGGATCGGTGGCACTCATGTTGGGGAACAGCGCCCAGCGCGAACCTTGCGCCGTTTTCCACAAATGCGTGGCGTAGTCGAAATCGTCTTCCGACTGTTTGATAACGGTGAAGTTCTGGAAATTGAGGCCGCGTGCCTGCAAATCCGACTCGCCCGATCCCGTCTTGATCGGGATGAGCTTGTTGTTGGTGATGTTGATCCGTACCTCGTCAATATAAGGAAGCTGACGGCCGTTCTCGTCCACGCGATGGTAAAAGGCGTTGCGTTTGAAGACGAAGCGGCGTGCCGGCGGCTCGGTGGTTAGCACCCACGGATCGAGCGCCGGCAGGTTCGGATTCTGGTTGCGGTATTGCTGACCCATGACGTAGTGAAGCGCCATCCAATTGCGCTGGGACGCGGCCTTAACCATCTCGTCCAACTTTTTTGGGTCGGCATATTTGGCGTGGAACTGCTTGAGATAATGCGCCGGACGATAGGGAAAGAGCGGGCGCGGCCCCGCCAAGGCCGTTAGGAAATACGGGTTCGGCAGAGACCAGGAATAACGCACCGTCCACGCATCGATCATCTCGAAGCGCGGACGCTCGCCTTCCACCACCATTTCGATGGGCAGCGGATCGTTGGTTCCCTCTAAGCCCGCGACATCCTCGAAATAATAACGGAAATCCTCGGCCGTGAAGGGCTGTCCATCGGACCAGCGGTGACCGGAACGCAAGTGGAAGGTGAAGATACGCCCCTCCTCCACCTCGAAGGCTTCGAGGATATCGGGAACGATCTCGTAGGCGCGGTTATAGCCGACAAGACGCGCATAGCCGTAAACCACCATCTGGCGCGTATCGACGTCGCTCGCCATCAGAAGATCGATCGCGCCGCCATGGATGCCGGGATCGCCGAGATGCACGACGGATGGATTGGCCGGTAGCCGTTGCTCGATCGGCGGAAGCTGCCGCGTGGCAACCGCATCGGCAAAGATCGGCGTTTCGACGACGGCCTCGGCACGTCCCGATGCCACCAGCAGAGCGACGGCAAATAGAAAAAGTGCGAAACCTCTCATCGCGCCCGCCGGAACATGTTCTGATGTTCGGACATGCGAACGTGATGGTTGGCGGAAATCTGCATGAGGGCGAGATGGCTGGTCGGTGTCACGGTGAAGGGTGCGGGCCATTCCTCTGGATTGGAGGCGCGGCCTTCCATCAATGCGCGTAAATCGAGGCGCCGATCGGGATCGGGGAACGGCACCGCGCTGACCAAGGCTCGCGTATAGGGATGAACGGGATCTTCGAACAGGACCTCGCGCGGGGCCACTTCGACCAGTCGCCCCCGACACATGACGGCGATGCGGTCAGCCACGTAATCGACGACGGCGAGATTGTGAGAGACGAAGATATAGGTAAGGCCCAGCGCTTTTTGCAGATCCTTCATCAAATTGAGAATTTGCGCCTGGACCGAGACGTCGAGGGCCGAGACCGGCTCGTCGCACAATAAAATTTCGGGCTTCAAAGCGAGTGCACGCGCAATCGAGATACGCTGGCGTTGCCCGCCGGAGAAACTGTGCGGATAGCGGTTGAGGAAATGTGGATCGAGGCCGACAAGCTCCATCAGCTCCTTCACCATTTCGGTGCGGTAGGCCCGGTCGCCGACTTTATGGATGACCAGCGGTTCGCTCACGATGTCGAACACCGTCATGCGCGGATTGAGCGCCCCGAAGGGATCCTGGAACACATATTGGATGCGCCGGCGATAAGGAACCAAGTCCTTGCCCGACAAATCCGTGAGGATGACCGGCTTGCCCGCATCGATGAAAATGACCTCGCCGCCATCGGGATCGAGAGCGCGCGTGATGATCTTGCACAAAGTCGTCTTGCCGCAGCCGGACTCGCCGACCAGTCCCAGGGTCTCGCCTCGCCGTACGACGAAGCTCACATCGTCGACGACGCGTTGCGGCTCATCCTTGCCGCCGCGCGCGGTAAAATCCTTTACGATCGAACGCACGCTTAGCAGCGGCAAGGCGGCATCCAATTCCGTCTCGCTGCCCCGCGCCAGCGGCGTCAGGAGATGCCCGGTCGTCGGCGTGATCTCGCGGATTGGCTGAAGCCGCTCGCCCTCCTTCATATTGAAGCGCGGAACCGCGCGCAGAAGCGACGTGAGGTAAGGATGTTCTGGTGAGCGAAAAATATCGTCGATGGTTCCCGCCTCCATCACTTTACCCTCGTACATCACCACCGCCGCATCGGCGATATTAGCGACCACACCGAGATCGTGGGTGATGAGCAGCACCGACATCTTCAGCTGCTCTTGCAGATCTTCGAGCAGTTTGAGGATTTGCGCCTGGATCGTGACGTCGAGCGCGGTCGTCGGCTCGTCGGCCACCAAAAGCGCGGGATGGCAGATTAGTGCCATCGCGATCATGGCACGCTGGCGCAACCCGCCAGACAGTTCGAACGGATAGGCATTGGCGCCGCGGTCCGGCTCGGGAAAGCCGACGAGGCTCAGCATGTCGCGTGTCGCGCGCTTCGCCTCGCGCTTTGAGGCAACGTGATGCAGGCGCATGGCCTCGGAGACCTGATTTCCAACGGTATGTACCGGCGACAGCGAGGTCATCGGTTCCTGGAAGATCATTGAGATGCGGCCACCGCGGATCGATTGCATGGCCCGGCCGCGCGGATCGAGCGTGGAAATATTTACGGTGGTGGTTCCGTCGGGGTCGTGGAACAGGATGCGGCCGCTCGCGATACGGCCGTTGTCGGGCAAAATGCCGAGGATCGCCTGAGCGATCGTCGATTTTCCCGATCCCGACTCGCCCACGATCGCGACGGTGCTGGCCGCCGGAACGCAGAAAGAAACGCCGTCGACGGCACGCACGGTTCCCGCCTGAACGCGGAACTCGACGGCCAAATCCTCGACGGTCAGAAAATCCTCCATCGCTAAACGCCATCCCCATCGTCGTCGTCGTCGATCCGGGGATCGGCGATATCGATGGAGCGGAGGTTCACGATGGTCGCAGGTTTGAAATCGAGCCGGTTTCGTGCGGCTGCACCGGTTGCCGCGAGCGCAACATCGCGAAAGCCAATAAGACCAGATCCGATGCGGATCGCGGACCCAGCTCCCTTGAGCTTGAGTTCCATAAAGCCCGTAAGATTTTTCCAGGTCGTGAAATAGGACAGTTCAAAGCGCTGGAGGCGTTCCCAAGGGATCGTGCGCCGCCGGAGCGCAATCAAGGTGATGCCCTCATCGTCTACAATAACGCGGGTGATCTGACGCATTGCGGTCTGCCACAAGAGAGTCACGAAAATGGCTGCCATGACGGCCAAGATCACGATGACGAAATTCGCGGGCGACACCCAACTGAAGGGCGCCCCGCATATCGCGAGCCCGATTAGCCCTCGCACATAATCCCGGCCAAGATCGGTCCGCGTATAGACGTGTTCAGATGCCATTGGTCCTATCTCAATTTCCGGTCGCGGCGCGGAGCGTGAAGGGCAACCCCTCGCCCGATTTGACTTTGACGACCTGCTGATCGGGTTCGAGCTCGTCGATGGGGCGATAACCGAAGACGATTTCCTCACGGCAGCCAATGCGAATATCGCCGAGTTCGATCGGCGCCGCCATCTTGTCCGCTATCCGTTGGGCCAGCAGCCGATGGCTGCGCTCGTCCGGTGCCGGCGTCACGATGATCGCAAATCCCAGATCGTCGATGCGCGCCGCCATATCGGTATCGCGGAAACAAACACGCAGGCGATCGGCAACCGCACGGATCAACTGCGCCGTCTGCGCCTTGTCGAGGGTTCCGTTGAGATCGAAGTTCTTCGTCGCATCGAACCACAAGAGGCCGGAACCTTCCGAAAAACCCCGGTTGCGCGCGATGGTCAGGCTGAGCCTATCCTTGAATAGGCGGCGATCCGGCAGATCGCTGACCGCGTCGCGAACCGCCGATGCCGCCGACAGATCCCGGGTGGTGCGCTCCAGCCGGTCGGCGACGGCGCGCGTGACCCGCGCACTCATATCGACATCCTCGGCCACGAGCTTCAGGAACACATCCTTGGAAATACTCATGACCACAAGCGCCTTGGCCGCCTTGATGGTGGCGCTGCGGGGCGCCTCGCACAACAAGGCCAATTCGCCGAACAACTCGCCGCGCTTCAGGGTCACCAGTTTGCGCGGCCCGTCCGCAGTATGAATGATCACATCCGCTTCGCCCTCGACGATAACATAAGCCTTGTCGCCAACGTCTCCCTGATGGAATACTTCCTCATCCGCCGCGTAAGCGAATCGTTCCGAGGCGAAGGACAGCAATTTGAGTCGCGCGCGCGACAGACCCGCGAACAGAGGAATGCGCGCCAGCACATCGACCTCCTCGCCGAACCCGACATCCGTGCCGCCCGATTTATCTGTCTGGGTCACATCAAGATCCGGTAAGGCGCCGCCGGCGATATTGACGATCTTGCCGTTCTCGATGCGGAAGACCTGATCGAAATTCTCGACCGCATCGTTGCCGCTCAGCACCGCGATCAAGGTGCGGCCCTTCATTTCGACGCGGATGCGACGCGCAAGGGAAGCCTGGCTTTCGAGATCGAGTGCCGTGGCAGCCTCATTCATCACGAAGATGTCGGGTTTTTTGAGCAAGGCGCGCGCGATCGACAGGCGTTGACGCAGACCGAGCGCCAACCGGCTGCCGCCGTTACCGACGTTGAAACCGAGGCCGAGATCGATGATCTCGATGCGCAATCCGCATTCGGCGACGATCTCGGCCAAGACCTCGCCGACACGTTGCGCGCTTTCGGCGCGCTCGCTCGCCAGCTTGCCGAACAGGATATTGTCCTGAACCGAGGCCGCGCCGTTGTAATGCTCGGCGTCGAAAAACTCGACGGCCCCACGCGCCGCGTCCGGCAATCCGGTTGCGAAGGCATGCCGCGCGTCGAGCAGGCGGGCCTCGAAAGCCTCGTCGATCAAACCGATATGGTGGCGCGCCGGGACCAAGCGGAACGGCAAGGCCTGGAGCCGGCCACGATCCTCGTCGTTGAGGGCATCGAGGCCCGCTTGATCGACGCGTTTCAGGATGGCCTGGAATTCGGGCAAATCGTCGGAGCTGATGAAGCTGAATCGTTCGAAGAATTCATGCCCGGGCGGCAGGCCTTGAAACAGATCGACCATGATCTCGGCGAGGCGGTGGCCTTTTTCGAGAAAATCGTGCGTAAGGCCGACCTTATCCAGGGCGGCGAGCACATGAGGATTGCCGCCAAGCTTGTCGACCGCGAAGGCGGCCCCGACCGGCGTACCGAACAGGATGTTCTCGGCGATCGACGCGTTGGCGTTGAGACGGTCGCGGTCGAAGGGCTCGACGAAATCCGCGATCTCGCGCTCGGCCAATCGGCGCCGCAGCAAGCTGCGCGCATCCAACAACCGGTTCGCCAATTCAGCCCTCTTCTTGGGATCGATCGATTGACGCAGGCCGATCTGAAAGATGTCCTCTTCGAGGCCCGCCACCGATAGTGTCTCGATCAGGCGCGGCGTCGCGTCTTTTGGACCGGTGGCGCCGATGACCGCGTAATCGATCCAATCGGCATTCATGTCGAAATCGAGATTGCCCGACTTGGACGCCTCGGTGACGTCCCATTTGCGCCGGCTCGCGGCGTCGCCGTCGTAAACGGGTTGGGTCAGCGGGCGATGCTTGATGCCGTACAGAAGATTGTCGCGCACAGATCCCGCGAACAGAAACGGCGTTTGGTCGGCGTAGGAAATGCGCCGTCCCGTCACCGCTTCGGGCAAAGTCAACAAATTGCGCTCGCCGATGCTCAGCCGCCCGCCGGTCGGGAACAGGAGCCGCGCCAGGATTTGCGCGACCTCGCTCTTGCCGCCCGCCGGCGAGCCGACCAGCGCGATATGCGCCGGCAGATCGACACTCAGCGAGGCGCCGTCGATCACCTTCAAGCCGTCTTCCTCGACGAGACTGAGGTTCGATCCGGTCAATCGTCCGGCCAAGGCTGCATCTTCGGACGGATCGTTCTTCAAAACGCCGGGATCGAGCAGATCGGGCAGATTGAAGCGTTCGACGATCTGTTCGTATTTCAGTTTCGAATCTTCGTAGTGGTGGTAATAGTCGAGCAGCGCCTTCCAAGGTGCGGTCACGTCCTTGTAGGCGGCGAGCACGGCCAGAAGTGCGCCCAACGTCAGGCTTCCGTGGATCACCAGATAGCC
The DNA here is from genome assembly GCA_945877815.1 of Caenispirillum bisanense. Lineage (GTDB taxonomy): Bacteria > Pseudomonadota > Alphaproteobacteria > Rhodospirillales > UBA2165 > CANIGJ01. The sequence continues at coordinate 77,937 of CAMDWJ010000013.1, forward strand.
ACCGATCGAATAGAAAAAGAACGGCGTCAGCAGCGAGAGGAAATTGTTAAGCCCCTTGATCGCGAATTTGCGTTTATAGATATCGAAGCGGATCGCATAGATGCGTCCGAGCCGCGCCGACAGATCGGCCAGCTCGTATTGCGAGGTATCGTTGGCATGGATGGCGTCGGCGCCGGTCACGGTTTCACCGATCCGCTCGGCGAGCTTGCGCACGGTGGCGACACGCTCCTTGCCCAGCAACTGCACCTTCTTTTGCAGCTTCGGGATGACGTAGCCCTGAACGGGATAGAGCGCGACCGCCGCGAGGCCGAGCCGCCAGTCTTGGACGAACATGAAAGCCATGAGCGTGACCAGCAGCCCGCCCTGATAGGCCGGCAAGGACACCGACTCGCCGAAAAATCCGCCGAGCGGCTCGGTCTCCTGATTGACCATCGAGACGACCTCGCCTTGCGAGGTCTTACGGAAAGCGGGCAGCGGAAAGCGCAGCACATGTTCGAGGATCTGGAAACGCAGGCGGCGCAACATGCGTTCGCCCGAAGATCCGCGATAGGTATTCACGACATATTTAAACTGGCCGTTGATGAAGATCAGCGCCAGATAGAAGCCGCACAGGATAGAAAGTAGCCCGATCTGATCGAACTCGAAGCCCAATAATCGATGCGGGAAGTTCTGGCCGCGGATCGCGTCGTCGACGATCGATTTAGGGACAGCGAGGGAAAAATAATAAAATGGCAGCGCCGCGAGTGCCACCACCAGCAGGAATATCTGATCTTTCAGGCTATACCGGAGTACGTAGCCGAATACGCCTTTTTCCATCCTGCAACGCCTCGCACCGTCCGCCTTGGCCCGACGCCGTAAATCCAAAGATTCCGTGCCCCTCAAAGCGCGGCGAGCCTACTCGATTCGGGATCGAAGTCCAAACGCCGCTTAGTGCGTAGAAATAAGCCCGGAGGCCAGGAATTCAGCCGATTTTCGTGCGCCCGAGAGGTCGATCCGCTCGCCCGTCGAAGCCGGCGCGATCAATGCCTGTTCGATCGATCGGACAAGGGAAGGAACGCTCAGCGCGTCTTCAAAAATTTGATGCAACAGACCGCGCTCGGCGAGCAGGCGCGCGCGCAAGGTCTGCTCGGTTTCGTTCCCGCCGCCATAGGGTACCACGACGGCGCGAGCACCGGTCGTCAACACCTCCATCACCGTGTTGTAGCCGCCTTGCGAGATCGACAGCGCGCAGTTGCGCAAAAGGGTGACGAAGTCGGTGCGCGCGCGCTCGACAACGACGCCGATTGGAGCCTCGGCGCGAATGTCGGCGAACACATCTTCGGGCAAGGCCTGCCCGACGAGAAGCCGCCAGGGCGCCTCGGCCAACATCGTTTGGGGGCGTGCCGCCAACGCCGTGCGCAGCAAGGTTTCCCCGGTGGCGCTCGACCCGGCCGAAACCACGACCTCGCCCCTGCCCGCCGTTCCCTCGCGGATTGCCCCGTCCACCACATAGCCGGTGTAATGGATAAGATCGGCCAATTCGGCGGCGCGCGGAAAGGTCGCCTCGAACGTAATCAGGTTGGGATCGCCGTGCACCAGGACGGCATCGAACCAGCGGCGCGCGGACGCGAGCATCTCGGCGTCGCGCTCGGGGCGGTTCTTCTCGACCAGGATGTCGCGCACCGAACAGACGATCTTGGAACCGCGCGCCTTCGCCGCCTCGATCAAGGCGACGATCTCGCCCTGCAAGGCCCGACGACCGAAGGGAAACATTTCGACCACGACGATCGCGGGTCGCACGCGATCCAGGCAGGCGAGCAGTCCTGCGCGCCTCAGCGTCAGATAGTCGGCGTTGACCGGGCGGCCGTTTGGATCGACCAAACCCTGGAACGTCCGGTCGGCGGCGCGCACCGGCGGCAGTTGTACAAGCGTGAAACCAGCGGCATCGAGGACCGCGACCGGCTCGCCGCCAGAGACGACAGTCACCTCCAAGCCCGCCGCCGTCATGGCGCGCGCCAGGGTCGCGGCGCGCTTCAAATGCCCAATGCCGAGGAGATGTTGAACGTAGAAAAGGACCCGCCCGCTCATGACTCGGTCAGTGGAATATTGAATTTGTGCAGACGCGGCAGCCCGTTGGCGTCGAGCGCGAACAGATGCGCACAATCGTCGCGCGGACGCTCGCTCGCCCTGCTCACCATGTCCCAACCCGTCGCCATGGCATAGACGGCGCGGATCACACCGCGATGAGCGACCGCGACCACCGGCCTTTGCGCCTGCGCGATCTCGGCCAGCAGGGGCCGGATGCGATCCTGTACCATGCGCGGGCTTTCGCCGCCGGGTCCCTGGAAATCCAGCCCGCGCGCCTCCCAAGCCTTCATAAGATCGCCCAGTTCGGCGCGCAGATCGGGGATGGTGCGCCCTTCCCACCCGCCCCAGCACATTTCGACGAGGCGCGCGTCGGTCGGACAGGCGCGGCCGGCCAGAATTTCCGCGGTCTGGTAGGCCCGCTTCATAGGGCTGGCGAGCCAGTCGAACCCTTCGAGGTCGGGCGGCACCCGCCAGGCGGCGACGGTCGCGCGGCCTTCCTCGTCGAGCTCGATATCGCTTGATCCTTGGATCAGGCCGCGCCGGTTCCAGTCCGTGTCGCCGTGTCGGATGAAAGCAACAAATGTCGAAGGGCTCGGTGTCATGGAACGAGTGCCCGCAGCCGCGTGTCAATCAGCTTGGCGGCGGCGGCGAAGCCGTGTTCGTCGCGCGCTTTGCGCGCCGCCGCGATACCCATCGTCTGGCGCCGCGCGGGGGCGGCGAGCAGCGATGCGACGGCGTCGCCAAAAGCCTCGGCGTCGCCTTCATCGACCAACAGCCCGGTCTGGCCATCATGGACGATGTCGCCGACCCCGCCGCTGCGTCCCGCCACCACCGGCAATCCCGCCGCCTGCGCTTCGAGGATCGCCATGCCGTAAGCCTCGCCGACGGCCGGCCAGACGAACAGATCGGCGGCGGCGTAGAGTTCCGAAACGGCGTCTTCGGACAGACGCCCGGCGAAAACCACCTCCGGCCGGTCAAACAGGGCGCGCACCTCGACCTCGACGGGCCCGTCGCCGACGATGGTCAGGTGCCAGCCCGCCGGCGGCAACCGTTTGAGGGCACACGCCAGCACTCGGTAGGAGGCGAGCTTGGCGCCCGAGCGCATCATGGCCACGGTCAGAAGCCGAGCCGAAGTCGAGGGAGAACTACCTAGGTGCATGGCCGGCGTCGCCGGCGATAGGAACGGCTTTAAGGGAACCAGCCGGTCCGGATCGCGCAGCAGGGGAACAACGCACGGGGTGTCGGCCGAATTGAGCCCGAAGACCAGATCGGCCCGCGCGATGGCTGCCTGAACCGCGCGGTGGCTTTCATCCCACGGTCCACCGGCCCGTTTGGGCGCAAACGACGCCTCGGCGAGCACATAAGGAATATCCAGACCGTCGGCGACAATCGGGCCGATCCAATCCGGCGCCTTGTAATAAAGGTGATAGGTGAACCAGATCTCGGGGCGACTGTCCGGAGCTTTTGCGCGAAATTTCTGTAACAGCCTTTCCGCGATCTCAGCCCCTTCCGCGCAAAGGCGGCGCTGGCGCTCCGGATCGCCGATCGGCTCACACGATACCAGATCCGCAGCCACCTCGACGCCATGGCCGCCCCGTTCCAACGCATCGATGAAAGCCCGCGCGACGCGCCGGTCACCCGACGGGACGGTCGAGAACGGTGGCTTCATCGGTGCGTAGAACGCGATATTCATGCAACCTTGTCGACGCGCCCTTGATCGACGCGCTTGGGATCGATTAGGCCGAATTTCGGCATCAGCGCGCCGATGCAATGGGATAGCTCAAATTCCCGTCTTACGCGATCCCCGCCCGCTTCGCCGAGATGCCGGCGCAACTCGCCGTCGAGGATCAACCGCTCCAGGTATCGGGTCAAATCGTCAATGGCGCCGGGCTCGACCAGCAGGCCGGTTTCTTCGTCACGGATCAGCTCGGGGATGGCCGAGACCCGCGTGGCGATGCAGGCAAGGTTCTGCGATTGCGCCTCCAGCAGCACGTTCGGAAGCCCATCACGGTCGCCGTTGGCGGCTATGCGGCTCGCCAGAACGAAGATGTCGGCGTCGCGATATTGGGCCAATAAGGCATCTTGAGGCATCGCCTTAACCCACATTATTTTTTCATTTATTCCAAACTCTTGAGATATTTTCTTTATCTTATTCAAGAGTCCGCCGCCGCCGATATGGGTGAAAGTCCAGTCAAGATCGGACGGCAATTTGGCCAGTGCGCGGAGCAGATCATCGACCCCCTTCTTCTCGACCAGGCGGCTGACGCAGAGGATCCGCACCGGGCCCGCCCTCGCGTGCCGCTCCGGCGGCGGCGGAAAGCGCGCGAGGTCGATCCCATGATAGACCAGATCGATCTGGCGCGGATCGGCGGCCCGCTGGCGCAGATGCGTTCGGTTGGCTTCGGTGCAGGTCACGATCCAATCCGCACTCGTGGCCTTCTCGGCGATTTCCCAATCGGGAGTTGTATAGATATCGACCGCGTGGGCCGAGACGCTCCATCCGATCCCAAGTAGGGTTGCGGCGTAGCGCGCCACCGAACCGGGTGTGTGCAGGAAATGGGCGTGCAGGCGGCCGATGGCGGGATCGAGCTCGGCCGCAAGCACCAATGCCTGACCGAAACGTCGGATTCGGTTGGGGGTTGGATCGCGCCGCAGATCGGCCAGCCAGATTTTGCGGGCCGCATCATAGCCCAGTCGGCCCCGCACCGCACGCCAGGCGCGCCACAGGCGCAGGGGCTCCCGCAGCAGATATTCAGGCAGATAAAGAACCTTCGCCCTGATTTCGCGGTGGATGGGATGGACGGCCGGCTCGGTCGGCCGGCGCAGCGAAACAATGGTGAGCGGCAGCCCCGCCTCCTCCAAAGCCCGGATTTCCTGGGCAACGAAGGTTTCGCTGAGGCGTGGATAACCCTTCAGAACCACGGCCGTTGGCACAATCACGGGGCACCGCCGGCGATCGAATGCGGAATCTGTGTCACGCGGCCCGGCTTGCGCCCGACCAGACGATTGATATTGGCGAGGCCGTCGAGCAGGCCCGGGATGACGACGCCCGAAGGCCGCGCCTGCTGGGTGAGTTGACGCAGCGCGGTCGCCATAGTCCGTGCATCGCGCGCCCCTTCGTCGAGCAGCATCGCTGCGAGGCCGAGTTCTTGGGCGCGCGCCGCGCGGATATATTGCTCGAGCCGCGGCTGGGTACGCGGCATCAACAGCGCCGGCTGGTCGAAGGATAGGATTTCGCAAAAGGTATTGTAGCCGCCCATCGCTACGACACCCGCCGCCCGGCTCATCAGATGTTCCATATGGGTATCGAAGGTGAGCGCCGCGACATCGGGCAATAGGGCGGCGCGCGCCAGAAGGCGTTCCTGAATTTCGGCCTGCATGAAGGGACCGAGCACCACCACCGCCGGATGCGGGAGGGCGCGATCGGATTCGTAGGCGTTCAACACCCAGTCGAACAATGCCTCGCCGTCGCCTCCGCCGCCCGCCGTGACCAGGAAATAGGGCCTGTCCCCGAACGGCAGAGGGGCGACGGCGGCGATCTGGGCCAGGCCCGCACGCAGATAGCCGGTATAGACGATCTTGCGCCGCACCTGATCCGGCAGGGTGACGCCCGCCAGGGTCTCATAGATCTGCGGCAGACCGTAGATCCAGATTTCATCGTAAAGCGCGTCGAGCGCCGGCAGGACGTTCTTGCGATCCCATTCGGGGACCAGCAGCGCCGGCTCGTCCAGCACATCGCGCAAACCGAGCACGCATTTGGTGCCGCGCGCGTTGAGCATTTTCAGGGTATCGGCGACCTCGCCGCGCAGGCCCAACGGCTCCTTATCGACGATGAACAGATCGGGATCGAAGGCATCGGCGGCCTGTCGGATGATCGCTTCGCGCAAGGCAATGGTCTTGGCGATATCGAAGCGGCTCAGCCCTAATGGCTTGTATTCGCCGTCGCTCAGCTTGATCACGCCCGGAATCCTGACGAAATCGACACGCTCGCCAAAGTCGAAACTGCCGATGATGGGCGAACCGGATATGATCAGGACCGACAGGTTCGGATCGGCGCCGACCAGGGCATGCGCGATTGTGCGGCAGCGGCGCAGATGGCCGAGACCGAAACTATCGTGGCTGTAGATCAGGACGCGGGTATCGGTGCGTTCGACGGACATATTCCCCGGCTCCCCGAACGGGCTGTTCCGTCCGGCATCCAACGGGGAATAGTGTCTCACGGCTCCCGAAAATCGTCCATGCGATAGACAAAGGCGTCTTCGGGACGGATCGCGGCGCGTATATCCTGACTGGGGCTCGCGGCCAGGGTTCCAGGGACACGGCAGCGGAAAACGGCCTGCTTATCATCCTGCTTCGCCCGGAATTTCACGAAACTATATCGGCCCAAGGTCCGCGCATCGACGATTTCGATCGGGCAACCGGCGGTTCCCGTCGGGTTCAGATCGATGGCGTCGTCGCGGAATACGATCTCGACGCGGCACCCGTCGGCCCAACCCGGAACCGGAACGGCACCCAATACAGTCTCGACACGCCCGCCTTGCGCGACGCCCTCGATCCGATTGATCTGGCCGAAGAAGGACGCAACATAGGGGTGCGCCGGTGCGCTATAGACTTCGTTGGGTGTGCCTTCCTGCAGGACGCGACCGGTTGGCCCCATCACCAGAATCCGGTCGGCCATGAACATCCCCTCTTCCGGATGATGCGTAACCAGCAATGTGGCGACACCCGATTCCTTGAGGATGCTCAGCGTCTCCTCGCGCACCTGGATGCGGATATATTGATCGAGGCCCGAAAACGGCTCGTCGAGCAGCATCACCGCCGGCTTCGGCGCCAGTGCGCGGGCGAGCGCCACGCGCTGCTGCTGGCCGCCCGACAGGGTATGCGGAAATGCCTTGGCGCGATCGCCCATGCCAACCTGGGCCAAGGTCTCGGCCACGCGCGCGGCGCGATCGGCGGCGGACAAGTGGGCGAGACCAAAGGCCACGTTGCCGGCAACATCAAGATGCGGAAACAGCGCATAATCCTGGAACATCAGCCCGACATTGCGCGCCTCGGGCGGCAGATGCCGTGTATCGTCGGAAACGATCCGCTCCGCGAGGCGCACGCGGCCGGCCTGCTGGCGTTCGAGCCCAGCGGCAATGCGCAGCAACGTGGTCTTGCCGCAGCCCGACGGCCCCAGCAGACAGACGATCTCGCCGGCCGCAATGTCGAACGAAAAATCCGGGAAAACGAGATGGTCGCCATAGGCGTGACGGATATGTTCGAGCCCGAGGCCCATCAGCCTTGCTCCACCGCAGTCGCGATCCCCGGCACTGGGGGCGCCAGCGACTCGCGCCGGCGACCGATCGCGCGGCTCAGCAAGATCACCGGCAAAAGCCCAACCAGGACAATACCGAGCGCAGCGGGTGCCGCCTGCGCGAAGCGCTCGTTCGCCGAATATTGATGGACCTGCGTCGCCAGGGTCTCGAAATTGAATGGACGCATCACGATGGTCATCGGCAATTCCTTCATGCCGTCGACGAACACCAAGATAACGGCAGCGAGCATGCTGCCGCGAACGATCGGAAGATGCACGCGCAACAATCTGCGCCCGGGTCCGGCGCCGAGTGTGCGTGCCGCCCCGTCGATGGAGGGTGTCACGCGCGCCAGGCTCACCTCCATCGCGCCCAGGGCCAGGGCGAGGAAACGCACGACATAGCCGAAGGTCAGCGCCACGATGGTGCCGCTGAGCAGAAGCCCCGTCGCAACCCCGAAACGGTCGCGGAAAAACGAATCGATCGAATTGTCGAACCACGCCATCGGAATCAATACGCCGATGGCGAGCACGGCACCCGGCACAGCATAGCCGACGTTGGCGAGACGGGTAGCGACCTTCAACAGCGCCCCGCCGCGCAGGCGCGCGCCATAGGCCAGAATGATCGCGATCATCACCGCGATCACGGCCGCGAGGCTCGACAACATCAGGCTATTGGCCGCGGCGCTCAGAAAAATTTCGGTTTCCGCCAGCTCGCGATACAATAATGCGTCATAGATCAGCCAGATGACGGGCAACAGAAAACCGAGCGCCACCGGAACGACGCAAACGGTACAGGCAATCGCGGATCGCATCGGACTCAATTGCGTCGGCGGCGACGGATTGAGACGCCGGGTCGTATTGAAATAGCGCTGGCTGCGTCGGGCATAGCGTTCGGCCATGATCAGAACGATCACAATCAGCAGGACAATGCAGGCGATTTGCGCAGCACCCGCGAGACTATTCATATTGCGCCAGACATCGTAGAGGCCGAGCGTCAGGGTCTGCACGGCGAAGAAATCGACCGTGCCGAAATCGTTCAGGGTTTCCATCAGCGCCAGCGAGATGCCGATCACGATGGCCGGCCGCGCCAAGGGCAAGGAAACCGAAAAAAACGTACGCCACGGTCCCCGCCCCAACGTGCGGCTCGCCTCGATCACGCCGGCAGCTTGTTCGAGGAAGGCCGCGCGCGCCAGCAGATAAACATAGGGATAGAGGACGAGCGTCATCATCGAAATGGCGCCGCCGAGCGACCGTATCTCGGGGAACCAATAGTCGCGCGGGCCGTGCCATCCATAGAACGCTCTCATGCCGGTCTGCATCGGCCCGGAGAAATCGAGGATTTCGGTATAGATGAAGGCGATGACATAGGCCGGGATCGCCAGCGGCAGCAGCAGCGCCCACTGGAACAATTGCACGCCCGGGAAGCGGTACATAGTGACCAGCCATGCGGTGGCGACGCCGAGCACGGCAGTGCCGATCCCGACACCGAGCATGAGGCCGGCCGTGGTGCGCAGATAACGCGGCAATACCGTTGAAGCGAGGTGGCCGAAGACCGGCGTATCCGGCGCCACCGCGAGCACGAAGACGGTCACAATCGGGAATGTGACGAGGAGCGCCGCTGCCAGTGCAGCTAAGCTCCATCCATCCAGGTTACGCAATGAAGCGAAAGTTTTAGGGGTCGAACCGGTCAGGTCGGTCACATGGGATTACTCAATATGAAACAACAGCATGCGATCAGCTGTCGAAATCAACCCGATCCATGATCTTGCTGGCAAGCCCCCAATTCTTCGCGATGGTTTCGAGGTTGATTTCCTGGGCCGTGAACGAGCCCCAGGATTTCACCAGCGGGGCGATCTCCGCGCCCGGCTTCACCGGATATTCAAAGTTGGTTTCAGCATACATCTTCTGAGCAAGATCGCTCGCCAGGAATTCAAGCAACTTCACTGCGTTGTCCTTGTTCTTGGAATATTTGGTGATCCCGGCAGCCGAGACGTTCACATGGGTGCCCTTGCCGTCGAAGGTCGGGAACACAATGTTCACCGCGTTGGACCATTCCTTCTGCTCGGGCTCCTTATTGTTGGTCTGCATCAGCCCCATGTAATAGGTGTTCACGATGGCGACGTCGCAGACGCCATCCTTGATAGCCTTCACCTGGACACGGTCGTTGCCCTGTGGCTTGCGCGCGAGGTTCGCCTTGACGCCACGCGCCCAATCCTCGGCCGCCGTCTCGCCCTTTTCGGCGATCATCGCGGCCAACAGCCCGACGTTGTATTCGTGCTTGCCAGAACGGGTGCAAATCTTGCCCTTCCATTCCGGTTTGGCGAGATCTTCGTAGGTCTTGATGGCGCCCGGCATTACGCGATCCTTGGCTATATAGGCGACACGGGCACGCGAGGTCAGCGCGATCCACAGACCGTCATGCTGGCGAAAATGTGCTGGGATATTCTTGTCGATGAGCGCCGATTTGACCGGTTGCAAGAGAGCGGCCGAAGCCAATTGATCGACGCGGCTGACATCGGCCGTTAGCACCACATCGGCCGGCGTATTGCGGCCCTCGGCCTGCAGACGCTCCAGCATGCCGGTTGCGGCATGGACGATATTCACCTTGATGCCGGTCTGCTTGGTGAACTCGTTGAGGAATGGGGCGATCAGGTCGGGCGTACGATTCGAATAAAGATTCACTTCCTCGGCCGCGACGACCGGCACCGCAAGCGAAGCGGAAACCGTTGCCGCGAGTCCCAGAACCAGTAAAAACTTGGCTTTCATGAATGTCCTCATAGATGTATGCCTACCCTGTCATTGCGAATGACTTGCGATTGCGGACGCACCTTACTCTATGGAAATATGCGATTGCAAATCATTTTCATTTTTGGACCGACACATATTCAAAATTTATAGGATGGCGCCCCAGCCCCCTTTGATTTAGATCAAGCCCGCCGGGTGTCCTCGATTCAGCCCGTAGGCTGGCTGCTTTTTGCAGGTATCCCGATTCCGGCCTTTCGTTTATCGTCCAGGCTATTAGATCGGCGCCCAGTGTCGATCCATGAGGGCGAGGAATGGCTGAGGTAGATATATTTTACATCAACTTAGAAAAGGCGGTAGAACGCCGCCGGTCCATTGAAGAAAGTTTCGAGAAAAGCGCGTTTTCCTCCGCCTGGGTGCTGAACCGCTTCAACGCAATCGACGCTTCCTCCGAGCTGATCAAGACAAGAACCGGGCCCGACGGGCCGACCTTAAAAGCGGCCTGGCTCAGCCATTTGGGGTGCGTAAAGACGGCAATAGAACGGGGTCTAACGTCGCATTTGTTGATCGCGGAAGACGACACTGAGTTCTGCGCAGCGACCGAACAATATGCGACCGCGCTCATCCGACACAAGAACCCAGCTGACTGGGACATCATTTATCTCGACGCATTCATTCCCAACGCGGTCGACATGCCATGGTTCTTTAAGCTTCGCCATAAATGGCTTCGCGAAGGCGACTTACAACTCATAAACCTGAAGGGGTTCAATCGTGCTTTCGCCGGTGCCGGCTCGTATATCGTCAATAATGCCTCGCTGAAGAAATTCGTCGAATTCATCGACATCCCCTACTTCCAAGGCCCCATCGATCTGGTTCTGCGCCGTCTCATTTTGGACGGCACACTGAAAGGCATTTTAGCATTCCCATTCCTGACCACGGTGGCGGCGGTCGCCGAAACCTCGCAAGTTCAATACGAGGATGAACGTATCGTTCAGGACAGAATTATTAACAATTTTCGCAGACTCGTGTGGATCGGAGCGGAACCGCCGAGCACAGAAATCGACGAGAACAATCCAAAATTGACCAAAGAAATACTGGCCTTCCAGGCGATCTTCACGTCGCTGCTGGCCGAGCAAATGGACTGGTTTTGAATGCCCGCTTCCCGTCGGACGGTTAAGCAATTCTTATCGTCGGTTTCTTAGTGTAATTTCCCCAAGAGAACCGGGATCGATACCCTTACGGAGATATCAAGTGGTCGCAAAAGCAGCATTAGCCAAACGTAAGGCCATCGAATCCTACGCCGATCAGGCGATCGCCAAAATGCGCTCGCCCCGCGAGATGCACATTATCTGCGTGGATGTGACCAACAAGTGCGATCTGCATTGCTCCAACTGCACGCGGCTGCTGAAAAACCAAACGACGCTCTGGGACATGACGCCGGAGAATTTCCGGCGCGCGTTGAGGAGCCTGGCGGACTATCGGGGCATTATCGCCATGCTCGGCGGGAACCCGTGCCTGCACAAGAACTTCCCCGAACTGTGCAAAATATTCGCTGAGGAAGTTCCGAACAAACGGCAGCGCGGCCTGTGGACGAACAATGTTTTCGGCTATCAGGAATTGATCGTCGAGACATTCGGAATGTTCAATCTCAACCCGCATGGCGACGAGCGGGGACGCAAATCGATCGACGTTCTGAAAAAAATGCTTCCGCCACTCAATTACTTCGTCGGCCATTCGCACCATGCCCCCCTTCTCACGGCCATGCGCGATCTCTATCCGGATCCCAAAGAGATGTGGGAGATCATCCCGAGCTGCGACATCAACCGGCAATGGTCGGCGTCGATCGTTCAAAATCAGGGCGAGTTGCGCGTATATTTCTGCGAGGTGGCCGCATCCTTCGATCTTGCGCGCGGCGAGGATCACGGCATGCCGTTGACCGACGGATGGTGGAATAAATCGGTCGCCGACTACAGCGAGCAGGTGAAACACTTCTGTCCGGGCTGCGGCGCTCCGGCGCGCCTGAAAGGGGCGCTCGATATCCAGCAGGTCGACACCTATACGCCGAGCAATCGGGACATCGTCGAGAATTCACTTAAGAAGCGCCGCAAGGTCATCGAGATACAATCCCTCCAGGATGTCGAGAAACTGCACAACCCTGTCACGAACTATAACGCACACCACGAAATCAAAGACCACGGCGTCGTCGAGAGCGATGGACTGGTCGCCCATGTCTTGGCGAAGAACAACCGCTATTACTGCCTACCCGCCGGCGATGGGCGCGATACCGCGCAATCGATCGCCCGTTTGGATAAGGTGCGGCTGCTGCCGCCTTATGTCCCCAATCTGATCGGAGCCGAAGAGATTGTCCTCTATATCGGTCCGGGGTTCGCATCGGACATCATCGATATTGCCGTTAAGGCGCGCCAGGTCCAGGTGTTGGAGCCGAGCAATTCAGCCGTCGAGTGCCTCATCCTGGCTTCCCGCCTCAACGAGCGTCCCAACATCAAAATCCAGCGACTGGCCGCGTACGACCACAATGCCGTGGCCGAATTCGCGGTTACGGTCGATCCGTTTGACGGCCTCTCCGATGTCGAAAATTCAAGCGACATCGCCGACGATATGATCGAGCACGTCAACTGCGTGCGTGTCGATGACTATTTCGAGATCGGCAGCGTTCAGGTCGTGGTCCTGTCGACGTTCGGCAGTGGCGATATCGCCGCCGCAACGGGTGCCGAGAAAACGTTGGCGCAGGCCCGGATGCTCGTCATTGAGTTTAACCATCTATACTACGCGAAGCATCCGGAACGACTGGCTAAGCTCATCCAAATATTGGAAAGCTCCTTCGCGCATTGTTATGCACCACATCTCAAGGTGAAGAATGCCGGGGCCGGATTCACCGACCTGTTCACGCATATGATGGCTGCGCAAAGCACGGGCTGCCTGCTCCTTTCAAAGGAACAAATCATCTAATCCTTAAATTGGACGAATTCGGTCCTATCAGGTCGGCCTGCTCCCGCGGCGAGCCGGTGGCGGCACAATTTATTTCTAGAGCGGTGTGTTATCAGATTGGAATTGATAGTCTAATGGGTTGTCTTGGAAATATAATTTTAATCCCGCATTCCCCGGATAGGTACGTTGAAGGCTGCATCGAGGCCATGATTCTAATATAAGAATCAATGATTTGGCTGCGCTGGAGACAATGCCGATGAGGAACCCGACGGGTGAATCCGAGAACCAGCCTTTAAGGCTGCCTTTCGACCCTCGGCTCAAGCTGGATTTCCACGGTTCCAGGGTCACGTCCGACGCCGGACTGCTTGCCTATCGCGAACTCGATGACGCACTTGGGTTGACCGACTTGGTGGGCGATGAACTCGTTGATCCGCGCACCGGCAAGAGCGGCCAGCACCCACAGACGGGCTTGTTTCGCCAGCCGTTCTTCGGCCGCGGTCCCTGACCGGCTTCGGGGAGAAGCTCAAAGTGATAGGCTAACGAGTCAAATCCAGTTAAGTTGGGCCTGTTCGTCGGGTCGGCAAGGGTGGACCTTGCAATAGTTTCGTAAGCGCCGGTAGGTTCCCCGTGTCCGGCAGGTGCTGAGTGTATTGAGGTCCGATGCTAACCGAAGACACCAAGAATATCCTGTTAGCTGGAGAGGCAGAGCTTAGCACTTTCGAGGATGCGGCCGCTGGCCGGTCTGCCCCCGTACTTCAGGAAACTTCGGGTTTTCGCCTCGCCTATGCGTTCCAAAAACGTCTAGGACGCGCCGAACTGGTGCTGACATCGTCCACAGGCCACCGGGCCGTGCATACCCACTTTGTCAAACTCGACGAGAAGGGGTCAATTATCGATCGCCCGCCGATCACGCCCGATGTCGCTAAGTTCATCTTTGCTAACTTCGACAAGCGCGGTCATACCGAATCATTCAACATCTTTGCGCGAGATCTACAACAAGGGTGCCTTTCCCCGCTCCGCGCGGCGCCTACTCCCGAGAGTGTGCGGCACAGCCTGGGAAATACCGAAAACAGTTTTACCGCGACCGGCGCCAAGCTCAACGCCCATTGGCCAATTTTCCATAAGCTGCGGGACACCGGCTTCGGCAGCATCGTCCGCGCTACATTGACCAATCATCAGGTTTGCTCGTCGCGTTGTCACTTTTGTTCGACAATTTCCCGCAACAAACGGGATTCGGTAACGCTCCAGGAGGCTCAGGCTTTCGTCACCGCGCTTTACGACGAGCAGGCGGCCTATAATCGCGAGCATTTCGCGAGCTACAACGACGAATACCGCAAGCTTACCGGCAGCGATATTCGGCTCCGCGGATTGATCCTCTCCGGCGGTGGGCAGCCGAACCTGTGGCCGCACTTTCCCGAATTCGTGCGTTGGCTCGCCGAGCGCGACATAGATCTCGGGCTGATCACAAACGGCTTTCCGAACAAAGTTCCGGACGATGTTTACAAGCACTTCAAGTGGGTTCGCATCTCCGTGACCCCGTCCGAAGCATCCTCCTTCTATCCCGACGGAATGTTCGAGCGGCAGTACATCCCGGAAATACTAAAGCATAACCCGGATATCACCGTGGGTTATTCTTATGTCGACGGCCCGTGGGCGGAAGAAGGCATCCTGAATCGGCTGGACAAGTCGGCGATCGAGAACGGCTTCCAATATTGCCGTGTCCTAACCGATTGCAATCTCGGCCGGTCCGGCCAGTTGCAGGCCCACCATAACCTCGCCGAAAAGCTCCACGGTCTTGGCCTCGTCACCGACTCTGGCGTCGCGACATCTCGGGTGTTCCAGCAACTGAAATATCACGGCACCGAGGACGAGGCGCAAACGCTGTGGGATAAGGGCCAGTGCTATCTCCAGTCCTATAACGTGTTCTGGGATACGACCGGGCACGAAGAGAATGGCCACTCCTATTGCTATCCGTGCGATTCCGTAACCGTGCTCGCCGACGACAGCATGGAAGTTTCACGCACGAACTCCGAACGGCGCTTCAATGCATCGAAATGGGGTACGGTTCCCAATACGGATGTGTCTCGTCTGTTCACGAGAAAGCTCCATCCGTTCTTCGATCCGCGGGACGTCTGCCACTCGTGCCTGTTCATGCGCAACAACAAGGTTGCCAAGGGCCTAACGAACCGCACGGACTATGGCGATATCGAGGTTCCGGCCAACCTTGAGCACGAGAATTTTCCATGACCGAAAAATTGCGATTGTTGGCCGATGTCGATCGGGCGGTCCGCATCACGTCCGACACCTACGACGAGGACTATTTCGAGCGCGGCGTTATCGTCGGCAAGTCCGGATATATGAATTACAGTTGGATGCCGGAATTGACGATCCGAATGGCCCACTTCCTGATCATGAATCTCGGCATTTCAAGGAACGACACGGTACTCGATTTCGGTTGCGCCAAAGGCTTCTTGGTAAAGGCCCTTCGGCTGCTCGGCATTAATGCCGAGGGCGTGGACCTATCTCGCTACGCCATTGAAAATGTCGATGCCGCTGTCAGAAACCACTGCCGGCTGATATCCGGGAGCGACGACCCTCAGTGCTTCAGGAGCAACTACGATCTGATGATCATGAAGGACGTTCTAGAGCACGTCCCCGAAGAAGACCTGCGAATAATTCTTCCGCTGGCGCGCAATCACTGCCGACGAATATTTGCGGCGATCCCGCTCGCCGCGGATGACACGTCCAATTCGTTTATCGTCCCTGAATACAATAAGGACGTTACCCACGTTACCGCCAAAAGCGTTAGCTGGTGGTGGGAATTGTTCGAATCTTCCGGTTGGCATGTGGACCAGTTCTCTCACACGTTCACGGGAATGAAGCAGAATTGGACGGATGCATTTGCCAAGGGAAATGCATTCTTCACCATTTCGGCCCGACAATCTTGATCCAGGAACCCTGCGGCCCCCCTGCTGCGATTGTGAAAAACCTCCGATGGTAGATATCAGCGACATCACACCGCCAGATACTCACTGGTGCCGTTTCGTCATGGACCGCGAGACCCGGCGGCTGATGAGCGAGATCAATTACGCGGAACTTTCCGCGCTCGAGATTTCGGGCATTGCGTGGCGTGATTTTGGCTTCAAGGAATATACGCTCGCCACTTATCCCGCGTTCGACGTAAGCAAGCAGATCGCCGTCAAGCCGAACGGTGAATTGTTCGACGTTGTCATCGCCGAGCAGGTTATGGAACACGTTCCAATGCCTTGGATCGCGGCGACGAGCATGTTCAGGAGCTTGAATGAGGGCGGCTACCTTCTGGTGACCGCGCCGTTCTTCATTCGAGTTCACGGCCATCCCAACGACTACACGCGATGGACGGAATCGGGCATGTCGAATTTACTCGAATATGGAGGCTTTCAGAAGGCCAACATACGGACCGGTTCCTGGGGAAATCGCGCCTGCGTGAATGCGAACTTCAAGGGGTCTGTCTATCGCGGGGAGCCCTACGATCCCGCCATTCATTCGCTTGAAAATGAGCCGGACGTGCCGCTCATGGTTTGGGCATTCGCCAAGAAATAACTGGTAAATTCGGGAATTCTGAGGACCATGATCGACATCGACATTCACTTCATAAACATGGATGCCGCCCCCGAGCGAAGATTCATGGTGGAACAAAGCTTTGCCGCGAGTGCTTTTTCAAGCCGATGGATGCTTCATCGATTCGCGGCGGTCGATGCCGCGTCAAGTTTGGTTCAGCAAACGCCGGGAAAATTGAGTGGGCCTTACAAAGGCAATTTTCTGAGCCACCTGAACTGCGTCCGTCAATCACTCCGATCCGACAAGCATCTGTTCATGCTCGAAGACGATACCCAGTTTTGCAAACATACCGGGCCCTTGCTCGAACATGTAATCGATTCACTTCCCGAAGACTCATGGGATGTGATTCATCCGGAAATCTCGCTATTGAGTGCGACCGATTACCCCCGTTTTTATAAAATACGGCAGGCGCTGGACCATAAAGACAAGGTCAAACTCATCGATCTCGAGGAATTTCCGCACCCCTATACGGGGTCGGGGTCCTATATCGTGAATCGTCGATCGAAAATAAAACTCATCCAACTCATCGAGTACAGCGTCAATCAGGCCCAAGGTCGTCTCGACACCCCGTACGATTTATACTTGCGGGCGTTTCTGAAGTCCAAATGCCTAAACGGATTGCTCACCGTTCCATTCCTGACGGCTCCGTCGATTCACGCCGACATGACACAGGCGCCGTGGGGTTCGGAAGACCCGAGCCAGGAACATGCTAAGCAACTTCATCTGCAACTTTCGAATGGATTCAGACGCCTGGTCTGGATCGGGTTCGACGCAGCACAGGTATTGCCGCCGATACTTCAAACCCACGGCGAACAAATCTTCTTGTTGACCGATCAGGATAAGCTATTTCAGAAGATCGTATCCTGGATGATGTTCATGCAATATCAGTCGCCCTATAAGGATTACGAGACGCTCCGGTTTCTGCCGCAGGAAATAAATCTCGGTTCATCCAACGGGCCCCTGCCCTGAGCCTTGGATTTTTGTTTTATCCGCGGCCGCTAAGCATCGGACCTGGAATTAAGTCCTCGCGTCACTTGCGGTAGAAAAGATCCCAATCCAGATAGGCGATCAATTTGTCGTCGTTGTAATGCACGCGGGCAAATTCGTTGCCGTTACGCCGAATTTCTTCGGCTTGTTCCGGGTTCTCCGCGATAAATCGACCGACGGCCCGCAGTTCGGCGACGTTCGAGAACCGCAAATAATGTTCGCCGGATACGAGGTAGTAATCCAAATCCGGCGCGTCCTCTTGGACCAAGAGCGCTCCCGCGAGCAACGTCTCGTAAGTACGGCCCGTGATGATCCGGCTTAGATTCGAACGCATCGAAAAATTTGCCGCGCATGTCGACGTTTCGACCCTGCGGAAAAATTCGGTGTAACTCTCGAGCGGCGGAAGCCCGTCGTCGGTGTGCGACGACATTTGCAGCGTGAGCGGCAATCCCTGTAGGACGCCCGCGATCCAGAGGGTGCGGTGCCAGTTATATCCGAATACACCGCCGGAGAAAGTTATCTGGCTGGACAGGGGCGTCGTCGGGCGGCCGAAATTGCCCGCGTGAGGAAAGGGCACGGCTGTAAGTTTATTCGCCATAGAAGGATCGGTCCAAGCAGGATCGTCGGGAGTGCCGACTTGAAGTGGGGGATCTTCGCCGCGCCACCGATGGTCACCCCATGACGGATCGCCCGGAAAATGCGCCCAGACGGCGTCTAGCTGTGCTACGGTTTTGACCAGCGTCGACTTGTCGATGCTCCAAGGATCGTGGTGGATACCGACGATCTTTATCTTCGGTAACTTCTGGCGGAGATTGGCGATGAACGCTTCGCGTCTGTCGTGCGTCGACGGCGCCATCACCTGATAGTCGTCCAGAAAGAGTATATCGGCGGATTCCTGTACGCAGAGCGACGTGATCGCGTCAAAGTCTTGGCCGTCGAAATTCATGCCGAAGTAGCTGGCGCGCCAACCGTAGGCATTCATCGCGTGTTCCATCCGAAAACCCATCTCGGTGAGCCGCGAATCGGGCTTATTCGGAAAGACGAGTTTTTGCATCGTCACGATGGCCCGCCATGGATGACGCGGAGTTCCGGTGGGCGGTTCTTTGAACTCGATCAAATGTGCGCGCTCGCGTCCCTGGCGGCGCATTTCGTCGAAATTCAGTGGCGGGGGTGCGGCATGCCAGTCGAACGTCGTGCGGAGAGACGGCAAGCCGGCTTTGTAGATCTCGAGAATGCGAAGTGCCCGTTCGTGGTCCATGATGATCGAACTGTCCGCCATGATCACTTGCGATATGACGGAATGGACAATACCGCGACCGACGATGTCCTTCTGTTCGGGTGAAAGAACATCGACGCCGGCCGATAGGGCGGCGGCCCCTTGGGTTTCGTCGTTGCGGTTGCCGAACAGAAAGCCGCCAAGGGCTACAGCGAATAGAACGACGGGATTTCGGACGCCTAAATTGTGGAAGAGCTGGCCGAGAAGATAGGCTCCGAGAAACTGGGACTTAACCAGATGTTGATATATTTCGTTCGGAACTTCGGGAGAGTTGCAGTTTTCTTGAAGATGCCTGAGGGGCGCGTGATGGCTACCGGCGGAATCGAGCCGCAAGATCGTTTGCAGAAGGTCATTCACGATTAAAGCTCACCTTGCAGTGAAAAGTTGGCGGCGTTAGGCGGGATAAGTGTTTTCGCGGTTCAACCCAAGTTTAGGTCGTAGCGGACCCAATCGGTCGCGGCGGTTATCCTATCATAGAGCGCACGCGCGGTCGCGTTCCCTGCTTTGGTCTGCCAATAGACGCGGTGCCAGCCTTGCGCTTTCGCCAGATCGATCACCGTATCGATCAAGGCTCGCCATGCCCGTGCGCACGCGCATCGACGAACAGGTCTTCGAGATAACAGACCGGCTTGTCGGTCCAGGTATTGGCGTGCAATACGTAATTCACCAATCCGATAACGCGATCCGGTCCATCGACGGCTACCAGTCCATAGAACGGCCCGTTGTCATCCAACAGCCGCCGCCAGGTCGCTAGCGAAATTGTCGGATCGAGGTCCGTCTCGTAGAAATCGAGATAGCCCGGCCATAGGCGGAACCAAGGCTCTCTGTCTGCGGGTGCAACAGTCCGAATATTCATCTATCCGTCATCGCTCGGCCAGATATGATTCTTGGCTGGGCGATCTATGTTAATAAATATTTAATTTTAATATGTGCCCACTGATTATTATTAAATTACCCTTGATGGCCCCATGATCTTCCACAACTAGCCTACAAAGTTCGCCATTCTGGATATAGACCTGCTATAAATTAGTTATGTATCCAAGTATCTCGTTCAGAATGAACCGAGGAAAATAAACAATGACTAACGCCGAAGCAGAACAGCTCAGGCGCGCAGCAGAGCAGCTCAAGCGCGTCGTCGAACTACAGCATGGTGGAAAAGCAACCCACACCCAAACGGTGCGTGTAGTTGCCGCATCGACCAAGCCCGGAGTTTGGCCTGGCATCGTCCATATCTACGATCTCAAAGACCATCCAACGGCCAAGCGCGCTTACGCATGGTCGTCGAAAATTCAGGGCGGTCGCCAGGGTAGCGACAATCGCTTCTTTGCCGTGCTCCATCAGGGAAAGGTAATCGGCCCCGTACAGGCCGTCAAAGCGGCGGCAGGAGAAATTCAGAGAGCCGGGCACGCTAGCCGTTGAACTCCGCAGTTTCTGACTAAAGATCGGAAGTCTCGATTTTCGCGATATCTTTGGACGTCCACAAACGATTGTCCGGCGGCATTGGCCGTGCGAGATGCAATCGTCCCAGTCTTTCCCGATATTGCTCGTGATACCCATCCATGCCGAGGAGTTCATGCGCCTCGTGATCGTGTGCGATCGCGGCCTCTAGATAGGCGTCGAGATTGCTGAGATCCGGCTGCGGCTGGAGCCCTTTCTGATGCTCGCGGCACATCGTCCGGTAAAGTTCCTCCAGATGCCGGACCAGCAAATCGGTATCGAACACGGTGCAGGTATCGCGATTGGCCTCCGACCTTGCCTTAAAACCCTCGATTTCGGAACGATTG
Organism: Caenispirillum bisanense; assembly: GCA_945877815.1. Taxonomy (GTDB): domain Bacteria; phylum Pseudomonadota; class Alphaproteobacteria; order Rhodospirillales; family UBA2165; genus CANIGJ01. The sequence continues at coordinate 98,638 of CAMDWJ010000013.1, forward strand.
GCGGCAAGCGCCACCGCACGCTCGACATACTCCCGGGGACTCGTCACCACGAGATCGGCAAGGCCCGCCGAGCGGAGCAGGCTGCCGCACACGCGGGAGGCAAAACTCCGTCCCGACAGCGTGAGCATCGGCACGCCCATCCAAAGCGCATCGGACGCGGTCGTATGCGCCCCATAAGGCGCGGTATCGAGAAACAAATCGGCGAGTGGATAGCGTGCCAGATGCAGAGCGTTATGTTGGCGTGGCGCAAAGACGATTCGGTTGCGCGACACCCCATTGCGCTCGGCAATGTCGCCCAAGCGCGCCATCGGCTCCGCGGACGTAGCCAGAAGCCATAATACGCTGCCCTGCGTGCGGTTCATGATTTCGAGCCATCGATCGAAGGTCGGACGGGAGATCTTATGCGCCCCGTTGAAACAGCAAAAAACGAACGCATCGTCCGGCAGCCCCGCATCCCGGCGCGTAGGCCTCTCTGGCATAACCTGGCGTTTGCGATCGTTCGGCTGATAACACGGCAATCGAGCAACCGTCTCGGAATAATAGATCTCCGAACCCTCCGGAATGATCCAGTCATCGGCGATGATATATTGGTGATATGGCGAGCCCATTGTTCCGGGAAAACCAAGCCAGTTTACCTGCACTGGCGCCGCGCGACGCGCGAAGACCCCTGTCCTGGCGTCGCTTGTGTGGCCGTTGACGTCGACCAGCACATCGATACTGTCGGCGCCGATCTTGCGGGCGGCCTCGTCATCGCTCATGTCGCGGATATCTATCCAATGTTCGACCGCGCCCCGGATACGTGCGGTCAACGCGGAATTCGACGGCGGACCGCAATAATAGGCAAAGACCTCCACGTCGCTTTTTTGATGCAGATCGAACAACTCGGCCATTAAATAACCGATGGCGTGATCGCGCAGATCCGAAGAGACATAACCTACGCGGAGCCGGCGGGACGTTAAATCGATCGCGGCGTGGCGCCGGTCGAGCTCCGGATTTTGCGGCCCGTTGTAGTCCGACAGCCTGACATTGCGTTCCGCCAGTGCGAGTTGGAACAAGGGATCGTCCGTATAGGCCGCCGCGGACAGCGGATGAATGCCGTGCATCAATTTTCCCCGATCAACCGTGCCCCATGGCTCGATTGTCGGCCATTTGCATTGGCCAAGGCGCAAGGCGAGGAGCTGCTCGATGACGTCGCGTTGGTGCGGATCTATATCCAGGCAGAGGCGAACCGCCTCTTCAGCGGCTGCATGGAGCTGTTGCGAAGACAGCAAGCGGACGGTCTGTTTTAGAACCGTGATCGCATATTGGACCGACTGTCCGGTGATCGGGACGGGCCGGGAAATCGCTGTCCGCCAGACCTCGACGGCTTGATCCGGAGCCCCGGTATTTTCCAGAAGTCGACCAAGATTGATGTAGGCCGGGACAAAATCGGCATTGAGTGCAATCGCCTGCTTGAGCGCTTCGAGCGTCGCGATCACGTCGCCGGCGTCGCGAGTCAGGACCGCATAATTGAAATAAGCCACATAGAGCAACGGGTCCTGCGGATGGCGCTCGATCCAATTACGGTACAAATCGAGGGCGAGAGGTGCCTCGTTGGCCTTGGACAGGCTGGCTGCTGCTCCAATGAGTTCTGGCAGCCCAAGTACGCCGGAGTCGAGTTGCCGCATGTAAATGTCGATGGCGTTTTCGACCATTTTCAGTCCAGTCGAATATTCGGGATTAGCGTCCGGCGATGGTGGAAAATCACGCAGGCCTGCTATCCAGGATCAGAGGATCGAACAACGAAGCGCGTAGCAACCAACCAACTGCGCCAGAGCGAGGCCCAGCGTTTATGAGCTGATCGGCAGATATTACCCATCGCAAAGCTTGCCCGTTACCAATTTCAGCCGTCACGCTGCCCTATTAACTTGCGTTGATATAGGCATCAACCTGGTTCGAACTGAAGCTTTGGACCTGCGTCGACGTAAATCCGTTAACCTGCGTCGTTGTCAGCGACACAATACTGGTCGTGGTCAGCTCATCGATCTGCGTTATCGTGAGCGCCGCGATCTGCGACGTCGTCAGCCCATCGAGTGCCGTTTCCGTGATGCCGGCGATAGTTGTCGTCGTCAGTGCCATGATTTGCGTAGTAGACAGCGCCCCCACTTGGGTTGTCGACAACTCATTCGTGTCGGTCGCGGACAATCCGGCGACCTGCGTGGTCGTCAAGGCGCCCAGCTGCGTGGTTTTCAGACCGCCAACTTGCGTCGCGTCCAGGGCCGACAGGCTCGCCGCCGTCAGAGAACGAAGCTGCGTCGTGCTCAGCACCCCGATCTGCGTCGAAGTGAACTCCAGCGCGTCCGTCGTGCTCAAGCCCGCAAGCTGCGTCGTGGTAACCCCACCCAGCTGCGTCGTGCTCAAGGTCGCAACCGTGGTCGCGTCGATCGCCGACAGGTTCGTCGCCGACAACACGCCGATCTGCGCCGCCGTCAGGGCATTGACCTGCGTCGTCGTCAGTTCGGCGAAGTCCGTCGTGTTCAGCGCCACCAGTTGCGTCGTCGTCAGGGCGCTCACTTGCGTCGTGCTCAGCGTGCCCACCTGCGTTGCGTCGAACGCCGACAGGTTGGTCGCCGTCAGAGAGCGAAGCTGCGACGTGCTCAACCCGCCGACCTGCGTCGTCGTCAGGGCGACCAGGTTGGTCGTCGCCAGAGCGCCAAGCTGCGTGCTCGTGAAGGCGCCGATCTGCGTCGAGGTGAACTCAACCGCGTCCGTCGTGTTCAGCGCGCCGATCTGCGTCGCCGTGATCCCCCGCAACTGCGTCGTGTTCAGCGCCACGATCGTCGTCACGCTCAGACCCGAGAAGTTCGTCGTCGTCAGAAGCCCGATCTGCGTGCTCGTGAAGGCGCTGAGCTGCGTCGTGTTCAGCTCGCCCAGATCCGTCCCCGTCAGGCCCGCGACCTGCGTGGTCGTCAAGGCGCTCAGTTGCGTGGTCGTCAGACCGCCAACTTGCGTCGCGTCCAGGGCCGACAGGTTGGTTGCCGTCAAGGCGCGCAGCTGCGTGGTCGTCAGTGCCCCGACCTGCGTCGAGGTGAATTCGACCGCGTCCGTTGTCTCTAGACCGCCAAGCTGCGTAACCGTGAGCCCGCGCAATTGCGTCGTGTTCAGCGTATTAATCTGCGTGGTGTCGAGAGAAACAAAATTCGTCGTGGACAGAGCTGCCAATTGCGTTGTGCTGATGGCCGCGATGTTGGTCGTATCGAACGAATCGAGCTGAGAGCTCGTCAGGGCTCCGAACTGCTGGCCGCTCAAAACCGCCAATTGAGCAGCACTGAAAGCTAAGCTGCTTTGGAAACCGGAGACCTGGACTGTCGTCAGGCCCTTAATTTGGGTGGTGGATAGGGCGACAAGTTGGGTCGCATCGATGACGGAGATGCCGCTGGTATTGATAGCGCCTATCTGAGTGGCGCTTAACGACGCTATTTCGGTGGTAGTCAGGCTCTGGACAATCGTCGTGGAGAGAGCACTGATTTGCGTTACGGAAAGTAACGAAATAGCCATAGAACACAGCCCTTCTAGCCGTTATGTCGCCGCAGGATGCGCATGCCCCCGCCTCTTCAACTTAGCTCACGATAATCAATCCGGCCTCAGTTTACTTATGAGTCGTTACACAATAAAGACGTAATTACACCAATCAGCAACCGTATTGACAGGCCCCGACATATCCGAATGGGTTACCCGCCGACCCATTCAATCGATATGACGTTAACCGAGAGATACGCTTACCACGGGCTCAACAGATACTACAGTGACCTAAATCACATTCCCAAAATTTAGAAACCTATGCATTGCGGAGCAAGAAGGACCAATAGAGGTCCGGACCGCAGGGCACGGTAAAACCGATTTCCAAGCTTCGTTCAACCGTGACACCCGCTCTAGAGAACAGGTTCAGCCAGGAAGACACCGGTAATACACTATAATGATTGGCGTTCGTTTCGTGGTGAGCCGAGGTATCCGGGGCCGGCACCTCGATGTAAATCAACCCCTTAGGCTTTGTGATACGGCGGTATTCGGACAAAGTGAACAACGGGGCCACGCTATGTTCCAAAACATGGCGGCACCATAGAACATCGAAGCTGCCATCTTCGAAATCCATGAAGTTTTGGTCCATCTCGCGGACATCAAATCCCTTGGCGCGGCAGATCCCGGCATCCGAGCCTAGGGTAATGCCTCGCGCCTCCAATCCCAAAGCACGAAATTGCTCCAATGCCAGCCCTTGGCCACAACCGATGTCGAGAACGCGCATTCCGGCAACGAGCAGGCCATCGTGATGCAGGCCTTCGATCGCGCTCCGTGTGATGGACAGGTGCGGTTCCGCCGGCGGCTCCGGATAAACATCGGGCGCGAGGTTCGTTAGGAAACGATCAAACCTGGAAAAATCACGACTTGGTGGCGCCGTCGAGGCCGAAGGCGACGGACTCAGTGCCGCGATAGGCGGTGTCGGAGCACCTTGCCAGTTGGCCAGCTCGGTCGCCATACGCTCGAAGACAGGGGACCAATCGCCCGGTTTCGCCTGACGGAACAGCCGAATGGTCGGATACCACGGCGAATGTTCGACATCGCACAACCAACGCCAATCCGAAGCGTATTTAAGCACAACCCAGGTCGGCCGTCCCAACGCCCCCGCCAAATGGGCCAAGGAGGTATCCGTGGTAATCACCAGGTCCAGTTGGCTCATCACGGCTGCCGTATCGCGAAATGCTTCCGACCCGGCATCGAAATCTGTCCCCAGCGTCTCGACCTGCATATCCGGCGGCAAGCTTGCCAGTTGTTCGGTTCCCTGATTTTTTTGCAAGCTGATCAAGCGCACGCCGGGAATACGCGCCAGAGGCGCGAATGACGCCACATCGACCGAACGGCCGTGGTCAACCACCGTACCCGGCTTTCCTTGCCAGCCGATGCCGACCCTCACGCCTCCCTGAGCGAGACGGGCCTGCCAGCGTTCAATCGTGACAGAATCAGCACGGAGATATGGTATCGGCGCCGGAATAGTATCCTCGCGAGTCCCGAACAAGCGCGGCAAGCTTAACAGAGGAAAATAGAAGTCGCAGAGTGGCTGTTTCTCATCCAATCCCATCAAAGTAACGCCCTCGACGACCCTCAGTAGGTGTTTCAATTGAGGATGCACCACCAAAACCACCCTGCCCCCCAAGGCCACAACTTGCGGCAGATAGCGAACGAATTGGATCGTGTCGCCCAATCCTTGTTCCGCATGCACTAATATGCTGCGGCCGGCCAAGGGCTCGCCCGCCCACAATTTGAGGGGGCTATCGCGATAAATTTTGGCCCAGGCATAATCGCTCAGTTGCCAGCGCCATTCATATTCGTCCCATCCGGCGGCAAACTGCCCGGTCTGCAACAAGCACTGAGCCAAAGTGAAATGGCCTTCGGCAAAATCGGGCTGCAGCGCCACGGCCTGTCGAAGCGCCGGTATTGCTGTGCTTGGCCGGCCCAGACTCACCATGGCGCTGGCCGAATTGTAATGGCCGACAGGATCGCGCGGGTCCAACTCGACGGCCCGTTGCGCGGCAGCGAGCCCCTCTTCCCAGCGGTCCAACTGCTGCAACAACCCGCTAATGTTGGCAAAGGCTCTGCTCTGAGGTTCAAGAGCCATCGCTTTTTTGAGAGCAACCACAGCCTCGTCCAGACGGCCCATAGTTTGCAGCGCCGCACCCAAATTCATGTATGCCTTGGTATGCTCCGGCCGGATGGCGATTGCCTGACGATATGTCGCAACGGCCTCGTCCAGCTTATTTTGGAGCTGCAGCACGAGGCCCAAATTATAAAGTGCGTCCGCGTCGTCGGTCGACTTCAGCAGCAACAAGCGGTAGAGCGTTTCGGCCTCCGCGAAGTGGCCGGCTTTATGGTGCGATACCGCCTTGGAAAAAATATCGCCACCGGCCGGCGACGATCTTGCAGAGGCCGACTTGGCCTTAGTGCCGGTGCGGCGAGTCTTGCGATTCATTCACGGCTCCTAAGGCGTCGCGCAGGCACATGATTTGTTGGCGCCAACTCCACTTGGCCATGGCCTCGGCTCCAACGAGACCTTGGCGGCGCGCCTTGTCCCTGTCCGCCCAAACGGCCTCCAACATCTCCACAATTTCGTCAACGTCGCTCTCGCCCCAGCCGTCGGTTCCATGGCCCAACGGGGATGCGACAGGGTCTTGCCGGGTGAGCACGTAAGGAGCCCCGGTAGCGACGAGATCCTTATGGCCAGTATTGTCAGAAACAATCGTCGGCAAACCGCACGCCATGCATTCCATTGCAACCAAATTGGTGCCGCCTTCACAGCGATTGGGAAACACGGCGACATCCATCTCGCGAAGCACCCGTGCCATGAGGTGATTGGGAAGTTCGCCCAAATCGATGAATTGTTCGGATCCGATGCCGTTGGCAGCAACCCATCCGCCCATATCGATTTTGCCGTCGGCCTGAAAAGTCACCGGGACAACGCCGGAGTTGACGATCGACGCTGCGGCCTGCGGCCAGGGCGAATGCCAAGCGGTGACCAAAATAGCCTCGGGATGGCGCAGCGAGAAAGCCTTGAAAGCCAACACGACCAAATCTTGCGCCTTGCGGTGCTCCAACTTACCGCCGCTGAACACGGCGAAGCGATCTTCAAGCGCGCCCGATTTCGGGGCCGGGTGAAAAAGCGACGGATCCACTCCTTGGATCACGGTCTTCACATTGCCTACACCATTGCCTCGTAGGACGTCTTCGCACCAGGTCGACCCCGCCACGATCAGCTCATATTCCGACCCGATCCGGGCGGCGTCGGGTAAAATTGTGTTTTCAAAGAAGATAACGGCACTTGTCGAATGTCCCGTTATTCCACCCGTGCTCGGCCAAGGCGTACCGGAGAAGCGATTCCCCAAGGCATGCAGAACCAGTCCGTCAAAATGAGCCGCCTCTTCCGGATGGGCCTCTCGCCTGATGCGCATTTGATCGGACTCGACCAAGACCGGAGCCAGGGCACGCAGAGAAAGAGGGTCCATGCCTGCAAGGGATTGCAGGTGGATTTGTCCAACAGTATAGGCCGGCGAACCCGAAACTCCTTGCCAGTGTCGCAGCAAATTGAGCCCGTAGACGCCCCAGCCTGACATCGTCGAAACGCCCCAAACAATCAGGAGAGGGGAAGTCATCGATTTTTTCCCAAATTAGCCCGCGACATGAGACCTGTTATCAAAGTAGCGTTGGGACGGCGTAGGAGCAATGGATCAGTCGGTCAAGGGTTTAGAACTCGGCTGGCATTTTGGATGCCGGTGGCGATCCGAGCCGAGAGGCGATAAGGGAATTCCACTCGGAGCCAAATTTCTTTTGTCATCGCGGCTGCGATATTCGAGCGAAGGGCACAGATAGATCGAGCCCGGGGGTATTTCCCTGTTTGCGCCTATCGCCGCAAAGGGTTGACTCTTTTTCCCGAAGAATCAGAATCAGGGAATTATTATCCAACGACCTTCGAGCAATTTTCCTGTAGATTTAAAATGCGGGATTCGATTCGAAGGAGGGGGTGTTTACCTCCGTCATTACCCGCGGCTAGAAGGGCTGTATTTCCTTGGCAATTTCGTCGCTCTCTGTAACTCAGATTAGCGCGCTGACGACCACGGCAATTCTAAGCCTAAGCACGACGGAGATCGCTTCGCTCAGCGCCACTCAGGTCGGCGCGATCAATACCAGCGGAATCTCTGTTATCGATGCGACCCAACTCGCCGCCCTGTCGACGACTCAGATCGGAGGCCTGACGGCGGCCCAAGTCTCCGGTTTTCAGAACAGCTTGGCATTCAGTGCTGCTCAGTTGGTGGTTTTGAGCGGCCAGCAATTTAGAGCTCTGACCAGCTCGCAGCTCGATTCGTTCAACACGACCCATATCGCGGCCGTCAGCACGACACAACTCGCCTCGCTATCAACCACGAATCTCGATTCTCTCGATACCACACAGATTAGGACGCTGAGCGCGACCCAACTGAGCGGGATCAAGGCGACGCAGATCGGCGGTCTGACGACGACGGATGCGACGGAGTTCACCTCGACGCAGATCGGGGCGCTGAGCACGACGCAACTGCGCGCTTTGTCGGCGGCGAACCTGTCGGCGCTGTC
>CAMDWJ010000014.1 GCA_945877815.1 Caenispirillum bisanense
TTCCACGGAGATTCCAAGCCAAGCCCAAGGGCCAAAACGTCCCCAGCTTCCATCGACCAACCTCCCATGCTGAAACCAACCCAGCATGAAAGGCGCAAAACCCACTTTCAACAGTTCTTCAATTCCATTCCAAACGTCGAGGAGCCAAAATCTTCCAAGAGCTCGTTGGTCTGGCGGATGCGCATGCAAAGCACGCGCAACAGATCGATGGTGAGCTTGGGGTTGTTTTCCAGGGTCTTGATAAAATCGTCGCGCTGCAGTGCCAGCACCTCGGTCGCCTCATTGGCAATGGCGTCGGTCGAGCGCTCGTGGCCGTCTATCAGCGCGATTTCACCGAACACGTCGCCTGGGTTCATGGTGGCGAAGATGATCTTGTCGCCTTCGTGGCTGGGCGAGGATATCTGCACCCGGCCGTTGACCACGACCATCATATGGGCGGCCGCGTCGCCGCGCCGGAAAATCGTCTCGTCGGCCCCGAACGCCTTGATTTCGGCGCGTTTGGCCAGCGCCGACAGGTCCTTCTCCGACAAATGCCGAAGCAAGAAATGTTCGGCCAATAATCGTTGTTTTTCGACGTCCGTCAGCGTCATGTGCTGACACCCTCCGTGGCTTACGAGATGTGCATCCGCCGGGCGTCCCCTCGGTCAACTGCGTGTTTCCGAAGAGGCCAAGTCTAAAAAGAGTAATGCGCCTACTTTTTCTCGAAAATTTCTTTCCAGTCGCGCGGATAACTCTCCTGATACTTCTCCCAATCGGCGATTCCGATCGTCCAGACCTGGCTCGCCGGTGGAAAGGTATAACTGCCCTGGGCGGGCGACGGGGCGGCGGGATGGGTCCCGTAGGAGCCCTGTTCGCTGACCTTGGAACTGCCCGCCTTGCTGAGCACATAACTCATATAAAGCCGCGCGGCGTTGGGGTGTTTGGCGTTTGCGGTAACGTTCCCGATCTCGCCGAAGGCGGCCAGGCCCTCGGCCGGGAAGATGACCTTCACCGGGGCTTTGTTTTCGATTTCGCGGATATAGCCGGACGCGCCCGATACGCCGATGCTGGTGCGGCCGCGCACGAGGTCGGAGACGGTGGGTGCGGCGGTGGCATAGATGCGGGGCTCGTTGACGGCGAGCATTTGCCAGGCGTCCGGCGCAATTTTGAGGCGCAGAAAGGCGTACAGCGTGAGAGCGCTGCCGCCGGCATCCATCGAGGGCATGCCGATCTTGCCCTTCCATTTCGGATCGAACAGGTCGGTCCAACTCTTTGGATAGTCGACCTCCTTGACGGTCTCGGTATTGACCGCGATCGCCGTGATCGGCCGCACGACGTAATACCAACGCCCTTGTGCGTCTTTAAGTTCGGCTGGCAGGACATCGAAGGTGGGAACCTTGTAGGCGGCGAGGATGCCCTGATCCATCCAGGCCTTGATCAGCGGCAGATCGGTGAGGCCGACATAATCGGCGTCGAGTTTCTTGGCGCCATGTTCCGCGAGCACGCGATCGTACATCTTGGCGGTCGGCAGGCGGATGTAATCATAGACGATCCCGGTTTCCTTCTTGAACTGATCGAGTGTGATGCTCATCGATTCGGTCGGGATGGTGCCGTAGAGAGTGAACTGTCCTTCTTTCTTGGCCGCCGCAAACAACGCGGCATCGGCGATTTTTTCGCCGTCAACGATGAAATCCTGGGCTTGGCCTGGTCGCGTCGCGGCGAGGGTGGCTATCGCCGAGACGACAAGCGCGACGGCGGCGGAACGTAATAGGGGGGCCTTGCTCACCGCGGTCCTTACTTTCGATTGAAGATCGTCTTCCATTCGTCGACCCAGGTTTCGTGAATCTTGTCCCATTGCTCCGCCTCGATATTCCAGACTTTCTCCTGCGGCGGAAATTTGTAGCCCGATGCCTCGGGCGGGGGTGCCTCGGGATGCACGCCGTAGGATCCCGAATGTGCTATGAAGGTGCTACCGCGCTTGCTGGTCAGGTAGTTAACATACACGCGCGCGGCGTTGGGATGTTTCGCCGTCGCCGTCAGGTTCCCCATTGCGCCAAAGGCTGCCATACCTTCGGCGGGCAGGATGATCTTGATTGGCGCGCCGTTCTCTATCTGATCGGAGAGTGTTGAGGCCGTCGCATAGGCTGCGGCGATGCGCCCGCGCACCAGATCGTTGATGACGGGCGCGATCGTCGCATAAGTGCGCGGCTCGTTGGCTGCGATCTTTTCCCACGATTTCGGATCGACTTGCAGGCGCAGGAAGGCGAACAGCGTGAGTGCGCTGCCGCCCGCTTCGATCGACTGCATGCCAAACTTGCCTTTCCATTTGGGCTCGAATGTTTCGGCCCAGCTTTTCGGATAGTCTGCTTCCTTAACCATCTCGGTATTGACCGCGATGGTCTGGATGGCCCGCACCGTCGAGTACCAATGGCCGTCCTTGTCCTTCAGCGCGGGCGCGATCTTGTCATGCCACGGCACCTTGTGGGCGCCCAGAATGCCGCGCGACATCCATTCCTTGATCAGGGTGTGATCGGTGAGATCGGCGTAGTCGGCATCCAGCTTGCCGGCGGCGAATTCGGCGACCACGCGATCATAGAGTTTCGAAGTCGGGACGCGGACATATTCGACGGTGAGGCCGGTTTCCTTGCGGAACCCGTCCAACAGTTCGGCCATGCTCTCGCTTTGAATGACACCATAGGCATAAAGGCCGCCTTCGGCGCGCGCCGCCGCCATTAGCTTCACGTCGGCGATTTCTTCGCCGCCAACGACGACAGCCTGGGCGTGCGCTACGTGCTGCAACAGGATCGTAAAAGCGAGAGTAATGGAGGCAGAACGCAGGACGGTATTGATCCGCTTCATTTCATCTCACTTTCGGTTGAACAGTACACGCCATTCCTCGGGCCAGGTTTCGTGAATTTGATCCCACTGTTCCGGCGGTACGACCCAGACCTGATTTTGGGGTGGGAATTTGTAGCCCGCCGCTTCCGGAGCAGGCGAGTCGGGGTGCGTGCCGTAAGAGCCGCTGAGCGACATCAGGGTGCTGCCGCGTTTGCTGGTCATATAGTTGACGAAAATCTTGGCCGAATTCGGATGCTTGGCGGTCGATGTGACGTTGCCGAACGCGCCGAAGGCGGCGATCCCTTCGGCGGGCAGGATGATCTTGAGCGGTGCTTTGTTCTCGATCTGCCCGGAAAAGGATGCCGCCCCGCCATAGGCCATGGCGACGCGTCCGCGCACCAGATCGTTCACGGCGGGCGCCATCGTTGCGTATGTGCGCGGATCGTTGGCCGCGATCTTCTCCCATGCTTTCGGGTCTACCTTGGTGCGTAGGAAGGCGAAAAGCGTGAGCGCACTTCCGCCCGCATCGATCGATTGCATGCCGATTTTGCCTTTCCACTTCGGATCGAAGGTGTCGGCCCAGCTCTTCGGATAGTCGGCTTCTTTCACCAGTTCGGTGTTCACCGCGATCGTCTGGATAGGTCGCACGATGTAATACCAATATCCGTCCTTGTCGCGCAGTTCGGGGGAGATCCTGTCATGCCACGGAACCTTGTGGGCCGCGAGGATGCCGCGGTTGACCCAATCTTGGATCAGCGTGAGATCGGTGAGGTCGACATAGTCCGCGTCGAGTTTTCCGGCTGAAAATTCGGCGATAACGCGGTCGTACAGTTTCGAGGTCGGTACTCGGACATAGTCGATCGCAAGGCCGGTATCCCTTTTGAACCCGTCGAGCGCGTCGCTCATGCTTTCGGTTGAGTAGGTGCCGTAGACGTTGAGCTCGCCTTCGGCCTTGGCGGCGGCGTACAGCTTGGCGTCGGCGATTTCCTCGCCGTCGACAACGAGGGCTTGGGAACAAGCGGAGCTATAAGCGCCGGTGCCGAGAATGATGCCGGACATCGCGGCGATCGTTGCGAGGATCATGCGGAACATTTAGGCCTCCCGTGCGATGGGTGACATCGCGCTCTTTATCTTGTTCGATCTACTTTCGATTGAAGATCGTCTTCCATTCGTCGAACCAGGATTCGTGGATCGTGTCCCACTGCTCGGCGGTGACGATCCAGACCTTGTCCTGCGGCGGCAGCGGCGAGCCGGCGACGATCGGTACCGGCGAGTCCGGATGTGTGCCGTACGATCCCGTCTTCGAGATCAGGGTGCTTCCTTTTTTACTGGTCAAATAATTCACGTAAAGTTTTGCCGCGTTGGGGTGCTTCGCCGTTGTGGTCACATTGCCCATGCCGCCGAACGCCGCGACGCCCTCGGTTGGAACGATGATCTTGAGCGGTGCGCCGTTCTCCATTTGCTCAGTGAAGGAGGAAGCTCCGCCATAAGCCAACGCCGTGCGGCCGCGTACCAGATCGTTAATCGTAGGCGCGCTGCTGGTATAGGTGCGCGGATTGAGGGCTGCGACCTTTTTCCAGGCGTCGGGATCGACTTCGAGACGTAGGAAGGCGAAGAGTGTGCGTGCCGCACCGCCGCCATCGATGGAGGGCATGCCGGTCTTGTCCTTCCATTTGGGATCGAAGGTATCCTTCCAGCTTATCGGATAATCGGCTTCCTTGATGATCTCGGTGTTCACCGCGAACAACTGCACGGGGCGGTAAACGTAGACCCAGCGGCCATCCTTATCGCGCAGCTTCGGCGAAATGCGGTCGTGCCATGGCACCTTATGCACGCCCAGAATATCGCGCGACATCCATTCCTTGATGAGCGCGTAGTCCGTCAGGTCGATATAATCGACATCGAGCTTGCCCGCTGAAAATTCGGCGACGACCCGTTCGTAGAGGCGTGAGGAGCCGACGCGGATGTAGTCGATCTTGAGGCCGGTATCTTTGCGGAACTCATCTAATGTTTCGGCGATGGTTTCCGACGCATATGTTCCATAGACGCTGAGTTCCTTTTCCGCGCGCGCCGCAGCAAAGAGTTTCGCGTCTGCAATTTCCTCACCCTCAACCACGAGGGCTTGGGAAAAGGCGGGGCTATAAGCGCCGACGCCAAGAACGAAACAGGATGCAACGGCACCCGCTGCGAGGATCGTGCGAAGCATATGGGCCTCCCATGTGATCGGGCGGTACGCCGCCCGTTATTTCGTTCAAATTATTTGCGGTTGAAGATGACCTTCCATTCTTCGAACCATGTCTCGTGAATCTTGTCCCACTGCTCGGCGTCGATGTTCCAGACCTTATCGTGCGGCGGCAATTGCACGCCTGCGATGACCGGCGCCGGCGAATCCGGATGAGTGCCGTAGGAACCGCTTTTGGCGATCAATGTGCTGCCCTTCTTGCTGGTCATGTAGTTGACATAGACCTTCGCAGCGTTCGGATGCTTCGCCGTACTGGTCACATTACCCATGCCGCCGAAAGCCGCGACACCTTCGGTGGGCAGGATGACTTTGAGAGGGGCGCCGTTCTCGATCTGCTCTGTGAAGGACGATGCACCGCCATAGGCCGCGCTGGTGCGTCCGCGCACCAGATCATTCACGTTGGGAGCACTGCTGGGATAGGTGCGGGGATTGAGTGCCGCGATCTTTTTCCAAGAGTCGGGATCGACCTCCATTCGCAGGAAGGAAAAAAGAGTGAGGGCCGCGCCGCCGCCTTCGATGTTTGGCATGCCCATCTTGCCTTGCCACTTGGGATCGAAGGTATCCTTCCAGCTTTTCGGATAATCGGCTTCCTTCACCAGTTCGGTATTCACCGCGATGGTCTGTACGGGTCGATAGACGAAAACCCAATAACCGTCGTCGTTGCGCAGAGCATGCGGAAGCCTTTCGTGCCAGGGCGTCTTGTGCTTGGCCAGGATGCCACGCGACATCCATTCCTTGATCAGTGTGTGATCGGTCAGGTCGGCATAATCGACCTCCAGCTTGCCGGCCGAAAATTCGGCGAGCACGCGATCGTAAAGCCGCGACGTCGGAACGCGGATATATTCGATCTTGAGCCCCGTATCCTTGCGGAATCCATCGAGTGCATCGCTCAGATTGTCGCTGGGATAGGTTCCGTAGACATTCAGTTCTTTTTCCGCCCGTGCCGCCGCCATCAGCTTGGCATCTGCGATTTCCTCGCCATCGATGACGAGAGCCTGGGCGCGGACCTCGGAGAAGACGGCGGCGCTCAACATCAGGCCGACCGCTACAAGAATTGCCGTTTGTGTGATGCGAGACATCGCTCGTCCTCCCAATATGTTCGTGATTATTTCTTGAGAACCACGTCTTTCCATTCCTGCTGCCAGGGCTGCGAGATCTTGTCCCAGAGATCGGCCTGGATGGTCCAGACCTTGTCCTGCGGCGGGAAGGTGATGCCGGGAGCCGACGGCGGAGCGGCATCGGGATGCGTCCCGTAGGCGCCCGAGGTCGACATCAACGACGAGCCGTGTTTGCTGGTCACGTAGTTGATCCAGACCTTGCCCGCGTTCGGATGCTTGGCGGTCGAGGTGACATTGCCGAATGCGCCGAAGCTGGCGATGCCTTCGGCCGGAAAGATCGCCTTGAGCGGAGCGCCGTCCTTCGTTTGCGCGACGATGGAATTGGCATCGACGTAAGCGAGCGGCGTGCGACCGCGCACGAGATCGCTGATAACCGGTGCGATGGTCGCCTGGAAGCGCGGCTCATTCTGCGCGAGCAAATTCCATGCGTTGTCGGCGACCTTGATGCGAAGGAACGAATGAAGCGTGACGGCGCTGCCACCGGCGTCGATCGACTGCATGCCGACCTTGCCCTTCCACTTGGGTTCAAGCGTCTCCTTCCAGGTCTTCGGGTAATCTTTTTCCGAGACTTCGGCGGTATTGACGCCGATCACATAAATCGGGCGCACGATGTAATACCAGCGGCCATCGGGATGCTTGAGATTGTCCGCAATCTTGTCGTGCCAAGGAACCTTGTGGGCTGCCAGCACGCCGCGCGAGACCCATTCCTTGATGAGCGTCAGATCGGTGAGATCGGCGTAATCGGCCTCAAGCTTGTTGGATGCGAATTCGGCGAGCACGCGGTCGTACATGCGCGACGAGGGGATGCGGACATATTCGAGCGCGATGCCCGTATCCTTCTTGAACCCGTCGAGCACCGGCTGGATGGCCTCGGTCGGATAGGCGCCGTAGACATCGACGCGGCCCTCTTTTTTTGCGGCAGCAAACAGTGTGGCATCCGCGATTTCTTCTCCGTTGACTACGAGGGCTTGGGCGCGTGCCTCGCCATAGGCGAGAGCGGAAACGGCGAGGCTCAGCGCCAGACCGGTTAAAATATTTTTCGTCATGAATGCTCCCATTGGTTCGGCGCATTAATCGCCGGCTGCAATTACCTTCGACTCTAACATCTCAATCGAAATCGGACTACTTCTGCTGGAATACCTGTTTCCACTCAGTGGGCCAGGATTCGTGATATTTCTCCCATTCGTCGGGCTTGATGGTCCAAACCTGCGCGGGCGGCGGATAGGATTGTCCGCGAAACGACGGGGGCGCTGCCTCGCTGTGGGTTCCGTATGAGCCAGTTGCGGCCACCAATTGGCTTCCATGTTTGCTGGTCACGTAATTCATCCAAACCTTGGCCGCGTTCGGATGCTTCGCCTTGCTGGTGACGTTTCCGATGGACCCGAACGAGGCGAGTCCTTCGCTCGGAAAGATCATTTTGAGCGGCGCACCATTTTCAATTTGGCCTGTAATGGCCGATGCGCCGCAGTAACATATGGAAATGCGGCCGCGCACGAGATCGTTCGCGATGGGTGCCGCCGACGCATAAAGACGCGGCTCGTTCGCCGCGATCTTGGCCCACGCATCCTCGCCGATCTTCAGACGCTGAAACGAATAAAGCGTCAGCGCGCTGCCACCGGCATCGATGCTGACCGTTCCGATCTTGCCCTTCCATTTCGGATCGAATGTGTCGCGCCAACTTTTCGGATAGTCCTTCTCGGCGACCTCGGCGGTATTCACGCCGAGCACATAGGTCGGGCGGACGAGATAATACCAATAGCCGTCGGGATCGCGCAGTTCGTCGGGCAGCTTGGCGAAGGACGGCACTTTGTGCTCGACGAAGATGCCGCGCTCTTTCCATATCTTCGCGAGGGAGAGATCGGTCAGGTCGGCGTAATCGGCGTCCATCTTATCGGCTTCGAATTCGCGGCTCAGCCGTTCGAACATTTGGAAGCCCGGCAGGCGGACGTAATCGAGATCGAGCTTCGTGTCTTTCTTGAAGGCTTCGAGAACCGGTCCGATGGTTTCGCTGGGATAGGTGCCATACAAATTAACGCGCCCTTCGGACTTGGCGGCGCCCATCAGTTTGGCGTCGGCGATTTCCTCGCCGCTGATGATAAGCGCCTGGGCCTGTGCGGGTATGTCTGCGAACAGTAGTGCAATCGCCGTTGCGCCGGCCATTGTGCATCTAAGCAGCATGGCGTTCCTCCCATTTATGACGGCGTTCGGTTATTTTTTTTCGAAAGCCGCGCGCCACTCCTGCGGATAATTGTCGACGATCTTGGACCAGGTATCGATATCGAGCGTGTAGACCTTATCTTGCGGCGGGAAGGTGTAGCCCGCGCCTTGCGGTGCCGGTGCATCCATGTGCGTGCCGTAGGATCCGGTCTTCGACATCAAGGTGCTGCCGTATTTGCTGGTGACATAGTTGACCCATACCTTGGCGGCGTTGGGGTGTTTTGCAGTTGCGGACACGTTGCCCATCGCGCCGAACGCTACTAGCCCCTCTTCGGGGATGATGATCTTGATGGGCGCCTTTTGCTCCTCGATCATCTGCAACATGCTGGATGCGCCGACCGTTGCGATTGAGGTGCGGCCGCGCTGCAGATCGTTTTGTACTGGAATCGCAGTTGCCTGGATGCGCGGTTCATTCGCGGCTAACTGCTTCCACGAGTCGGGACCGATCTTATTGCGCCAGAAGGCGTACAGCGCCAACGCGCTGCCCCCGGCGTCGAGATGAGGCATGCCGATCAGGCCTTTGTATTTCGGGTTCAGCAAATCCCGCCAGGCTTTGGGATAATCGGCTTCCTTGAGAATTTCAGTATTTACGGCGATGACCTGAATCGGTCGAACGATGTAATACCACCGTCCTCGCTCGTCGCGCAGGTTAGGGGCGATCTTGTCGAAGGCCGGCACCTTATGTTCGGCCAACACGCCGCGCTCCATCCATCCTTTGATGAGTTGCAGATCGGTGAGATCCACGTAATCGGCTTCGAGCCGTCCGGCGGCGAATTCGGCGAGTACGCGATCGTACATGCGCGATGTTGGCAGGCGGACGTAGTCGAGCGCCAAGCCGGTATCCTTTTTGAACTGACCGAGTACGGACTGCAGCGACTCGCTGGGATAGGTGCCGTAGATGTCGATGCGCCCTTCGGCTTTCGCGGCGGCCATCAATTTGGCGTCGGCGATTTCCTCGCCGTCCTTCACCAGGGCTTGCGCCTGGGCGCGAGGGGCCAAGGCGCAGAAGGCCAGTGCCGCGGCCGATACGGCAATTGCGAGACGGTTCATCACTCTTCTCCCTGTTGCGGTGAAGCCGCCTAAAGCGCGGCCCTCATATATTTGCGCCCGACGAGTGCCAAGATGGCCAGCAGCAACGTATAGAGCAGGCTGACGGTGGCGGCGCCCGACCAAGAACCGTCATCCAGTTTCTCGAAGACGACGATCGAGAGAACGCGCGAATTCGCGGTGTAGAGGAACAGCGACGAAGTCAGTTCCCGCAGGCCGAAAATAATCATCAGGAACATGGCCGACACCACACCGCCGCGTAGCAGCGGCAAGGTGATGCGCCGGACCATCTGCGCGCGCGAGGCACCCGAAACCAGAGCGGCATGTTCGAGATCGTCGTGGATCTGATGCATCGAGGCGGAGATCACGCGGTAGCCGGCGGGCATGAACTTGCCGATGAAGGAGACGATGATCACCAAGATCGTGCCATAGATGGGCAACGGCACGGCAACCCAGGTCCACAGAATGCCGAGTGCCATCACGAGGCCGGGCACGGCGAGCGGCAGCATCGCGATATATTCGAGCCCTTGCCGGCCGGGCAGATCTGTGCGGTTCACCACGTAACAGACGATGAAATACAGCCCGACGCCGAACACCGCGACCGTGCCGCCCGCGATCAGGCTGTTCAGCAATCCGGCGTAGACCGCGCGGTCGTTGAGGATATTGACGAAATTCTTGGTGGTCATCTGCGTAATATCGAACAGGGAGGCGAGATCGCGGATGAACAGATTGGGACGGAACGCACCCTGGATGAGCGCGAACAGCGGCAGGCCAACGGCGAGGATGAAGTAAAGCAGGACGAACGCCGCGGCGAACCAGCGCAACTTGCCGAGGGGGATCATCCGCGCCTGAGCGCCCTTGCCGGTCAATGTGCGATAGTCACGTCCCTTCAAGATTGCGCGTTGCGTGAAGACAAGGCAGCAGACAATGGCGGTCAAAAAGACCGCGACAGCGCTCGCCTGGTTGGGATTGGCGGGCGCGGTCGACATCAGACTGTAGATGCGAATCGACAGGGTCTCGATGCCGGCGGGAAAGCCCAAGATCTGCGGGATCGGGAAATCCTCGACCATGAAGACGAAGATCAGCAGCATCGAGCCAATGATGGCGGGCTTCACGAGCGGAAAAGTAATCTTGCCGAGAATTCTGCGAGTCGTTCCGCCATGCACGGCGGCGGATTCCTCCATGTCGGGATTCACCAACGTCAACGCGCTATAGAGAAAGATATAGGGGAACGGGGTGAAATAGAGCCCGAGGAGAAAGGCCATACCGCCGATCGATTCGATCTCAAGCTCCAGCGGAATGCCAAGCTGGCGCAGGATCATGTTCAGATAGGCCGACTTGCCTGATGCGAGCAGCGCCCAGGCGACGGCGGCGATGAGCTGCGAGACGAAAATCGGCATGATGCCGGCGAGATGGATGAATGGCTTCCACGGAATGTCGCTGCGCGCGGCCAGCCAAGCCATGCCGCATCCGAAGATCATGGAAATCGCCGTCCCGATCACCGACATGATCAGGGTATTGGTCAGGGCGCGGGCATTTTCCGGCCGCCACAGGGCGGCGAAGTTGGCCAGAGTGAAGTTGGGCGCGCGGCTGGCCGAGAAGGGCGCGACATCGACAAACGACGTATAGAGCACCATGCAGCACGGCACTATGATGAGAATCGCCAGGATGGCGTACAATAGGGCCGGGACCGAAATGCGGACCAGATTGCGGCCGAGCGCTGTGTGCGTGAACTGCATTGGCGCTATTCCTTTGGCAGCAATAGCATGTTGCGTGGGACGACGGTGAGTGCCACGCGGGTTCCAATGCGGATGTCGGCGGTCACATCGCGTGCCAGCGCTTCCCAGATCAGATTGTCGTGCACCTTGATGCGGTATTGCATATGCGAGCCGATAAAGCTCGCCAGCAGGACATCGCCGACCAGGGTATTTTCCGGGAGGTCGGCGGTACTGGCGTTCGCGTCGATCTTGCGGATTTCGATATCGTCGGGACGGGCGCAGGCGACGATGCCGGCCGCACCCTCCGGGGGCGGTCCCTCGGCGCGCATTTTCTGCCCGTTCGCGGCCAGGGTCACGATCGTCGAATTGCCTTCGCGGCTGGTGACGGTCGCGTCGAAAATGTTGGAATAGCCGAGGAAGTCCGCGATCGTGCTGGTGCGCGGCCGGTGATAGAGCGTGACCGGATCGTCCTCCTGCATCACGTGGCCGAACTGCATCACCACGATCTTATCGGCCAAGGCCAGGGCTTCTTTTTGGTCGTGCGTGACGTAGACGCTCGTGATCTTGAGCTGGGTCTGCAATTCGCGCAGCTGCACGCGCAGATGGTCGCGCAGGCGGGCGTCAAGATTGGAGAGCGGCTCGTCGAACAGCAGGATTGACGGCTGCATGACGAGGCTGCGCGCCAGCGCCACCCGTTGCATTTGCCCGCCGGACAGGTAGCTGGCACCGCGATCGTCGAAGCCAGACAATCCAACGAGCTTCAGGATATCGGTGACACGGCGCTTGATCTCGCTCTTACTCACGTTGGCCATCTCGAGCGGGAAGGACACGTTCTGGAAGACAGTCATGTGGGGCCAGATGGCGTAGGACTGGAAGACCATGCCGACCTTACGCTGGTTGGTCGGCACGTTTATGCCCTGTGCATGGTCGTAGACGATGCGCCCGCCGATGGCGATATGACCGGTGTCGGGGCTTTCCAGGCCGGCGATGCAGCGCATCGTCGTGGTCTTGCCGCAGCCGGAGGGCCCGAGCAGGACGAGCATCTCGCCCTCGGCTATATCAATGTTGATTCCGGCAATCGCCGCAGTGTCCCCGTAGGTTTTGCGCAGGTTCTTGATTTCGATGGTCATTAGGCGAATTTCCTCCCCTCGTCAGGCCGCATCTTGGCCAGCATGCCCGATAATGTAAATATAGATCGAGATTAACTCTGTTATCGCCTTGCCTGCGGAGGAGAGCCCGTTATGAGCGAAAAACCCCCTTATCGTTTCAGTTTCGAAAATGAGGTGAAGCCATACCGCATCCAGCCGCCGAAAAGCCCGAAGGATATCTTCCTTCGTATGGTCGAAGGCACTGATATCAGCATCATGCTGGCATCGCGTGACGCAGGCTACCACACCCAGCCCCATCAGCACGATGCCGAGCAGTTCAATTATATCGTCGAGGGCGAATTATGGATATTCGTCGAGGAGCACGGTTATCGTTGCGTGAAGGGCGATATCATGCGCGTGCCGCGCAATAAAATCCATTGGGCCTGGAACCGCGGTACCGGCCCGTGCGTGATGCTGGAAGCTCACACCCCGCCATTGACCGGCGAGGCGATGATCAAGATCGGCGCGGTGGCGATGCTGGCACCCGACGAGGTGGCGCTCGATGGCGTCACCAACTTGCAGGTTCCCTATCCGCAAATGGCAGAGGTCGAGGAGCGCGCGATCCGCGAACCTTTCGAAGCGAACCGCCAGCCGGTCCGCAGCCTCGTTCCGGCCGAATAGGACCGAGTAGCTAGGCGAGAATAGGACGACCGCCTTTCGGTCCGAGCAGCAGACCGAGCAGCAGACCGAGCAGCGGGAAGACAAGGATAACGACGGTCCACAGCACCTTGGCGCCGGTCGAGGACGAGCTTTGGACTGTTTTAACAATGGCATAGATATCGAAGATGAGAATGATCAGACCGATCAATCCGCCAACCTGTACGTCGATCATGGCGAAGTCCCGTCTATAGTTGCGTGCAGGAGGACAACCTCGCCGGGCGGCAAAGGTTCCGTCTCACCCGATAAAGTCGACCGTCACCATCTCGAAGGGGATCTCGCGTTCGCACACCGGCGGCGGTGGCATCGTGACCCGCTTGACGATGCGAAAGCGCGTCGTCGAGAGGCCATTCTCGGGGTAGCTGGGATCTGGACCCGCCCCCCAGCGCTGACGATAAAGAGCCTCGTTGCGGGCCGCGTCCGGTGTCGGGCTGTAATCGTCGTTCTGGCCTTCGTTCTTGTGATCGAGCGCATCGAAGGTGCCCTTGCGGCGACCGAGCTTGAACCCGGCCGCGGTCAGGCGGTCGCGCAGATCGTGGTCTTCCCAACCCCATCCCCAGTAATCGGTGGCATAGCCGTTGGCCGCCTCGAACTGGCGGTTCTTGAGCAGCACCACGGTGGCGAACATCTCGTCGAGCGGGTTCTCGACGATGTTCTTCGAAACACCCGGATTGAGCGGCCGCGTCTCCGCGCCGTACCACACGATCATCGAGGGCAGGCTCGGCATCGAATAATCCGCCCAAATGGGAAGGTAATCGACGTCGTGGAAACAGACGTAATCGATCGACTCCTTGAGAAGCTGATAGCCGATGTTGCGTAGCAGCCCGCGGTTGAACGGCAGGCCCGGGACCTGCTCGACGAAAACGAAGCGGACCGGAATATGGCGGTCGTTCTTATCGCGCGAGAAATAGGCCGCGAGGTGGGGAACGAAACGGCGCAGATGCTCCGCCCGATCGCGGTAGGGAATGACCACGCCGAGACGGGGCAGCCGCTTGGTGTTCATCGAAGGCTGTCTTCCAAAAGCGCGCGCAATTCGTTCGTTACCTCGGTCTCGATGCCGAACCAGGCCTTCCAGGCGGGGCGTCCTTGATGGAGCAGCATGCCGAGTCCGTTGACGGTCTGGTGACCGCGCGCGCGCGCCGCAGCCAGGAACGGCGTCTCCAGCGGAACATAGACGATATCGGCGACGACCGCCGAAGCGGGCAGCGCGTCGAGCCGAATATCGAGCGCCGGCTGGCCGACCATGCCCTGGCTGGTCGTGTTGACGACGATGGCCGCACCCGCCAGGGCATCGTGCCGCCAATCCCAGGGATGTGCCGCGAGGGGGGCGCCGAAATCCGCGGCCAATTTCTGAGCGCGCTCGTTCGAACGGTTGACGATGCGGATCTCGGTTACGCCTGCTTGCATCAGTGCGAAGGCGACCGCCCGCGCACCGCCGCCGGCACCCAGCACGACCGCAGGCCCCGCATCGGCGCGCCAGGCCGGGATGGATTGGCGCAGGTTTTCGATGAAGCCGAAGCAATCGTTGTTGGTGCCGGCGAGCGCGCCGTCGGCCTTCACAGTGACGCAGCTGATCGCGCCGATGCGTTGGGCGACCTCGTCGACCTCGTCAACCAGTGCCATCGCCGCCTGTTTATGCGGGATCGTCAGATTGCACCCAGAGAAACCGAGGGGCCCTAGCGCACGCAAGGCGGCGCCAAGCCCATCCGGCGCAATGGCGAGCGGCACGTAGGTTCCGGCCAAGCCATGTCGCTTGAACCAAAAATTATGCAGTAGCGGCGAGCGCGAATGCATCACCGGCCAACCCATCACGCCGGCGAGCAGGAAGCGCCGCGGCACTTCGGACATGTCAGCGATCAGACCAGCTTGGAGTGGAAATGGTCCCAAGTGCGCTTGAACAGCGTGTCGGTCCACAGCTTCGCCTTGGCGGCGGCGCATTCTTCCTCGGTGAACGCATAGGGCGTGCCGATCTGCATCGCCATATACTGACGATAGGCGTTCTCTTCGAGGTAATTGGCGAGCACGAAGGCATCGACGATGCTTTTGCCGACGGTCACCGCGCCATGCGCCTTCATCATCGCGGCCGGGCGGTCGCCCAGCGTTTCGACGAGGCGGGCCGCCATCGCGAGATTGTTGATCGAGTTCGGCGAATCCAGCACCGGCATCGGATAGACCAGCGAGCCTTGTGCGTAGACCGGCATGTAATCATGCCCGGTCATGGTGAGAAACGTCGACCATTTCGGATGGGCATGCACGATGGCCTGCACATCGGGCCGCGCCTTATAGATGCCGGCATGCAGATGGAATTCCAACGGCGGCGCGCCGTTGCCCTCGATTACCTTGCCGTCCATATCGATTGTGCAGATATCGTCGGTCGTCAGCTTCGCGCGCTGGCACGAGCCGATATTGATGAACATGCGGTCGGCGCCGACGCGGATGCTGGCATGGCCGTTGTAATCGATGATATCGGAACTCTCGAGCATGCGAATGCAATCGACGAGCTGCTGTTTTTGCTTTTCCGCTTCGCTCGCGGCCAGGGCCGTCTTTGTCGATAGGGCGTCCATCGTCTCACCATCCTCCCCAGCTTACCAACTCATTTGGGCGCGGACCTGACCGCGCCATAGATCCCAGGCCCGCAGTGCCGCCGTCTGGTTGACGGCATCGGCGAGCAACCCTTCTTCCTCGTTCAATGCAGCTGCCGGTGCCCCGCCGCCGAGCGCGTGCGTCCAATGCTGAACCCGCGCATTTACTTCCATATATACAGCCCGAAATACGGCGCTCTGCAAGGTCGGACCGCAGGCCACACTCCCGTGCGCCCGCATCAGGGCGACGTCCTTGTCGCCCAGGACCTGCACGAACGCCGCGCCTTTGGTTGCATTGCCGACCAGCATGTCGGTCGCGCCGAACCTCTCGGCGATATCGAACACCGGCACCCCGGCGGCAATGAACGCCGCGTTATGGAACATGGCCTGCATCGGCACATTGACCAACCCGAAGGGAATGACCGACGGCGAATGGCTGTGCACCACCGCCATCACGTCGGGCCGCGCCGCATAGATCGCGCCGTGGATGAAACGTTCGAGGAAGCTGCCGCGCCCATTGGCGTTGCACGGATTGCAATCGAGATCGTATTCGATGATGTCGTCGGGCATGACCAGCGCCGGCGCCTGCGCGCGCGACATCAGAAACCGGTCGGGTGCGCTCGGATGGCGCATGGAGACATGCCCCATACCGTCGACCACGCCTTGCATCGCCAGGATGCGCGCGGCGGCGGCGAGGTCTGCCAGCTGCGCCGGGTCGACCGGCCCGCCTGATTTGGGAATTGCGTCAGCCATCGTCACACTCGCTCGATCATGCGCATCGAATATAACCCGGTGCGTGCTTAAGCAAAGATTTTCACGGCGACACCGCGATCACGCCCAAATCGTCCGTGCCGCGATCGACGTGGCATCGACATGGCATCGACAGCGGATCGACACGATATCGACATCGCATCGACATCGCATCGACATTGGATCGACAGGTTATCGACCGGACATCGACGACTTATCGGCCGAAACCCGACATTTTTTGTGGCTCGTCAGACCGTTCGTCGGGCCGGTCCGCATCTAATTCATTGATTTAGCTGGATATTTTTGGCGAGGTCGAAGTTAATGACGTCACGCCGGCATGCGCGGCGGTCGGGAGTCTATCGACAATGTCCAAGAGCGGTCGTCTATGGGGGAGGATTGGAACAAATAAAGAACATTACCTGGATTCCGGCCGCTCGGGTCAAGGTTCGTTGCCTCTCGCAATAATCCGCGATCTGCGGCACTCTTTCCCCCAACGTCCCGACCACACATTAGGGTTAAACGGGGGGGGGGCACACATGGCAGGCACACGCACGATCGGCGGCCGCATCGATCTGTACGATTCCCACGCGCTATCCGAGCAATTGCATGGCTGGATCGACGAGGAAGGCGTCGTCGCTGCGGCCGTGCTGCAGAAGGCGCGGCTCTAAAACACCGACAAACGCTACATCCTCGATGCCCCCGACTGGACCCGGCACGGCCGCTCCGCCCCGTTCAGGCGCAACGATCGGATGCAGGACGTTCCGCCGATCGGAATCATCGTCTTTCCCGAAACCGACATCCCGGTCCGTGCGCGCGCGGCCGGAAAGGGCTTTCCAACGCTCGATGGCTACATCGCCGCGATCGCCGCCGCGCACGGGTTCGCCGTCAATGCCGCCGGTCTGAAAGTGATCGATCCTTGGCCCGCGCGGTAGTGCCGATCCGTGGCCTCGCTCAGGGTTGATGTCGCGCACCTCGTTGACGATGCGGATGGAAACGCGCCCCAGGAAGTCCATATCGAACGTATAGAAATCCGCCGTCATGCCGTCGGTCGAGGTGACGGTGCGCGCCAATATTAGCGTCAAGTTCGCCTTGATAGATATGGGCGCGGTCCGCGAGCAGGACATCGCGCCCGACGCAGTGCTGCGCCGGGCGGTCGATGTCTGCGGCGCTGGCTTGGTGATATGGGGCTCCGATATCGGCACTTCGTCCGGCACCTATAAGGAGATTCTCGCGCGGGCGTACTAGTCTGCCAGCCTGCTCATCATCGCCGAGCGCCGCGAGGTGCTGCACGATACGGGGCGGCGGGTGCTGACGGGGTGGGGGTGGGTGAAGGACCATAGCCGGCGGCGGTGGTCGGTCGGATCAAGATCGCGCCCAGGCGCGGGAGGGCGCCTGGGCGCGATCGATAGTCATCAGGGAGCCTCGGATGGCGAGCGGAAGGACGTGTTCCGATCGAATCCGCTAGCGGATTTGCTGGTGGGTGGTGAACGCTATCGTCGGTCGCGGTTGAGCGCGTCTTCCAAAGCGAGAACACGACGCCTCCCGCGATGAGGGACAAGGTCACTCCGAGCGAGATCGCGGGATCGAGTTTGCCGACGATCTGATTCCAGAAAATCTTGAGACCGATGAAGACGAGCACGATGGCGAGCGCGTATTTCAAATACTCGAAGCGATGCACCATGGCGGCGAGGGCGAAATACAGCGCACGCAGGCCGAGGATCGCCATGATATTGGCCGTGAACACGATATAGGTATCGGTCGTGATGGCGAAGATCGCCGGCACCGAGTCGACCGCGAACACGAGATCGGCGATGTTGATCACGACGAGCGCGAGGAACAGGGGCGTTGCGAAGCGCTCGAGCTTGCCCGTCTGCGGATCTGGCTTGCGAACAAAGAAGTGCGAACCGTGCAATTCGGTCGAGATACGCATGCGCTTGGACAGAAAGCGCACGATCGGATTTTTCGAAACGTCCTGCTCGCTCTCTCCCATGACCAGCATCTTGATCCCCGTGACGATCAGGAATGCGCCGAAGAAAAAGAGCACCCACTCGTACTGCTGCACGAGCGCCGCGCCGAGACCGATCATGATGCCGCGCAAGACCAGCACCGCGAGGATGCCCCACAGCAGCGCCCGGTACTGGTATTTGGCCGGAATGGCGAAATAGCTGAAGATGAGCGAGATGACGAAGACATTGTCGATCGACAGGGCCTTCTCGAGGGCATAACCCGTGAAATATTCCATCCCGGAGGTCGGGCCCATCGACCACCACAGCCAGCCGCCGAACGCCGCCGCGATCGCGATGTAGAACGCGGATAGGATCAAGCTTTCGCCGACGCCGAGTTCCTTGTCCTCCTTGTGCAGAACGCCGAGGTCGAAGGCGAGCAGCGCCCCGACGAGGATGAGGAATACGAACCAGAGCCAAATCGACTTGCCGAGAAAGTCATTGGTCAGAAATTCAGCGATCTGTTCCATGCTTAACCCCTAGTTCTTATACAGTCGGGGGCGTGGTTCGCGCGTTGCTGGGCGCGCCCCGTTGCGTCCCGTGTTGATATCGCTCAATGAGAGAGGAGGACCGGCACCGGTGGATTGGCGACGATGGCTTTTGTCGCGCCGCCCAAGATGAAGTCGCGCATGCGCGAGTGCCCGTAGGCTCCCATGACGAGGAGATCGATCTCGTGCGCGCTCGCGTAGCCGTCGAGCGCCTGCCCGATCGTCCGACCGTCGGCGTCTTCCTCATCGATGACGACGTCGATGCCATGACAGGCGAGATGTGCCACCAGTTCCGCGCTTGACCGCCTCGTATCGATGGTCTTCTCACGCATGATCGTCACCGCCCGCACTTTTTTGGCGAGTTGAAGGATCGGCAGGGCATCGGCCAGGGCCCGGGCGGCCGGTCGGCTGAAATCCCAGGCCACGCCGACGACGTCGAACGACGAGGAGACGCCTCGCTTCGACACCTCGGGATAGACGATCGCCGGTCGTCCGGAGCCGAAGATCACGCTCTCGGCGATATATCGCTGGAGGTCCGTCTGCTCGCCGACCGGCCGCTGCCGTCCGAATTGGGGGTGTAAGGCTACAGCCACTCCCTCGGGCGCACACCCATCGCCTTCTACGCCGAACCCGCGCTGGCCGCGCGCTACCGGGCGGGGTTTCCGCGATCTTTGGACGGCGCGCCGATGCTGATCCCGAGCGAGGGCGCAACCATGCGCGGCGCGCTCTCGCGTTGGTTCAGCGAACATGAGATCGAGCCGCGAATTGTCGGCGAATTCGACGATTCCGCGCTGATGAAAGCCTTCGGCAGGGCCGGCGCGGGCATTTTCCCCGCGCCGGCAATCTTGGCCGAGGAGATCCGCGAACAATACGCGGCCGAGATCGTCGGCCGCGCTGACAGCGTCGCGGCACGCTATTACGCGATTTCGGTGGAGCGCAAACTGACCCACCCCGCGGTCGTTGCGATCAGCGAGGCGGCGAAGATCGAACCCGTCGCCGGCGGGGATCGCGTCGGGCCGTGACGACCGACACCGCGCGCAGCGTGCTCGCGGGGTCTACGGGTTCGCCCGCGTGGGGCACAGGCCCAAGCAAGAGATTGCCTTTCCCCCAGGTCTTTGCGAAAACGGCCTTAATCGTTAATGGGCAATCGGCCGACACCAAGGCGGCGCAGGGGAGTGCAACTATGTCTGATCTCGAAATCGTCTGGACCAAGGTGGATGAAGCCCCCGGTCTTGCGACCTTTTCCTTGCTGCCGATCGTCGAAGCCTTCGTCGGCGCGGCCGGCGTAAAGGTGACGCTGAAGGACATTTCGCTGCCCGGGCGTATCCTCGCCAACTTCCCCGACAAGCTGAAACCGGAACAGAAGATCGCAGACGAGCTGTCCGAACTGGGCGATCTGACGATGAAGCCGGAAGCCAATATCATCAAGCTGCCCAACATCTCCGCCTCGATCCCGCAGCTCAAGGCCGCGATCAAGGAATTGCAGGGCAAGGGCTACGATGTGCCGGACTATCCCGACAGCGACGCCACCCCCGCCGACAAGGACATCCGCGCGCGTTACGGCAAGGTGCTAGGCAGCGCGGTCAACCCGGTGCTGCGCGAGGGCAATTCGGACCGCCGCGCCGCCGGTGCGGTGAAACAATACGCGCGCAAGAATCCGCACAAGATGGGCGCCTGGAGCAAGGATTCCAAAACCCGCGTCGAGTATATGTCGGATAAGGATTTCTACGGCTCCGAAGTCGCGACGACCCTGTCGGCGCCGACCAACGCGCGCATCGAGTTTGTGGGCAAGGACGGCGCGGTCACGGTGCTGAAGCCGAAAATCCCGCTGCAGGCCGGCGAGGTTATCGATTGCTCGGTGATGAACAAGAAGGCGCTGCGCGCCTTCTACGCCGATGCGATCGAGGCCGCGAAGAAGGACGGCATCCTGTTCTCGCTGCACGTCAAGACGACCATGATGAAGATCTCCGATCCCATCTTGTTCGGCCATTGCATCGAGGTGTTCTTCGCCGATGTCTTCGCGAAGCACGGCGCGACCTTCAAGAAGCTCGGAATCAATCCCGACCAAGGCCTCGGCGACCTTCTGGCCCGCATCGAGACCCTGCCCGACGCCGAGAAGGCCCAGATCAAGGCGGACATTCAGGCCCAGTACGCGAAGCGCCCCGGCCTCGCGATGGTCAATTCCGACAAGGGCATCACCAACCTGCATGTGCCGAGCGATGTGATCATCGATGCCTCGATGCCGGCGATGATCCGCGAATCGGGCAAGATGTGGGATGCGAACGGCAAGCTGCAGGACACCATCGCCGCCATCCCCGACCGCTGCTATTCGACGCTGTTCCAGGCCACGATCGACGATTGCAAGGCCAACGGCGCGTTCGATCCCAAAACCATGGGCAGTGTGCCCAACGTCGGCCTGATGGCGCAGGCGGCGGAGGAATACGGCTCGCACGACAAGACCTTCCGCATCGCGGGCGACGGAACGGTCAACGTCGTCGCCGAGGACGGCACGGTCCTGATGACGCAGAAGGTCGAGGATGGCGACGTCTTCCGCATGTGTCAGGTCAAGGACGCGCCGATCCAAGATTGGGTGAAGCTCGGCGTGCGCCGTGCGCGCCTCAGCGACACGCCGGCCGTGTTCTGGCTCGATGCCAAACGCGCGCACGATGCCGAACTGATCAAGGCGGCCCAGAAGTATCTGAAGAACGAGGACACCAAAGGCCTCGACATCCGCATCATGGCGCCGGTCGAGGCGATCAACTTCTCGCTCGAGCGCATCCGCAAGGGCCAGGACACCATCTCGGTCACCGGCAATGTGCTGCGCGATTATTTGACCGACCTGTTCCCGATCATGGAACTCGGCACCTCGGCCAAGATGCTGTCGATCGTGCCGCTACTGCAGGGCGGCGGCCTGTTCGAGACGGGTGCGGGCGGCTCGGCGCCCAAGCATGTCGAGCAATTCCAGCAGGAAGGCTATCTGCGCTGGGATTCGCTGGGCGAGTTCCTGGCCCTTGGCGCATCGCTCGAACATCTGGCGCAGATCAGCGGCAACGAGGACGTGAAGGTCCTGGCCGAGACCTTGGACGAGGCCAACGGCGAGATCCTCGACCACAACCGCACCCCGGCGCGTAAAGTCGGCGAGCTGGACAATCGCGGCAGCCATTTCTATCTGGCGCTTTATTGGGCCAAGGCGCTGGCGCGGCGCGACAATTCGACGGGCTTGGCCGCCAAGTTCAAGCCGCTGGCCGAAGCGCTGAGCGCGGCCGAGGCCAAGATCAATGCCGAGCTGATCGCGGCGCAGGGCAAGCCGGTGGACACCGCCGGTTATTATCTGCCCGATCAGGCCAAAACCTCGGCGGCGATGCGCCCGAGCAAGACGCTGAACGACGCGCTCGCGAAGCTGTAGAGGCTGACGATTGCTAGCGACGCTGCCTCGGGCCACTGGCACCGGGGCGGCGGGCGCTGTCGGGGTGGACGGGGTGCGCCCCTTGAAATGACGGCTCAAAATACGTATCTTACGTAAGATACGGAAAAGGATGCCCGCCATGTCGGATAGTGTAACCGCCTCCGAGGTCCAAAAGAACTTCGGCGCCTATCATGATCGTGCGCTCGCCGAGCCCATTCGCGTCACCAAATATGGGCGCGAAACTGTCTATATCGTGTCGGCGAAGACCTTTCACGAAATGAAGCAGGCTCAACGCGATGTGATTGCCAGCGCGGAGCTGAGCGACGACGAAATGGCGCTCATCGACGAAGCCGAGATTCCGCCCGCGCAGCGATATCGGCTCGATAAGTAACGCCGCTACATGGCTCTGCCCACGCCCGAGCCGGGCCTGGTCATCTCCTATACATATCTCTGGCGCGATCAGGCCCAATCTGGCGCGGAGGAAGGCCGTAAGGCGCGCCCTTGCGCGATCATCGTCGCCGCAGCCGACGACGACGGCGATATCCGGGTTTACGTCGCACCCATCACGCATGCGCAACCGGACGATCCCCATGCCGTCGAACTGCCGCCGGCCGTCAAACGCATGCTCGGTCTGGACGACGCGCGCTCCTGGATCGTGACGCGCGAACTGAACCGATTTGTTTGGCCGGGCTTCGATCTTCACCCCATCGCGCGCGAGACGCCCGATACCTTCGCGTGGGGCTTTTTGCCGATCGAGATTTTCGACGCGGTGAAGCGCGGGATCGCGGCACATCACAGATCGCGACGCATGAACATAACGCCGCGCGACTAGGATAGCCTGCGTGCGCGGCCTCGCGGTCGATGTCTTCGGGGCGGACACCTTCGCGTGCGTACGACTATTCGTCGGAGGGAGGATCGAGTTTCGCCGTCGCCGTCTCCAGCAACCGTGCGCATCGGATCAACTCGGCGAGCAGGTGCCCGTCGATATCCATCCGGCCTTCGTATTCCGCAAGGTTACGCTCGTTGTGGGCCTTGAGCAGGATTTGGATGTCGGCAGCGCTCGTGCCGATCGTATGAACGAGAGTCTGAAAAACCGTGATCCGGTTTTCCGACCGGTATCCGCGATGCCGGAGTGCCGCGAGCGCGAAACGGTGGGCAGCACCATAGGCGAGATCGAAGCGGCTGTCGGGATCGAGACTTTCGTTTCGCGCATCGACGAGACGTTTGCGGGCGGCATCCAGCATGCCCATGAACTCGCTCCTCGACGCCGGTTCGGTCTTGAGCCGGCCGATCCTCACCAGATTGTCGAGTTCGGGTTTGCTCATATCCGCAGATCGTCTTCCGAGCCGAGGATGAAGATTTTCGGCAATGCGCTTATCTTAGCGATGAACGACCCCTTGCGCGCGCCTTTGCGCCGCCATTCCTCCTCGGACAGAAAGGTCGCGTTGATCTTGCGCCGCAGCGCGTCTTCCGCGTCCTGCAGGGCGGTATAGAGGTCCGAATAGCCGAAGTCGCTTCCGATTACCATGAGGTCGATGTCGCTGCACGCGGTGTCGGCACCCTTCGCGACCGATCCGTACACGAATGCCGCCTTGATGCCCGAATCCTTGAAGGGTGCCAGCGCCGTCTTGAGCGGTTCGCTCAATGCTACCGTTTTCAGGACCAGGCTTCGCAACTCGTCGAAAATCGGCGACTCGCGATTGGCCCGGTAATGCGTCTGATTGCCGATCCGCTCCATCGAAACGAGTCCGCTGCGGCGCAACCGCGACAATTCGCGCTCGACCGCGCCGGTTCCGGATTCGACGATCCGCATGATCTCGGATGTATAGAAGCTGCGCTCGGATTGGCCGAAAATGAGCGCGAGCACGCGCTGCTGCACTTTCGAAAACAGGGCGTTGGAGAGGCTGACGGTGTCCGTGTCGATCGTACCCATATTGGGTAGGATAGTACCCATATTGGGTGAGATCAATAGGGGCGTGCTCGATGTCTTCGGCGCTGGCTTGGCAATGTGGGGCTCGGATACACACCGTTGTCAATATGCGGCTACAGACATCGCTCCACCCGCCTCACTTCGTCCTCCCTATCCCCCCGGATGCAGCCCCGGCGCTTCCTGGCCGGTGCTCGCCACATATTCGCTGTAACCGCCGCCATATTGGTGAACACCCTCGGGTGTGAGTTCCAGCACGCGGTTGGAAAGCGCGGCCAGGAAGTGGCGGTCGTGCGAGACGAACAGCATCGTGCCCTCGAAATCCGCCAGGGCCGCGACCAGCATCTCCTTGGTCGCCATGTCGAGATGGTTGGTCGGCTCGTCGAGCACCAGGAAGTTGGGCGGATCGTACAGCATCTTGGCCATGACAAGCCGCGCCTTCTCGCCGCCCGATAGCACGCGGCAGGGCTTTTCCACATCGTCGCCGGAAAAGCCGAAGCAGCCGGCGAGCGTGCGCAGCTGCCCCTGGTTGGCCTGCGGGAATGAGTCTTCGAGGGATTCGAATAAAGTATCGTCGCCGTCCAGCAAATCCATCGAATGCTGGGCGAAATAGCCCATGCGCACATTGGCACCGACGGCGACGCTGCCCGCATCCGCCGCGATCTCGCCCGCCACCAGTTTCAGCAGGGTGGATTTCCCGGCCCCGTTGGCGCCCAGCACGCACCAGCGTTCCTTGCGGCGCACCTTGAAATCGAGCCCGGCATAGATCGGCTGGCTGCCGTAGGATTTGTGCACGCCTTTGAAGTTCGCGACATCGTCGCCCGAGCGCGGCGGGCTGCGGAAGTCGAATGCGACAGCCTGGCGGCGGCGCGGCGGTTCCACCCGTTCGATCTTGTCGAGTTTTTTCACGCGACTTTGCACCTGTGCCGCGTGGCTGGCGCGCGCCTTGAAGCGCTCGATGAACTTGATCTCCTTGGCGAGCATCGCCTGCTGGCGCTCGAATTGCGCCTGGCGTTGCTTCTCGCTCAGTGCGCGCTGCTGCTCATAAAAATCGTAATTGCCGGAATAGGTGGTGAGCGAGCCGCCGTCGATCTCCACGATCTTGCCGACGATGCGGTTCATGAATTCGCGGTCGTGCGAGGTCATGAGCAACGCGCCGTCGTAGCGTTTGAGGAAGTCCTCCAGCCAGATCAGGCTTTCGAGATCGAGATGGTTGCTGGGCTCGTCGAGCAGCATGGCGTCGGGCCGCATCAGCAGGATGCGGGCGAGTGCGACGCGCATCTTCCAGCCGCCGGACAGCGTGCCAACGTCGCCGTCCATGCGGTCCTGGCTGAAGCTGAGCCCGGCGAGCACCTCGCGCGCGCGGGCCTCCAGCGCATAGCCGTCCAATTCCTCGAAGCGCTGCTGCACCTCGCCGTAGCGCTCGATGATGGCATCCATATCGTCGGCTTGCGCGGGGTCGACCATCGCGGCTTCGAGCTTGCTCATTTCGGCGGCGAGCGCGCTCACCGGCCCCACGCCATCCATCACCGCCATCACGGCACTTTGGCCCGACATCTCGCCGACATCCTGGCTGAAATAGCCGATCGTCGTGCCGGGATCGACCGACACAATCCCGTCGTCGGGCGGCTCTTCGCCGGTGATCATGCGAAACAGCGTCGTCTTGCCGGCGCCATTGGGCCCGACGAGGCCGACCTTCTCGCCCTTCTGCAGCCCCATCGAGGCATCGATGAACAGGATCTGGTGGCCGTTCTGCTTAATGATGTTGTCGAGGCGGATCATGAGGCACTTACTTTGGCGACGCGAGGTCGCGTTGCGCGTTTATTTCAGGCGAGAATGCGGTGCCGTTGCGTGCAACAGGCCCCGGCCGTCGTTCACCCGGCGGAGAAAATCTCGATGCCCAGCGGCGCACCGCCCGCCACAATCGCAAACAGGCGATCGATGTTCGGATGTGCGCTCGGGCGGTTACGCGCATCGGCAGTGTACTCAGCGAAGACGGCCAAGCCGTGTTCAGCCGCTCTGACATCTAGCTTGCCGAAAGCTTGCTTGAGGTACTGGTAAACCGCGAGCGAGCCCTGTTTACCCGGCTGATTCTCGATGCTGGCAACTATACGGCCGGCGCCGTCGATCAGGTCGATGCGTTCCACGCCATCGATGGGAGGCAATTGCCGAAGGTTTTCTTTGAATACCGCGCCTGCTTGAATCACGGCCTTATTCCCACTCGATCGTGCCGGGCGGCTTCGAGGTCACGTCGTAGACGACGCGGTTGATGCCTTTGACCTCGTTGACGATACGGTTGGAGACGCGCCCGAGGAATTCCATATCGAAGTGATAGAAGTCCGCCGTCATGCCGTCGGTCGAGGTGACGGCGCGCAAGGCGCAGACATTGTCGTAGGTGCGCGCATCGCCCATCACGCCGACGGTTTGGACCGGCAGCAGCACGGCGAAGGCCTGCCAGATGGCATCGTAGAGGCCGGCATTGCGGATCTCTTCCAAATAAATCGTATCGGCCTTGCGCAGCACCGAGAGTTTCTCCGCCGTGATCGTGCCGGGGATGCGGATCGCGAGGCCGGGTCCTGGGAAGGGATGACGGCCGACGAAGCTGTGCGGCAATCCCAGTTCCTGTCCGAGCGCGCGAACCTCGTCCTTGAACAATTCGCGCAAGGGTTCGACCAGCTTCATGTTCATGCGTTCGGGCAGGCCGCCGACATTGTGGTGCGACTTGATGGTCACACTCGGTCCGCCCGCGAAGGAAACCGATTCGATCACGTCCGGGTACAGCGTGCCTTGAGCGAGGAAATCCGCGCCGCCGATTTTTTTCGCTTCTTCCTCGAACACGTCAATAAAGGTGGCACCGATGATCTTGCGCTTGCGCTCCGGGTCGCTGACACCGTCGAGCTTGCCGAGGAACATCGCCGAGGCATCGCGGTGCACCAGTGGAATGTTGTAGTGATTGCGGAACAGGCTCACGACCTCTTCGGATTCGCCCGCGCGCATCATTCCGGTATCGACGAAGACGCAAGTCAGCTGATCGCCGAGCGCCTCGTGCAATAGAACCGCGACGACCGAGGAATCGACCCCGCCCGAGAGGCCGCAAATGACGCGGCCCTTGCCCACTTGTTTGCGCGCGGCCGCGATCGCCTGATCCTTGAAGGCGGCCATGGTCCAGGTGCCGGAGCAGCCGCAGATGTCGCGCGCGAAGGTTGCGAGCAGTTGGCCGCCGTGCGGGGTATGCACGACCTCGGGATGGAACATGACGCCGTAGAAGCGCCGCGCCTCGTCGGCGACGACCGCGAAGGGGGCGCCTTCGGAATGGGCCACGACACGAAAACCGGGCGGCAGGGCATCGACCCGGTCGCCGTGGCTCATCCACACCTGCTCGCGCCCGCCGACCGTCCATGGCCCGTCGGATGCACCGCCGAACAGGGTGCAATCAGCGGATATATCGAGCACCGCACGTCCGAATTCGCGATGCTCCGAGCTTTGCACCCGCCCGCCCAGTTGAGCGACCATCGTTTGTTGGCCGTAGCAGATGCCGAGCACCGGCAGGCCGAGAGTGAAGACCACATCGGGCGCGCGCGGGGTATCGGTCGACAGCACAGAGGCAGGCCCGCCCGACAGGATGATCCCCTTGGGATTAAAGGCTTTGATGGTCTCGGCGGTGACCTTATTGAAGGGCTGGATTTCGCTATAGACACCGGCCTCGCGCACGCGCCGCGCGATCAGCTGGGTGACCTGCGATCCGAAGTCGATGATGAGGATTTTTTCGTCGGCGGACATGGCGGTTTTGTACGTGAGTCCGGCCTCGGAGGAAAGGGGGCGCTTACCCCATCAGTCGACCTTAAGCATGCGGCGCAAGGTGCCGTCCTTATCGACGAATGAGCGTTTCAGGGCGGCCGCGACATGCAGGGCGAGGATGGCGACGAAAATATGGCTGGCCCAGCTGTGGATTTCTTCGCTGCCCGAGTGAAGCGGCCCGCCCTGGCCGAGGAAATTCGGGATCGAAAACAGGCCGAGCACGTTGGCAGGGCTCCGGCCGGTCACAATCTCCACGAAGCCGATGGCGGCGAGGCCGACGATCAGGATCAGCAGCGCCCAATGCGCGGTGCGGGCGGCATGGCGCTGCCAGGTCGGGCCGGTCAGCGCGGGCAGGGGGTTGGCGAGACGCCATCCGACGCGCGCGACGATGGCAAGGATCGTGATCCAACCAATGGCGAGATGGGCTGCCAGCGCCGCACCTTTTTCCGGCCCCCGCGGCAGGACCATGAAATCGTATCCGGTCCAGATGAGAGTGAGGCCCAGCGCTGCGACGATCCAATGAAGCAGGATCGATCCGTATCCATAGCGCAGTTTGGTATCGGCAATCGTGCTCATTTTATTTTACTATTCCGCAGGTTCGGGTGCCCGCGTGCCAAGCACGACGGAGGCATTCGAGGGCAACATCAGGGCGATGACAAAGACGGCGGCGGCGCACACGGCCAGGATCGCGAACAGCAGATCGAAGCCCGAGGTGCCATAGACCCAGGCAATCATCGGGATTGCGGTGGCGCTGACCATGAAGCTGACGACATATTTCATGGCGAAGATGCGCGAGCGCCAGGGCCCGCGCGCCATCCGTCCGACCAGCACGTCGGTGATCGGGATCTGGCCGAAAACCGCGAACATGAAGCCGCCGGCGACGATCAGCGCGAGCGAGCCGGTCAATTGCTGCATCGTCCAGAACAAGATCGCCTGAGTCAGCGCCACGATGGCGAACACCGTGCGCGCCGAATGGCGGTCGATCAGTGTGCCGACCACAAGCTGGGCGATGGAGGCGATGGCGAGCACGACGAAGGCATACCAGCCCACTTGCGTGGCGGTGGTGGCGAGCCCGTCCAGCCGCTCGTCGAAAATCTTCGGCAGGGCAAAGGTCGCGGCCTGGAAGATCAAGCCGCCGATGGCGGTCGACAGCAGGATCACGGCATAGACGCGCAACGCCGCCTCGCGCGACATCTCGGCCCGCGTGTTGACGGCGGCCGGATGCGTCGGGGCGGCGATCTTGGAATCCGACCAGGATTTCGCGATATGCGCCCAATAGGCGAGCCCGACGGCGACGGCGACAAGGCCCGGAACCGCGAAGGCCCAACGCCAACCCAAGGTGTCGATGAACAATGCGGTGACCAGAGCGGCGCTGGCGACACCCAAATTGCCGAACACGCCGTTGACCGCGAGCGCCACGCCGGTCCGTTGGTGCGTTTCCACAACCAGTGCGATGCCGACAGGGTGATAGATCGCGGCGAAAGCGCCGACGGCCAGCAGGCCGCAGCCGACCTCGAAGGGGGTGTCGGCCAGGGCCGTGAGCGCGGTCGCCCCGCCGATGCCGATGAAGAAGATCACCATCATCCCCTTGCGGCTCCACTTGTCGGCGAGCCAGCCGGCCGGGATGGCGCCGAGGCCGAAGGCGATGAAGCCTGGTGTCGCATAGGGGATCAGTTCCGCGTAGCTCAGCCCCCATTCCGTTGCGAGTACCAGGGCGGCGGCCGTCGCGAAAATGAGAATCGAGAAATGGTCAAAGAAGTGACCGATATTGAGGAAGAAGAAATCTGCGCGTTTTTGCATGGCCCGAGGATAACTCGCTGGGCGGCGGCGAATAAAGCATTGCCTCCTGTGGATTTGCCGCGGCCGACCGGCTATAGTCTTGGAAATTCCCCGGAAATCCGGGACAATTTGGATCGGGAGGACCTATGAACAGAATTCTCACAGCCGCCGTATTCGCCGCTTGCACCGTCGCCGCCGCTTGGAGCGCCATTCCGGCGCAGGCGCAGCAAACGCGTAATCTGTCGATCGTCACAGGCGGCACCGGCGGCGTCTATTATCCGCTGGGCGGCGGATTGGCCAATCTGCTGACCAAATATGTGCCGGGCTGGCAGGTAACCTCGGAAGTCACCGGCGGCTCGGTCGACAATCTCAAGCTGATCGGCACGCAAAAAGCCGATATCGGCTTCACCATGGCGGATGCCTCCCTCGATGCCATGCGCGGCGAGGACAAATTCAAAGGTGCGGCCGTTCAGCATCTGACCCTGGCCGTGCTTTATCCGAACAACATGCATGTCGTGACGACAGCCGCGACCGGCATCACCAAGATGTCGGACCTTAAAGGTAAGCGCGTTTCCACCGGATCGGCGGGCAGCGCCACCGAGGTCATGGCCTTCCGTGTCATCGATGCCGCGGGGCTCGACAAGGACAAGGACATGACCCGCGAGCGCCTGGGTGCGGCGGAATCGACCAACGCGCTGAAAGACCGCAAGATCGACGCATATTTCTGGGTTGGCGGAATTCCGACGGCGGCGGTGACCGATCTCGCCGCCACGCCGGGCACCAAGATCGTCATGGTGGACCATGCCGAGACGGTCGCGAAGATGAACGAGAAATACGGCCCGCTATATGCGCCGGGCAAAATCCCGTCGTCCATGTATCCCGGAATGGATAAGGACAATGCGATCGCCACCGTGTGGAATATCCTGGTGGTTTCGCCGTCCATGCCGGACGACGTCGCCTACAACATCACCAAAACGATCTTCGAGAAAAACGCCGAATGGGCGACCGTTCATGCGGAAGCGAAGAACGTGACTCTGGACAATCAGAAAGCGGCGAATTCGCCGGTGAAGTTCCATCCAGGTGCTCTGCGCTTTTTCACCGAGAAAGGCATCAAGGTCAACTGATCCGGCCCGATTCGGATCGATAAGAATCCCGTTTCCGATTTTGTTGGGAACGGGATTTTTATTTGGGATACGCACTCCATATGAAAGCAGCATATGACGCAAAATAACGGCGCAGCGGTGATGGTCGATGCCGAGGCTCTGAAAAAGGCCGAGGAATTCGTCGAACAGGAAGAAGGGCCATCCAACCGGCTGGGCGGTTGGGTCGGCATTGTTGTGACCGTGCTCGCCGTCGTCATGTCGGTGTATCATCTCTATACGGCTTACGGCATCGTGTCCGCCCAGGTGCTGCGGCCGGTCCATGTCGGCTTTGTGCTGGTGCTCTGCTTCTTACTGTTCCCGATGTTGACGCGGTTTCGCCATTCTGTGCGCGTGTGGGACTGGGCACTCGCCGCCCTTTCGATCTATGTCATCTGGTACATGGTCATCGGCGGCGACGATCTGATGGATCGCAATACCTCGCCGAACCAAACCGACATGATCGTGGGCGTGGTCTTCGTCGCCCTGGTGCTGGAGGCGACGCGCCGCGCGACCGGTTGGATCATGCCCTTTATCTGTTTGTGCTTCATCGCCTATGCCTTGTTCGGGCCCTACCTGCCGCCGCCCTGGACGCACAGGGGCTACGATATTGGCCGATTGATCGGCCATCTTTTCATGACGCTCGAAGGCGTTTTCGGCTCCGCCGTTGACGTCTCCTCCAGCCTCATCATCCTGTTCACCATTTTCGGTGCGGTGCTGCATTATTCGGGAGCGGGAAAATTCTTCATCGATTTTTCGTTCGCCGCACTCGGGGGCAAGCCGACCAGCGCCGGCCGTGCGATCGTGCTGTCCTCGTTCCTGCTGGGTGGTCCTTCGGGCTCCGGTGTGGCGACGACCGTGACGCTCGGTTCGGTCGCCTATCCGATGCTGGCCAAGGCCGGTTACGGCAAGAACGACGCAGGGGGGCTTTTGGCGGCGGGTGGCATGGGCGCCATTCTGTCGCCGCCCGTGCTGGGTGCCGCCGCCTTCTTGATCGCCGAGTTCCTCAAGATTTCCTATCTCGACGTGATCCAAATGGCGATCATACCGACCTGCCTCTATTACTTCGCGCTCCTGGTGATGGTTGAACTCGATGCCGGCAAGTTCGGCATCCAACAAGTGACCGTCGAGAAACGCGACAGCCTGTGGGATCTCACACGGCGCTATGGGTTCCACTTCACTTCGCTGATCACGGTCGTCGTCTTCATGGTGTACGGATTCTCGCCGGTGCTGTCGGTCTTCTGGGCGACGGTTTTCGCGGCGGCGGTGAGTTTCGTGCGGCCCGAGACGGCGTTGTGGCCGCGCAAGCTGATCAAGGCGTTGGAAGCCGGTTCGGTCGGTGTGCTCGGCGTTGCCGCGACCTGCGCCGCAGCGGGCATCATCGTCGGCGTCGTGACATTGACCGGCCTCGGCCTCAAATTCAGCTCGATCGCCATCGCCTATGCCGGCGGCAGCTTGCTCCTGACGGCGATCTATACCTCGCTGATCGTGTGGATCGTCGGCTTGGCCGTGCCGGTGACGGCGTCCTACATCATTTGCGCGGTAATCGCCGCGCCGGCGCTGATCCAGTTGGGCGTGCCGAATTACGCGGCACACATGTTCATCTTCTATTACGCAGTATTGTCCGAAGTCTCGCCGCCGACCGCGCTCTCGCCCTTCGCGGCCGCCGCGATCACGGGCGGCGATCCTTATAAGACAACGCTACAATCGTGGAAATATACCTTGCCCGCGTTTCTGGTGCCCTTTGTGTTCGTGATGGATCCGCTGGGCATCGGGTTGCTGCTGAAGATTCCGGCGAACGGCTCGTATTGGGATATCGTCTATATCTCGGCGACGACCGCGATCGGTATCTTCGCCCTTGGCGTCGCGGCGCAGGGTTGGCTGATGGGCCGCATGGACGCGGTCGGCCGCGCGCTCATGCTGATCGGCGGCCTGCTGATGGTGTTCTCGACATTGATGGAAGCGTTGTACGAGGCGGCGACACCCTGGCATCTGCATTATACGGACGGGCTCGGCGTCGTTTTCATTTCAGCTTCGATTGGGGGGCAGTGGGGACGACGGCGGAAGCTCCGGTCGCGATCCTGATTTAATTCGTGCCGCGCCCGATGCGCAGGCCCGCAGCCAAATCGGGCCAGCCGTAGGCGATTTCGCGCAGCTTCGTGCCCCACATCTTTTCCTCGCGCTCGCCGACCCGCTTTCCTCCCATGGCCTCGTAGAAAAATCGCGACGGGTTCGAGGCCAAGACCCAGATGATCGCCGAGGTGAGGTGCCGCGCCTGGAGTTCGACAAAAACATGCATGAGAAGTCGTTCGCCGATGCCCCGGTTTTGATGATCCGGATGGACGTACAGGGTATAAACCTCGCCGGCGTAAGTACCGCTGCGCGCCCGATTGGGCCCCGCAGAACCGACAGCGACGATGCCGTCCGCGTCATCTTCGGCGACGCAGACGATTTCGCCGTCGAGGCGGACCGCGCGCGTCCAATAACCTTGCTGCCGTTCGGTGGACATATTGATGAGCACGCGATCAGGCACAGTTCCCACGTAGGTCGAACGCCATGTCTCGACATAGATGTCGGCGATCCGCGCGGCATCTGCTTCGCGCGCGAGGCGGATCAGCGCCATCGATCAGTCCTCGACCTTCTCGAACACGGCCACGAAAAATCCGTCGGTTGCATTGCGGGCGGGCGTCAGCGTCAAATAAGTCTCGTCGGTGGGGGCGTTCCCGCGCACGGTTGTCTTCCAAACCTCGGCGATGGGGATGGCGCGGAACTCGGGGTTTGAATCCAAAAACAGATCGGCCTGTGCTTGGTTCTCGCCGTCGAAGATCGAACAGGTCACATAAATGAGCCGCCCGCCGGGGGCGACGAGGTTCGCCGCCGCCGTAAGGATGCGCCGTTGTTCGGCCATCAATTGGTCGAGCCGCTCCGGCGTCAAACGCCAACGCGCACCCGGATTGCGCCGCCATGCGCCCGAGCCCGAGCAGGGCGCATCAACCAGGACACGCACGGCGCGGTCTTCAAGTGCTGCGAGTGCCGGATCGTCGAGCCCGGTGAGATGCTTGCGCGTGACGTTGCTGATACCGGCGCGCTTGAGACGCGCCTCGATCGCGTGCAGGCGGCGCTTGTCGGTATCGCAGG
Organism: Caenispirillum bisanense; assembly: GCA_945877815.1. Taxonomy (GTDB): domain Bacteria; phylum Pseudomonadota; class Alphaproteobacteria; order Rhodospirillales; family UBA2165; genus CANIGJ01. The sequence goes on from CAMDWJ010000014.1 coordinate 33,975, forward strand.
CGATCAGCGGGCCTCCGTCCTTCATCATGGCGGCGAGCGCCAAAGTTTTGCCGCCGGCCCCCGCGCACAAATCGATGGTCATCCGGTCGGCCTTGGCGCCGGTCAGAAGGGCCGCGATCTGCGAGGCTTCGTCCTGCACTTCGACCAGACCATCTTTGTAGGCGCGCGCGACGGTCAGATTGGCGCGCTCGTTGACACGCAATCCAATGGGCGACATCGTCGTCGCAACTGCGACGATCTCATCTTCGGCCAGGCGCGCGATGGCGTCGGCGCGATTGCCTTTGAGTGTATTGACTCGGAGATCGAGAGGGGCCGGTCGGTTGAGTGCGGTTATTTCGCGGGCGGCATGCTCGCCCCACATCGTTTGCAGGATATCCAGAATCCACTCGGGCATCTCAAACTGTACGGCGGGCGGCATGTCGGACGCATCGACCGGAAGCCCGGCCAGGCGTTCGGCCATGATGCGTTCGTCTGGGCTCAGCGGAGCGGGACCGAAACGTCCGCCGTCGAACAATTCGTCAATGGCATCGACGGTGAGCCGGTCGTTGAGGGCTAGATCGGCGATGACACGTGCCCGCGGTTCGTTCGATCGCGTCCACCAATCGAGATGCGCGCGCTTGCGCTCGATCGCGAATGCGCGCTCAGAAATGGCGCGGCGATCTTTCGATCCGATATAGCGCCGACTACGGAAATAGGCGGTGACCAGCTCGTCGCCCGGCCGGGCGTTGGCGTCGATCGTTTCCAGGACTTCGATTGCCGCCGCGATGCGCGCAGCCGGGGTCACGTCCTCTCAGCTTTCGATGCGGTAGTTGGGTGATTCGCGCGTGATGGTGACGTCATGCACATGGCTTTCGCGCAAGCCGGCCGAGGTCACCTTGCGGAAGCGGCAATTGGTTTGCATCTCGGCGATGGTCCGGTTGCCGGTATAGCCCATCGAGGCGCGCAAGCCGCCAACGAGCTGATGCACAACGCTGCCGACTGGTCCCTTGTAGGGAACGCGGCCTTCGACGCCTTCGGGCACCAGCTTCAAGGCATCGTTTACTTCTTGCTGGAAATAGCGATCGGCCGAACCCCGCGCCATGGCGCCCAGCGATCCCATGCCGCGATAGGATTTATAGGAGCGGCCTTGATAGAGGAACACTTCGCCGGGGCTCTCCTCGGTACCTGCGAACAGCGAACCGATCATGACACAATCGGCGCCGCCCGCGATCGCCTTGGCGATATCGCCGGAAAATTTGATTCCGCCGTCCGCGATAATCGGCACGCCGACTTTGCGCGCGGCCTCGGCCGCCTCGACCACGGCGGTGAACTGCGGCACGCCGACGCCGGCCACCATGCGCGTCGTGCAGATGGTGCCGGGCCCGATTCCGACCTTGATGGAATCGGCACCCGCATCGATCAGCGCCTGAGCGCCGCTCTTGGTCGCGATATTGCCGGCGATCACCTGGACGTAGTTGGACAGTTTCTTGATGCGCGTCACGGCCTCCAACACGCCTTTGGAATGGCCATGCGCGGTATCGACGACAATGATATCGACCTCGGCATCGAGCAGCGCCTGGGCGCGTTCGATCCCGGCGGCGCCCACGCCGGTCGCCGCCGCCACCCGTAGGCGGCCCTTGGCGTCCTTGCACGAGGCGGGAAAGGCGCGCGCCTTTTCCATGTCCTGAACGGTGATCAGTCCGACGCAATGGAACTTGTCGTCCACGACGACCAATTTCTCGATGCGATGCTGATGCAATAGCCGCTTGGCCTCGTCGAGATCGACATGTTCGTTGACCGTGACCAGCGGGCGAGCGTCGCTATGCGTGGTCATCAATTCGCGGATCGGCTGGCGCGGGTTGTTGGCGAACCGTACGTCGCGGTTGGTGAGGATGCCGACCAGCTTGCCGGTAGGCTCGACGACCGGGAAGCCGGAATAGCCGTGCCGGTCCATGAGCTGGCGCACTTCGGCGAGCGTCATGTCGGGTTTCACGGTCAACGGATCGACGACCATGCCCGATTCGAAGCGTTTGACCTTGCGGACCTCTGCGGCCTGTTCGTCAGGCGTCAGGTTCTTATGAATGACGCCAAGTCCCCCCAGCTGCGCCATCGCGATGGCGAGGCGGCTTTCGGTGACAGTATCCATGGCGGACGAGAGCAGCGGGATGCCGAGCTCGATTTCCTTGGTCAGGCGGGTTCGGGTGTCGGTCGCGGTCGGCAGAACGTCCGAGGCCGCAGGCTCCAGGAGGACGTCGTCGAACGTCAATCCTTCGAGAATTTCCATGCCGTCTCCAATTCGGGAGTTGGCGGGTGAGGATACACGGAAAGATCGCCAAGCCAAGACGCCAGTTGGCAAGCCCAGGAAATCAGCCCGCTGTGGGCGTTCCCCGAAAGCCGGTGGCGACCACATACATCTCCGACGATTCGGTTCGGCTGGCCGGCGGCTTGGCGTGGCGGACCGTTTTGAAGGCGAGTTTCATGCGGCCGAGCAGTTCGCCCTCGGTGCCGCCCTGGAAAACCTTGGCGACGAAAGCGCCGCCCGGCGCCAGGACCTCGATGGCGAACTCATAGGCCGCCTCGGCGAGCCCCATGATTCGGATATGGTCGGTATTGGCGTGCCCGATGGTATAGGGCGCCATGTCGCTCAATACCACGTCGGCGGCGCGGCCAAGCCGTTCGCGGATGATCTGGGGCGCATCGTCGGCCATGAAATCGAGCTGGAACAGATCGGCGCCGGGGATTGGCTCGACCGCGCTCAGGTCAATCGCGACGATACGCGATTTGGAGCCCGGACGGTCCGCGTGGGTGCGCTGGACGATCACCTGGGTCCAGCCGCCGGGTGCGGCTCCCAGATCGAGCACCGCCATGCCGGAGCGCAGGAGCTTAAAGCGATCGTCCAGTTCGATCAGCTTGTAGGCGGCGCGCGACCGATACCCTTCCTTATGCGCCTTCTCGACGTAGGGGTCGTTGAGCTGGCGTTGCAGCCAGCGCACTGAGGATGTCTTGCGACGTTTCGCGGTCTTGACCTTGACGACCAGCCCGCGCCCGCTGCCTTGCGCGCCGCTTCCGCGTTTCTTGGCGGTCAATGGACGGCGTCCGTACCGGGCGTAGGCAGGCCCGCGACGGTGCAACCGTCGGCGGCCATCAGTTCCATGAGAATTCCTTCGCGCAAGCCGCGGTCGGCCACGGTCAGCTTGCCGACCGGCCATGAGCGGCAGATCGCGTCCAGGATGGCGCAGCCGGGCACCACCAATTCCGCGCGCTCGCTGCCGATGCAGGGAATGGCGGCGCGGCCGCCGAAATCAAGGCTGGCGACATAGCGCGAGGCTTCGTCGAGCGATTGAAAATCGATAACCAGCCCGTCGACGCGCTGCCTCGAATATTGAGGCAGGCGAAGATAGACGGCGCCCAGCGTCGTGACGGTGCCCGACGTGCCGACCATCTGCACCTCGCCGCGTTCGACATGGGCGCGGATATCGTTCCTGGCGCAGAAGGGCGGGATGCGCGCGGCGATTTCGTCGACCATTTCGGCATAGGCCGCCGCGTCGATTTCGCAGCCGGATTTTTCCGCAAGATTGACGACGCCGACCGGCATCGACATGACGTCGAGGATCTCGAAACTTTCGCCGTTGCGGCGATGGGCCCAGGTCAGCTCCGTCGAGCCGCCCCCGATGTCGAATACCACGGCATAGGGGGCGTCGCTCTTCAACAGGCTTTGGCAGCCAAGCAGCGCTAGGCGCGCTTCTTCCTCGCAGGTAATGGTTTCGAATTCGAGCCCGGTTTCGGCCTTGATGCGGGCGAGAAACCCGTCGCAGTTGGCGGCGCGTCGGCAGGCCTCGGTGGCGATATTGCGGGTCCGCACGACACCCAGATCGTTCAATTTGGCGGCACAGACCGACAAGGCATCGATCGTGCGCGCCATTGCGGTCTCGATGAGGGTTCCGGTGCGACTGACGCCCTCGCCGAGGCGCACGATGCGCGAAAACGAGGCAACGACACGGAATCCGCCTGCATCGGGCCGCGCAATCAGCAGCCGGCAATTGTTGGTGCCGAGATCCAGCGCCCCGTACAATGGATCGCGGCGCTTCTGGCTGAGTCCAAATTTGGATCTCCGCCGCCAATTGGCGGTGGTTCCGCGCGTCATGTCTCGGTCATCCAATGTTCACGGGCGAGGGTAGCCCGGAATTCCGCAGATTAGAACCCGCAAATGATCCCCTTCAAATTCCCGGACTGGCATGCTAAAGAGCGCGCCTTGCTGGGGAGTAGCTCAACTGGCTAGAGCGTCGGATTCTGACTCCGAAGGTTGAGGGTTCAATTCCTTCCTCCCCAGCCAACATCGCCGATCGCCACTCGTCGCAATTTCAACGTGTAGGCCGACCGATTTTTATCCCCTCGCAAAATTCAATCGATTCGCTTAATTGTCTAATTAAGCAATATGCGAATAATGCTGGGGTGATGGGTGGGCGACACTGCGGCAATTGACAGCGGGGCCCCCAGCCCTGAGATCGACGTGTCGTTCGTTGTGACGGTCTACAACAAGGCCCCCTTCATTTCCGGCATGGTCGAATCGCTGCGCCGTCAAGGCGACCCGGCCCGCTTCGAGTATATCTTTGTCGATGACGGGTCGATCGACGGTTCCGGCGAACGGATTGCGGGTGCGACGCGGGACCTGCCGCGCGTGACGATCGTTCGCCAGGAGAATGCCGGCCCGGCCATATCGACGAATGTCGGCGTGAGGCATGCGCGCGGGACATATGTTAAGTTGCTGGATGCCGACGATCGCCTGGTGACCGGGATCACGCCCTTGCTCCGTGACGAGTTGCACAGCAGCGGCGCCGATCTGTTGATTGGGCATCTCGCCACCTATCGATTGGGCGGAATCATGTCCGATGACGTGCCGTCGGTCGGCCGGGTTCAGGAACTGGAAGACCCATTGATGACCATTCTTGAAACGGGTCTGAGCAATACCAGCGCCACAATCTTCCGGCGCGAAGCCTGTCTCGCGGCCGGCGGATGCGATGAAACAGTCTTTGTTCAAGACTATTCGATGTTTCTTCGCATGGCGCGTCGCAGCCGATTTTTGACCTCCAATGCGGTTTTTGCGTATGTGCCTGAGAATGCTACCGGACGGGTCTCCAGCATGGCCGGGCAGACCTTGCACGACACGAATCGCGCCTTATCGAATCTTATTGTCTCCGAGCCGGACCTTCCCGCGCGTTACAAGCTGGTGGCGATGCGCCGTGCGGCGGGCCGCGCATGGAAATGGGCGCTGCGCCATCGCGGCGCGACCCTGTTGTCGTGTCCCTTCTTCGTCCACGCGATCAGCCGGCTGCCGATCGCGGCTTTGGCGCCTTGGGTCCTGCGCCATGCTTGCCGTCCGTTTAGGGCCGATACCGCGTTGCGTTTTCCGGGGCCGCCGGTATGACCTTCGGCGCGACGCTCGATAAACTCGTCCGCACCGCGCGCGGTCTTCCGGTTCCCGTCCTCCATCGTTTATCAGAGGCCGGTGGGGTTGCCTTGACGATCGACGACGGACCGACACCTGACGCGACGCCAGGCATTCTCGAAGCGTTGCGGCGCCATAAAGCGGTTGCGACCTTTTTCGTCAGCGGCGAGCGTGCCGCCGCTCAGCCGGAGTTGTTGGCTGCAATGGTCGGCGATGGCCATCGGGTCTGCAATCATGGCTTCGCCCATCTGCGTCTCGATCAATTGGATGAAGCGGCGGTCGCAGCCGATCTGGATCGGGCGGAAAAGGTGCTGGGGCGGGCGAGACCAGCACCATCGCCATATCCGCTGCGCCTGCCGTTCGGCGAGGGATGGCGTTCGCGCTCGCTCCATCGCGCGCTTCTCGCCTGGCACTCCGATGTCCGCATCGTACATTGGACCCGGCACGCCCACGATTGGGAAATTGTGGGGCGATGCCAATCCTCGGCCGATCTCGGTCACGAATGTCGCCGTGCCGCAGCTGAACTGACCGCGTCCAAAGGTTTGCCCGGCGCTATTTTGCTAGCCCACGATCGGCCGATCGATGCGACTCATCCCTTGAGCGGGGCGGCATCCGTGATCTTCATCGAGCATGTGTTGGAGATGCTCGCACAAGCGGCAATTCCAACGCTTCCTTTGCGAGTGCAGTAATTCAATGCCCAGACCCTATTATCTTCGAAAGAAATTCCTGAAGCGCAAACTCGAGGAGAAAATTCTTTTCCCTCTCGGATTCTTGAACGTTCATTGGACGCGCGTGATCCAGTATCGCGATTGTTTCGATTTCATCCGCACGCTGGGGCCCGAGAACCTCGACGTTCTGGAGATATCCGCGGGCCACTATTGGCGTGAGGAATTCGCCTTCAAGAGCTTCAGCGAAACTCAGTATCCGGACTACGATCTGGAAAAGGGACCGCTGCCCCGGCAGTTCGATCTTATTATCGCCGACCACGTCCTGCTGCATCTCGATCATCCGGTGCAGGGCGTCGCCAACATGCACGCAATGCTCAAGGAGGGCGGCCACTGCATCGTGACGACACCGTTCCTCATCAAGGCGAACCTGCCGCCACAGGATGTGTCGCGCTGGACCGAACGGGGCCTCGCCAATGTAATGGAGGATGGCGGGTTCGAGCGGGCTAATATCCGCACCGCGTCGTGGGGCAATCGCGCCTGCGTGGTCTCCAACTTCCGGCGCTGGACGCCCTACGGCTTCGGCTGGTTCAAATCGTTGAAAAATGAGCCAGATTTTCCTGTCTCGGTGTGGGCAATCGCGAAGCGCTGAGGCATTATGCCCCCGGCCGGAAAATGCAGGAGGGCGCCATGGGAACATCCGATAGAATGGGCGGGGTTTATTCTCCGGTCATTACGCCATTCGATCGTAATTTGAATCCCGACGCGGCGCGCCTCGTCGCTCAGTGCCGCTGGCTGCTAACCCAGAATGTCGGTCTCGCGGTGTTCGGCACCAACAGCGAAGCCAATTCGCTGTCGGTGGATGAAAAAATCGACCTGTTAGATGCACTGGTCGATGCCGGCCTGCCGCCGGCCCGCATGATGCCGGGAACCGGCTGCTGTGCCGTAACCGAGTCCGCGCGATTGACCGCGCATGCCGTGAAACTTGGTTGTGCCGGTGTCTTGATGCTGCCGCCCTTCTATTACAAAGGCGTCAGCGACGATGGCTTGTTCGCGTCTTTTTCCCAGGTGATCGAACGGGTCGCCGATTCCAAGCTGCGGGTCTATCTCTACCATATCCCGCCGGTCTCCAACGTACCGCTATCGCTCGCTCTGATCGAACGATTGATCAAGGCCTATCCCGACATGGTCGTCGGCATCAAGGATTCGTCGGGCGACTGGGCGAACACCAAGGCGATGCTGGACGCCGGATGGGACAATTTCGCGATCTTTCCGGGCTCCGAGAATTTCCTGCTCGCAGCACTTCGGCTTGGCGGTGCCGGCTGCATCTCAGCGACGGCCAATGTCAATCCGGCGGCGATCCATGCGCTCTATGCCAACTGGCAAGCGCCGGACGCCGATCAGCAACAGGCTGCGCTCGACAAGATCCGCTCGCTGTTCTCCGGCTATGTCATGATCCCGGCGCTCAAGGCTGCGGTCGCACACTATTCGGGCGATCCGACTTGGATGAAGGTGCGCCCGCCGCTCGATGCCATGACTGCGGCGCAGCAAAGGGCTTTGGTGGACAATCTCGATGTGGCCGGATTCAAGATGCCGGGGCTGATGGCTCGGGCCGCGGAATAGACGATGGCCTATCGCTATGCCAGCGGCGCCAAGGCGCGCGTCGTTGCGCCGCCGCGCGCCACAGATACGCATATGCATATCTATGAGCCGGGCTATGCCATGGCGTCGAGCGCGATCATCCCACCGCAGGACGGTCCCCTCGCCGATTACCGCGAACTGCAATCACGTCTCGGCCTCAGCCGTGTCGTCGTCGTACAGCCTTCGACCTATGGATTGGATAATAGCTGCACCTTGGATGCGGTGGCGAAGATCGGCGTCGGCGCGCGTGCGGTTATTTGCGCCAACGATAAAACGAGTGACGCTGAGCTACGACGCTTCCACGACCAAGGTGCGCGCGGCATCCGATTTTTCATGATGCCCGGTGGACCGGTCGGTTGGGAGATGCTGGACGGGTTGGCGTCGCGCGCGCGCGATCTCGGCTGGCATATTCAGTTGCAACTGGATGGACGGACTTTGCCGGATCGTATGCCCCAGCTTGCGCCCATCTCCGATCTTTTGGTCATCGATCACGTGGGGCGCTTCATGGAGCCGGTCGCCACGGACAGCGATGGCTTTAAGGCCCTGTTGCGTCTGGTCGACGGCGGAGCCTGGGTGAAACTCAGCGCGCCCTATGAAAGCTCGAAAGCAAAAGCGCCGTGGTCCGACATCGGACTGCTCGCCAAAGCTTTGGTGAAACGCGCGCCCGACCGCATGGTCTGGGCGACCAATTGGCCGCACCCGATGCAAGAGCCCAAGCCGGACGATGCGATCCTGCTCGATATGCTGCTCGATTGGGTCCCGGACGAAACGATGCGCGCAAAAATCCTCACCGACAATCCAGCCAAGCTTTACGGTTTTTAGAACCAGGATCTGATCTTCGCCTCGATCACCATCGTGGTCGCGATTTCGCCCTTTGCCGTTTCCTCGGGCACGACGACGACGTTCGTCAGTTTATCGTTCAATCCGGGCTGATCCTTTACCTCGACGAGATAACGCAGATAGGTATTGCCGCCGCTGGTTATGTCGATCGCGAGATCGACCTTGCCAGTCGGCGAGAGATAGCTGACCGTGTGGCGACCGGCTGAGACGTCGACGTAGAAGACCGTATTGTAATAGGTTTCAGCGACATCGTTGCCGTCCAGGACGAATGTGCGCGACATCGGATAGGGCGCCGCAGCGCTCGGACGATAGACCCAGATACGGCCCTCGCCGGCTTTGACTGCCGGAATGCTCGATTGGATCTCAGAATATCTCGGACCCGCCACGCAGGCGGACAGCAATAAGAATATCGCAACGGCCGCCGCGGCGGCGCGCGCCAGTCTGTAGGTCATGATTTTCCCCCAATTTGAAGACTGCCCGCTTTCATTCTACAAGACGTCATAAGCACGAACAAACGGGAGACTTCATATGCTGTTCAAATGCGCCCCTCATGCGCCGGCGGCCGATCACGGCGGATCGATCGTTGCCCGCAAGGGCAATAAAAGCCGCATTGTCGATATTCATTGTCATCGCGAATGCAAACGCGCCGACGATTTCATGAAGGTGCCGGCCTTTCCGGTCGGCAGCGCCATCACGCGAGAGGTCAATCGCCAACAAATGGCCGATATTCGCCCGCATATGGAATCAGTCGATAAGCGCTTGGCCGATATGGATCGGATGGGTGTCGATATCCAAGCGGTTTCGGTAGCACCCTATCAATATTACTATGCGGCCGAGGCTGAGGCCGCGCGCGTCGCCGCCTGCACGATCAACGACGACATCGCCGATCTGGTCGGCGATCATCCGGATCGCTTCGTCGGTATCGGGACTTTGCCTTTGCAGAATACCGAAATGGCCGTCACCGAGATGCGGCGCGGCGTGCGCGATCTGGGATTGCGCGGCATCGAAATCGGCACACACGTGAACGGCGAGGAATTGTCCTCGCTGCGTCTGGCGCCCATTTGGGCCTTGGCTGAAGAGCTTGACGTCATCGTCTTCATCCATCCGTCTGGTGCCACGCATCCGCAGCGGTTGGGTGAACATTATCTCGCCAATCTTGTCGGCAATCCGCTCGAATCCACGCTGGCGGTCAGCCATCTGATTTTCGAAGGCGTGATGGAACGCCATTCCGGTCTCAAAGTTGTGGTCGCGCATGGCGGCGGATTCCTCGCCGCCTATCCCGGGCGTATGGATCACGGCTATCACGCGCGCCGCGACGTGAGCGAGAATCTGCCGAAGCCGCCGAGCGAATATCTCAAGCGCTTCTATTTCGACACGATGGTGTTCGAGCCCGACCAATTGGATTGGCTGATCCGCAAATACGGATCCGATCACATTCTGCTCGGTACGGATTATCCGTTCGACATGGGCGAGGACGATCCGCGCGGATTGATTGGACGCGTCGAGGGGCTCGACGAGGCCGAGATCGCAGCAATTTCCGGCGGCAATGCGGCGCGGCTGCTCAAGCTTTAGCCGCCTCGGATTGGGCGCCTACTTGATATGCCATTTTGGTATATATCGTTTCGATATATAATTCTTGACCATATATCGGATTGATATATAACGCCTGCCTCACCTCGGTGGTTGGCATGTCATTCGATATCAAGACGATCTGTCTGGGTGCCCTCAGCTTGGGGGACGCGACTGGCTACGAAATCCGCAAGCAGTTCGAGGAAGGGCCTTTTGCCTATTTCTACGATGCCAGCTTCGGATCGATCTATCCGGCGCTCAACAAGCTGTTGGCCGACGGGCTCGTCACCTGCACGAGCGAGGCCCATCCCGGCCGTCCGACGAAAAAAATCTATAGCCTCACCGCGTCGGGCGAAGCGGCCTTGCGGGCGGCATTGAGTGTGGGGTCGGCCGATCACAAGGTGCGCTCCGATTTTCTGGCGATCTTGTTTTTTGCCCATCTGGTCGATCCGGCGCAGCGCGTAAAAGTCTACGACGCCTATTGCGCATTCTATCGCACGGCACTCGCCAAATTGGCCGATGCCGTCGACTGCGACGAAAAATTCGGTCATCAGCTGGTCCAAGGCTTCGGCGTCCACGTATACACATCGGCGCTCGACTATCTGGAACGCAATCGCGAACAGTTTCTGCAAGGGGACATGCCGGTGGCAGAGCCACGGCGTGCGGTGGGGAAATGACGAAAATTAAGACGAGCCACGTTGTCGCCGGCATATTGGTCGTGGCGGCAACCATCTGGATCGCGTCGGGTGTTATCGGTCGCGGCGATCATGTGGCAAACCCGCAGGCAGAGCCGTCGGCCGCGACGCCCGGCGAACACGCGCGTTTCAAGGTGAGCGTCATGGAAGTCAAGACCGAGGCGCATGCGCCGAGTCTGGTCGTTTCGGGACGCACGGAAGCCGATCGCCGCGCCAGCGCCATTGCGCGGACATCTGGCGTCATCGTTGAACTCAAGGTGCGCCGTGGATCCATCGTGAAACCCGGCCAGGTGATCGCGGTGTTGTCCGACGAAGCGCGCAAATCGCAGATGGATCAGGCCAAGGCGCGTTTGGAACAGCGTCAGGTCGAACTGCGCGCGCGCCTCAAGCTGATCGAACAGGGCGTTTATCCTGCCATCAATCAATCCTCGCTCGAGGCCGAATTGCGTGCCGCCGAGGCCGGCGTGGCGCAGGCGCGCGCCGAAGGCGAGAAGGGCCTCGTGGTGGCGCCGCTGGGCGGCTTGGTCAACACGGTGCCCGTCGAGACGGGTCAAGCCTTGCAGATCGGGGCCGTTGTCGCCGAAATCGTTGCGCTCGATCCAATGCTGGCGGTCATCGAAATATCGGAAAGGCTTCTGGCCGGGCTGCATGTCGGCGATCCGACCGAGGTCAAATTGGTGACCGGAGACCGGGCCAACGGCGTCATCCGGTTCATTTCCCGCAGCGCCAGCCCACAGACGCGCACCTATCGTGTCGACATCGAGATTCCCAATCCGACCGGCGCCATCGCGGACGGGGTCACCAGCACGGTGACCTTGCGCCTTGCGCAGACGCCGGCCGTTCATCTGCCGCGCTCGGCCCTGACCTTCTCGGCCGAGGGGCGATTGATCGTCCGCACCGTGGGCACGGACGGTAAGGTGGGCGCCACGCCGGTAACCATTGTCGAGGATACGATCGACAAGCTCTGGCTCGCCGAAATTCCGGATGGGACCCGTGTGATCGTCCAAGGCCAGGATTTCGTCAAAGAAGGCGAAATGGTCGAACCGATCCCCATCGCCCAGAATTTGTGAGAACGATTTTATGGGTAATCCCGTCGATTATGCGATATCGCACGCGCGCCTCACGATTGCGATCCTCGTTTTCCTGCTGATTGCCGGATTGTCGGCTTATTTCTCTATCCCGAAGGAAGCGGAACCCGACGTTCGGATTCCGATTATTTATGTCAATGTCACGCAGCGCGGCATTAGCCCGGAAGATGCCGAACGGCTGATCTTGCGTCCGCTCGAAACGCAGCTGAAATCGGTCGCCAACATCAAGGAAATGCGCTCGGCGGCATTCGAGGGCGGCGGATATGTTCTGGTCGAATTCGAGGCCGGGTTCGATTCTTCGCGCGCACTCGCCGACGTGCGCGCGAAGGTCGACGATGCCGGGCGCGATCTTCCGCGCGATGCGGATGAGCCGCAGGTTCAGGAGGTCAATCTGTCCCTGTTCCCGGTTCTGGTCGTCTCGCTCGGCGGCGATGTGCCGGAACGCACGCTCCTGCAGTTTGCGCGCCAAGCCAAAACCGCGGTGGAGCAGGTGCCCGGCGTCCTGGCCGCCGAGATGCGCGGCTCGCGCGACGAGGCCATTGAGATCAATGTCGAACCCAGCCTGTTGAAAAGCTACGGCGTGGCGCTCGATCAACTGATCTCTTCCTTCACCGCAGGCAACAGCCTGGTGGCCGCCGGCGCGCTCGAAAGTGCCACCGGGCGCTTTGCCGTGAAGGTGCCCTCGATCATCGAAAAGCCGCGCGACGTTCTATCTTTCCCCGTTGCGGCATCTGGTGCGGCCAGCGTCTCGCTCGGCGACGTGGCCGAAGTGCGCCCGACCTTCAAGGATTGGACTTCGATCACCCGCGTCAACGGCAAGCCCGCGATCGCCATTGAAGTCACCAAGCGGACCGGCGCGAACCTGATCGATACGGTCGATGCAGCCAAGCGCGCGATGGGGCAGTTGCAAAAGTCCTTCCCTCAGACGGTTGAGGTCAGTTATTCGCAGGACAAATCGACCGATATCCGGACCATGCTGCACGAGTTGCAAAATAGCGTCATCACCGCGGTCCTTCTGGTCATCGTGATCATGCTGCTCGTCCTGGGCGGTCGTGCGTCACTCTTCATCGGGATTGCCATTCCGACCTCGTTCCTGGCGGGAATTTTGGCGCTGCAATTGGCCGGTCTTACCGTCAATATCGTGGTGTTGTTCTCGCTCATCCTCGCCGTCGGCATGCTGGTGGACGACGCGATCATCGTGTCGGAATTCGCCGAGCGCCGCATGTCGGAAGGCATGCCGGCGCCAGCTGCCTATTCTTTGGCGGCCAAGCGCATGGCCGGCCCCGTGATCGCGGCGACTGCGACCCGCGTTGCCGCCTTTTCACCGCTGATGTTCTGGCCGGGCACTGTCGGGCAATTCATGTTCTATATGCCGATCACGCTGATCGCGACGCTGTCGGCATCCTTGGTGGCGGCCTTGTTTTTCACTCCGACGCTCGGCGCCTTGCTCGGGCGCTCGGCGCCGGCACGCGACGACACGATGAAACCGCAGGGCTTTTATATGCGCGCCGTGCGTTTCGTTTTGCGGTTCCCGGGATCGACGCTTCTGGCCACGGCAGGCCTGTTGTTAGTGATCATCTTTGCCTACGCGAAGTTCGGCAACGGCGTGGAATTCTTCCCCGAGGTCGAGCCCGATTACGGTCTCGTTCAGGTCCGCGCGCGCGGCAACTTGTCGCTGGTGGAAAAAGACCGGCTGGTGCGTGCGGTGGAGATGAAAGTTCTCGACATGAAGGAAATCTCGAACGTCTATGCGCGCTCGGGTGAGCGCCAACGCGGCTCGAACGAGGTCACCGAGGATACGGTCGGCACCATCCAATTCGAATTCGTCGACTGGCGCCTGCGTCGCAAGGCAAGCGCGATCATGGACGATATCCGCGAGGCAACGAAGGATATGCCAGGGGTGATCATTGAGGTGACCAAGCCACGCGCCGGGCCGCCCACGGGCAAGCCCATCACGTTGCGAATCGCATCGCTCGATCCGGATAAACTGCTCCCCGCGGCGCGCAAGGCGTCAGATATCGTGCGCGCCATTCCCGGCACGCGCGACGTCGACGACGGCTTGGCACTTCCGGGCATCGATTGGCGCATCGAAGTGAATCGGCCGGAAGCGGCGAAATACGGGCTAAGCCCGGCGGCCGTCGGTACGGCGGTGCAACTCGTTACCAACGGCGTGAAGGTGTCCGAATACCGCCCGAACGATACCGACAAGGAAGTCGATATCCTGGTGCGCTTCCCGGAAGATAAGCGCAATTTGAACCAGATCGACGAATTGCGGATCAACACTCCGAATGGCGCGGTGCCGATCGGAAATTTCGTCGAGCGTAAGGCCACGGAAAAAGTCGGCCTGATCAATCGCGTGGGCGGGCAGCGCGTGATTACTGTGACGGCCAACGTGGATGAAGGGGTACAGAGCGCCATCGTGCACAAGGCGGTCGTGGATGCGATTGCGCAAGGCGATCTCGGGACCGGCGTCACTTTTAAGCTGATCGGCGAGGATGAGGAGCGGGCCAAGGCAGGCGCCTTCCTGGTGAAGGCGTTCGGCGCGGCGATGTTTTTGATTTTTGCGATCCTGCTGGCGCAATTCAATAAATTCTCCAGCGTCGTGATCGTGCTTTCGGCAGTGATCTTGTCGACCATCGGAGTTTTGATCGGCCTACTCGTGATGGGGCAGGCATTTGGCACGGTGATGACCGGAATCGGCATCATCGCCAATGCCGGCGTGATCGTGAACAACAACATCGTTCTGATCGATACCTATGACCGGCTCAGGCGAGAAGGGGTCGCGGCGTACGACGCGATCTTGGAAACCTGCCGCGAGCGCGCACGGCCAGTGGTGCTGACGGCGGTGACGGCGGTGCTCGGCGTGCTCGCGATTGCCTTCGGCATTAATATCGATTTCGTGACCCGCGATGTGTTCGTCGGTGCTCCCTCGACGCAATGGTGGGTGCATCTGTCGGTCGCCATCGTCTTTGGGCTCGGGTTCGCGACCGCGCTGACCTTGCTGGTCACGCCGGCGACCTTGATGTGCTTCGCCCAATTGAGCGGTTGGTTGGAAGCGCGCAGGGCGCGTCGCAGGACGGCCGCCGCCGCGGCCGCCTGAGCGGCGATTAATGCGTGGGGGGCGAACCGGCGGCTTCGGGCTGCACGCCGCCTTGCGTATGAAAATCATCCGCCTCGCGTTTGAGTCGGCTGAACGAGCGCCAGCCGAACGGCAGCAGCACGATATAAGTGACGATCAGAGTGGTAAGAGTCAGCCATGGTGCGGCGACGGCGACCGCGGCGAGCGCGGCAACGATCAGCATCATGAACAGCGCGAAGCGATGCGGGACGCGAACGTTTTTGAAGGAGAAGGTGGGCAGCCGGCTGACCACCAGCGCGGCGACCACGATCAGGCAAATCGCCGACACGACCGGATGGTGCACGATAGCGAGATCGGTCTGGAACGACACGATCATCGGGGTCAGCACCAGTCCGGCCGCTGCCGGAGCCGGTACGCCGGTGAAATAGTTCTTCGCCCACAAGGGCAGGCTCGGCGATTCCAGCATCGTATTGAAGCGCGCCAGCCGCAACGCCATGCAAACGCTATAGAGCAGCGCGAGAATCCAGCCCAGGCTGCCGGCTTCGTGCAGCGACCATAGATACATCATCATGGCAGGGGCCACGCCGAAGGCGAAGAAATCCGACAGGCTATCGAGTTCGGCCCCGAATTTGCTGGAATGGCCGAGCAAGCGCGCGATACGCCCGTCCAGCGCATCCAAGACGGCGGCGATCACGATGCATAGGACGGCAGGTTCCCATTTCTGGTCGAACGCGAAGCGAAACGCCGTCAGTCCGGAGCACAGCGCCAGCATGGTCAGGATATTGGGAATCATTCGGTTGAAGGATTGCCCTTTCAGGCGCTCGCGTCTCGGCCGGAACATCTAGCGATACTCACCTGTGCGGGACGATTCCGTCGAGCGCAAATCGGCGAGGACTGTCTCGCCAGCATAGGCATGTTGTCCGGGTGCTACCATGATTGCAATTTCAGCCGGCAGGAAGACGTCAAGGCGACTGCCGAAGCGGATCAGGCCGTAACGTTGCCCGGTGCGAACGTCTTGGTTTTCGTGTAGGTCGCACGAAATGCGCCGCGCCACCAATCCGGCGATCTGGACCACACCGATGCGCACGCCGTCCGGCGTGAGCAGGGCGACCGAGTGGCGCTCGTTATGCTCGCTTGCCTTGTCCAAGGCGGCATTCACGAATTTACCGGGACGATAATGGCTCGCGGTGACGCGTCCGGCGATGGGGATACGATTCACGTGGACGTCGAATACATCCATGAAGATCGAGACGCGATTGTAAGGAACGTCCGGCAGGCCGAGTTCGGGCGGCGGGGTGCTGCGCCCGACGGTTTGCACCAGCCCGTCGGCCGGGCTGATGACTAACCCTTCGCGCGCGGGCGTCACACGTTCCGGGTCGCGGAAGAAATAGATGGACCAAGCGGTAACCAGAAATCCGATCCAACCCAAAGGCTGGCTGTATGAGGCGCCTACGACGGCTAAGATCGCGAAGATCGCGATGAACGGCCATCCGGCACGATTGATGGGAACCATATAGGTACGCAGCACGGTGCGGGTCTTCCTCTTAAGTTTTCAGTATCCGGTAAGCGGGCGTTGAGGCGATACGCTCACTCTTCGCACGAAAAGGAATCGAGAGACATGACCGTGCGCAGCAGGTCCGCCACGGTCTTTGCTTGAATTTTCTCCATCACGCGCGCGCGATGAACCTCGACAGTGCGTTGGGTGATGCCAAGTTCGAAGGCGATCTGTTTGTTCAATTTGCCCTGAGCGATCATACGCAGGACGTCCGTTTCGCGCGGCGTCAGAAGATCCAAGCGTTTCTGGATCGATTCCTGTTCGCGGATCTCGGCGCCGATGCGTCGGCTCTCGGTTAGGGCCTTATTGACCGTATCGAGCAATACCTGATTGTTGATCGGTTTCTCGACGAAATCGAATGCGCCTTCTTTCATCGCACGCACTGCCATCTGGGTATCCCCGTGCGCGGTGACGATAATGATCGGCAGATCGAGCTTTTGCTCGGATAATTTGGATTGCAAATCTAGGCCGCTGATTCCCGGCATGCGGACGTCAAGCAGGATACAACCCGGCCCGCGCATGGGCATGGCGGCGAGAAATGCGTCGCCAGACGGAAACAGCTCCACCTTCAAGTCTACCGACTCGAAGAGATCTTTCATAAGTTGGCGGTTTGTTTCGTCATCTTCGACGACGAAAACCGTGGGTTCTTCGGTCGACAGCATCTGCTCCGCTTCGACGTGATTGTTATGTTTCGGGTCTGTTTTGACGCGTAGAGCTTAGGATACGGTTTTTACACCATTTTTTCAACTATTGCTCGCCATCTGGGTTAATCGACATCCTTGCGTCCGAGTGCACGGTCGATTGTTCCCAGCAGGTCGTCGATGACGAAGGGTTTCGTGAGGTAACTGAAAAATCCGGCTTCGGCGCCTTTTTGGATGTCTTTGGACATGGCCGCCGCGGACAACGCGATCACCGGGATGTTATTGGTCTCCGGTTCGCGTTTCAGTTTGGCCAGCGCTTCGAACCCATTCATGCCCGGCAGATTGATATCCATGACGATGATGTCCGGGTGGGTTTCGCGTGCGATGCGGATGCCGTTCTCCGCATCCGTCGCCGACAGTAGCGACAAATTTGGGATGTGACTGACGACTTCTTCGAGGAGACGAAGGTTCGACTCGTCGTCCTCGACATAGAGCAGTTTGCGCCGCCCGCCGGTCGACAGTTTGAAGGCCGGCTCGATTTCCGGGGTATTCACGATTTGCGTTCTGCTTTCTTCGCCATGAGGGTCCGCCGTCGACGGCACCTCGATCCAGAATGTGCTGCCGACGCCTACCTCGCTCGTAAATCCGATTTTGCCGTCCATGCGTTCGATCAGCTGCTTGGAAATGGCGAGGCCGATGCCCGTTCCTTCGATTCCGCGCTGAGTCGCATCGAGCCGGCTGAACGGTTCGAACAATTCGCGTTGGCGCGCCAAGGCGATACCGTTGCCGGTATCCTCGATCGCGATGCGGATCGATCCATCGGGACGTTCCTCGCAATCGACCGTGACCTTGCCGCCTATCCGATTGAATTTGATGGCGTTGGACAAGAGATTGACCATTGCTTGTTTGAGTCGGACATCGTCGCAATGGACGATGAACGGCGACTTCGCGAGCGTTTTGTCGTTGATCGTGATCCGGTTGCGGGCCGCCAGCGATTCCACCAAGCTCAGACATTCCGCGATCACCTTGTTGAGCGCCAGATCCTTGATGGCCAGCTCGACGCGGCCGGATTCGATACGGCTCAGGTCGAGAATGTCGTTGATCAGATTGAGAAGATGTTGGCCGCTTTTGAGGATTTGATTGAGCTGGCGCTGTTGGCGTACGCTGACGGGCTCTTTCTTGTTCTGAAGCAGCAGCTGAGTATAGCCGAGCACGGCGTTCATGGGCGTACGCAACTCGTGGCTCATACTCGACAAAAATTCGGTTTTCGCACGATTGGCCGTTTCGGCATCGAGTTTCGCGCGTTCCAGTGCGGCTTGAATCCGTTTCTGCGCGGTGATGTCCTGGATGCTGCCGATCAGCTTCAGCGGCTGTCCGTCGGCGTCGTAGGTGTATTCGCCGCTCGTCGTCACATTGCGCTCAACCCCGTCGGGGCGCACCGCGCGATATTCGAATGAATAACTGCGCTGACGGGTGCGAACCGCATTTTCGAGAACGCGTTGCACGCGACCACGATCGCCCGGATGGATGTGCTGCAAGAACCGATCCATGGTGATGGGCGGGCCGGCGGGATCGAGGCCGTGGATGCGATAAAGCTCCTGCGTCCAGTAGAAATAGTCCGTATCGAACGTCCGCTCGAAGCTGCCGACATGGGCGAGCCTTTGTGCCGCCTCCAAGGCGAGGCGCGTACGTTCGCGCTCCAATTCGGCGCTTTTGCGTTCGGTGACGTCGAGCGACATGACGAAGAAACCAACAACCTCGCCATTCTCGTCGCGATCGGGGATCAGCGTCGATTCCGTTTGAACGATCGTTCCGTCGAGGGCCATCAGATCGTTGCCATGGCGCGTAATTTCGCCTTTCAGCGCGCGCTCGACATAGGGTTGGGACCGTTTTGCCATTTCCGGGCCGAAGACTTCGGCGATGGTGCGGCCGATCAAAGTATCGAATTCGTCGCCGGCGATGCGTCGGTAGAAGCTGTTCGCGTAACGAAACCGGGTTTCCCTATCGTGGTAGCCGATGAAGGCGGGGACGGATTCGGTAGTCAGCCTGAGCAAGTTTTGAATGCCCTCGGCCTCTTGGCGGGCCGATACCTCTGCGGTTTCGTCAACGGTCGTGCCGCGGTATCCGCCGAAGACGCCGTTGGCGTCGAAGGTGGGTACCCCATTGATGCGCAAATAACGGATGGCCCCCGAGGAATCTTTCGCGCGGCAGCGGAAGTTGCGGATGGGAACATGATGCTCCATGTCCCTGCGTAGATCGGCCCATTGGGTTTTATCGGCCTCGAAGACAGGCATGTCCCATCGCAGGCGCCCCATCATTCCGCCTTCGCGCCACATCACGTAACGCTCGCGCGGCGCGGACGTGAAGATAATGCGATGATTTCGGTCCGTTTCCCAAAAACGGTCCGCTGCGGATTGGGCAAAATCGCGGAAGCGCTGTTCGCTCTCGGTCAACGCGGCTTGCGCTTGCTTGTAGTCGGTTGTGTCGAAGACCGAAATAAGCTCCGCATCGCGATCTTCCCACTCAATGATCGTCGCGTAATTCATGGATTGAAATATGCTGTGGTCCAGGCGACGCCGCTGGAATTCCAGCCCACTCTTGCGCCGGTCTTCGCGATCTGCGGTGGCCCGCCATTGTCGCATCCTTTCGAGATCTTCAGGATGCACGAAAGCAACGGGATTGAGGCCGATCAGTGCTTCGGGCGTCTCTGCGCCGAATAGCTTGGCGGCGGCGTCGTTGGCAAATCGGACGGCCGCATTCTGGATCACCAGCATGGCATGCGGGGATCGCTCGACGAGCATCCGGTAGCGGCGTTCCCCCTCGCGCAAGGCATATTCCGCGGCGCGCCGATCTGTATCATCGTCGGCGGTGCCGCGTGCGCCGAGATAGGTTCCGGTTTCGAGGTCGAACACCGGGATGCCGCTGATTCGAAATGTATGAGCGTGCGATTGCTTGTCGAGAATGACAAAGCGACGATTGCGAAACGCGCGGCGGAAAATGTCGGGTGCGGAAATCGGCGCTTCGTCTTCGAAACTGCCGAGTTCGAGGATAGATTTTCCGATCAGTTCGCGCGGGATGAAGCCGAGAATATCGAATACGCGTTCTGAAATGTAGGACAGGCGCAAATCCGGGTCGATATCCCACACGAGGTCCGAGACAAGACGGGTCAGGTCGTCGAGCCGCTGTTCGAGCTCGATGATCCGAGCCTGATAGGGGGCTATGGCAAAGGTCAAATCTTCGGATGAAGGACGACTGGGCTTGTCCTGCTCACGCGGCGTCATTGCGGGCCTGCTCGACCAGCCTTATCGCGCTAAGGTATTCGGTATTGCGCAGCCAATGACGTATGACCTCTTCGGCGGTTTCCCGCTTCATCTTGTCGTAAAGCCCCTCTACAGCGACGGGTGGAACCGGTGCTGCGCTCGCGCGGGTGGCGCGAGCCTTGCTCGTGAGGCGGAAAATCTCGAGGAAATGTTCCTTGGCGAGGCCGAGGGATTTGCAGGTTATGGCGAGGCCTTCCCCGCTGGCTTCCAAAAGGAAGCGCGTGATCAGGGTGCGACGCAGTCCGGTCGCCTTAACGAGCATGGATACGAAGAGATGAACGTGCCGATCCTTCAATGCTTGGATCAGAAGTTCGTGATTGATCAATCCGTCGTCATGCAGTTCGGTCGCAAGATCTTTACGTTCATGGGTCGAGGCATCGATCGCGGCCCGTTCGGCGCCGACCAGACCGGCATTCTCGAACAAATCGTCGACCGTCGCCGAGTCGAGCTTGAATTTTTGCAATATGTAGCTGCGTAGCGCCGCAGAAACCCACATGAACATCTTCGCGGCCAGTTCAGGGTCGAGTTCTTCGCGCCGAAGAATAGGTTGCTGGAAGGTGTCGACACGCCTTGATTTCTCGACGAGATAGGCGAGGGTCGATTTCGCGATTCGCGCGCCGGAATTTTCAAGCAGGCTCACGATCACGTCCCGGTTTCCCGTCGCCACCAGCTCGCTGGAGACGCGCTCGCTGACGTCGTAGCGCAGCGCGACGGCCAGTTGATGTTCAAAGGCGCGGTTACGGATGATCTCGACCAGATCGGCGTCTTTGAGCGCGTGGCACCGCGTCAGGATGGGGTATGCGACCTCGATGGTGTCGTCGGCGAGGATGCGGGCAAGCTCGCGCGGCACATCGGCCCGTTCGGCGACTTGCGCCGAAATGATCTCGCGCACCGCCCTTTCGGTTTCGCGCACCAAATGCTGAAGGATTCCGTACATCAAGGTTTTTTCGCGATCGCTCAGATTGCGATTTTGATCCTCGAAAAGATCCGCGATCGTGTCCGCCAATTGCGACCGCCCCGATTTGGATCGGTCGCGTGCCATTGCGAGCAATTGATTGGCGTCGAAGTCTTTCATCGTATTCGCTGCTCCTTAACGGGGCGGCTGAGTCAGTTTATTCCGGGCAGTTTAAAGACCTGTCCGGGGAAAATCAGGTTCGCGTCTTTGATCTGGTCGCGGTTTTCATTGAAAATCGAGGTGAACTTGAAGCCATCACCATAGGTGCTGCGTGCGATACGCCACAGACTGTTGCCATCCTTCACGACGACGAGCGATCCGGGCTTCACGTCCTTGAGAGGTTCGAGGCGCGCGAATTGTACTTCCAAGCGCGCGACGACTTTGCCGTCCGCTTGGATTTGGTCGGCGCGCAGCACGTAGTTCCCGGTGCCCACCGGCTTGCTTGGCTTGAACGACCATTGACCGCGTGCGTCGGATTGAACGCGCCCAAGAAATTGGTTGTCGAGATAGAGCTGCACGAGACTGCCGGGCGGCGCTTTCCCGACGATGTCGAGCATCCCGGCCGCGTCGTAATCGACAGCATCGACGGCAAATTTCAAGACGCCCGCCTGGCCCGTCGGATCTTCTCCCGGCCGTTGCAGGATTTCGACCGAACCGGGCTGCCCTTCTTTGGGAACACGCATCGCGACGGCTTGGTTTTCCGATCCGCGCTCCGGCACGATGACCACGACATCGGACGAGGAGGGAATACCGCTTTCGTCCTTTTCGCGCATGATCAGCGACAATCTTCGATTTCCGGGTGCCAGGGGTGTTTCGGGCACGAACACCCATTCGCCACGGCGATCGCTCTCGACCTCGCCGATTTTCTTGTCGCCGTCGTAGATTTCAACGCGCGCACCGGGTTTGGCGCGTCCCGCCATGACCGTATCGCCCTGGGGATTGACGCGCACGACGTCGAATGACGGCGCATCGGTTGCGTTCCCCGCCGGTTGCACGGCGGGTGCGGCAGGTTTGGCTGTTTCACCGCGTTCGGCGGTCACCGTCGTGCGGCGCGAGGAACCCTCGTCGCCCCAATCCAACGTGAAATTGAGGACAATTGCCGCGGCCACAACGAAAACGCCCAGTATCGAAATCAGAACCGGTTTGTTCACAAGGTTTGCCTGCACCACCAATGATGGCTTCACCCTAATACCTCGGAAATCCGGGCGCAACGGCGGTCGGTGGGGGCCGGAGGTTAACTTGCCTCGAAGTTTACGCCGACATGGGCCGCCAGCGCTGCAAGCACAATGGGTAGGAGCGACGCGACGGCAGCCAGAACGGGTATCAGCCAACGTCGCCGCCCTTTCCGGTCTGCGAGCAGTTTTCTGACCGGCGCATCGGAGAAGAAGATAAAGCCGAGTATGAGCAAGGCGGGCACCATCGCATGCGTTGACATTGCCAGCCGCACGCCCGTGACAAGAAGCGCACCGGCGCCCGTCAGCATCAAAGTCATGCCGAATCGCATCGTCGGATTGATCCAATTCAGCACGAAATATCCGGCGGCCGCCGCCGCGAGTTGGAAGGCCAGCGTGGTTTCAAGGCCGGCCGCCCAGGCGGCGGCACCCAGGCCGGCCGCAGCAAGCGCCAGCATTGCCGAGGCGACCGGCGATGCGTCCTTGGCGACAACGTAAAGGCGCGCAACCACGGTGACCCAGGCGCCCAGCAGAACGAGCGTCCAGATATCGAATGCGATGCGCAACGAATAGACGGCGCCGAGCCCAAAGAATATCGCGATGCCGAGGTCCAGCCGCGGCATGGTCCGCTCGATCTTGGTGCGCAGGAAATCGATCGGCACGCCGATCAGAAGCCCGGCCGCGATCATGTAGAACATATTGTTGTCGTCGCCCGACGGCGGGAAAAGGATTGCGCCCAATTCATAGGCCGAAGTCCAGGCGAAGACGATGCCGAGTGCCGCGCCGGTCGTCTGCTCACCCCGATTGCCGGCGCCGACCCAGCGGATCAACCCAGCGAGGATCAGGGTCGCGACAAAGGGAATGGCAAAATAGCGGACGATCGGATCGTTCAGGACCGCGGGCATGACGATCTAATGAACGCGTTATTGGGCTTTGGCGGCGCGCGGCGGCGTACGGACCGGTGGCAACGATTTGAGGAAGACGGCGATGGCCATGCGGTCCTCCTCGGTCAGCTTGCTTGTATTCGCGACGACCTCGCCCATGCTGGCGCTGACGACGTCGCCTTCGGGCGTAAGGCCCGACGACAGCGTCTCGGCGATCTCGTCGAGCGCCCATTTACCGATGCCCGTCTGCTCGTCCGGGGTGATGTTGGGCACCGAGCCGCCTTCAGGACCAGTGGGCGAGCCGCCGAGTTCTCGATCGCGCCGGGTCGCACCCAAAATATTACGTTCGGTGTGACATTCGCCGCAATGGGTCGCCGCGCGTACGAGGTAGGAGCCGCGGTTCCATTGCGCATCGTGCGCGGGATCGGGCGCAAGCGGCCCCTTGTCCAGGAACAACAGCTTCCAGCCGACCATGGTAAAGCGGAAGCCGAAGGGGAATTTGATGTCGTGCGGGATATCGGCGCGCGCCACGGCGGGCCGTGAAAAGATATATGCCTTGATGTCCAGGATGTCGCGGTCGGTCATCTTGGTGAAGGACGTATAGGGGAAGACCGGGAAATAATGTTCGCCCGCCGGCGAAACGCCGTCGCGCAACGCGCGCAGGAAATCTGCGTCGGTCCAATTGCCGATGCCGTGGGTTTTATCCGGCGTGATGTTGGGGCCGTAATAGGTCCCGAACGGGGTGTGCAACGGACCGCCGCCGGCGAGCTTCTCGCCTTTGTTCTTGGTATCGGTATGGCAACCTTCGCAGCCGGCGGCGATATAGAGATATTGCCCGCGCTCGATCGCGGCCGGGTCTTGCGCAAAGGCAGGCGAGGCGAGGGTCATGACACCCGCCGCGACCGCACATAAAAATGGCACCAACGCTTTCATCATGGAAGCGTTGGTGCCATGAAACGCGATCAAAGGGAAGGCGGTTTGATGAACCGTCGATTCCCGCCTTATTGCTTAGCCGGCCCGCGATAGACGTCGTGGCAGACATTGCAGGCCGCGACGACATTCTTCACATGACCTTTGGTGCCATCGAGATCGCCCTTTTCGGAGCTGGCGACGGCGGAGGCGGCATGCGTTTGGGCGGCCGTCAATTTTGCCTTGAAATCGTCGTTCATCGACCAGATTTCAGGCTTGGCGCGCGATTCGGGCGTCATCGAGCCGGCGGGGAAAAGGCCGCCCAGCTTTTGCAGATTGGCCTGGATCAGCTTGGCATCTTCGACCGTCGCCTTGGCGTCGTCGGCCTTATTGATGCGGCCGGCGGCACCGCCCATTCCCTTCATCAGGGCGGAACGCTCCTTAACGGACGCTGCGGCGTCCTGGGCCTGGCCCTGGGTCGCGAAGCCGGTCGCGAGCAGCGCAACGGCCGCCGCCGCGATCATGGTGGTGGACAAAAATTTCATTCAATCTCTCCTGCGCGAGCATAGCCGTATGGGTTTACGGCGTCCTGGGGTAAACAATGACCGGGCAATTCTATTCCGGCAAGATGGAGCGAATTATGAACCATATTGGCTCGGTCGCGGTTTTTTGCGGTTCTCGCCCCGGTGCGCGGCCGGCTTTCCGGCAGGCCGCCGAGGCGTTCGGCGATATTCTCGCCCGCGCCGGGGTCGGGCTCGTCTATGGCGGCGGCCGCGTCGGCCTGATGGGTATCATCGCCGATCGGGTCCTGTCGGGCGGTGGGCACGTCGTCGGTGTGATCCCGGATTTCCTGATGGAGCGCGAGGTCGGCCATGGCAGCGTGAGCGAGCTGATCCGCGTGCCCACCATGCATGAGCGCAAATACAAGATGTTCGACCGCGCCGATGGGTTCGTGGTTCTGCCGGGCGGGCTCGGCACGCTCGAAGAGGCGATGGAGATCATCACCTGGAAACAGCTGCATCTGCATGCCAAGCCGATCGTATTGCTGGATACGGAGGGTTATTGGCAGCCGCTCTTACGTGTGTGCGAATCGGTCATCGCCGAAGGGTTTGCCCACGACCGCATTCGCGATCTCTTCACGCTCGTCGCAACCCCTGAAGAGGTGCTGCCGGCTCTCGCGCTACAGCCGGGTCCGGACCGCATCGTTCTGGAAAGTCATCTATAAGGCCAAACAGCCCTGGGGCCTCGCCCAAATCCGGGCTTGCGGCTTTGGGCCTCAGTCCTCTTGAATTGCCGAAATCGCCCCCGTATGGTCCCGGCCTCCGCAGGGGGAATGTTGCCGTCGTCCATTGCTGGGGAGTCGTATTAGAAATGAGCAAGATCAAAGTCGCCAAGCCCGTCGTCGAGCTCGACGGCGACGAAATGACGCGGATCATCTGGAAGTTCATCAAGGACAAGCTGATCCTGCCATACCTCGATATCGATCTGCTCTATTACGATCTCGGGATGGAAAAGCGCGACGAGACCAACGACCAGATCACGATCGATGCGGCCAACGCGATCCTCAAACACGGCGTCGGCGTCAAATGCGCGACCATCACCCCGGACGAGGCGCGGGTGAAGGAATTCAACCTCAAGGAAATGTATCGTTCGCCCAACGGCACCATCCGCAACATCATGGATGGAACGATTTTCCGCGCCCCCATCATTTGCAAGAACGTGCCGCGCCTGGTGCCGGGCTGGACCAAGCCCATCGTCATCGGCCGTCACGGCTTCGGCGATCAATACCGCGCCACCGATTTCGTCGTCCCCGGCCCGGGTACGCTGACCATCAAGTTCGTGCCCAAGGACGGCGGCCCGACGATCGAGAAAAAGGTGTTCGATTTCCCGGGCGGTGGCCCCGCCATGGCGATGTACAATCTCGACGAATCGATCCGCGGGTTCGCGCGCGCCTGTATGGCCTATTCGGTCGATCTCGGCTGGCCGCTGTACCTTTCGACCAAGAACACGATCCTCAAGGCCTATGACGGCCGCTTTAAGGACCTGTTCCAGGAAGTCTTCGATACCGAATTCAAGGCCAAGTTCGCCGAGAAGAAGATCACCTACGAGCATCGCCTGATCGACGATATGGTCGCCTCCGCGCTCAAGTGGGAAGGCGCGTTCGTTTGGGCCTGCAAGAACTACGACGGCGACGTGCAGTCCGACACTCTGGCTCAGGGCTTCGGCAGCTTGGGCATGATGACCTCGGTCCTTATGGCGCCGGACGGCAAGTCGGTAGAAGCCGAGGCGGCGCACGGCACGGTCACGCGCCACTATCGCCAGCACCAGCAGGGCAAGGAAACCTCGACCAATCCGATCGCCTCGATCTTCGCCTGGACGCGCGGTCTCGCCTGGCGCGGCAAGTTCGACAACACTCCGGATGTCGTCAGATTCGCCGAAACCCTGGAAAAGGTCTGCGTCGATACCGTCGAAGCCGGCTTCATGACCAAGGATCTGGCCATCCTGATCGGCCCCGATCAGTCTTGGATGACGACCCAGAAGTTCCTCGACAAGCTCGATGCGGGCCTCAAGGTCGCGATGAAATAGGATAGCCAAAAGTTATCCGCATGTTATAACTTTCGATATAACATGCGGATACGGCAATGAACTCCATCACGCTTCGCAAGATCGGCAATTCTCTCGGTTTCATCGTCCCTAAGGGCGATCTCGATGCGCTCGGGCTCAGCGAGGGCGACAAGATGGTCCTCGTGCGCGGACCGGATGGTCTGCGCCTGATCCCCTACGATCCGAAGTTCGCCGACGCTGTCGAGGACGCCTGCGGCTACATGCGCCGCCATCGCGACGCCATGCGCGAGCTCGCGAAGTAGCTCTCAATGCCGGAGCCGTACTGGGTCTCGGCGGACCTCGCCGAGGTTCTGCACGGCGAACAATTGGCGCTTTTCGGCGGCGGTAGCGGCCTGCGCGACCGGGGGCTGCTTGAAAGTGCCATCGCCCGCCCGCAGAACAAATATGCCGATGAACCAGATAGCGAATTGCCTGCGCTGGCGGCTTCGCTCGCTTACGGGGTGATCCGCAATCACCCCTTCGTCGATGGCAACAAGCGGACCGGCGATCTGTGTATTCGCGCCTTTATGTTCTTGAACGGCTTCGAATTCGAACCCGCCCAGACGGAGGAAGTCGCGATTATCCAAGGGATGGCCGCTGGCGAGGTGTCCGAGGGCGAACTGGCGGCCTGGATCGCCGCCAATTCCATGGCCAAAACTGGCCTGTGAACGCAGTCTAAGCCTTGACGAAGCGGGCGGGGGCCCCTAAAACCCTCGCTCCGCGCCACTTCAGCAGAACGGATAGTATCATGTCACGACGTTGCGAAATCACCGGCAAGGGCGTTCTCGCCGGCAACAACGTGAGCCACGCGAACAACAAGTCGCGCCGCCGCTATCTGCCGAATGTGCAAAAGCGCATGCTCTACAGCGACGTTCTGGGCCCGATCCGCATGGATTGCACCCCGGCCGGCCTGCGTACGGTCGAGCATAACGGCGGCCTCGATGCCTTTTTGCTGAGCACGTCGGACACCAAGCTTCCGCCCGAAAGCCTGAAGATTAAGCGCCGTCTGGTGAAGGCGCTGGCCAAGCGGGCGGCCGCCGCCTAGCCTTGCTCTCGGCTTTTTGGGCCTTTACGGCTTCATTACCAACATCGTCTACGGTTATCCCGGATGATTCGGCGCACGCCGAAGGGCTATACTGCGTCCGGACATGCCTAAGAGGGTAACACATGACTAAATTTCTCGTCTCCGACGAAAACACGACGGGCTACAAGCTCGAAGATATCCTGCTCGCCCTCCGCTCCGATATCGTCAAGCGCTGTGAAAAGGTGGCGGACGATCATCGCGCCGAGGCGCTGCATGTCATGGCGAACAATATGAAGATTCTCGGGATGATGACCGAGTGCATCCATCTCGCGATGGATTCGTCCAATGTGCTGAACAAAGCCTTCGGTCCGAGCAAATCCGGCGCCGGCGGCCCGCCACGTATCGGAAAACCCTAAGGCGCGCGCGGGGCGCGCTTGTTTCGGCGGCGCTCTGCGCGGCCGGTCCTGCGTTGGCTGATCCCTGGTCGGATTCCTACGATCCGTCCGCCAAAACTCGCTTCATCCCGGTCGAACTGTGGACGGGAAGTCCGTGGGACGGTGTGCGGACGATCAATCTTCCCAAGGCCGATCTTCATTTCGACGGCACCAACAAGCACATCACCGGTCCGCTCGAATGGACCGACTCGATCGACGGAACCACGCGGCTCGTCTATCTGCGTTACACCGCGCGCGACCGTAAGACGCAGCGCTTTGCGGTGCGTGAGGACGGAACCGGGATCGGGCGCGTCGACGATTCGCGTTGGCAACGCGAAATCCAGCGCGGCGAATCCAAATTTCCGCTCGGCCTTTGGACGCAGGGCGAAACCCGCGTCTATCCGATCGAAGCATTCGGCATCAACAACAAGAAACCGATCTCCCTGCCGATGCAGGTGACGATCATCATGGAGAATATCGAGCACCGTTATGCCGGCAACGATCATTGCATGACGTTCCGCTGGCGGCTCACAATCCGTGAGCGGCTGGCCGACAACAACGCCTATACCTATTGCCCGGGGAAAGGCCTCGCGAGCCTCGACGACGATTAGTTCAAAAAGCCGCGGCGCGGCGGGCGTTGGGCTTTTTCATCGAATAGATCGATCAGGTTCTGCATCATCGTGCCGCCGAGCTCTTCGGCATCGTTGATGGTGACCGCGCGGCGATAGTAGCGCGTCACGTCGTGGCCGATGCCGATCGCGGTGATTTCGATCGATGTCCGCGTCTCGATGAAATTGATCGCGTCGCGCAGATGCCGTTCGAGATAGTTGCCCGGATTGACCGATAGAGTCGCATCGTCGACGGGTGCGCCGTCCGAAATCACCATCAGGATGCGCCGCTGCTCGGGCCGTGCGATCAGGCGGTTGTAGGCCCACAACAGGGCCTCGCCGTCGATATTCTCCTTCAGCAATCCTTCGCGCAGCATCAGGCCGATATTCTTGCGCGCGCGCCGCCACGGCGCGTCGGCTGATTTATAGATGATGTGGCGCAGATCGTTGAGCCGGCCCGGATTGGCGGCCTTGCCGTCGGCGACCCACTTTTCCCGCGCTTGCCCGCCCTTCCAGGCGCGCGTCGTGAAGCCCAGCACCTCGACCTTGACGGCGCAGCGCTCCAGCGTGCGCGCCATGATATCGGCGCTCATCGCGGCGACCGAGATCGGCCGGCCGCGCATCGAGCCTGAATTGTCGATCAGCAGGGTGACGATCGTGTCGCGGAAATTGGCTTCTTTTTCGATCTTGTAGCTCAAGGGATGCTGCGGATCGGTTATGACGCGGCTCAAGCGCCCCGCATCCAGGATGCCTTCGTCGAGATCGAATTCCCACCAGCGCTGCTGCTGCGCCATCAGGCGGCGCTGCAAACGGTTGGCGAGGCGCGCGACCACGCCTTGCATGTTGGAGAGCTGCTGGTCGAGCTGGGCGCGCAGACGCGTCATTTCGTCCGGGTCGCACAAATCCTCGGCCTTGGTCACCTCGTCGAACTGCAAAGTATAGGCGCGATAGGCATCGACCGCGTGATTGGGGAAATCGGGCCGCATCGGCTTGCCGCGCATTGAGGAATCCGACTCGTCGTCGGATTCCTCCGGGTCCATCATGTCTTCGGAATCTTCGAGGCTGTCGGGATCGAGCATCTCGGCGTCGGACTCGTCGCCCTCGCTCTCCTCGCCTTCCGGGTTGGACTCCGCACCCTCTTCGTCTTGGGCGCTCTGGTCTTTGTCTTCGCTATCCTCGTCGTTGTCGCCGCTATCGTTCTCGGGCTCGCCCTCGGTCTCGATCGGTAGGTCGAGATCTTCGAGGATATGGCGGAGCGCGGCACCAAAGCTCGCCTGGTCGGCGACGGTGGATTGCAATTCGCCGACGCGATTGCCGATCTTGGAATCCAGATGTTCGCGCCATTCTTCGAGCATCGCGCGTCCGGACGGCGGGCAGGATTGGCCCGTCAGCTTCTCGCGGATATAGAGCCCGACCGCGTCGCCTATTTGGGTTTCTTCCATTGCGCTGATCAGGTGATAGCCGCGCTCGCGGTAATTGGCGTCCTGATAGGCGTAAAGATTCTTGGCTACACCGGCCATGTCGCGGCTGCCGATGCTCTCGACGCGCGCCTGCTCGCAGGCATCGAACAGGGCGGCACTTTGTCCGCCCATCGGGCGCTGCTTCGCGTAAAGTTTCTGGTCCTGGTGGCGCAGGCGAAGTGCGGCCGCATCGGCCTCGCCGCGCAGCACGCCGAGATCCTGGCTGTCGAACTGGCGGGGCGGGGTGGGCAAACGGGCCTGGCTACCCTCGGCGCTGAAGCTGACCCCGTGGGCGCCCGGCGCGAAGCTCACCTGGACGTCGTCGCGCGCCGAGACCGCCTTCAGCGTGGCCTCGGTCACCCGTTTGATCAGGTTTTGGGCGTCCTGATCGATTGGCATGGACTGCCCCCTAAGACAGAGTGATGTGCGCTGCCGACTCGGGTAGTTCCTCGCCGAACACGCGCTGGTAATACTCGGCGATCACCGGGCGTTCCATCTCGTCGCATTTGTTGAGGAAGGTAAGACGGAAAGCAAATCCGAGATCCTTGAAGATATTCGAGTTCTCGCCCCAGATGATCACCGTGCGCGGGCTCATGACGGTCGAGATATCGCCATTCATGAATCCCGAGCGGGTGAGATCGGCGAGTTCGACCATCTTGGAGACCTGGCCGCGCCCGTCCTTGGTATTGAAGGACGGAACCTTGGCCAGCACGATTTCCACTTCGGCGTCGTGGCTCAGATAGTTGAGCGTGGTCACGATGCTCCAGCGATCCATCTGGCCCTGGTTGATCTGCTGCGTGCCGTGATAGAGGCCGGTGGTATCGCCGAGGCCGACCGTATTCGAGGTCGCGAACAGGCGGAAGAAAGGATGCGGCTTGATGACCTTGGATTGATCGAGCAGCGTCAGCTTGCCGTCGACTTCGAGCACGCGCTGGATCACGAACATCACGTCCGGGCGGCCGGCATCGTATTCGTCGAACACCAGCGCGGTCGGATGCTGAAGGCACCACGGTAGGATGCCTTCGCGGAACTCGGTCACTTGATGGCCGTCCTTGAGGACGATCGCGTCCTTGCCGACGAGATCGATGCGGCTGATATGGCTGTCGAGATTGACGCGCACGCACGGCCAGTTAAGGCGCGAGGCGATCTGCTCGACATGCGTCGATTTGCCGGTGCCATGATAGCCCTGGATAAGGACGCGGCGGTTGTAGGCGAAGCCGGCGAGGATCGCGAGCGTGGTTTCGCGGTCGAAGCGATAGGCGTCGTCGAAGGCCGGGACATATTCGTTGCCCTGGCTGAAGGCCGGGACTTCCATGTCGCTGTCGATACCGAAAGCCTGGCGGACCGAAACCTTAATATCGGGGCGATTCAACGGGAAGGCGCTGGTATCGGTCGCGGTGGGTGCGTTTTGTGTCATGCTGTTTCCGCTGGTGGTCGAATTCAAGGTGAGGCGCTTTAGGCGACCTTATCGGTTTTTAAGCCATTGTTCAGGCTGTTTTTCAGGATTTTGTACGCCTCGTTGATCCGCTTCAAACGTTCTTCCGCATCCTTGGACCCGTTATTGGCGTCGGGATGGTGACGCTTTACGAGCGTCTTGTAGCGTGCTTTGACCTCCTCGATCGAGACCGGAAACTCCAGCCCGAGGACGCTGAACGCCCGCTTTTCGGCCGCCGACAGCTCCGGCGGCGGGGGTGCGCTTGTGCCCTGGCCGTGAAACTGGCCTTTGAGGGCGCCGAACGGATCATACACGCCGTCGAGACGGTAGGCTGCCGCACCTGTGTCCACTTTGCCGGCGAGGGGGCCATCCCCCAACGGCCATGTCGGGCGATTCCAGGTGCCGTCCGAGCGGATATGAGCCTCCATCTCCGCGTCGGACATGCCTACATAGTAGTTCCAGGAGCGGTTGTAAATCCGCACATGGTCCAAGCAAAACCATTGATATTCCGCGATTCGTTCGGGCGATACGGGTGCTCGATAGGGCGCGAGTTCGGCGCATCCCGGCCACGCGCAGGCCGGCGGGGCGGGGGCGGGCTCCACCGGATCGAAGACCTCGAAAACGTCGGCTGGCCGATCTTTCATGCCCGAAAATATGGGACGAACCGCTCCAGCTTACAAGAACGTGAAACGAAGGGCCGTGCTTGAACGCCGCCGCGCGCCGCGCCATGCTTACCGAATGATCACAGCCGACCATATCGGAGGCAAACTCGCGGCCGCCCTTAATGCCAAAACCATCGAGGTCGAGGACGATTCGGCCCGCCATGCCGGCCATATGGGCCATCCCGGCCATGCCGGCGGGGGAACGCATTTCAACGTCGCCATCGTCTCGCCGGTCTTCGCCGGCAAGTCGCGGCTCGAACGCCAGCGCCTCGTCTATTCCATCCTGGATGCCGAGCTGAAGGGCGGCGTGCACGCGCTGGCACTTATCACCAAGGCGCCGGGGGAAACCTAGGCGTTCCTGTCAAAGTAGGGCCGTCACCCCCCGCCACGCGCGCCCGCCCGCCATGTACGCGCGACGGGGGTCCAAAAATGGCCGACTGGATTCCGGCTTTCGCGGGAATGACAAATCACGGTAGTTCGCGTGCTCCTTACCGTCCCATCGCCTTCATGGCGCGTTCGACCACGGGCTTTGACGTCTGGTAGAAGGCCGCGAATGTCTTCTGCACCTCCTCGCCGCTCATTGCCTCGACGCCGAGACCGATCTTGCTTGCCTCGGCGAGGAAGGCCGCATCCTTCACCATGGCGTCGAAGGCCTTGCGCAGGGTCGCCGCGCGTTCGGGTGCCAGGCCGGGCGGGGCGGCGATTGGGCGGCCGATGGCGTCTGAGCCGAAGATGAGTTCCGCGAGCTTCCGGTCGTCGTCGTTTTTGATCAGCTCGAAGACGCTGGGTACGTTGGGGAAGTCTGCGGTGCGTTGCTTGCCGAGCGTCATCGCGATGTTCAAATTGCCGGCGGCCACGTCGTCTTTATATTGCGAGCGGATCGAACTCATATAAAGACCGCAGGTGCCGTCCACTTCGCCGCGCTGCATGGCGAGATTGACGTCGCGCGTTCCCTGATAGCCGAGTATCACTTTGGTCTTGAGGCCGAACAGCGAGCCCAGCACAAGCGGATGAATCGAGGTGATCGCCGCCGGGCCGGTGGCGCCGAAGGTCGTCTCGCGCGTCTTCATGTCTTCCCAGCTTTTGATGCCGGCATGTTTCCAGGTGCCGCAGGAGGACACGTCGGAATCGAGATTGCCGATCCAGGTGAACTTGGTCGTCTCGTACATCGCGTCGGTCGTGCCGAACAGCGGCTCCAGCGCGGTGGTCGCGGCGAACAACGCAAGCTCGGTGCCGTCCTTCTTGGCAACGTTGTAGATCGAGCCCGCGAGCTTCATGCCGCCGGCGCCCGGCTCGTTCTTGGCGATCACCGTGGGGTTGCCGGGAACGAAGCGGCCGAAATGGCGCGCCATCAGGCGCCCGTAGGTATCGTAGCCGCCGCCCGCGCCGAAACCGATGCCGATCGAGATTTCCTTGCCCTTGAAGTAGGTGTCCTCCTGTGCGGATGCCGGATGGGCGAGTGCAATAAGCGCCAACGCGCCGAGCGTGAGTGATGCAAAGATTTTCATTTGTCTTCCTCCCAAGTATGTATTCGTCATTCCCGGGTAAGCGGGAATCCAGGGCCCTGGACTCCCGCCTGCGCGGGCGTGACGGGCTTTCTAATTACTCCGCCGCGTCGCTTTTCTTTTGCGTGCGCGCGTTGAATTTGGCAACCGCCGCCTTGCTCTTGGCACTATTGTCCTCGCGGTTGGCGCGCAGCCAAGCCATCGAATCCTCGCGCCAGGCATTGCGGGCGTTGAACTTCGGCAGCACAGTGCGCGCGAACAATTCGTAGGAGCGTTTGGTGGCCTCCCAATCGGCCCAATCGTGGGCGAGCATCAGGATCGTGCCGAAACCTCCGGACCTGTCCCATAGGTTTTCGAGCACCTGGAGCGCTTCGTCCGGCGTGCCGATGACGCCGCGCCCGGATTCATTGATGGCCTCTAGGCTGGCCATTCCGAGTGCCGCCGGGCCCTCGGGCCGCACAGAATAGCCGTATTGTTCGTAGGCCGCGAAACCCTTGCGGCAGTTGGCAAGCGCCTTTTCGCGCGTCTCGGCGATGTGGAATGGAGCCATTAAGCGCAAGTCGGCGCGGTCCATGCTGCGGCCCTGCTTGGCGGCCTCGATGTTGGCCACGTTCCAATTGGCCGCGAGCACGTCCGATCCGGCGACCGTGCCGGCCGCGACGCACAACATGCCGAGCCCGTGCCGCCCGGCAAGTGCCGCACCGTTCGAGGTAACGGTGCTGGTCACCGCGATAAGCGGGCGCGGGTTGGTGTAGGGCCTGAGCTGCAGGCGCGCTTCATTGAGCCTGTACCAGTCGGTGGTCTTGGTGATGGTTTCGCCGGCGAGCAGGCGAACGATGAGATCGACGGACTCGGCCATGCGGTCGCGCTGCTCGTCGGGATCGATGCCGAGCATCTTGGCGTCCGACGGCAGCATGCCGGGGCCGAAGCCGAACATGGCGCGCCCGCGCGTCTGGTAATCGAGCTGCACCATGCGTTCGGCCACGATTAGCGGATGGTGATAGGGCAGCGACACCACGCCGGTGCCGAGGCGGATGTGGCGCGTGCGCTCGGCTGCCGTCGCGATGAACAGCATCGGATCGCCGTAGATTTCGAAACCGCCCGAATGATGCTCGCCGATCCAGGCCTCGGCATAGCCGAGCGCATCGAGCCATTGCATGAGTTCGAAGTCTCGTTCGATCAGGATCAGCGGATCGTCGTCGTTGGAATGGAACGGCGGCAGGAAGATGCCGGCCTTGAGGGCGCGTGATGGGGTCGTGCGCGACGGCATTGCGGTCATTTATGGGGCCTCCCTGGCCTGAACTTGGGCTTACCCTAGCCTTGGTTCCACTGGGAGGAAAGGCGGAGGGAGGCTTGGGCCAGGCAGTGGGAAATTCCCTTGTCTGGGCTGAGGTGCGCCCATAAGATTTCATTAAGACAGTCAATAAAATACATCCGGGAGATGGGCATGGTTAGGACGGTCAAGACGACGATGTTTGCAGCCGCATTGTTTTCGCTCGGACTGCTCGTTGGCGCGGGTGCGCCGTCTCCGGCCTACGCGCAATCTGCGTCTCCGGCGGCGGTCGCCGATTTCTACAAAGGCCAGAACCTGGAAATCATCGTCGGCTATGGCGCCGGTGGCGGGTACGACCTGACCGCGCGCGCCCTTGCCCGCCATATGGGGAAATATATCCCGGGCAATCCCAAGATCATCGTGCGCAACATGCCGGGTGCCGGCAGTTTCGTTGCCGCCAACCATGTCAGCAACGTCGCCCCCAAGGACGGCTCGGTCATTGGCGTCTATGCCGATCTGCTGCCCATCGTGAAACTGCTCGGCCTGGACGGCATCCAGTTCGATCCGATCCAGCTGAGCTGGCTCGGCGCCGTCACGCAGCGCGAGACGCCGACGCTCGGCGTGCGCACCGATTCGCCGGCGACGACCCTGGAGGGGATCAAGAAAACCGAGATCACGGTGGGCTCGGACGGATTGGGGGCCACCAGCGCCTATGCCTTCATGCTCAACGACCTCGTCGGCACGAAGCTGAAGGTGCTGACCGGCTATACGGGTACCTCGCAGATCGATCTGGCACTTGAACGCGGCGAAGTGCACGGCCGCGCCACCATCGATTGGCCGCGCACGCGCGCCAAGACCGATTGGCTGCAGCGCAAGCTCATCACGCCGATCGTGCTGTTCTCGCTCACCCCCAGCCCCGATCCCGATCTCAAGACCGTGCCGCTGGTGATCGATCTCGCGAAAAATGCCGAGGATCGCCAGATCATGGAGTTGGTGCTGGGCACCAACGAATATTTTCGTGCCTTCTCCGGCCCGTCGGGCATCCCGGCCGACCGGTTGGCGGCGCTGCGCGACGCGTTCGCCAAGACGATGAATGATACGGAGTTCCAGGACGACTTCACTAAGGCGACGGCGGGTACAGTGCAATTCTCGGACCCCAAGAAAATCCAGGACTTCATGACGCGCGTCTATAAATTCCCGCCCGAGGTCATTAAGCGCGCCGCCAAATACGCAACGCCGTGAGAGGGATGAACGTTCGTGAATATAGCTCGTCATGGCCGCACTTGTGTTGCGCGTTCAGCGCGTGCCAAGTACGCAGGCCATCCACGAGATTTTTCGCGCTATCGCGCTTTCGTCCGTGGATGCCCCGGACAAGCCGGGGCATGACGTCCTCTTTTTTGACGACAATATCTGACAGTAAGGAGTAACCCGCGATGCTGACCGTTGAGATGAACGAGCGCCTGACGCGTGTCGGACCCGGAACGCCGTGCGGCGAATTGATGCGCCGCTATTGGATCCCCATCGCGGCCAGCTCGCAATTGCTCGACAATCCGGTCAAGCCGGTGCGCATCCTCGGCGAGGATTTGGTGCTGTTCCGCAACACCAAGGGCGGGCTCGGCCTGATCGGCCAGCGATGCCTGCATCGCCTCGTCGATCTGCAATACGGCATCCCCGACGAATGCGGGTTGCGCTGCCCCTATCATGGCTGGCTCTACGACGAGACCGGCGAGTGCACCGAACGCCCGATGGAGGCCAATCCGCGCGGCAAGTTCCCGAAAAAGACGCCGGCCTATCCGGTCGAGGAATTGGGCGGGCTCGTCTTCGCCTATATGGGGCCGCTGCCGGCCCCCGCCTTGCCGCGCTGGGATCAGTTCGTGTGGCCCAACGCCATCCGTCAGGTCGCCATCAACGTGCTCGATTGCAACTGGCTGCAATGCCAGGAGAATACGGGCGATCCGGCGCACAGCGTCTATACGCACGGCTATTTCTTCAAATACGTCCTGGAGCGCGAGGGCAATGCCGACCGCATGGCGAGCCAGACGCACACCCTGCACACGCGCACCAAGTGGGGCGTCGGCATCAAGGACGTGACCGCCAACACCACGCCCTATGGCTTCGAGAAATTCCTCGTCTTCTCCAAGGAGTTGGGTGCGGAGAAGGATCTGACGCGGCGCCATTCCAACGTGATCTTCCCGTTCTATACCAACACGGGCGGGCCGGGTGCTCCGCGCAGCGACATCCAAGCGCGCGTTCCCATCGACGATACGCACACGTTGCACATCAGCTATCAGGTCTATGCCGCCCCGCCCGGCGTCACCGCGCCCAAGCAGGATTTTATACCCTGGTACGCGCCGCCAATCCGCGATGAGAACGGCAAGCCGATCCTCGATTACGTGCTGGCGCAGGATGCGCTGGTCTGGTGGTCGCAAGGCGACATCACCGACCGCAGCCAGGAAAATCTCGGGCGCACCGATATCCCGATCATCTTGCTGCGCAAGCAGTTGGCCGAGAACATCGACCGGGTCGAGCAGGGCAAGGATCCGATGAACGTGTTCCGCGAGGGCTCGCCCGAGATCCTATTCGCCGCCGGCAAGCCGCCCGTGGGCTGGACCGGCGATCCCGCCACCTTCCTCGCACCCGTGGTCGGGCAGGATTTCCGCCGCATGTACCACAAGGGCTTCGCCATCGACGATGCCGACCGCTATGGGCCGGCCACGCCCCTGGTCGCCGATCTGCACCGCGCGATCGAGGAAGCTTCCCTCTCGCGTGCCAAGGTCGAGGAAAAGGAAGGCGAACTGACGTCGGTGTGAAACCGAGACCCTCTCCGCATTTTGGGGGAGAGGGAGGGTAAGAATCAACGCGCCTTCGCGGCACCCGTATAAAATTTCGGGAAACGTGTGCGGACCATATCCTGCGCGCTCGACCAGCCGTGGCAGGAATTGAGAAAGCCAGGCTTGGAGTCCCGATCCTCGGGAATTCCGGCTTCGCGCTTGCGCTTGGCCATCGCCGGATAGATCGTTTGGTAGACGGTGGTGGCGAGCGGCCCCAGGATCAATTGCATTATGTGCGTACAGCCGGCGACGCCGCCGATGCGTTCTTGCACGAGCCGCGTCCAGCCCGACACGACGCGCTCGCCGATCAGCTTTTTCACGCCGTCCGCGATGGTGGGGCAGATCTTGAAGGGGCTGAGTTCGGTGAATGCCTCGATATCGTGGACCTTGAGATTGTCGTCGACCGTCAGGCGCACGTGCATCTCGTGGATCGGCACGCCGGCCGCGACCATGCCGCGATCCAAGTTCTCGAAACTATAGGTCTTCACGTCGGTGATGATCCCTTCGATGTCCCACAAACCGTCGTCACGCTCATAGCCGAGACAACGGATTTCGCGCGTGTGCAACAGCTTGCGCGAGACGGCAGGGGACAGTGGCATCAATCTAACTCCCGTTGAGATATCAACGAGACTAGGACCGGCCGTCCATATGGTCAAATGAGGGGGCGACTAGATTATGCCGCATGGCCGGGCTTGTCCCGGCCATCCAAGGACGAAAGCGCATTTGCGCGAAAAGACTCGTGGATGCCCGCACCAAGTGCGGGCATGACAAGGCTATCTGACGTAACGCTAAGCCCCGACACCGTAGCCGGTATCGAAGATGAAGGCTTCGCGCTCGCGCACTTCGTGCTCAAGCTGCTTCTTCACCACAGCGTAAAGGTCGCGGATCGAAACCATGCCGACGACGCGACCGTCTTCGACCACCGGCAGGTGGCGATAGTGGCGCAAGCGCATGAGTTCGAGCGCGTTGAGCGGAGAATCCTCGGGCGCCAGCACGTCGGGCCGCGCGGTCATGACCTGGGATAGTGGGGTCTTGTCGGGATCGAGGCCCACGGCGACCACGCGCGCCGTCAGGTCGCGTTCGGTGAAGATGCCGACCAGGCGGTCGCCGTCGGTCACCAGCACCGCGCTGACCTTGTTGCTACCCATGGTTTTCGCGGCCTCGCGCACCAGCGCGCTCGGCGGCAGTTTGTAGAGTGTTTGGTTGTCGACGACGTCCGGTATGATTTTGCCTGTCACGTCCATCTCCCTGTCGTTGTGGATGGAACTCGTCGTCCCTCCAATATAGCGCAATTCAGGGCGGTTCGTATGTCAATTTGAAGGCAATTCGAAATGTGCGGGTTTGGGCCGGTTTGCAGCGAAATCAGCCGGTTTCCTCGTCCTCGCTCGCTCCCGCTTCTGGCTCGGCGGGGGGCGTGATGCGGATCGAGGTGATCTGGTGGCGCTGGCGGCGGAGGATCTCGAATCGCAGGCCGTGGAAGCGAAACGCTTGTCCGACCTCGGGAATGCGGCGTGCCGCGTGCAGCACCAGGCCCGCGACGGTGGACGCCTGATCGTCGGGCAGGCGCCAGTTCATGTGCCGGTTGAGATCGCGGATGGTGTAATGGCCGTCGACGATGAACGAACCGTCGCTTTGCGTGCGCAGGCCCGGACGCGCCACGTCGAACTCGTCGGCGATGTCGCCGACGATCTCCTCGATGATGTCTTCCAAGGTGACGACGCCGAGCAGGCTGCCATATTCGTCGATGACGAGCGCGAAATGTTCGTGGCGTGCGCGGAAGGCATGGAGCTGATCGAGCAGCGTCGTGGTTTCGGGCACGAACCAGGGCGGCGAGGCGAGGCTTTCGATATCGAGCGCGGTCGCCTGCCCGCCGGCCTCGCGCAGCGCCTTCAGGATATCGCGCACATGCACGACGCCGACGATATTGTCGGGTTCGCCCCGCCACAGCGGAAGGCGCGTATGCGGATTGGCGAGAACCTGTTCGAGGATCGCGGCCGGCGCATCGTCGGCGTTGATGCGTACAACGGTGCGCCGATGCACCATGATCTCGCCCACCTCGACCTGCGAAAGGTCCAGAACACTGCGCAGCATCGCACGTTCCTGCTGGATGACTTCGTCCTCGCCCTTGTGCAGTTCGATCGCGCCGCGCAGCTCCTCCGACGACGGAATGATCGCTTCGTCGGGGTTCAGCCGTACGCCGAACAGGCGCATCGTGCCGCGCACGATATGGTCGGTCATCCAGGTGAGCGGCGATAGAAACCGCACGATCGGGCGCATGATCGGCGCGAAATTGAGCGCGACCCGGTCGGCGTGGCGCAGCGCGTAGGATTTCGGGAATATCTCGCCGAAAATCACGATCAGGACGGTCATGACGGCGGTGGCATAGGCAACGCCGGCCTCGCCGAACAGCGCGATCAGGGCGCTGGTCGCCAGCGCCGAGGCCATGATGTTGACGAGATTGTTGGCGATCAGGATCGAGCTGATCAGCCGGCCCTGGCGCGCATTGAGACGATTGACCAGGCGCGCACGCCAGCTGCCCTTTTGTTCGAGCTGGTGCATGGCCGGCCGCGAGGCGACCGTGAGCGAGGTTTCGGCTGCCGAGAAAAACGCAGACAGCAACAGCAAGAACACGATGGCCGCGATTGTCAGCAGCATGGCGCGGAAAGCCTAGGCCGCGATCGCGCGGTCGAGAACGTGGCGAACTTCGGCGAGGGTGACGCCCTTGGCGACGAAGGCTTTGCCGATGCCGTGCGCGAGAATGAAGGTGAGGGCGCCGTCCTCGACCTTCTTGTCGCTCGCCATATGCGCGAGCAGTTTATCGGTATTCCAGACTGGCCCGTTGGTTTTCGGCGGATCGGTGCGCAGGCCGAGGCTCGCGTAATGACGGCGCACCCGATCGGCATCGCTTTGCGCGCACAAGCCGAGACGCGCCGATAGTTCGAACGCCATGACGCTGCCGATGCCGACGGCCTCGCCATGCAGTAAGGTATCGCCGAAGCCGCTCTCGGCCTCGAGCGCATGGCCGAAGGTATGGCCGAGATTGAGCAGTGCGCGGGCACCTTCGGTTTCTCGTTCGTCGCCCGCAACCACCTGGGCCTTGTTGGCACATGATGCCACCACCGCCTCGCGGCGCGCATCGGCGTCGCCGGCGATGAGCTGGGCGCCCAGGCCCGCTTCGAGTCTCGCGAAGAACGCCGCATCGTTGATGAGCCCGTATTTGGCGATCTCGGCATAACCCGCGCGGATCTCGCGCACCGGAAGTGTTGCAAGCGTGTCGATGTCGGTCAGCACCAGGCGCGGCTGATGAAAGGCGCCGACCAGATTTTTGCCGTGTCGCGTATCGATAGCGGTCTTGCCGCCGACAGAGGAATCCACCTGGGAAAGCAAAGTCGTGGGCACCTGGACGAAATCGATGCCGCGCAGCGCGATGGCGGCCGCGAAGCCGACGATGTCGCCGACGACGCCGCCGCCGAGTGCCACCAAGGTCGTGCGTCGTTCGATGTGTAAGGCCAATAACTGATCGAGCAGGATCTCGAGATGCGCGAAATCCTTGGTCTGTTCGCCGGCCGGCAGGACGATTTCGTCGGTCCGAATACCGGCGGACGTCAACGAAGCGATAAGCGACGCCAGGTACAGCGGCGCGACGTTGGTGTCGGAGACGACGACGACGCGTGGGCGTTGCAGAACGGGCGCCATCAACGCGCCGGCGCGCGCAATCAATGCGCTGCCGACGTGGATGTCGTAGCTGCGCTCGGCCAAGGCCACACGCAAAGTATTGGTTTTCGGTTCGATCATATCCGTGCCGCGATGGGGGTCTGTGCCTCGATGAACGAGGCGAGGGTTTTATAGACGCGTTCGGCGGTATCCGACAGCGGCTCGTCATCGACATCGACGACGATATCGGCTTGCCCGTAGATGGGATAGCGCAGTTCCATCAGGTGGGCGAGAGTATCGTGGGGATCGCCGTTCTTGAGCAGCGGACGGTCGTCGCGACGCTTGGTGCGGCGCACCAGGGTGTCGAGATCGGCGCGCAACCAGACACTGACCGCGCGCTCGCTGATCATGGCGCGAATCCGTTCATCCATATAGGCGCCGCCGCCGGTGGCCACGACGGCCGTCGGGCCGGTGAAAATGCGCTCCAGCACCCGGCGCTCGCCCTCACGAAACTCGGCCTCGCCGAATTGGCTGAAAATGTCGGCGACGCTGCAGCCGGCGGCCTTTTCGATCTCGGCGTCGGAATCGAGGAAAGGCAGTTCGAACATCTTGGCCAACCGCTTGCCGAGGCTCGTTTTGCCCGCCCCCATCAGTCCGACCAGAACGATGAATCGCTGTTCCGCCGCGCGCGGCGACGTCCTCTCCGCGTTCATCGCACGA
This sequence comes from Caenispirillum bisanense, assembly GCA_945877815.1. GTDB lineage: Bacteria > Pseudomonadota > Alphaproteobacteria > Rhodospirillales > UBA2165 > CANIGJ01. Next base: position 76,623 of record CAMDWJ010000014.1, read on the forward strand.
AGGGCGCGGTCGCTGGGCGGCGTTGCGGCGGCATGCCCGCAACGTTAAGATGCCTGAAATTCGTCATAATTGAACCGTAACACAACTCCCTGCCCAGCGGAAACAGCGCGCCCATCATGAAACTCACCCTTTTTATCATTGGTTTCTTCATTCTGCTGATTGCGGGAACAGCCGTATTTCTCGCGACCTGGGACATTCCAGCACCCTCCAAACCCGCCGAGGTCGTCATTCCGAATGACCGGTTCCCGCGCTGATATCGTGCGTCGTGGCCCGCTGATCGGCTTTACGGCCGGTATGGTGTGTTGCATGTTGCTGGCCGCCGGCGATGCATGGGCACAACGGCCCCTCGACGCGCCGAAATCATTGGCTCCACGGGTCCAGTCGCTCGATCCACAGGTCACGTCCCAGCCTCAGCCGCCTCTTCCGAGCGAACCGTCGAACACCGGCAGCGTCCTGCCGATCGGCGTAGAGTCCGCGCCGTTGAGCGCCATCGATCCGGATTCGGTGGGCACGCTCACGCGCGAGCAGGGCGGTTTCGGGTTCGAAATGTGGACCGGCACGCGCCGCGGGGTGGTGGAAACCATGCTACCCGAGATGCCGGCACGAACGGTGTCGCTGACCGTGCGCGATATGATGCGCCGCCTGTTGCTGTCCAACGCCAAAGCGCCGGGGAGCGATGCCAAGAAAAAAAGCCTGATTGTGTTGCGTGTCGAGCAATTGGCCGCGATGGGCGACGCAGCCGGGGTGGACGCGCTACTGGGCGTGGCGCCGACGCGCGGAACGGACCCAGCATTGCTGCGCGCCGAGGCCGACATGCTGTTCCTGGAAAGCGACAATGCCAAGGTCTGCGCGTTGGTGGCGGGCCAAAGCGATACGGTGAGCATCGCCTATTGGCGCAAGGCCGAGATATTTTGCCAAGCCCTGGCTGGGGAGCAGGACCGCGCCGCGTTGGGTGCGACTTTGCTGAGAGAGCAAGGCGACAAGGACCGCCTGTTCAATGAATTGCTCGATGCCTTGTCGAGCGCAAACAAGCCGAAGCTCGACAGCATGGCGACGGCCCAGCCGCTTCATTTTGCGATGGCGCGCGCGGCGAAGGTCGCGCTGCCGGCCGATGTCGCGACCTCGAACCATCCGGGCATCCTGCGTATGCTTGCGACCTCGCCGTCGCTCGCCAACGATGTGCGCCTCGACGCGGCGGAACGTGCCGAGGCGATGGGCGTGATCGACACTCGATTGTTGCGCGACATCTATGCCGGTATCGCATTCCCCAAGGATCAACTCGACAAGGCGTTATCGACGGCGCAGGCGGAACGTTCCGCGATCTCGCGTGCCCTTCTTTATCGCCGCGCGGTGGGGGAAACCGTGCCGACGGCATTGGCGCAAATCATTCAGCAGGCGCTGACGCTCGCGCGCACCGGCGGACGCTACCCGACGCAGGCACGCGTCTATCGCGAACTTCTCTCCACCGTGCCGCCGACGCGCGACCTTCTGTGGCTGGCGCCCGAAGCGACGCGTGCTCTACTGGCTGCCGGCGATTATGCCGGTGTGAACAGCTGGCTCAATATTTTGCGCGCGAGCGCGGTGCTGGACGACAAATCGGCGCAAATGCGCGACCGCCTGCTGCCGCTGGCGCGCATCGCCGGCGCTATCAAGGACGAAGATTGGAACGACGATGCCGTCGGCGCTTGGTTCAACGCCGCTTCGGTGAGTGAGACCAATACGCAGCTTGATCCCGAGGATGTGCGCGCGCAGGCGATCCTGATCTTCAATCTGCTCGAAGCATTGGGCGACACCGTGCCGGAGGCACAGTGGGAGCGGACCGTCGTCGGCGGGGCCGGATCGTCGGTGGTGCCGAACGCGGCCTTGTGGCGCCAGCTCAACGCGGCTTCCATCGCGGGTCGCAGCGCCGAGACGGTTATGTTGAGTTCGGTTGCCATGGGACCGGGCCAGTTGGGCGAAATCGATCCGACTGTCCTGCGCTTCGTCATCGAAAGCCTGCGCGGCGTCGGCTTGACCGGCGAGGCGCGCTCGCTCGCCGTCGAAGCCGCTGTCTCGGCTAGCATCTGACGGCCTCGGGATTGACCGGGTCCCGACGCTATCGCGACGACGCACCGCCCAACCGGCATCTCGGATCTTTCCTCGAAATGATGGCGGCCGAGCGCGGGGCCGCGCGCAACACGCTCGACGCCTATCGCCGCGACCTTGTCGATTTCGCCGGCTTCCTCAAACGACGGGGCCGGGCACTTGAGGCGGCCGATGCGACCAACATCCGCGATTATCTGGCCGCGATCCGCGGCGCCGGGAACAAGGCCGCGACGAGTGCGCGCAGGCTTTCCACCTTGCGTCAGTTCTATGCCTTCCTGCTCGCCGAAAAGGTGCGCGACGACGATCCCGCCCACATTATTGACGCTCCGCGAAAGGGACAGGCGCTGCCGAAATATCTGGGCGAGGAGGAGGTCGAACGCCTGATTGCAGCCGCGCGCGCGCAAGAGGGGGCGGACGGACTGCGCACCGTCGCACTTGTGGAACTGCTTTATGCAACGGGGTTGCGCGTTTCGGAATTGGTGGGTCTGAAACTCACCAATATCGCGCGCGACGGCCAAACCGTGACGGTGATCGGCAAGGGCAGCAAGGAACGCATGGTGCCGCTGTCCGATCCAGCGCGCGATGCGGTGTCGGCTTGGCTCGCCGGGCGCGACGGGCCGAAGAAAGGCCCGGGGACGGGATTTCTGTTTCCGTCGGGGGCGCGGGCCGGACACATCCCGCGCGCCGCCTTCAACGATCTGCTCAAGGTGCTGGCGGCGGCAGCTGGGATCGATCCCGCGCGCGTGTCGCCGCACGTGCTGCGACATTCCTTCGCCAGTCACATGCTGGCGCACGGGGCCGATCTGCGCAGTCTCCAACAGCTTCTCGGCCATGCCGATATATCGACGACGCAGATTTACACCCATGTGCTCGACGAGCGCTTGAAACGTCTGGTCGAACAGCACCATCCGCTGGCGAAGCTTTAAGTTGGCGGTGGACAAAGCTCGTCCTTTTGTCCCGGCCCGAAAATTCGTTATGATGCCGCCCGCAAAGATCGGCCCCGAAGGGTTGACGGGAGGACAACATGGATCAATTTAATCGCGCGGGCGAACCTGTGGCACGTTCCATTCCGGACGATCTCGCCCTGAAACTCAAAGCGCTGGGCCGCGGCATCGAACCGGCGGCGCTGAACGGAACCCGCGCCTTGTATTTGCCCCTTCTCAAGCAGATCAAATGGCCCGAAATCAAAGTGCATCGGGATCTGCAGTTCGGCCCGGACAAGGAACGCAATCTGCTTGATATTCACGTGCCCGCCGCTATTCGCCCCAATGCGCCGGTGATCGCGTTTTTCCACGGTGGCGGTATGGTCGGCGGCTCCAAGCTCGACGAGACCGGACTGATCCAGGCCAATGTCGCCAATTATTTCGCGAGCCACGGTTTCATCGGCGTGAATTCCACCTATCGGCTGGCGCCTGCACATCCCTATCCGGCGGGCGGTGAGGATGTTGGCAAGACGGTGACTTGGCTGCGCGCCAATATCGCGCAATATGGCGGCGATCCCAGCCGCGTCTTCATCATGGGTCATTCGGCCGGTGCCGCGCACGTCGCGACCTACGCCTTTCGCAGCTTCCTGCATCCGGCCGACGGGCCGGGTATCGCCGGCTGTATCCTGCTGTCCGGCACGTATGCGATCGATGCCCAGAATCCGCCGCCGAACCGCATCGCCTATTACGGTACGGATTTTTCGAAATATGCGGAACGTCAGATTCTCGGCAATGTCGACCGTGCCGATTTTCCGGTTTTCATCACGGTGGCTGAACTCGATCCGGTGCCGACCATCAAACTCGGCTTCGATCTCGTGTCCGACATCATCGCGCGTCACAAGCGCGTACCGCGCTTCAAGCAGGTGCTCGGCCACAATCATTATTCCGAAATGAACCATCTGGGCACGGGCGATAGCTCGATTGGCCCGGATCTCATCGATTTCGTCGAACGCTGCGGCTAGCCGTTTTCGGCGAAAAACCTCAACATCAAGAATTACATAAGGGAGACCTCAATATGGCTAAGATTCCTGAGAAATTTAACGAACATATCAATGGCGCCTTTCCGGCGAATGTTTGCCTCGTCGGCACTGTCGGTCCGGACGGCGTGCCGCAGATCAGTCCGAAGGGCAGCGTTCTCGTTCTCGACGGCGACACGCTCGCCTATTGGGAACGCGGCATGCGCAAAGCCTATTCGAACCTGAAGGCCAATCCGAACGTCGTCGTCTGGTTCCGCAATCCGGAATTGCGCGCCTCGGGTCTGCTGCCGGCCGGCGGCGTCGCCCGTTTCTACGGCAAGGCCGAAGTCCACGAGTCCGGCGCCTTGCGCGACAAGGTGTGGGATAAGGTGGTCGAGGCGGAAAAGAAGCAGGACCCTGAGAAAAAGGGCGCTGCGATCGTGATCAAACTTGAGCGCGCCGAACAATTGAACGGCAAGCCGCTCGAATAAGACACTTTAGGCGACGCGCGGGTGGCGGGGACTAACGATAGGTGACCCCGTCGCCGCCGCGGGCCAAGCTCGCTGCCAAGCGCTGGACGTCTTGGAGACGGCTTCGCGCGATTCCCAGCATGGCATCGGATTCGGAGTCGCCATTCCGCGCTTCTTGTGCCTGTGCAAGGAGGCAGTCAGCCCATTCTAGCTGCACTGCGATATAGTGGCGCCAATCGAACGTCATGGCCTTTATCTTCCCGTTAACTAAATCTTAAGGAAGGAATCGGTCGGCTGTCAATGGTTTATACCTAAGTAAATTACGGTTTTTACGTGCAACTCAGATATGTAAAAATAAAACCAGGATTTTGGCCGTTTCATGCCCCATCACATTCTAATAATCGGCGAAAATGTCGAGCAACATGAGTCTCATTTCGCGAGCCAGTTCGTTGTCCACAAGGTTTCGGATAAGCCGGACAAGGATGCCTATATTGCCGAGATTGGGGAAAAGATCGAAGCCCTATGCCTGAGCGGCGGGGCCGATCCACGCGGTGGCAAAGAACTGCTGGACCGATTGCCCAACCTGACGCTGGCGGCGACCCTCGGGGTCGGGATCGGCGCGGGCGCCGGGATCATCGATGTTGCGGAGACCAAGAGGCGCGGGATCATGGTAACCTATGGGCCGGGATCGAATTCGATCTCGGTCGCCGATCTGGCGCTCGGATTCATGCTGGCATTGGCTCGCGATATCATCCGTTTCGACCGCTTCACGCGCGACGGCCATTGGGCGGCGACGAATACCAAGGGCGGCTATACGACCACCATCAGCGGGAAACGCGTGGGCATCCTCGGGCTCGGCAATATCGGCGCCGCCGTGGCCAAGCGCTGCGTCGCCTTCGATATGGAGATTTTCTACCATCAGCGGAACCGCAACGCGGTCGTTTCTTATGGCTATTGCGCCTCGGTACGCGAGCTGGCCGAAGCGGTCCAATATCTGATCGTGTGCGTGCCCGATGCGCCGGAGACGCGGGGGATGGTGGGCGCGGATGTGCTCGCCGCCCTCGGACCGGACGGTTATCTGATCAATGTCGCGCGCGGCGCGGTGGTGGACGAGGATGCCTTGGTCGCGGCATTAACGACGAAATCGATCGCCGGGGCCGGGCTCGACGTTTTCCGCAATGAACCAAATGTGCGCACCGAACTGCTCGGATTGGACAATGTCATCCTGTCGCCGCACCGGGCAGCCTTTACCCACGATGCGACGTTACGGATGCGCGATATGATGATGGAGAATCTCGTCGCCCATTTCGCAGGGCGAGCTGTGCCCAATCCGATCCCCGGTTTTGAGGAGATCGTGCGCGGGCGTCTATAACGCCCGCGCTGGATCAGGCATTCAGGCTAGAAAAATTAGGCGGCCGGGCTTTTCTTGGCCGGCGTCTTTTTCGCAGCGGGCTTCTTGGCGGAAGCTTTTTTCATATCCTTCGGCTCGGTCTTCTTTTTGACGGCCTTGGCTTTCTTTACGTTCTTCTGGTCGGCCTTCTTGGTGACGGCCGGCTTGGCGGCCTGCGCGGAGGCCGATGAAATCTGGATCGAGGGCGCGAGGAAGGCGGCGAGCGTGACGGCCGCGACGGCAACCTTCAGAGACTTCAAAAACGACATGAGATTACTCCTGAGACTGTTGGAGAGAGTGTTGTAACGCTATACCGATTCTCTACCGATCTAGTTGCCAAACACTTAAATCCGCAACGCCGATTCAAAAAAATTTTCGGTGTTGCGGTTCAACATCAAAGCGATTGGAGCTATCGTCGCCAACCAGTCAATTGCGTCGGCATTACGACGGCCAGGAATACCTTATATGATCGAACACTCATTCACGCGCCGTCGTCTGCTCGCCGGCCTTGCCGCCGGTGCGGCGGTGACTTTGTCCGCTCGATATGCGAAGGCCGGTCCCGTGGACGATGTGCTGGCCACGCCGTCGGTCGATCTGCACAGCCATGCCGGAGGGCGCCTGGTCTCCGGTAAATCGGTCTATGACGTCGCCAACCGCATGGTGCAGGGCGGCTTCGGTATCGTAACCATAGCGGCGATCGCGGATTCGGCGGTCATTGGCAATCAAGGCGGCGCCATCAAGGCCGTCCGAGCCCCGGCCCCGGGGGAGCTGTTCGCCAGTGTTGGCCGCCAGCTCGATACGATCGGCGAGATGGTCGCACAGCAGGGTTTCGTGCGCATCTTGAAATCCAATGACGTCGCGACCGCCTACGCGGCGCGCAAGGCGGGCCTGATCCTCGCCGTCGAGGGTGCCGATTTTCTCGAGGGCAAGATCGAGCGGGTCAAATGGGCCTATGACCGAGGCGTGCGCCATCTCCAATTGGTTCACTACCGGGTCAACGAACTCGGCGATATTCAGACCGAAGATCCTGTGCATAAGGGGCTGACTGCGTTGGGCGCCGAAGTGGTGGCCGAATGCAACCGGCTCGGTATCATCGTCGATGTCGCGCACGCGACGGCCGAGATGACGGCCGTGGTCGCGCGCATCGCCAAGGCGCTGTTGGTGATGTCGCACGGCGGCATAACAAGCGAGGCGCCGCGTGCGCGCAGCCGGATGATGTCGCTCGAACACGCAAAGGCCATCGTCGGCACCGGCGGGATCATCGGGATGTGGCCGGCCGGGCAATTGTTCCGCAATGTCGATGTGTGGGCGGGTTATATCGCCAAAATGACGAGCGTCATCGGCGTCGATCACGTCGCCATCGGCACCGACATGGAGGGCGGCATCGACGAAGTCTTTGCCGATTTCGCCACCTATCCGAAAGTGATCGAAAGCCTCTTGTCCAAGGGCCTATCGGCCGCCGACGTCGCCAAGATCGTCGGCGGAAATCACGCGCGGGTCTTCAATTCCGTAGCGGCGGCGGCCGGTTAGCCGCTACCACGGATAATCGCTCCCGTCGGCCTTGAGGAAGCGCCCGCTGTCCTTTGCCGTCAGGCCGGAGATGACTTTGCGCATCCCGGCTACCGAATCCTCAGGCGCGATCGGCGCCTTGGGCCCGCCCATATCGGTGCGCACCCAGCCCGGCGCCAGCATCGCGATGATCAAGCCGCGCGCGGCATATTCGCGCGCGAGGCCGCTCATGCACGCGTTCAACGCGGCCTTGGTCGAGCGATAGGCGTAATTTCCGCCGCGTGCGAGCGAGACGCTGCCGCCGCCGCTGCTGACCGCCGCGATCACTTTCTTTTGTGATGCCGCGACGTGAGACGAAAAGGCGACCGCCATGCGCATCGGCGCCATTGTATTGACGCGGAAGGTTTCGGGCCAGGCGGCGTAATCAACCTCGGCCGCGGTCGGCGCTTCGCCTTGCGGATTATGCCCGGCATTGAGGATCAACACGTCGATGGGCGTGTCGGCGAGATCCTTGGCCAGCGAGTCGATGGCGGCGAAGTCCGACACGTCGAGCTTGCGCACCTCGATGCCATTGCCCAGCGCCGTCAGCGTGCCGGCTTTGGCCAGGTCGCGCACGCACGCGATGACGCGCCAACCGTTACCTACGTATTGGCGGGCGAATTCGTATCCGAGCCCCCTGTTGGCGCCGGTAATCAGGGTCGTGGGCATGTCGTTTTCCTTCCTCAATTGGGCCGTTAAGCGGGGTAAAGGATAGGCGATTGCCGGACCTTAACAAGCCCGCTAGGCTCCCTGCCTATGGCACTTATGAACAAATTCCCGTCGGTTCCCGACCTTGAAGCCCGCGCCTTTCAACGCATGCCCAAATTTGCCTGGGATTATCTTGCGGGCGGTGCCGGCGACGAAAAAGGGTTGGTCCACAATCGCGCGGTCTACGATTGCGTCCGTTTCGTCGCCGACTATCTTCCGGAGAAGCGCCAGCCCGATACCAAGCACACCGTGTTCGGCCGCAACTACAATTTCCCGTTCGGCGTGGCGCCGGTCGGACAGAGCGGATTGATCTGGCCGCGCTCGTCCGAGTATCTCGCCGCTGCCGCCAAGAAGGCGAATATTCCGTTTTGTCTCTCGATGCTGGCGACATCGAGCATCGAGACCATCGGCACGATCGCCGGCGCCAATGCCTGGTTCCAGCTTTATCCGCTGCGCGATCCGGGGGTGACCAAATCCATCCTCGATCGCGCCAAGCAGGCCGGCTTCAGTACCTTGCTGGTGACCGTGGATACGCCGGCCGGACGGCGTACGCTGCGCGACCAACGCAACGGATTGACCGTTCCGCCGCGCCTGTCGATCGCCAATATCGCGCGCATGTTCACCCATCCGGCGTGGCTTGCAGCGACCATCGAACAGGGCCTGCCGAAATTCGAGACCATGATGCCCTATTACCCAAAGGGTGCGGACATCACCGGCGTTGCTGCGCTTCAAAACACGTTGCTGGCGCGCGGCATGGATCTCAAAGGTCTCGAAGTCGTGCGAAAATTGTGGGATGGCCCGATGCTGTGCAAAGGCATCATGAGTCCGTCGGACGCCAAGGATTGCGTGAGTATCGGCGTCGAGGGTGCCTTGCTGTCCAACCACGGCGGCCGGCAATCGGAATCGCTGGTCAGTCCGCTCGAAACCCTAGCTCGGGTGCGCGATGCGGTCGGCGACAAACTGACCCTCGCGGTGGATTCGGGCTCGCGCTCGGGTTTGGATGTCGCGCGCGCGATGGCGCTCGGCGCCGATTTCGTCTTCATGGGTCGCGCCTTTATGTTCGCGGTCGCGGCACTCGGCAAGGCCGGCGCCGACCATGTGGCCGATCTGCTGGGGATCGAGTTCACACAGGCGATGGGGCAGATCGGCTGTTACGAGATCAAGAATCTTCCGCGTTACTTAGCCACGAACACGGGCACCGTTTGGCCGAACAATCGGACGAATTGAACCTGACGCCGCTCGGGCGATGAAATTTCGGAGTTAAGGGGGAAAGTGTGGCCTATAGCGACTCGGTATATTCGGGCGAATTGATCGTCACCTGGGCGGAGGTGCATCGCGACGCGAAGCTTCTGGTACGCCGTCTGCTGCCGATGGCCAAATGGACGGGCATCGTAGCCATCAGCCGGGGCGGCTTGGTCCCGGCGGCGATCCTGGCGCGCGAGATGGAAATCCGCGTGGTCGATACGATCTGTATTTCGACCTACGAAGATAAGACGCGCGGCGACGTCAATATGCTCAAGCTGCCCGAACGGGCCTGCGCCGACGAGGGACGCGGCTGGCTGGTGGTCGATGATCTGGTCGATACCGGTGTCACCATGCGCGCAGCGCGTAACTTATTGCCCCAGGCGTACGTGGCGACCGTCTATGCCAAGCCGAGCGGCAAGCCGTTCGTCGATACCTACGTCCACGAAGTGGCGCAAAGCACGTGGATTCATTTTCCGTGGGATACGGATGTCCAGGTGACCGCGCCACTCGCGCGGGGTTAGCGAACAACCCTCATGCTGAGCCAGTCGAAGCATGAGCGCTAAAGAAGAAACCTCGCCCTTAGACAAGCTCAGGGTGAGGTTTCTATGTCGTTTGGTCGTTACCCGAAGGCGTAGTGCAGCACGCCGAGCACCGCGACCAGGATCACGGCCCAGTTGATCTCGCTCCATTTGCCGGCGAGGATTTTGATCACCGCGTAGGAAATGAAGCCGATGGCGATGCCGTTGGCGATCGAATAGGTCAGCGGCATCAAGACGGCGGCCAGAATGGCCGGCGCATATTCGGTCACGTCTTCCCAATCGAGATCGCGCAGATTGCGCGCGAAATAGGCCGCGACGAAGACGAGTGCCGGTGCCGTTGCGAATGCCGGGATCGACTGGGCGAGCGGCGCCAGAACCAGGCACATCAGGAAAAACACCGCGACCGCGACCGCAGTGAGGCCGGTCCGTCCGCCTTCGCTGATCCCGGCACCCGATTCGACGTAGCTCGTCGTGTTAGATGTGCCGATCAAGGCACCGATGACGGTCGCCGAGGAATCGGCGACGATCGCCTTGCCGATGCCGTCAATCTTGCCTTCGGCATCGACCTTGTCGGCGACGTTGGCGACGCTGGTGAGCGTTCCCGCCGTGTCGAAAAAGTCGACGAACATGAAGGCGAAGACGACGCCGAGTAGAGCCAGCGAAAAGGCGCCGCCGATATCGATCTGTAGGAAGGTGGGGGCCAGCGAGGGGACCGCACCGAAGATACCCGCGAACGGAGCGAGGCCGGTGACCCAGGCGACGATGCTGACGGCGAGGATCGAAATGACGATCGCGCCCGGCACGGCGAGGCGCGTAAAAATCACCATCGCGCAGAAACCGAGCCCGGCCAGCAGAACTTTGGGATCGGTCATATCGCCGATCCCGACCAGGGTCGCGGGACTGTCGACGACCAAGCCGGCGTTAACGAGGCCGATGATGGCGAGAAAGAAGCCGATTCCGGCGCCGATGCCGAGCTTGAGCGATTTCGGGATCGAATTGATGATCCATTCGCGTAAACCCGTAAGACTGAGGATGAGGACCAGCACACCGCCCAAGAACACGGCACCCAGCGCAATCTGCCAAGTTTGGTTCAGTCCGAGAACGACGGAATAGGTGAAGTAAGCGTTGAGGCCCATGCCGGGAGCAAGAGCAACGGGCCAATTCGCCCACAGACCCATGATCAGGGTGCCGATGGCGGCGGCGACGATGGTTGCAACGAATACCGCGCCGAAATCCATACCGGCTTTGGAGAGGATCGTCGGATTGACCACGATGATATAGGCCATGGTGAGAAACGTCGCCAGGCCCGCCAGAATTTCGGTGCGGACCGTCGTGTGTTTGGCCTCGAGATCGAAGTAACGCTTGATTGCGTCCATGGTCGAATAGCTCCCCTTTGCAAAACCCGTAAGAGGCTGCATCGTAGGCGAGATTCGGTAATTCAATCAATCATCGGTGGCACAAGCATGCGGATCGCAATCCTCGACGATTATCAGAACGCGGCCTTCGCCTCGGCCGATTGGGCGTCATTGAAAGGGCGCGCGCAGATCGACGTCTTCACGGAGCCCTTGGGTGCCGACGCGGCGGCCAAGCTGGCACCCTATGATGCCGTGGTCGCAATGCGCGAGCGCCAGCGTTTCCCGCGCGAATTGCTCGTGCAGTTGCCGAATCTCAAGTTCATCGCGCAGACCGGCATGGGAGCCGCGCATATTGATTTCGCCGCGGCAGGCGAGCGCGGCATCGTGGTGTCGGGTACGCGCGGCGATGGGTCCATGTCGGCCGAGGTCGAATTGGCCTGGGCGCTGATCCTCGCAGGCGCGCGGCATATCGCCTCGGCCGACCGGGCCGTTCGCGAGGGGCGTTGGCAGGAACATATCGGCATGCGGCTTGCAGGCAAGGTGTTGGGGGTTATCGGGCTCGGCAATATCGGGGCGCGGGTCGCGCAGATCGGTCAGGCCTTCGGGATGAACGTGCTCGCCTGGAGCCAGAACCTGACCGAAGACCGCTGCCGCGAAGTCGGTGTAGCCTATGCCGACAAGGCGACATTGCTCGCGCGCGCGGACGTCGTGAGCATCCATTTGAAATTCAGCGACCGCTCGCGGGGGCTATTCGGCGCCGCGGATCTCGCGTGCATGAAATCGACGGCAATCCTGGTCAATACATCGCGCGGACCGATCGTCGATCAGGATGCCCTTTTGGCCGCGCTCAATGCGGGGACCATCGGCTGCGCGGCGCTCGACGTCTATGATATCGAACCCCTGCCGGTCGACCATCCCATCCGCCGTGCGCCGCGCACCGTTCTGACCCCCCATATCGGATTTGTCGCGGACGATAATTACGACGTTTTCTACGGCCAGAGCGTGGAGAACATCCTGGCTTTCCTGGACGGCAAGCCGTTGCGGGTCATCAATCCGCAGGGGGCGGCCCGCCCTTGAATGGGCCGCAGCCCAAGATGATTCGATCCAGTGCGGCCGGTGAGGGTTTGACACCATAGCCCCCGGGCGGTGAAATCCGTTTCGATGGGAGAGGCACCTGCTAACGAAACGTCCGGCATGAACGAGCAAGACATGCGATTGCTCGCAGAGCGGTTCCGCGATTGCGCGGAAATCGGACCCCAATCGTTCTGGGAGTTCGATCGCAATTTCAGATATGTCTATCTGTCGGAACGTGGCCGGCAGATGTACGGCGTCACAAACGAACAAATCATTGGCGGTACGCGCGACGAAATGGTGCGCGACCAGATTGTTCCGATCGACCCGGAAGAATGGCGCCGCCACGAAGACGATATTAAGAACCGTCGGCCGTTCCGCAATTTTCACTATATCCGTCGCCGCTCAGACGGGTCCGACATGCATATACTGACGAGCGGTAAGCCGTTTTTCGATGGCGAAGGTACTTTCTGCGGCTATCGCGGCGTTTCGGTCGATATCACCGAGCAGGTGACGGCCGAGACAAGGATGCGCGCGGCGATTGAGGCGATCGAGGACGGGTTCGCCTATTTCGACGCGGACGAGCGTTTCGTGATGTGCAATTCGAAGTATCTCGATTTCTATCCGGAGGCCGGCAAAATTCTTCTGCCCGGAACCACCTTCGAGGACATCGTGCGCAACGGCGTCACGCGCGGGTTCGTGGTCAATACGACGCCGGGAATTGAGGAATATGTCGCCGCGCGCATGCGCAGATTCCGAGCCGGCGACGCGACGTTCGACGGGCAGATCGCCGACGGCCGCTGGCTGCGGGTCCAAGATCGCCGCACGCCGGATGGCGGGACCGCAAGTTTTCGCGTCGATATCACCGATCTCAAGCGCCGCGAGGCGACGTTGATGCGCGAACGCGAGCAATCCGACGCAGCCAACCGCGCCAAGACCGAATTTCTGTCGTCGGTCAGTCACGAATTGCGCACGCCGATGAATGCGATCCTTGGCTTCGGCCAGTTGCTCGAACAAAAGGGCGCTCAACTCAGCCCCGAGAAAATCAGCGGGTTCGCGCGCCATATCGTGCGCAGCGGCCAACATCTTCTCGATCTTATCGGCGATGTTCTCGAATTGTCGAAGATCGAGTCCTGCCATGCGACCATGAAGATTGAGAATGTCGCGGCCGCCTCTCTGATCGGCGATTGCGTTGAAATGATCGAGGGGCGGGCGTCCGAGGTCGGTGTGACCCTGATAGACCGGTCCGATCGCGCACTGCCCCCGCTCATCACCGATAGCGGCCGCTTCCGTCAAATCGTGCTCAATCTGCTGTCCAACGCGGTTAAGTACAATCGGCCGGGCGGATCGGTCACGATCGCGACACACGCATTGGACGACGGCAAGGTCCGCGTCAGCGTCACCGATACGGGCGAGGGCATTCCGACCGATCGGCAAGGACAAATTTTCGAGCCCTTCAACCGACTGGGCCGCGAGGCGGGCAAGATCGAGGGAACCGGTATCGGTCTCTATCTCACGCAACGTCTTGTCGAATGGCTCGGCGCCACGATCGGCTTCAGCAGCGAGCCCGGGACGGGCAGCACATTCTGGGTCGATTTTCCCGCCGGCCAGTCCGCGCACGAGGTCGCGAAGCCGGTGCCGGCGCCTGCCGCGACGCAGGTTCCCGTCGCCGATGGACAAGTCACCGTCCTATATATCGAGGACAACCCGCTGCATCGTCTGCTGATGGAGGAGATATTCGCCAATATAGGTACGATGACTCTTCAGACTGCCGACAGCGCGGAGCGCGGATTGGCCCTGATCGAAGAGTGCGGCCCCTCACTCATCCTGATGGATATCGATCTGCCCGGCATGAGCGGGTTCGAGGCTCTCAAGCGGCTGAAGGCGCGGCCGGCCACAGCGTCGATCCCGGTTATCGCGCTCACGGCTGGCGCCGCAGATCACGATGTTGATCGCGGTTTGGCAGCTGGCTTCGGCGACTATCTGACCAAGCCGGTCGAGATCGGACGGCTTATCGCCGCAATCGAACGACTGCTCGGCGTTGTTGCGGCTGTTCAGGCGGGAAAATAGCGCGCGAGCCAATCCTGCACGATATGCACGACGCGGGTCTCGCCCTCGCCGAACATGAAATGATCGACACCGGCAAGCAGGAAGAGTTCGGCATTTTTGCCGGCCTTGCGGAACAATTCGGCCGAGCCCTCGGCCGGGACGACGAGATCCTCGGCGGCGTGGATCAACATCAGCGGTCGCGGCGCCACCTTCGCGACGTCGTTTTGGGGATCGAAGGCGCGGAACGCCGCCGCCGTCTCGACCGAAAAATCAAAGGAGGACGGTCCGTCGATATTGGCACGCAGATGTTCGGGGATTGGCACGATGTCGTAGCGGTGCGCGTGCGGCCAGCTGCCGGTCGCGGCGAATTGTTTTTGCCCGTCCTCGATCATCTTCGTGTATTTGGCCCATTTCTCCGGTGTGTTGTGGAGAGAACGGAACATGTTCTCGCCGATGCCCCAGCCGCCTTGCGCGATCACCGCCTTAATGCGCGGATCGGCGGCGGCGGCGCAGATCGCAACCGAGGCGCCGTAGCTGGTGCCGACATAGGCGATCCGTTCCGAATCGACGTCGGCGCGCGTCAGCATGTAGTCGACGGCATTCTTCGCATCGGCGATCTGGATGTCTGGACGCACGAGCCCCTTGGCCCCTTCGGATTCGCCGCAGCCGCGAAAATCGAAGCGCATGCAGACATAACCCCAGTCGGCCAATTGCTTGGACGACCAGCGTTGCTGGGGGCCGTTCTTGTGCCCACCGAAGCCGTGCATGATGACGACGCTCGGCCGCCGCTCGCCCGGTTTCAAACCGTCAGGGCCGGTGACGATACCGGCGATTTTGAGACCATCGGAGACAAACGAAATCGTTTCTTGAAACATGGCGTTGTTTTTCCTCTGGACGATGCGCCTATTTGATCGGGGCGCCGGTTAGGTGGGGAAAAGCGCTCATCTCGTGTGCAGGGGCGACCGGGATCGTGCGAGTCACATAACTCGGATTGAGTTGATCGAGTTGGGTGACGCCGAGCAGGCCCATCGAGATATGGATCTCGCGCTCGAGAATTTCGAGGCAGCGTACGACACCGTCCGCGCCATGCGCGCCGAGGGCCCAAGCTTGCAGGCGGCCGATGCTTACGGCGTCGGCGCCCAGCGCGATCGCCTTGAGAACGTCGGTGCCGCGGGTGATGCCTCCGTCGATGACGATGCGTGCCTTGCCGCGCACCGCCTTCACGATTTCGGGGAGCGTGTCGATATTGCCGAGCGCGTGGTCCATCTGCCGCCCGCCGTGGTTCGAGATATAGACGACATCGACCTTGTGATCGACGGCCATGACGGCATCTTCGCCGGTCATGATCCCCTTGAGCATGAAAGGGATGCCGCCGAGCTCGTCCTGGATCAGCTTGACATGGTCCCAGGTGACGCGCGCCTGCCAATAGCGTCCGGCAACCTCGCGATGGGCGAGCTGATAGGCATTGAGCCTTTCGCGGTTGCCGTAATAGGCGGAATCGACGGTGAGTGCCACCGAGCCGTAACCGGATGCCTTGATCCGGCCGAGCAGGGTGCGAAGCCATTGATTGTCGCCGCGCACATAGATTTGAAAGCATTTGTGATGCGGTGAGTTGGCGACAGTCACCTCCAACTCCGGCGCGGTGGTGCTCGAGACGAAATTGATCGTGCCGAAGCGCTGGGCGGCATCGTCGGGGGCCAGCGCAGCGGCTGGCGTCATGCGTTGGATCGCACCCATAGGAGCGAGCATCACCGGAATGCGGAGTTTCGCGCCCAGGAACGTGGTCGAGGTATCGACCTCGCCGACGTCGCGCAGCACGCGCGGGCGAAAGGCAAGGCAATCGAGCGATTGGCGATTGCGGCGCAACGTCGTCTCGGTCTCGGCGCCGCCGCAAATGTAATCCCAGACGTCTTGCGGCAGGTTGTCGTGCGCAGCGTCGATAAGATCGCCATTGGTATGGTAGACGCTGCTTAGATCCAGCGTGCCGTCCATCTCTTCCTCCCAGCCTTGACCTCGCGGCGCCATCTGGCGAACTTGGCGGGCGCCGCCCTTGTTCGCGCAGAATGAACGGGCCGGCGACGTCGCGCAAGGTGAGGAAATGATCGCAATCAACACGATTTATGTCGGCGCGCGGCCGCGCATCGCCGTCGATGTCGCCGGCTCCGGGCCGCTGGTGATGTTTTTGCACGGTAACGGGTTCAGCCGTCTCGATTGGCACGACCAGATCGATGACTTTGCGCCCTCCTTCACCGCTGCGGCGTGGGACGCGCGCGGTCATAGCGCCAGCGACGACTACGACGGTCCCTTTCGTTTCGCCGATGTCTGCGACGATTTGGTGCGCGTGCTCGACCGGCTCGACTCGGAACGCACGCACCTCGTCGGCCATTCCATGGGTGGGCGCGTCGTCCTCGAATTTCAGAATCGGTTTCCCGATCGGGTAAAGAGTGTGGTGTTCGCTGGAACCAGCGCCAAGCGCGAACCGCCTTTGTCGGACGAAGATCTTGGCGTTCGGCGCGCGCGCCGGGTCACACCTTTGCGCGACGGGATCGATCTGCGCGCCTTGGCCGAGGACAACACGCGGCGCTACCTCGCCAAGGTCGCCTCGCCCGAGATATTCGAGCGGGTGGCAGCCCGCCTCGCGTCGGTGCGGCGTGACTCCTACGCCAAAACGCTGGAGACGGTCGTCTCCTACTCGGATTTTCCCGAATATTCGACGGTGCACGCACCTTGCCTCGTGCTGACCGGCGCGGAAGATCCCCAGGCGACGCCAGATTATGCGCGCGAGGTCGCGGCGCAGATCGCGGGTGCCAGCCTGGTTCTCATTCCCAACGCCGGCCACATGGTGAATATGGAACAGTCTGTGGCGTTCAGCGCGGCCGTGATGGCGTTTATCAACGATTGTGAGCGTTTAGGGTCGGCGGTTGCGACAACGGTGGGTCAATAGCCCCGATCTAGACACGCACGCTCACATCATACACGCACGCACCGTTGCCGACTGTCTTTTTGTGAGAGGTCTGTTGCAGGACAACATCTGCGATGGATTGCCGCATTCGGTACGGGACGATCACTCGCACGCAGGAACTGCGCAGCTGTGGCTTTAGCGCGCAACCTCCACGAAACGACAGAAGGAACACATCTATCTCCAAAATCACAACGCGCCTCCTCGCAGTCTCCGCTCTCACCTTGAGCGCGAGTTTCCTCGTTCTGCCGCAAGCCATGGCAGGTTCGGACGCTCCCGCTCATATCCTCATGGCTCGGGCCGCCCCGACGCAACGTACCCCCCTCGACGCGCCTGGCGAACGGACTGGCAATGCCGGCAACCAACCCGCAACCCAGGTTTATGATCCGTGCGCGCGCACCAATCCGGTCGTCGCCGGCAATATCGTCTGTCCGGCCGAGAAGGCGCGCGATGATCAGGCCAAAATGCCTGACACCGGCAAAGCGGCGGCTGAAACACCCTCGGACAGAAGCAACCGTAAATAAAACGAAACGGTCCGTATCTAGGAACGGATAGGCGAAAGCGAGGCCACGGGTCCCGCTTGGGACGCGAGTCGTCGTCGCGTCCGCCGCGCGCACGGTCAAATCCGGCATCCTCTTGCCTTGCAATTGTGGAGCGATCTGCCGACCTATTAGCCTGGCCCTCGAGGAGTCGCCTTCATGTACAGGCTGATGTTGACGATATGTATGATTGTCGTGGCAGGGACAGGCTTGCCGTCACTTCCCTCGTCGGCACACGCCGAAGGGATTTCTCAAAAGGAAGATACGACTAAGAGCGGAGTGCCGGATCGTTGTGCGCGTATCGTCAATCCGGCTGAGCGACGCAAATGTATCCAGGGTTCCGGCGGTTGAGCTGTTGGTCGTAGGATTGCCGCAATTTACTTGGCGGCGCCGTGGCAATGTTTGTATCGGAGCCCGGAGCCGCAGGGGCAGGGCGCCAGCCGATTTGGTTGCGCCGACGTTGTCTCCAGGATTTTGTTACGGTTCTCGTTGAAGACGACGGCATCGCGCAGATATTTGCCGTGGAATCCGAAGGCCGATTCCAAATCCTGACCGAAAAAACTTCCCTGAGACTCGATCGAGAAGCGCGCTGCGATTTCGGGCGGGGGAAACCGGATTCCTTGACCGATCATTTCGTCATAAAGATAGTGGCAGACGATCATGTCTTCGGACGCGGTCGGAAAGGCGAGCGTGTCGAAATCGATTTGCGCAGTGGTTTCGAGCAGTTTCGCGCTGCGTAGGGAAAAGCCGCCGTTGCCCACGCGGTTCTTATTCATCTCGACGATCGTGTTGCCGGGCTGCAACGAAAGCTTCGCGGGCCATGGCGCTCCGACATAATCGTAATCCAGGAATTCCCGGCTGAAGGAGTGAGGATTCAACACGAAGCCGTCGGCCTGTACGACCAGACAGAAGGGTGTGTCGATGAAGCGAATGAGATCGCCGAGGATAAATTTGCTGTAGCCGCGCAAGTCCATCGGCGGAACCCGGACGTAATCGATGTCGGGGTCGATTTGGAATGGCTGTGCCGACGATAGGAATTTGACCGCGCCGAACTGGATGTCCCGACACGACTTCTTCAAGGCGAGCTGGGTATTGTCCAAGTCGACGGAACTGACCGCTACCAGCGTGATTTCGGGCAGTAGAATTTTATCGGCCATCGCTATTTTCTAGCACCCGTCGAAAACGAGGCCAAATTCAAAAAACGAAATCGACGGTTTCGTTGAATGAATAAAAAATGAGGCCGTCAGCACCGGGTCAGGCTGCGGGCACCGCTCGCCTACATAATTCCCCGTTTCATCAGATAAGTTTTCAATCCGATGAGCGCGCGCGGCGGCAGATGAGCGGGAATATCGAACGGCATTCCCTCCAGCGAGACGGCCTCCCACTGCGTGCCGCGTTTGCGCATGGCCCAGAATCCTTCCCAGGCGGTTACGCGGCCGAGCAATTCGCCGACCGCCAGAGTGACGCCGGGATGATAAAGCTGTTGCAGATGGGTGGCATAAGCGCAGTCTAAACTTGGGTTTGCGCGGGCGATTTCGGCGTTGACCTGGTGCGCTTGAAGTTCCAAATCGTCGCCGCAGAGTATCCCGCCGTCGGCGACCAGGTGTATCGCGTTGGAAATGTCGCGATGGACCGCCTGATAGCAATGATCCCCGTCGATATAGATCAAGTCGTAGCTGCCGCGCGGCAAGGTCGGAAGAATCTTATCGCTAAAGCCGCGCATCACCTCATGACGGACCTCCGCTGGAAGATGGGTCATGTTTTGGCGGAAGGTCTCGAAGATCGTCCCGTCGGCCAATGCGTCGTCCATGGAGGCATGGATACCGGCCGGATTGATCGACCGATCTACGAACGGTTGCCATGGATCGATGCAGGTGATGCGGCCCTTTGTGGGATTGTGCCGGGCGAGCGCCTGGCCAAAGGTCAGCGCCGACGCGCCTGCCCAGGAGCCGATTTCCAGGACTTCCAATGGGCGTCCGCCCCGATCCAGCGACAGGCGCCAGACCGCGCCCATCATGAACATCAGGCGCACCGGATTGAACGTGACCCCGTTTAAGCCTTCGAATGTCGGGCCTTGCGTCATTGCGCGGCCCTGATCGTTACCCGGCGGTGCCGTGGCAGTGCTTATATTTGCGCCCGGAACCGCAGGGGCAGGCT